>JAIBAN010000026.1 GCA_019695185.1 Blastocatellia bacterium | reverse complement strand
GCCCCTTGAAACACGGTACCGATTAAGTTGCCATCAAATGGCACAGCACGTATTCAGTCATCCGGTCGCGTCAGCGACCGTTGATTGTAGCCGTGGATTTCAATCCACGGACCATCCCAACCGGACCACCAACCACATGGAACACAATTTTTCTCGTTCCGTGGGTTGAAACCCACGGCTACAATCAACCGCCGCGAAGCGGCGCAAAACATCTTGCCACGAAAGGCTTATGGAAAATTTCTACGTTACCGGGGGCACGCTCCGGCGGGATGCTCCCTGTTATGTACCACGTCAGGCCGATGTGGACCTTTACGAAGGTCTGACAGCGGGAAATTTCTGCTATGTGCTGACCTCGCGGCAGTTGGGAAAATCCTCGCTCATGGTGCGGACTGCCGTTCGGCTCCGCGAAGAGGGCTGTTCGGTGGCGGTGCTTGATTTGACTGCGGTCGGCCAGAACCTGACGCCCGAGCAATGGTATGACGGCCTGCTGGGGCGCATCGGGCAGCAACTCAAACTGGAGGACGAACTGGAGGATTTCTGGCTGGCACACGAACGGACCGGCCCCCTTCAGCGCTGGATGCGGGCGGTCCGCGAAGCCGTTTTGCCCAATTGCCGCAACCGCCTTGTGATTTTTGTGGACGAAATTGACGCCGTGCGGAGCCTGCCATTTTCAACGGACGAGTTTTTTGCCGGAATTCGTGAATTTTACAACCGCCGCACCGAAGACCCCGAACTGACCCGCCTTACCTTTTGTTTGTTGGGCGTCGCTTCGCCTTCAGACCTGATTCGGGACACCCGCACCACCCCTTTTAATATTGGCAAACGGATTGAACTCACCGACTTCACGGAAACCGAAGCCCTGCCGCTGGTCCAGGGCTTCGGCCTGGACGAATCAACCGGAAAACACGTACTGGGGCGGGTTTTGCACTGGACGGGCGGGCATCCCTATCTGACCCAGCGGTTTTGTCAGGCGGTGGCCGAGCGGAAAAGCGTCCGGGGGCAGGCAGAAGTGGACCAACTTTGCGAAGAACTCTTTTTTACCCCTCGTGCCCGTGAGCGGGATGACAACCTGCTCTTTGTCCGGGAACGAATTCTCCGCAGCGAGACCGATTTGGCCGGGCTCCTCGAACTCTATGCTCAAATCCGCAACGGCCAGACCGTCCGCGATGACGAAACCAATCCGTTTGTCACGATTTTGCGGTTGAGCGGCATCACCCGTGTCAAAAACGGCTCCCTCCGGGTGCGTAACCGGATTTATCACGAAGTTTTTGACCGGGATTGGGTCACGAGCAACATGCCCGATGCCGAACTGCGCCGCCAGCGACGGGCGTTCCGGCGCGGTATTGTGCGGACCACTTCGATTTCGGTTCTGATTCTGGCCGTGATTACCATGCTCTGGATTACCGCCATCCGCCAGCGCAACCGGGCCGAGGCTCAGGAAGCCCGCAACCGGAAACTCCTCTATGATGCCCAAATGAATCTGGCACAGCAGGCGTGGGAAGATGCCAACGTGGCCCAGGTCATGGGCCTGCTTGATGCGTACATTCCCAAAGCCGGAGAGGAAGACCTGCGCGGCTTCGAATGGTTTTACCTGTGGCGGCTCTGTCATAGCAATCTGTTTACCCTGCCTCATAAATCCCTGGTCTATGCAACCTGTTTTTCCCCCAACGGAAAGCTGCTGGCCACGGGAAACGCCGACAGTACGGTCAAGCTCTGGGAAACCGCCACGGGGCACGAACTGGCGACCTTCACGGGACATAAGGGCTGGGTTTATGCGGTGGCTTTTTCACCGGACAACCAATGGCTGGTTTCAGGCGGTGAAGACGGCACGCTGCGGCTGTGGAATCTGGCAACACTCCAGTTGGAACGGGTTCTGACCGGACATGCCAACGATGTCAATTCGGTGGACTTTTCCCCTGACGGCAAAATCATGGCGTCTGCCGGAGACGACCGGACCGTGCGACTCTGGGACACCACCACTTGGAGCACAAGCGCGGTTTTGACGGGTCACACGCAGGGACTCAATCCGGTGGCCTTTTCACCTGACGGCAAACTGCTGGCCACCGGCAGCAAAGACACCACCGTTAAATTATGGGATGTGGCCGCCCGCAAGGAACAGGCAACGTTGCGGGGGCATACCGACTGGGTTCGGTCGGTTGCTTTTTCGCCTGACGGAAAAACGCTGGCGACGGCGAGCATGGATAGCACGGTGCGCCTCTGGGACATTGCCACCGGGCGCGAACTGACAACCCTCAAAGGCCATACCAGTCTGGTTCATTCCGTCGCCTTTTCGCCTGACGGAACCAAACTCGCCACCGGAAGCTGGGACAACACCGCCAAAATCTGGGATGTGGCCACCCAGCAACCAATTTCCACCCTCAAAGAACATCTTGACCGGGTGTGGACGGTCGCCTTTTCGCCCGACGGCAAACGGCTGGCCACCGGCAGCGAAGACCAAACCGTGAAACTCTGGGAGGTGGCTGAGGAACAAGACTGGAAAACCATCAAACGCGACCTGGGCCGGGTCACTTCCCTGGCTTTTTCCGCCGATGGAAAACTGCTGGCTGGCGGAACCGGCTACCAATTCCCCACCGGACGCGAAATTGTGACCGAAGAAACCGGCACTGCCCGGATTTGGAATGCGGAAACCGGTCAGGAAATCGTCCGGTTTCAAAAGTACGAATATCCTGTCTGGGCGGTGGCGCTGTCACCGAATGGCAAAACTTTGGCCACTGCCACCGGGTTCGCGCACCGCTTCATTACCCAAAGCCCCCGCCCGCACACGCCCGAAGTCCGCACGGTCAAGCTCTGGAACCTGGAAACCCAGACGGAACTGCCGCTTCTGCTCGATTATAAATATCCGGTCTGGGGAATGGCGTTTTCACCCGATGGAAAAGTGCTGGCCACGGGCGGCGGTGATTCGGCAGTGCGGCTGTGGAATCTCGAAACCGGCAAGGAAGTCAAAGCATTCAGCGGCCATACCGGCGATGTCAATGCAGTGGTCTTCTCACCCGACGGAAAATGGCTGGCCACGGCCAGCGATGACAAAACCATCCGCCTTTGGGATGTTGCGGAAGGACGCGAAGTCGGGATTTTCCAAGGCCATACAAATGTGGTTGAAACCGTAGCCTTTTCGCGTGACGGTCTCCGTTTGACTTCCGGAAGCCGCGACCGGACGGTCAAAATCTGGGATGTGACCACGCGCAAAGAACTCAATTCCCTGCGCGGACACCGGACCAACATCAGTTCGGTTGCCTTTTCACCGGATGGCAAACGTATCATCACAGGCAGCCAGGACGGTACGGCCAAGCTCTGGGATGTCATCACCGGGCAGCCATTGGCCACGTTCAAGGGTCATGCGGGCTGGGTTAATGCCGCAGTCTTTTCCCCGGATGGAAACCTGCTGGCCACGGGCAGCCAGGACAGCACGGTGAAATTATGGCGGGCCGCCACTGCAACCGATGCCCATTAAAGGCCCGGAGTCCAGGCTTTAACCTGCTTTCTGCACTATGTATCAATCTGTGGAAATCCAGAAACAAATGCTCACCACGTGCCAACGATGGGAAACAACTCCATGGGATTATTCAAGTTGCCGATTTGTCAATTTTCACCCGGATGGCACAGGAAAGATTGTTTTTGCCTACGGCCAGACGGTCTATGCAGACATCAAGTTCCGGTTTGAACTACCTGAATCCGGCTTGCTCCGACTGACATTTCTACATTCACCAAGAATTTATCCGTGGTCAGAGGATTTTGTTCCTACGGACCTGAACCGCACCAAAACCACCCAGTTTACTCTGATTGAACAGGAAGAGCATTTTCCCATGAACATCGTGCGGCACACGAAGCATGTCACCCACTACATCAAATTTGAAACCTCCCCGTATCCGGAAGGGTTGGCATTTCCTTATGAAACTCCCCTGACCTTTTACGGGTACCTCACTGAAAACATGCTCAGTGAACGGCATCTCCCGATTGATTTTCGGGTAGGTCTGCGGAGGTTTGCGTCTGGAGTTGCCAGTTGCTCGTTGCAGCCGGTTCCCGATGGATACAATCTGTTTCAGGAAATGGCCAAAAAGGTGGAATATGCCATGGCTCATGGAGTGGTCCCGCCAGATGGCCATATCTACAACTACACGCCATGGCTGGTGAAAAAAGACGATACCATTGGACGAATTTTTGCTGTTTTCCTTAATCATTGGAAACCAACCAGTATTGAAGAATGGGACAACCAGTTCCCCTATACCACTCCTGATTATCGCGCCGGACAATGGCTGAAAGCTTATTGCATCCCTGAATATCAGCCCCACCCACCTCTCAAAGCCTGGGAGGCGGAAATCCACGATGGTCGGGATTGGAAAGCCGTCATCCAGCAATTTGCACTTCTCTTCGGCACAGGCACGCTGGAACCTGATATTTTGAGAAATCTGAATTATGTGGAACGATTGGTTGACGAACCAAGTAGACTGGAAATTGTCTTTGCAGTTCTGGGTAACGTGCTGGAAATTGACCTGGAAGGAAAAGTCACCAATCAGGAATGGGCTTTTCGGCGAGCGGCTGAGATGGCCAAAACCTGGTGTCTCTCTGGTTATGAACCTGCCCAGCCGTTTGCGGATTGGGAAACCGAGTTACTTTGATTTGGAGTGCAGAAACTTGTCCCGGCTGTGTCTTTCGGTGACTTGTCGCCGAAACTGGAATTTTGTCTTTTTCCAAGTGGTGGCGACAAGTCGCCACCAGTGAAAGCGGCGACAAGTCGCCGCACTCCACATTTCAATAACCGGTAAAGGGAATTTGTTTATGGGGTTTTCGAGATTGGCAGTGATGCCTGTCCGAACACGTAGCGCCAGCCTTTGGACGTGCGGATATAGGTGTCGCTAAACCACAATTTCCGTTCAAACGGTTTGCCATCGTTGGTTCCTTTCAACCAGAGCAGGGCTGTAATCACTGCCGTATCGCCCCAGACATGGACCTTTTGCTCACTGTCCACCTGATGTTCGTAGACGATTTTCCCGCTTCGGGCGGAGTTTAATAAATCGGCTTTGTGATAGGTTTTGCCGTCCCCCAGCACCAACACAAAATCATCGTGCAGAATGCGGTCCATGGTCTGGACATCATTTTTTTCCACCGCAGCCTGATATTCCGTGTCGAGTGCAGCAATGATTTTTTCATCCTCGCCACTTGAACCATGAGCACTGGCCTGACTCCAGGTCAGGAACAATCCGCCCACACCGATGACCATCAATAAACCAGCCCAGCCCAAAATCGAAAAGCGGCGGTTTGGGAAAAACTGTTGTTTCATTTTTGAATTTCCTTTCGCAAACGATTGCGCTGCCTTGAGAGACAGCACAACGGCAAATACAGGCGAAGCAAGCCTGGAAGTTGAGAGTTGTCCAATATCAAGTGGACAACAGCGTAGTCAGGTCTTCAGCCTGCGACTTCTGGAATCTTGCTTTTTTCAGGGGAAGGGAAGCCGTCAGATTGCAGCAGATGGAGTGCAGGGGATATGACTCCGGGCAAGCATTTTTTCTCAAAAGGAGCGGAATCCCATGATTACTCGCATCTGGCACGGCTGGACCACCTTGGAAAACGCCGATGCCTATCAAAATCTGCTTGAAACCGAAATTTTTCCCGGCATCGCAGCCAAAAACATTCCTGGGTATCTGGGAATCAGCCTGCTCCGGCGGACGGTGGGCCGGGAAGTCGAATTCATCACCTTGATGTGGTTTGCCTCGCTGGAACAGATTCGGGCTTTTGCCGGTGAAAGCTACGAAACGGCGGTGGTTCCGCCCACAGCCCGCCAACTGCTCAAACGGTTTGACGAACGGTCCCAGCATTACGAAACGGTTGTTCCCCCTTTCTCAAAATAAAAAAACAGGGCGGTTGGGCCGCCCTGTCAACCTTGGAGAGGGATTGAGGTAAAAGCTATCCAGAATGCCAAGCGCCGAGCGACAAGTGACAGGAAAAAAACTGAGCATTGGCTTCCTGTTTTTTGATCTTGTTACCTGTCACCTGTCACTTGTCACCACATTACGGCTTCAGGCAGCTTTTCGCATCGTTGACCAGCTTTTGAAAATCAGCCTGCAACTGGGCGGTGGAAATTCCCGACAGCGTATTCAGAACCGCCACCAGATTTGCTTGCAGAGTCTGCAACTGGCTGACGGTGATGCCGGTGGACAACACCACATTGTAGAAATCCGTGTACAGCGTGGCTTGTTCAAGCGGAGTGATGGTTGTTCCACCCTGGCTTGACGAAGAGGTAAAGGTGGTCAGGTCGTTGATGAACTTTTGCACGGTGGCCTGGTCCGGAGCCGAAAGCGTCGGGAGGATGGCTTTCAGGCTGTTCACGAAATTCTGCATTGCCTGCTGAAACCCCTGGGCCTGGGCCTGTTGGGAAATTGCAGTCAGGTCATTGATAACCGCCTGCACATCGGCGCTCAAATTTCCATTACACGGTTGCGGCGCGCTGGCTGCGGTGGAAGTTCCGTTACTGGTGGCCGTGGATGTGGTTGATTTTGAAACATCCGAACTGGATGACTGCGCCGAACTGGTCAACCCCTCTTTGGCAGCGCTGGAGGTGGAAGGTTTGGGCGTCCCGCTTTGCAGGGCGGTGGTGGTCAAAGCGTCTTCAATGCCATTGTGTAAAGCAATGTCGTCGGCTTCCGTCCACAGCCCCTGGGCGCGCAGGTCTTCAACCGAGATTTCCAAATTTGTTTCGGTCGTGCTGTTTTTTCCGTCCAGGCAAGGAATCGAAACCGTAATGGTTTTCGGGTCGAATTTCACGTTCGGGCTGGTCACCATCGGCGCTCCGGTCGGGAGCACAGTCACTGAGCAGGTGAAAACCACCGGACTGACCCGAAACTGGTTATTGGCACATGACAGGTTATAGGTTTTTCCTTTTTTATCCTTGATTTCCAAAGCGGAGCTACCTGAAAGCGCGATGGTCTGAAGGTTGAGCGTCATTCCGAACCGGTTGGCACTGATGGGGGTTGAAGGCGAGAACTGCAAGGCCCCATAGGTCACGCTATATTGCCCTTGCTGTTGAAACGTAAAGGTGGCTTTCTTTTGACCGCCTGACAGATTGATTGGCTCTGAAGCACCACTGGTCAGTTCCGGATGCTCGGAAACAAATTTTGGAAAATTGTTTTGAAAGGCAAGCAAGGTTTCATTCAGCTTGGGGTCCGTCACGATTTGCTGTTGGCCAAACGCCGAACCGCCGTGAAGCAACACACCGAAAATCACGAAAACACCGGCCAGAAAAAATTTCTTCATAAAAAAACTCCTTGTGAAAATAGGAATGTCAGGTGTCAGGTGTCGGGTGCTGTCACATTTTCACCCGCCCTTTGCAATAACTGGGCATACCATGCAACAGGCCCCTTCAAACGCCAATTCAAAACCGGTGAATGACGGAATTGAAGGGTCGAGTGACGGGAAAGGGCGGGTTCAGGGTTTCGGGGTTTGCACGTGAGTTTCTCAGCCATTCCCGGTTTAGCAGAAAATGTGGCGCGATTTGTTTCATCGCGCTCTGAAAAAGCCTTTCTGTCCTGTGATTTAAGTAAGAACAGAGAAAACCTGCGCGATGAAACAAATCGCGCCACTTTCCAAACCGAGAATTGTTGTGAGGTTCTGAAGTGAAACGATAAACTGTTGTGAAAGCAGAGATTTTCCTGAATCTTTTGCTAAAACTGCTGCTTTGCACTTGCGCTTGAGACTTGCCCCTCGTTAAAAAGCATTCCTGAACCCTGAACCCTGAACCCTGAACCCTGAACCCTGTTTTATGAAAAACGCCGCCTCCCTGATTGAAGGCATCCTCAAAGGCAATCCCCGTGCAGTTGCCCGTGCCATTACCCATGTGGAAAACGCCACCTCTGAGGCACTGCCCCTGATGAAAGGCATTTTCCCCCACACCGGAAAAGCCAATGTCATCGGACTGACGGGTGCTCCTGGTGCCGGAAAAAGCTCCCTGGTGGATAAATTGGCAGCAAAATATCGCAAACAAGGGGAAACCGTCGGGATTTTGGCGATTGACCCGTCAAGCCCCTACACCGGTGGAGCGATTCTGGGCGACCGCATCCGGATGCAGTCCCTGGCCCTGGACGCTGGAATTTTTATCCGGAGCATGGCCACCCGTGGCAACCTGGGCGGGTTGGCCCGTGCCACTGCTGACGCGGCCCTCATTTTGGACGCCGCCGGGTATCAGAAAATCATCATTGAAACGGTCGGAGTCGGTCAGGATGAAGTGGATATTGTCAAAACCGCAGATGTAACGCTGGTGGTGGTGGTTCCCGGCATGGGCGATGATATTCAATCCATCAAAGCCGGAATTATGGAAATCGGCGACATCTTTATTATCAACAAAGCCGACCGCGAAGGCGTCGAACGGACCCACAAGGAACTGGAAGCCCTGCTGGGTTTAGCCGAAACCATGGAAGGCTGGCTGCCTCCGATTTTACGAACCGTTGCCACCGACCAGCGTGGCCTTGACGAAGTTGTTGGCGCTATTGCAAGCTACCTTTCCTTTACGAGGGAACGTCGTCCCGCCACCATCGAGCGCCAAACCCGCATTGCCGAACAAAAACTGCTTGAGCTTTTGCGCGAACGATTGTTGCGACATGCCCGCTCGCAAGCTGCCACCGAAACCGAATGGCACGCCTGGGCGGATCAAATCGCTACCCGCGAACGCGACCCTTATTCCATTGTCGAGGAAATTTTGGGAAGGATGAAGCTTTTGAATTGAGAAGTTCGGATTGAGAATTGAGAATTTTTTGTTGCCTGTTCAGCAATTTCCCGTCAACTTGCCTTTTCCGAATTCTCAATTCGAACTTCTCAATTCGAACTTCTCAATTCTCAACTCTCAATTATGAAGATAGACCATCTTGGAATTGCCGTTGAATCCCTTGAAACTGCTTTGAAGTTCTACGCACAGGGGTTGCAATTGCCCGTCACCTGTGAGGAAGTCGTTGAAGACCAAGGGGTGAAAGTGGCGATGCTGCCTGTGGGTGAAAGCCGGATTGAATTGCTGGAAGCCACCCGCCCGGATTCACCAATTGCCAAATTTATTGCCAAGCGCGGCCCCGGCATCCATCACATCTGCCTCAATGTGCCTGATGTGGCGGCGGCCCTGGCCGAGCTTAAAGCCCAAGGATTTCAACTGATTGACGAAAAACCGCGCCCCGGAGCCGACCATTGCCTGGTGGCGTTTGTCCATCCCAAAAGCACGCATGGCGTGTTGATTGAATTGTCGCAGAAGATGCAAGAATAGAATTCAGGGTTCAGGGTCTCGGGGTTCAGGGTCACCGCACCTCTTTGTTAGATTACTTCCACCAAAACAAGTGAAATCTTCAAAAACCGTCACCCCGTGAACCCTGAATCCTGAACCCTGTTTCGTGAAGGAGCATAAACTTGAAGAAGCCGTTTTTTATCGTAGTCATCGTCATGCTGGCCGCCATGGGCGGGCTGGTGGCCCAACGGAAGGTTGCCGGACCTCAGGGCATCACCATTACCAAGCAACAAATGGAATACTTCCTTGCCAAATTCCCGGCAGAAGAAATCAACAAATACAAAAACGACCCTGAAGGAAAAAAGAAATTTGCCGACCAGATTCGCCAGTTTCTGGCCATCGGTCAGGAAGGCCAGCGCCGGGGGGTTCTGTCACAGGCTGATGTAAAGGGAAAACTGGAATTTGCCCGCAAACAGGTGCTGGTCGATACCTGGAAACAACTGGTTCCGGAAGCCAAGTCGGTCGTTATCTCCAAAGAGGAAACCGACAAGTTTTATAAAGACAATCCGAATGCGTTCACCGATTTCCTCAACCAAAATCCGGAAATGAAAAACCGGCAAGGGGTGGACCAGTTCAAAAACACCTATGCGGAACTGTGCCTGCTCTCCACCCGTGCTGAGGCTGCCAAAATTGGCGACAAGCCGGAATTTCAGTTTGCCTGGATGATTCGCCAATCCCAGGTCGCCGTTGACAAAGTGCTGCCTGAATTGGAAAAGCAAATCAAAGTGGAAGACGCGGAAGTCAAAGCCTATTACGAATCGCACAAAACTGATTACGAAGAGGTCAAAGCCAGCCACATTCTGATTTCGACCAATCCGCCCACCCCGCCTCCGCCTCCGCCGGCAGACCCGAAAGACCCCAAAGCCAAGGAAGCCAAACCGGCTGAAACCCCCAAAGCCTTAACCAAAGAGGAAGCCCGCAAGAAAGCTGAAGACCTGCTCAAGCAAATCCAGGGTGGGGCTGACTTTGCCAAACTGGCTGGGGAAAACTCAGATGACCCCGGTTCCAAAACCCAGGGTGGGGATTTGGGCTTTTTTAAAAAGGGCCAGATGGTACCGGCTTTTGACAAGGTGGCTTTTTCGCTCAAACCAGGCGAAATGGCTCCGACCGTGGTTGAAACTCAATTTGGCTTCCATATTATTAAGGTAGTCGAGCGACGGGTTCCGCCGATTGACAAACCGATGGAAAAAGAAATTCAGGACACAGTCAAACAAAAGCAGATTGAAAAACTGCTGGACCGGATTGCCGAGGATAATCGCATCTCGGTTGCCGCTGACTTTACGTTCCCGAAAGGTGAAGAAGCCCCTGAAATGGGCATGCCTCCGGGACATCCATAAGACCAACAGACTGAAGACTGAGGTCTCTTTGAGGACTGAGGGCTGAGGACTGAGCCATAAATACGAACCAGGGGTTGAGCAGGGAAATTGATTCCCTTTGGGTTCGGATTTTCTCAGTCTTCAGTCCTCAGTCCTTTGAGCTTAAAATAATGCCTGTTCAATCTTTACAAACACTCGAATTTCCTGCTTTGGTCGAACTGCTGGCCAAAGAAACCCAGTCCATTGGCGGACGCCGCCGGGCCTTGGCCCTGGTGCCATCCGATGATGCGAACTGGATTGCCGCCCAACTTACCCTCACCACTGAAACCCGCCGATTTCTCACCGAAATTGGCAGCCTTTCGGTCGGAGACCTCCCCGATGTCAGTGAAACCTTAGGCCAGTTGCGGATTGCCGGAACCCGCCTCGAACCCGAGGAACTCCAGGAATTGCTGCGATTGATGCGCACCGGCACGACCCTGCGCGATACGTTTCGTCCGGCACAGGATGAATTCCCTGCCCTTCGGCAAGTCTTTGAACGGGTTCCCAACCTGACCAAAACGTATCAAAGCGTGCGCCGGGTACTGCTCCCCACTGGGGAAATTGATGAAAATGCCAGCCCGGAACTCCGCCGGATTCGGCACGATATTCAAAACCAGCGGGGCCGGATTCAAAACCAGTTGGAAACCTTGATGCGTCGTTCGGAAATGGACCAAACCTTTTCCGACCAGGTGATTACCCAGCGCAATGGCCGGTTTGTGGTGCCGGTCCGCAACGACCATCGCGGCCATGTGCCGGGCGTGGTTCATGCCATGTCCTCCAGCGGTGTCACAGCCTTTGTCGAACCCTTGGCCACCATTGAGCTGAACAATGAAATGGTCCGCTTGCAGGAATTGGAGCAGGCGGAAATCGCCCGGATTCTTTTTAAGGTCACTGAAGCCCTGCGGCAGGACTTCCCCGCCCTGGAGCAATTGGCCGAGACGCTTTCAGAGGTTGATTTCCTGGTGGCCAAAGCCCGGTTTGCCAACAACTTCCGCTGCATCGAACCAAGTTTGAACACGATTGGTGATTTTCACCTGCGGGAGGCACGCCATCCGCTTCTTGAAGCCAACCTGCGCAAAGGCGGCGGCGCAATCGTTCCGATTGGCTTTACCCTGTCGGCCAACGAACGGGTAATGGTCATTAGCGGACCGAATGCCGGGGGAAAGACCGTGGTGCTCAAAACCGCCGGGCTCTGTGCCCTCATGGCCCAAAGCGGACTGCATGTGCCGGCCCGTGAAGCCAACCTCTGCGTCTTTCGTCAAATTCAGGCTGAAATCGGGGACCATCAATCACTGGCGGCCAATCTTTCGACTTTTTCCTCGCATATCACCAACCTCAAACGCATTTCCGAGGAATTGGCGACACCGGCTCTGGTGCTGATTGACGAGGTGGGAACCGGAACCGACCCGGACGAAGGGGCTGCATTGGGCGTGGCCGTCACAGATTACTTCCGCCAGCAGGGTACCCATACGATTGTTTCGACCCACTACAATCCGCTGAAAATCTATGCCGACACCACACCGGGAGTGCTCAACTCGGCAGTTGAATTTGATACGGAAACCCTGCGGCCCACCTACCGGTTGCTCGTTCGGCAGGCGGGAACCTCAAGCGGGCTGGAAATCGCCCGTAAGCTCGGTCTGGTGGAAGACATCCTCCAGGCAGCCCATAGCCGCTTGGGCAGTCGTGAGGCCGACATGACCCGTTACCTTGACAAACTCAAGGGTGAACTGGATTACCATCATGACCTGAATATCGCCCTGGAAGAGGAACGGGCCGTTCTGGCCGAACGCTATGCTAAACTGGACCACCAGTTTGCCGAACGCGAACAGGCCCGGCAGAAGATTTTTTCCGAAACACTGCATGAACTGCGGGATGAGTTTTTCTCCCAGGTCCGTCCCCTGCTGGAACGTATTTCCAGTTTGACTGAACAACAGAAACTGCAAAAGGAAGCGGAACGGGCTGTCAAAAAGCTGGTTACCACCGCCAGTGAACGGCAACGCAGCAATGCAGCGCTCCGGTTGGTTAAAGAACCGGTGCCGCCTCCGGCTGAAACCAAAGGGACCTTCGGTCTGGAAGAGAAACATGATGCCAGCCCCCTGCGGGTGGGCGACCGGGTTCAGACCGAACTTGGACAGGAAGGAACCGTCGAGGAAGTCGGCCAGGATATGCTCCTCGTCCGGGTTGGCTCGATGCGACTCAAAACCGCAGCCCGTCATGTGACCCGAATGGCTGGAGCTGAGGCTCCGAAACCCAAAACCCATAAGGTTGAAACCAGCGGGCCGACGGTTGTGACAACCTCCGGGGACGTACTGGATGAAATCAACCTGATTGGCTGTACCGCCGACGAAGCAATCATGCGCACGGACAAATTTTTGGATGAGGCGGTGATGAGTCATCTCAGCCGGGTCCGGATTATTCACGGAATGGGAATGGGGATTCTGCGGCGGGAGATTGACAGCCTGCTGACCGGACATCCACATGTTTCGAAATTTTACCGGGCGTCTTCCAACGAAGGTGGCAACGGAGCCACGGTGGTCGAGTTACGGTTGTAAAAATCAGGGTTCAGGGTTCAGGGTTCAGGGTTCAGGGTTCAGGCTCTCTGCACCAGAATTGCAGCCGACGAAAAGTTCTATGAGCAAAAATTTGAGGAGTTCAATCTTCAAAAACCCTGAACCCTGAACCCTAAACCCTGAACCGTGCCTGCTTTCCTCAAATTCATCTGGAGTCTCACGCCGAAAAAGTGGTAGACTGAGGCGTCCTGTTACTACACTGTTACCAGAAGCTCCCAACATTTTCATCATTTATTATTAAGCAGCACCGTCACACCCACCTTGAGTGGCCTTTTGTTGTGAGCCTCACTGCCATCTTTTCTGGAGGCACGGAATGGAAAACACATATGTTTTTGGAGATGTGCATGGTCGCTGTCGCCAATTGCGCAAGATTGTCGAGTCACTTGACTACAATCCGCGCCGTGACCGGATCGTCTTCGTCGGTGATTTGATTGACCGGGGTGAAGATGCACCCGGAGTGGTTGCTTTTGTCAAAGAACTCAAGGCTCAAAACCCCAGAGTCGTCGCCCTGCGGGGTAACCACGAACAAATGCTGCTCGACTTGCTGGACGAAGGCGACCCGTTATGGCTGATTCCGGAAAATGGCGGAATCATGACCATGAATCAGTATGGCTGCGAAATTGACGAGGAAACCGCTACCATTTCGTTGCACATCCCGCAGGAACATATCGAGTTCTTTCGCTCCATGCCCTATTTTTTTGAGGATGAAAAGGCCCTGTATGTTCATGCCGGCATCGTTCCCGGTAAACATCCGTCGGAGTGCGAATCCGATGTCCTGATTTGGACCCGCGACCTCAAATTCTTCAAACTCTATCGGGGCAAACCCTGCTTTTTCGGGCACACCCCAACCCGGTATCTGCCGCAGGACGGCGTTCGCCGGGCTGGTGAGATTTATGTTTGCGGCAGTGCGGTCGGGCTCGATACCGGATGCACCTACGAGGACCCGTTGAGCTGCTTCCATGTTGAATCCGGTACTGTTTACCGCATGTATCCCGAACAGGATGTGACCGCTTATCATGTTTCGATTGCCTGTCTGGAAAACTACCAACAACAAGTCAATCAGGTTTCCGGCGGCAGTTAATTGAAGTTTTAATCAGACGGAGGATTTCGGGACCTGGAAATGATAACCGGAAAAGTCTGCCAATCCCGGCCCTGAAAAAACCTCGATTCTCAGTCTCCAGTCCTTTCTACTACCTGTGCATTATGGCTGAACCCACAATTTCCTTTGTTTCCAACCGCTGGCACGTGTTTGGAAGCATTCTGCTCTGTCTTTGGGGTGGTGTTTTTTCTGCCTGTACTTCGGCATCGGCTCCGACCACCCAACCCAGCCCGGCATCCAATGCCACGCCTCCGGCCACCTCCAAATCAGAACCAGCCGCCGACCCGACGGCTCCGGTGGTTGTTTCCGAGCATCTTGAACCAACAACCGACCAGAAGGCATTGTGGATGCCCATCAAGGTTGAGCAGGAATGTAAAACTGAGACGACCACCATTCCCGTGGGCGATTATCAGATTTGTCCGATTATCGAAACAGTGGATGGCAAGAAAGAAGTCACCAAATACATTCTGGCTAAAAAATCGGGAATTGCTTTGGCCGATATTGATACCAAAAATGCAAAAGCACCAGATGGATCCTTTGCCGTAGTCATCAATGTGCTGGGGGTGGCAACCTTGAAAGACAAATTCGCTGCCAGCCGGCCCCGGTTTTCCGCCAATGAGCAAATCGCCTCAATCTGGGTGGGCTTGGCCGGAGGCAACCGGGAATGGACTTCCGAACCGTTAAAACTGACCAATCCCAAACCGTTACCAAAAAAGAAATGATGCTGCCAGCGGACCGCCCAGCCGTACCCCGGCGGTCCACCTTCGTCACCTTTCTTCCACAGGACCGTACTTATGCCGAAAGATACCCGTCAAATCATTGTCGATCTGGAAGATTTTTTGTCAGAGGCCGTCCGAGCCAATTATTGGCTGACCCCCAAGGATGTCATGCCAACCGGAATCGTCAGCCAGATTCTGGATGAACTCAGCCGTAAACGGTTTATCTGGGTGGGAAACCAGACCTATGTTCCCAACCGGCTGGTGGTGCGGGTGCCAAACCCCACCCCGGAAAAACTGGAAGAATGTGAAGTGCTGTTTAACTCAATTGTTTTCACCAAATACCTCTACGATTACATTACCGAAACAGGCTATAAACTGTTTGACCCGATTTCGGTGGAGGTGCGAGGGTATGCCTCAACCAGTCCGGTGACCACCTGCTCAATTGAGTTCGAATGGCCCACTCCTGAAGAGTCAGCCGACGAAATTACGGTTAAAGTGGATGAAACCGAAGGCCGCATCCTGGAAGTCTACGGGCGGAAACCACAAATTCCCCGCTTGGCCCGGCTCACCATCATGAGCGGTCAGGTCTATCGAAACCCCTCCATTATTACCCGTCAGACAACCTTTTTAGGCCGCTTGCGCAATGTGCTTGACAAGTCCACGGGTGAAATCCTGCGCCGGAACGATTTTGTGTTCTCTCGGATTGACGATGAAAGTTCACCCAATGGCAGCGTTTCGCGCCAGCATGGAACCATCGTTTTTGAAAACGGGGATTTCTTCCTCTACGACTCAGGCAGCGCCAACGGAACCTCCATTGAGCGGGCTGGTGAGGCTATTGAGGTTCCGCACAACAGTCTCTCCGGTGTGCGGCTGGCCGATGGCGACATCATCCGCCTGGGTACGGCGCTGGTCCGGTTTGAACTTGACCCGGATTTGACCGATTCAAACGTAGACGCCCCCACGGGTGAGCATTCATTGGTCCCGCATGAAGAGCAACCAAGTGCCAGCCTGACCACGGTCCGGGTATCACGTCAGGAAATCGAAGAGGAAATGCGCAAAATCCTCGACTCCGAGTAATCCAATTGAGAATTGAGAATTGAGAAAGTTCGTTTTACTTGAAGAAACCGGTTGTACGAGGCTTAAAGTGGGTCTATTGGTTTTTCACTCTCAATACTCAATACTCATTTCTCATTTCTTATTTCTTATTTCTCAATTATGAATTCAAAGGTTGTCATCGTAAGCGCCGCACGGACGGCGATTGGTAGTTTCAACGGCGGTCTGAAAGACCAGGCAGCCCCACAACTGGGAGCCATCGTCGTCACTGAGGCACTGAAGCGGGCAGGTCTGGCGGCTGATACCGTTGATGAGGTGATATTGGGCAACGTCCTCCAGGCCGGAATCGGCCAAAACCCAGCCCGCCAAGCGGCTTTGGCTGCCGGCATTCCCGACCATGTGCCCTCCCATACAGTGAATAAAGTTTGTGGTTCCGGATTGAAAGCAGTCACCTTGGCGGCCCAGGCCATTTTGGCTGGTGACGCGGAAGTGATTGTGGCTGGGGGCATGGAAAACATGACCCGCGCTCCATATTTGTTACCACAAGCCCGCAATGGCTACCGCTTGGGGCATGGCGAACTGATTGACACATTGGTTCACGATGGGTTGACCTGTGCCATGAACCGGTACCACATGGGAATTACCGCCGAAAATCTGGCGGCCCGATATGACATCAGCCGAGCGGCTCAGGACGATTTTTCTGCTGCCAGCCAACAGAAAGCAGCGGCAGCCCAGACAGCGGGACATTTTTCCCAGGAAATTGTGGCGGTTCCGATTCCGCAACGAAAAGGTGACCCGGTACCATTTGAAAAAGACGAATACATCAAAGCTGAAACAACCCCAGAAGGTCTGGCCAAGCTCCGCCCCGCTTTCAAAAAGGATGGCAGCGTGACCGCCGGAAACGCCTCCGGCATCAATGACGGAGCCGCCGCTGTGGTGGTCATGTCGGCTGAACGAGCCCGCTTGAATGAATGTGCCCCATTGGCAGTCATCCGTTCATACGCCTCTGCCGGGGTGGACCCTTCCGTCATGGGATTGGGACCGGTTCCGGCCATTCGGAGGGCCTTGGAAAAAGGGGGGCTTGAACTTTCCCAAATCGAGGCCATTGAACTCAATGAAGCCTTTGCGGCGCAGTCTTTGGCTGTGTTGAAAGAATTGGGTCTGGAAAATGACAGCCGGGTTAACCCTTTAGGTGGCGCGGTTGCCCTGGGACACCCAATCGGAGCCAGTGGTGCCCGGATTCTGGTCACCCTGCTTCACCACATGGAACGGAACAACCTGCGGCTGGGTCTGGCTGCCCTTTGTATTGGTGGCGGGCAAGGGATTGCCCTGGTGGTGGAACGGACATGATTGTCGGGTCTGGGGTCTAGGGTTTTTGAATTGAGAATTGAGAATTAAACCTGAATCCGAAGACTCACTTTTCTAGAATTCGAAAAACCCTGAACCCTGAACCCTGAACCCTGGACCCTGAACCCTGGACCCTGAACCCTGAACCCCAGACCCTGAACCCTGAACCCTGAACCCTGAGAGGAAAAGCCTGTGCGATTTTCAAAAATTGAACCCGGTGTGTGCGTGGTACTCAGCCTGCATAGCCCACGAGAAAAAATTTGGGGCATTCTGGTTTCAATTGACGGGTCTGGAGTCCAAATCCGGGGACTCGACATCAATACGTTTGATGACTGGGTGAATGCTGTCACCTGCGGCGAATACAATATCGGGCTGGCCTACAGTTTTGTCCCGATGTGGCGGGTCGAGCGGATTCAGATGGATGAAACCATCGGCGAAATTCTTTCTTTGGAAGAGCAATTCGGCCAGCGGGTCGGCCTTTCGTTGATGGAATACATGGGCGGGGGACAAGAGGGATTGGTAAGCTGAAGCCGGTTCCATCACCAATTGACGAGTACCAAATAACGGGCTGCTCTGTTCTTTGAGCAGCCTGTTTCCCTTTGCACGGAAACGTTCCTTCTGTTTTTGATTTCCTGGTACAAGTGCTGCTGCTTGTAAGTTTGCAGAAAACTGGCTTGGGGTGACTAATCATTCCAAGCCAGTTTTCTGGCAACTTACGGTCTTTCGCCTCCTGCCGGCGCTGGCCGCTCCGGCTGGTGACCCGGAGGGCAATCTTTGGTAGGATGGCAGTCGTAATCGGCAAATGGCAACTCAGCCATTAGCGGGTTTGATTGGTCTCAAGGCAAGCTGATTGACGTTGGGTAAACCGGCGACTGGCCGGCGTTGGCAGTAAAACGCGGAACTCAACCGAAAACGAGCCGGGTGCCGTGATGGGCTCACCCCATCACTTGAACCAAGGAGCAGCATCATGATCGTTGCAGCAGAAGTCACCATCAACGGGTCGAGGGAAGCGGTCTGGGCCGCCATCACCAACATCGGAAATGCCCCGGATATCATCAGCGGAATCCAAAAAATCGAGATTCTGGAACAACCGGCACAAGGAATCGTCGGACTCAAGTGGCGGGAGACCCGAATGCTCTTTGGCAAACCAACCAGCGTGGAAAAATGGATCACTGATGCGGCTGAAAACGAATTTTACCAAACGAGGGCTGAAGATGGCGGATTTGTATTTGTAACCACAAAAAGGATTTCGGAGAACCTGGACGGGATGAGATTGACTGAATCTCATGAGACCATTCCCCAAGGGATCATCCCAACATTGATGACGATTCCCATGAGGCTTTTCTTCAAGGGCGTGATTCAAAAGACGGCCTTGCAAGACCTGAACGATATCAAGACCGCCGTTGAAACAAAATGATTGAGAAGGGTTTCACCAGGGCCTGCAGCAGTTACGCCCCAAACGACGCGGCATCCAGGTTTAAATAAAAAATGGAGAACTGCCCGTTGGCAATTCCGGATAGATGTGGCTCCAGGCCGGGCTGGCGCTGGGTCCGTTTGGCTCAGAAGTGGAATTCTGCCACCTGCTGTGGCAATTCGTTGGGCTGGCCTGGCACCACCATTGTCAGGCCAATCCGGATTTCGGTGAGTGTTTGAATTACTGGTTTGACCGCCCCCCCCTCATGGAGAAATCGCAGTTTGGGCAGATGGTGCATCGCTGCCGCTCCAAGTCTTCCTTCAATTAGGTTTTGCGGGCTTTTATCCAGTCCGCCGAGTGAGCAACCCTGGATGGAAAGCGCAAGTGACAGTAAGTTTGTTTTATCAGGGAAAAAGTGAATGGGCCGGCGATGACCCGGTTTAAGCCGCCCAAACGGTTAGCTTCACAAGCCGAACCGTGAAAATTCAGTCTTCATCCGAATCTGTTTCGATTTTGATGGGTTTAACCGGTCGGAGCGTCACCGGGCGTGGTTCCTGGATTTCGGATTCGACATGAATCATATAGGTGGGTGTAATCCGAACCAATGCGTTGCTGATATTGAAGTGTTCAGGTGAGGCTTCGGGGTGCATCTGCTCCCGAATAAAGCTCAGAAACCGGTTGAATTCCCGTTTCATTTCATCCATCTGCTCCCGCATGTTGAGAATAATCTGGACCCCTGCCAGATTCACCCCCATATCACGAGTCAGATTCAGAATCATTTTGAGCTTTTCGAGGTCTTCGTCTGTGTAGTAACGGGTGTTCTTTTCCGAACGTGAAGGTGTCAGCAGTCCTTCCCGTTCATACAGCCGCAATGTTTGTTCGTGAACGCCGAACGTATCCGCCACAATCCCAATTGTGTATCGTCTCACTCGTTTCTTTCGTTCGCGCATCACGCCACCTCACTGGGGTCTAGGCTTAGGGTTCAGGGTTCTTCAGGGTTCAGGGTTCAGGGTTCAGGGTCAATCAAGTTGAGAGTTGAAAAGTTGAGAGTTGAAAGCCAAGTCCAAACCTCAAGTTTCTGGTATTCGAAAACCCTGAACCCTGAACCCTGGTTTTATGAAAGTCCAATTTCCGCACGGGGATTTTCGGGGTTCAACCGGGCAAATTCGCGCAGCACTTCTTTGGTTTCTTCCGAAATGACTTTCGGCAAGGTAATCCGCACTTCGACGTACTGGTCGCCCCGCACCTGACTGCGCAGTGCCGGAAACCCTTTTTCCCGTAACCGGAATTGCTGCCCCGACTGGGTTCCCGGTGGGATGCGCAACACAGCTTTGCCGGAAACCGTGGGAACTTCTATTTTCGTGCCCAAGGCAGCCTCAGGGATTGTAATCGGCAAGACACAATGAATGTTGTCGCCCTTGCGCGTAAAGTAGGGATGAGAGCCAACATTCGTCACAATAAACAGGTCTCCGCTGGGACCGCCGCGCAACCCGCCATTCCCTTTTCCGGCAATCCGGACCCGCGAACCGGTATCCACCCCGGCGGGAATCCGAACCTTTACGGTTTCCGACTTGGAAACGGTTCCGCCACCATTGCAATTGGTGCAGACCGGACGACGGCGGCCACTGCCGTTGCAATCCGGGCAGGGAAAGTTAAGCCCGGCCCCAAGCCGACTGGTATTGCGTTGCCCTGAACCACCGCAGGCTCCGCAAGTCGTGGGGGGACCGCTGCCATCACCACTGCCATTACATTTGGCACAGGCATCCTGGCGGTTATAGGTAATCGGAGCCGTCAACCCGTTGACTGCATCCTCAAAGGAAACCGCCAGCGGAAACTCAATATCCATGCCCCGTTCGGGCTGTGGGGCGGCTGGCCCTTTGGGTGATTTTCCGCCGCCAAAAAATTCAGAAAAAATATCCCGGAACGAAGCTCCCCCCAGGTCTCCGAAATCAAACCCGCCAAACCCTTTGCCGCCTTGCGAGGCATTGGCAAAACTCTCGTTATAACTGCCGTATTTGTCGTAAATTTCGCGCTTTCCAGGATCGCTCAGAACCTCAAAGGCTTCTGACAACTGCTTGAATTTTTCTTCCGCAGTCTTGTTGCCCGGATTGAGGTCGGGATGGTATTTCCGGGCAAGCTTGCGGTAGGACTTTTTGATTTCTTCAGCAGTCGCCGTGCGCGGAACCCCTAATACTTTGTAGTAGTCTTCGCTTGCCATAACCCTCCCCCGTCAAAAAATCCGTCGGTTTCAAGCTGAATCAAGCGAACGGATGAAACGATGCCAGTGTGCCGGGGTGGGAAGGGTGAGAAACCGGCGGTCACCCTGTCACCCAATCATCCGTTCACTTGGGTTGAAAAATGGCGAATGGTGAGTGGCAAACAATGTCTCATTGTTTTTCCGGAAACATCATCTACCATTGACCATTGACCACCATGCCATTACTTCCGGTCGTCGACGTCCACATATTCGGCATCAATGACATCATCATCTTTGCCATTGGAACCGGCTCCGCTGGCCGCACCAGCGGCTGCCCCCGGACCCGCCCCCGGACCTGCGCCCTGAGCACCAGCGGCTGAAGCCTGTTGATACACTGCTTCACCCAGTTTTTGCGAAACTTTGCCCAGTTTATCAATCAGGCTGTTGAGTTCAGCCGCATTTCCGGTTTCCACTTTGCCCCGTGCTTCGCTGAGAACAGCTTCCAGCTCGCTGATGGTGGCGGCATCCACTTTGTCACGATTTTCCGCCAAAGCTTTTTCGGTCTGGTAAATCAAACCGTCAAGCCGGTTTTTGGCTTCGATGCGTTCGCGTTCCTGCTGGTCCTGCGCCGCATTGGTTTCGGCCTCGCGCATCATCTTGTCGATGTCTTCTTTGGAAAGACCGGAACTGGCCGTGATTTGAATCTTTTGTTCGCGTCCGGTGCCCATGTCTTTCGCCGACACATTGACGATTCCATTGGCGTCAATATCAAAGGTGACTTCAATTTGCGGCACGCCACGCGGTGCCGGCGGAATGCCCACCAGGTGGAAGCGTCCCAGGGTCCGGTTGTCGCGTGCCATTGGGCGCTCACCTTGCAGCACGTGAACCTCAACCTGCGTCTGGTTATCCGAAGCAGTTGAAAAAACTTCGCTCTTGCGGGTTGGAATGGTCGTGTTGCGCTGAATCAGCGTCGTCATCACTCCACCCAGGGTTTCAATCCCCAGCGAAAGCGGAGTCACGTCCAGGAGCAGCAGGTCTTTCACGTCTCCAGCCAAAACACCGGCCTGCACTGCCGCGCCGACTGCCACCACTTCGTCCGGATTCACCGAACGATTGGGTTCCTTGCCGAAAAATTCCTTCACCATCTGCTGAATCTTCGGAATCCGGGTCGAACCGCCCACCAGCACCACTTCATGAATCTGGCTGGCTTTCAGGCCGGCATCTTCCAAAGCCCGGCGGCAGGGTTCAAGCGTCCGTTGCAGAATGTCTTCAACCAGCGATTCAAACTTGGCGCGGGTGAGTTTCATCACCAAATGTTTTGGCCCGGAAGCATCCGCCGTGATGAACGGCAGGTTGATTTCGGTCTCCATAGCCGAAGAAAGCTCGATTTTTGCTTTTTCCGTTGCTTCCTTCAGGCGTTGCAACGCCATTTTGTCTGATGAAAGGTCAATTCCCTGGTCTTTTTTGAACTCGCTGATAATCCATTCAATCAGGCGTTTATCAATGTCGTCACCGCCCAGGTGCGTATCGCCGTTGGTTGATTTCACTTCAACCACGCCTTCACCCACTTCGAGCACCGAGATGTCAAAGGTACCGCCCCCGAAGTCAAAGACCGCGATGATTTCATCCTTCTTCTTGTCCAGCCCGTAAGCCAGCGCGGCAGCGGTCGGTTCGTTCACAATCCGCTTCACATCCAGACCGGCAATCCGGCCTGCGTCTTTGGTTGCTTGCCGTTGGGCATCGTTAAAGTAAGCCGGAACCGTAATCACAGCTTCCGTTACCGACTGACCCAGGTAATCTTCTGCGGCTGATTTGAGTTTCTGCAAAATCATCGCTGAGATTTCCGGCGGAGCCCAGTCTTTGCCACCGGCATTGACCCGGACATCCCGATTGGATGCCGGTTGAACCGAATACGGAACCTGGGAAATCTCGCCCGTGACTTCATCAAACCGGCGACCCATAAAACGCTTGATTGAGTAAATGGTGTTTTCCGGATTGGTCACCGCCTGCCGTTTGGCGACCTGGCCGACCAACCGGTTCCCATCCTTGGTAAATGCCACGACGGACGGTGTTGTGCGCGCACCTTCGGAGTTGGTGATGACAATCGGCTCACCGCCTTCCATCACGGCAACAACTGAGTTCGTCGTCCCTAAGTCAATTCCAATAATCTTACCCATTTATGCCTCCCACCCTTTTCTATCTGGAGAAATTTCAAGTCTGAAACCGGCTCAAGCGAACTTTGCAACCGATCTCGAACGTTGGCAGGAGTCTAATATCTGAGTGCATCATTGTCAAGCTTTCTTTACTAAGCCAAAGTAGCACAAAGTCACAAAAACACCTTCAACCACTCTTTTTCCAATGGTAAAGAGGAAGGGTTATTTTTGGCGGGCGGGGGCAGTGCGGCGTTCGCGGGCAAGTTGTGCCTGGGGACTGTGGGGATATAGCCGGAGAATTTCTCGGTACGCCCAGCCATCATAGGCGTAACCAGCCCCGGTTTCGTCATAGCGGAACACAACCCCCAGCCGGTTGTAACGGTCCAGCCCGGAATCATTATCAAAGTAGGTTTTTTCGTCGGTATTTTGGGAGGTGGCAGCCTCGCGGACCCGCCGTTCTGCCCGGCGGGTCAAAGCCGGTGCTTCACGGTCGGCGGTTTGGCCCAGGTCCAGCAAGACTTCCGGTTTGTGCGGAGATTTGGGAAAAAGGTCTAAAAACAGGCAGGCCAGCCGCAACCGGTCAAACTCATTTGACTCGGCCTGCATGAGTTTGAGCAGGCGCATGGCGTCTGCTTCAACCCCAATCCGGACCAGTGCCCGATGGTCAATCCAGCCACGGGTGCGGCGGGTCACGGCCACCCAGTCATAGCGCACCCCTTCGCGGTTCCGTTGGGATTGCAAAATGTAGACCGCCCGGCCGGCCCGTAACCGCTGTTTCACACGGCCAGTCACAGCCGGGTTCAGGCGCAGGGCTGCCAGAGCGGTGTCTGCCACCACGGCACGGCGGGCGTTTGCCGTGTCAGTCCATTTCGGTTTTTCTCCGGTTTGGGGTTCCTGTTTCCCAGCCACCGGGACTCCCCCCAATAGATAAGCAACCACCAGCAGACCGCAGACGTGGGGCAGAAAGGACCAGCCGGTCAGACGAAGGTATTTCAACCTTGAGCGTAAATGGACCACCATTACTCAATAACGGCCAGTGTTTCGCCGCCTTTGACGGTCTGGCCTTCCGTGACACAGATTTCAATCACTTTACCGGCCTTGCCGGCTCCCATCTCGTTTTGCATCTTCATGGCTTCGACCACCACCACGCCCTGACCGGCCTCAACTTCATCACCCACAGCAGCCAGCAGCCGGACCACCCGCCCTGGCATTGGCGAAGTGACCGGTTGCGGCCCCTCAGCCACAGTTGTACTGGCGTCCCGCCGCCGCCGGTCAAGCACCTGCACCACATTTCGTTTTCCGGCGTACATGACATCCACTTTGCCGTCATCACGGGAGGCGACCCTGGTTTGAAGCACTTGATTTCCAATCCGGAACACATACAGGTTCGGTTCCGGCTGAAGAACTTCGGCAATATGTCTGGTTTCCCCGATTTGGGCCTGAAGCTGGCCGTTTTCACGGGTGATGTCCAATTGAAAGGAGGTGCCGTCTTTGGTGATTTCAATCTGCATAAGAAAAGCGGTTTTCTGGTTGGAAATAAACCGGTTGGCGGCAACCGGCGATGCCGTTAGGGAAGCAGTTTGAAGGTTCGCGCCAACTGGTCGGTCTGGTAGCGCAACGGGTCGTGAAATTTTTGTTCGCCGGTAAACCGCATCACCCAAATCGTATCCGGCGCAGTCTGCACAAAATAATAACGTCCGGTCATCGGTTTGCCCACCCGGCGGTAATTGAACTGGAACATGACGCCTTGTCCGACACTGTTCACAAAACGTTCCTGGGAAATCACTTTGAAATCCGGGCGGTAATGCAGGTCGTTGTCCACCTCGCGGTTGAGCAGGTCCCGAACCGGGTCCAGAACAACCGGCTGGTCCGCCGGCACTTTTTCCTTTTTTACTTTCATGAGCGAATAACTGCGGTCCATGAAAATAATTTCGGTTGATCGTTTGCCACTGTTTTCAACCGCAACCTCAGTCCGCCACCCTTTCTCGAGGGTAAGCTGATACCCGCCTTCTTCGTCCCGAAAGACCTGGGGGCCGGTTTTGGGTGGTTCCTCCGTTTGGGGAACATCAATTTTCTGTGCCCAAAGCGGAGTGCCTCCCAGCCCCATCAGCATGATTATGAAGATGAAACCAGACACTAACAGTTTCATAGACATCTCTTTGGCCGCTTCCCTTTCGACCTTTCTCTCTGTTTTACTCCAAAATCCCAAGTATTTTCTTTTGCTGCCCGATGAGGTCATCAATGCCTTTGCGGGCCAGCCCTAACATCGAGTTCATTTGTTCCATTGAAAAAGGCTTGTGTTCGGCAGTTCCCTGCACCTCGACAAAACGGCCATCGCCGGTGCAAACCACGTTCATGTCAACTTCGGCGCGGGAATCTTCAATGTAGTTCAGGTCCAGCACTGCCGTGCCATTGACCACTCCGACACTGATGGCTGCGATGTAGTCGGAAATCGGCAGGTTGCGAAGCACTCCTTTTTTTTGCAGATGACGACAGGCCAAAACGAGCGCCACAAACGCTCCGGTAATCGAAGCCGTGCGGGTGCCGCCGTCGGCCTGAATCACATCGCAATCAAGGGTAATCGTCCGCTCACCCATTTTATCGGTCTGGACCACCGCCCGCAGGCTGCGCCCAATCAATCGCTGGATTTCGTGGGTGCGCCCGGAAGGCCCGCCCCGCCCGACTTCACGGGAGGTCCGGGTTTCGGTCGAACGCGGCAGCATCGAATATTCAGCGGTGACCCAGCCAATTCCTTTGTTTTTCAAAAATGGAGGCACCCGGTCTTCGACACTGGCGGTGCATAAAACCTTGGTGTCGCCAAATTCGATTAAAGCCGAACCTTCGGCATGTTTGGCAAAACCGGGCGTAATGGTAATGGGTCGCAACACATTGGGCGCTCTGCCATCGGGGCGCATAGTATCTCCTTGAGAGAGTTTTGAGTTTTAAGTTGTGAGTTTTGAGTTATTGAAGTTTGCCTTCTGCCGGAAGGTAGAAGTTGGAATAGTCGCCAAAGGTTGAACTCAAAACTCAAAACTCAAAATTATTGTTTTCCCCACAGGTCCACCGTTTCCGGATGGTCCATCGGTTGTCCTAAAAAAATCTCGGCCACCCGGCGAAACCGGTCGCCGAAATCCGTGACGCAAAATTGGGTTTCGGGAGGTTCCACTGTGTCAGCGGTCAGTTCCCGGTCACGCAACAGGCGTTCAACTTCTGCGGCAGCACTGGCACCGGAATCAACCAGATACACATCAGGTCCGACAATTTTTTGAATCAGAGGCCGCAAAATCGGGTAATGAGTACAGCCCAGCACCAGTGTATCAATGCCAATTGCCCGAAAAGGCGCAAGATACTCGGCAGCCACCATTTCCGCAACCTTGTGCGCCGCCCAGCCTTCCTCCGTGAGCGGAACAAAAAGCGGACAACTGCGCTCAACCACATAGGCATCGGGGCGAATCGCTCCAATGGCTGATTTATAGGCACCGCTGCCAACCGTGGCTTCGGTTCCGATGACTCCGATTTTTCCGCTGCGGGAAACCTGCGCCGCCCGTCTGGCCCCCGGCTCAATCATGCCAATCACCGGAATCGGGAGCGAATCCCGCAGCAGTTCCATGGCTACTGAAGAAACCGTATTACAGGCAACCACCAGCAGCTTAATATGACGCGACATGAGAAAGGCAGCATCCTCCATGGCATAGCGCCGGACGGTGACCGGTGAACGGGTGCCATAGGGAATTCGGGCGGTATCACCCAGATAGACCACGTTTTCTCCGGGCAGGCGGTCCCGCACGGCCCGATAGACCGTCAATCCGCCGACGCCTGAGTCGAAAATTCCAATGGGTTGATTGCAGTGTGGAATATTGTCTGGTTTCACGGGGGCAACTATAGCCGGACCGGAGGCAGGTTTGTAAAGAGTGATTTCACATCCACCAGCTTCAGTTTCAACTGCCAGCCGAAAAACTGGTTGTGATAGGATGCACTGCCACTCGTATATTCAGGTCCCAGGTTTTTCTGCTTGAGCCGGCCACCTCCTGGGAAGTGGCAAGCAGCATCGGAAAGGAATCTCATAATGAATAAACTGCTTTTCTGGTGCCTGCTGTTTCTGGGAGGAGCTTCAACCATGAACGCCCAACAAGCAGCAACACGGACCTTGTTTCCGATTGAAAACAACACTGGATTCATTGACCGGCAGGGACGTGTGGTGATTCCCCCCAAAAGTCCGGAACTGTTGGCCGAGGTCAATCAAGCTTCAAAGAATTTGAATTCCCCTTTATCCCGGCCACGTTTCAAGGATGGAATCTCGGTTCATTTCGGTGACTTTTCCGAAGGATTTGCACTGGCTGGCTGGTCGCTTTGTCCGCAATGCCGCAATCCATTTAATATCAATGGAATCATTGACGAAACTGGCCGGCTGGTGATTCCGCCCAAGTCTTCATATTCCAGATACGGAGACTTTCACGAAGGTCTAGCCCGCTTTCACGGCACGGGAGGCGGAGGGTTTATTGACCGGCAGGGAAACGAGGTGATTCCGGCCCAGTTTTATGAGGTAACGGATTTTTCCGAAGGGCTGGCCGCAGTTCGAAAATTCCGTTCTGACAAATACGGTTACATCAATCGTCAGGGAAAAGTGGTGGTTCCGTTTCTCTTGACCGTGGCCAATCCGTTTCACGACGGCCTGGCTTTAGTCACTTTGGAGAAAGGAAACCTGGGATTTATTGATCAAACCGGCAGACTGGCGCTTTCCAATCCCAAATGGCTGGATATTGCAGATTTCTCAGAAGGTCTGGCAGCAGTTCAGGTCATGGTGCGAAACAACCGGCTTTATCAAGGTTCTCAGGAAGAACTCTATGGCTTTATTGACCGGACGGGCAAATTTGTGATTCCGCCCAGATTTGCCAATGTGCGACGGTTCGCCCAAGGCCGCGCGGTTTTCGTGCAATACGGAACCAACCACGGATATGGGTATCTTGACACCACTGGAACGATTGTGATTCCTCCGACATTTGCGGATGCCCGCGATTTTTCCGAAGGACTGGCTGCTGTGGCTGTTCGGGGACCGGATGAGAAACTGTTGTGGGGTTACATCAATCCGGAAGGAAAACCGGTCATTGCCCCACAGTTTCGCCATGTGCAGCCATTCAAAGGCGGATTGGCAGGCGTCAATTGCGATGAATATTGCGAAAATTGTAAAACGTACATTGATGCTGCCGGAACCGTTGTCTGGCAAAGTAAAACCCGACAAAGCAAGGACTGAGGACTCTTCTAAGGAATGAGGACTGAGGACTGAGGACTGAGTTTCTTCCCTGAACCCTGAACCCTGAACCCTACCTTCAACCATGACTGAATTTGCTATTCAAACAACCGGACTCCACAAACAGTTTGGGGATAAAACCGCTGTCGCCAATCTGACTCTGTCAGTCAAGCGGGGTGAAGTGTTCGGTTTTTTGGGACCGAACGGTGCCGGAAAAACAACCTCCATCAAAATGTTGTTGGGTTTGGTGAGACCGACTGCCGGGAGCGGCAGCGTCCTGGGGGCACCGCTGGGCAACACGGCTGCCCGTGCCAAACTTGGATTTCTGCCCGAACATTTCCGGTTTCATGATTGGCTGACGGGGCGCGAATTTTTACAGTTTCACGGAAAACTGTATGGAATGCGTGGCTCCGGCCTGGAACAACGGATTGAGCAGTTGCTGGTCCGGGTGGATATGCTGGACGCCGCCCATCGTCGGCTGCGCGAATATAGCAAAGGAATGCTCCAGCGGATTGGGCTGGCCCAGGCTCTGCTCAATGAACCGGACCTGATTTTCCTGGATGAACCAACCTCCGGGCTGGACCCGCTGGGCCGCCTGCTGGTGCGTGACATCATTTCCGAATTGCGCGACCAGGGTACCTCGGTGTTTCTTAATTCCCATTTATTGAGTGAAGTGGAAATCACCTGTGACCGGGTGGTGTTTGTCAAACGAGGCGTCGTGGTGCGCGAAGTCAGCCTGGGTCAAACTGATAAATTCCTGCTGGCTGAACTCAAGCTGGATCCGGTGACGCCATCACTCCTGCAAAAACTGGCACAATTCGGCAGTCAATTGACACAGGAACAGGACATCATCCGGCTGCAAATTGAAACCGAGAGCGTTTTGGCCGACATCGCCCGCTGGCTGGTTACCCAAAACGTCAATATTTACCGCCTGACGACCGTCAAACCTTCACTTGAATCGTTGTTTCTGGAAGTGATTGGAGACACGGAACGGCCTGGATAATACAGTCTTGGGAGTCTTGGGAGTCTTGGGAGTCGAAGACTGGTTGAGGATGAAGAAAGATTTCTCAGTCCTCAGTCCTCAGTCCTCAGTCCTGGTTTTGACTCCCAAGACTCCCAAGACTCCCAAGACTCCCAAGACTTGCTTATGCCCGGTCTGCTCACCATCGCCCATCTCACATTTCACGAAGCCCGGCGGCGTAAAATTCTGCTGGCTGCCCTGGTTTTAGGCTCGGCTTTTTTGCTGATTTTTGCGCTTGGCTTTTACTTTGTATACTCCAAGATGCAGGCAAGCCCCTCGCGCATCCAGACACAAATTCAGATTGGTCTGAATTTTGTGATTATGGCTGGACTTTATGCAGTCAATTTTCTGATTGTCATGACGGCGGTGTTGATGCCGGTTGACACACTGGCAGGAGAAATCGGCTCAGGTGTGGTGCAGACACTGGTCACGAAACCCATTCGGCGCTGGGAAATCGTGGCCGGGAAATGGCTGGGCTATGTGGGCATTCTGGCACTCTATGTGACCATGATGGCTGGGGGCGTGCTCCTGATTGCCCGGCTCTTTAGCGGGTTTACGCCTCCCAATGTCCTCAAAGGCGTGCCGCTCATGTTTCTCGAGGGCACGTTGCTGATGACGATTTCCATCGCCGGAGGCACCCGTCTGAGCACTCTGGCCAACGGTGTGATGGGGTTCGGCCTGTACGGCATGGCCTTTATTGGTGGATGGATGGAGCAAATCGGCACCATTTTTGGAAACACCGTGACCCGCAACATCGGAATTGTGACCAGCCTGTTGGTACCGAGCGAGTCGTTGTGGCAACTGGCGGCCTACAATATGCAGCCGCCCCTGATGCGCGACATCAACCTGACCCCTTTTTCACCAGCCTCGGTTCCCAGTGAAAAAATGGTCTATTGGGCCATTGGCTATATTCTGGTGACGTTCCTGTTTGCCGTCTGGCAGTTTCGAAAACGGGATTTGTAGGGGGCGGAGCACCTGCCCCCGATTCCATTGACGGTTAATATTTGCGAGGAACGGCAATGCCTTTCACCACCCGGACGGTCCGACCATCTACAATATAGAGGTTTCCCTGACCATCAACCTTCACTGATAGAGGAAAAAGGTTGGCTTTGAGAGCGGACCCACCATCATTGTTGGGAAGAGAAGCAGAAAGTCCTCCTGCGACAGTCGAAATCACTCCTGAAACGACATCTACGCGCCGGACCCGCCTGTTTTGCGTATCGGCAATAAAGAGATTTCCCGCTCCGTCAACCGTAATGGCAAGTGGCAAATTCAGCCGTGCATTGGCGGCCAAGCCGTCATCGCCCTGGAAACCTGACCGCTTGGCTCCTGCCAGGGTCGAGATGAGACCGGTTTTCGCATCCACCTTTCGCAGTCGGTTTTGTGCCAAGACCTGAGAGATAAACACATTTCCCAAAAAATCAACCGCCAGCCCAGATGGTTGAACGATGGCTGCTTGGGCAGCCGGCCCCCCATCGCCCAACTGACTGCTATTCTTGGCAGGTCGGCTCAACCCTGCAAAAGCTGAAATGATTCCGGTTTGAGCATCAACCCGACGCACCCTTTCAGTCGCTATATCGGAAATAAAGAGATTTCCTTTTTCATCAAATTCAATCTCATTTGCTCGGATTCCTGCCCTCAATGCGGGTCCGCCATCCCCGCTGGAGCCAAACTGCCCATTGCCTGCCACCCTGGTAATAATGCCCGTTCGGACATCAATCCGGCGAATAATATTAGATTCACACAGATACAGATTGCCGGCAGGTCCGATTTTCAGCCGATTGGGATAAATTCCTGCTTTGATAGCCGGCCCACCATCGCTAGAATCGTCGATTGATCCATTCCCTGCAAAGTGAACACGTGTTCCGGTCGTCATGTCCGCCAAGTACAGTCGGCCGGTCAGACCATCAAACAGATACAAGTTTCCAGTTTGATCAACCTCTATATCCTTCACAAAAAACAAGGTGCTGGTGGAGAGACTGTCCACATTCTGAAATACATACTCGAACCCTACCGGGTTTTTTCCATACCCGGCCAGAGTCGAGATAATCCCAGTCCGGGCATCAACTCGGCGCACGCGGAATCCATCAGCAATGAAAAGATTTCCTTGACCGTCCAGGGAAAGATTTCGAGGTGCTACCAATCGGGCGAGAATCGCCGGACCACCATCCCCCAAATATTCAGTTTCAGGTGAGTAACCGATTCCGGCAACTGTTGAAATCTTCTGGCTGATGGCATCAATCCGGCGCACCTTGAATCCATCCGCAAACAAGAGGTTTCCCCCAACATCAAAGACCGTTTTTCCCAAGGGGTGCAGGTAAGTTTTAGTAGCCAAGTTGCCATCTTCCGCCGTTCCATTCCGGTCACCGTTCCCGGCAATCGTCGTGACAATCCGGGTCCTGACATCCACCCGCCGAATCCGTTCATTTCCAGTGTCGGTCACGTAAAGGTTTCCTGCCGAATCAAAGGAAAGACCGGTCACATAGCTAAATGCAGCGGAGGTAGCCAATCCCCCATCCCCACTGAATCCTTTTTGTCCTCCCGCCACCACGGTTTGCTTTCCGGTTACGGCGTCCATCCGATAGACCGTCGCTTTCGCATACTCTACATTATCTGCATAAAATAAATTTCCCTGACCATCAATTGCCAAAGCCGCACCAGCATTGATACCAGTCAATGAAGTAATTTTCCCAGTAATTCCATCAATCCGGCGGATTTTTTGGAATTGTGTTCCCACAAAGAGGTTCCCTTTTCCATCCAAGGCAATAGTTTCCGGAATTGAAAGCTGGGAAGTTACGGCAGCGTCAGTGTCTCCGGCTGTCCCCTGAATTCCGGTTCCGGCAATGGTTGTAATGATTCCTTTGGGAGATATGCTGCGAATCCGACTATTTTCCCGGTCAGCCACATACAGATTGCCCAAACTGTCAACTGCCACATCCACTGCCGAAAGAGCGGATTTCACAGCTTCCCCACCGTCGCCAAGGTAAGGGATTCCCCCCGCTACGGTGGTGATTTCGCCCACGGCGAGTTCGGAAACCGGTTTCGGAATCACGGTGACTTTGGTTTGGGCGATGCCGCCACGGGTTTGGATTGTCAGCGTCCGGTCACCATGGGTCAGTTGTCTTGGTGATTGAAACCGCAACTCGGTTGCACTCCGCACTTCCAGACCATCCACAAGAGCATCACCCAATACCACGACGGATTCCGGTGCGAAATTCTTTCCGGTGACGACAATTTCCGCCCCGCCTTCAATGCGGACCGTGGTTTTGCTCACGCCGTTGATTTCCGGTGCGCCCACCGTCACCGCCTGCAACGATTCGGAGGTATCCACACCCACATCCAGAATAAAGCTCTCGGTTCCCTGCACCATCACACTGGCCGGTTTTTGAAAACTGCCTGGTTGCGCCAGTTCCACTTTTTGGGGGTTCGGACCCAAAGGCTGGGTCACGACATACACACTTTCCGCATCCACCACCAGCACGTTGCCAGAGCTGTCAAAGCCAACGCTGACGGGTTGCCGAAACGTAAGGTCGGCAGGCTCTGTCAGGTTTCTGCCCGCAACCGCTCCAATCGTGGTGACACGTGCCGTCAAGCCGCCGGTTGGAGTCGGGACCAGTTCCAGCAACCGAACCAGATTGTTATCCTGGTCCGCCACTGCCAGAACGCGCCCGGTCTGGTCCAGGGCTATTCCGGCGGGACGGAAAAACCGGGCAACCCCACCTTCCCCATCGGCTTTGCCCGCAACTCCCGGTTGCCCCGCCAGCAAGGTCACCTCCCGGCTCGCCATATCCGCATAGTAAATGGCATGGTTGTTGGTGTCGGCCAGCAACAGGTTCCCCCCCTTATCGGTGGCAATTCCGCGCGGTCCGTTCAGCACCAGCCGTTCAAAGGCGGTTTTCCCGTTTCCGTCAAACAGCGGCAGCCCTGGTGAACCACTGCCTAATATCGTTTCGACCACTTGGTTGGAGCCGATTTTCCGCACGCTGTGATTGAGTGTGTCAGCCAGATAGACCCCACCCTGAGCCATGTTGTTGACCGTGAGCGCCGTCGGCCCGGCAAATAATGCCTGATTCACACCTCCATCACGCAATCCCTTGACACCTTTGGTTCCGGCATACAGTTCAAGGGGAGATTCGAGTGCTTTTGAGGCTGTAAGGATAACGTTCTGCTGGGGGTTGCTCAGGTAAATCCGCCCGGAGGCATCTGCCTTCGTATCGCCCGGAACGGTTTCCCCCGGTCCTTTGCGAACCCGCGCCACCACCACAAACACCGAAGCGCTTTCCCCTCCACGCTGCGCGGTGATGGTCGAAAAGCCTTGTTTCACACCGCTGATTTCGCCGGTCAGGGTATCAACCTGGGCAATGTCGGGGCTCCCTGAAACCCATCGGACAGCTTCCGCCGGATTACCCGCCGCATCCAGCGCCGCCAGGCGAATCCGGTTGCCTTCATTGACCACCGGATTTTTTTGCTTGATGAGTAACCCGCCGCTCTGCATCGCGACGGCGCTTCGCCGGGCATTCATCCAGGCCGAACCTGGAAACAGCAATGCCACAGCCAATAAACTAACGCTTATCCAACTGTTTCTGACAAAACTACGAACCAACATAACAGTCCCCGCTGTATTTTTTTTGAGGGAAATATAGAGATGTGTCTGGTCATCTTACGGAAATCCTCTTTCCGGCGGACTTCCCTCACTTGTTCAACGCGGAACCAAAGCAAAAAAATTGTCAGGTTGCGGAATGATTTTTTACAAATTTGCGAACCCGGCCTGAAGGCTGTAACGTATCGGCATACATTCCAACAACTTATCCCGTTGTGCTCCACACACACTTCTGCTGATAAAGGACTCTCTCACATATCATGAATCCAACTGAAGCTTTGCAAACCCTGGAATCCCTGGGAACGGAGCAAAACCGGAAAGTGTATCGCAATCATGGAGTTGCCGGAGAACTCTATGGCGTCAGTTTTGCCAACCTGGAAAAGCTCCGCAAAAAAATCAAAATCAACCACCCATTGGCCTTGGGACTTTGGGCCAGCGGCAACCATGATGCCCGCATTCTGGCAACCATGATTGCCGACCCGGCCCAGGCCACTGACGAACTCCTTGAAGCCTGGGCTGCCAGCCTCACCAACTACGCCCAGGCAGACGCTTTCTCAAAATATGTCGTGCAAACAGCAGCAGTCCGCACCATGCTCGAACAATGGACCGGTTCCGACAATGACTGGATTGGACAAACCGGCTGGTCTTTGTTGAGCCTGTTGGCCCGGACGGAAGACAGCCTACCGGATGATTTTTTTCTTTCCTACCTGAGTGTGATTGAGACAACCATTCACACCCGTAAAAACCGGACCCGCCATGCGATGAACATGGCAGTGGTCGCCATCGGGGTTCGCAATTCCAACCTTCAGGACCGGGCAATTGCCACGGCCCGCAAAATTGGCAAGGTCAAAGTTGACCACGGAGACACAGCCTGCAAAACCCCTGACGCCGAAAGCTACATTTTGAAAACCGTGGCGCGGAAAAAAGGATGACTCCCAACGGACACAGGTAAAAAAGCAGCGGGGTTCAGGTTTCACTTGCAGTGAAAGTTGAACCCCACTTTCCAACCGGATTTTTTGAAATACTCAAACAAACCTGGAATGAAACCGGAAGCGCTGCCTGACCCGCCACCAACGAATACCTTCCACCAGCAACCAGTCAGTTCCGGACAGACACACCAACGCCAGCAACCAGGAAACAAAGGCCAATCCCCCTAATTCCTGCAGCAGGCCGTAATACAACAGGTTCCCGTGATTTACCCAATCATTCAGGTGACAGGCCGAATGGTAAATCAATGCCCGGCCCAACACACACGGCAACCTGTCTAATCCCTGGCCGGTCTGGTCTTGCAGTTCAAGATATTGCCCAACCTTGGTAACCAAACCGCTCATGGCCAGAGCAAGGGCCAGACTTCCCACCAGATACCACCCACCCTGCCTGCGCCAGGAGGTGCGGGGGCGACCGGTCCGGTACCAAACCAGCCAGCCGTAGAAAACCAGGAAGAGTTCGCCAATGGCTCTGGCCCAATCCTGAACCGGGCGATATTCGTTGACCAGTTCTCCGGTTTCGAGGTCAAAGACAAGTTCCTCTCCCAATAGGGTTTCAAGCGTCATGAAATGGCTGGATTCATCAAAAAAGACCGGTTGGGAAACAGTCTCGGTTCCCCCCGCATTGCTGATTTTTAGCCTGGGGGTCCACCGTTTTGCCTCCAGCGGGCGCATCCACATGTAATGGGAAACAGTATGTGGCAACAGCCAGGGAAGGGCCACAATATCACGTACCTCATGGCGTTTCAGTTCTTTTCCCTGAGCATAAAAGACCAGGGCGGTTTCACTGAATCCGTTTTCCGTGCGGGGCCAGGGACCAAGTCGAACGACATGCTTTCCGTCAGAAGGGAGCAAAACGTTTCCGGCCCAGTCAACCGTCCATAAGGGAGTAAGAGAACCATCATTGCGATACAGTCCGCTGGCAGGGTAACGGCTCGGATGGCTTCGATAAACCTGCTCCCGGTCGGCGCTGTCGCGCATGACAAACACATATTTTCCATCAGCCGATTCAAGTTGATAGGGGAGAATCATCCCCTCCGAGTCAGCCCCTACCGGGATTGTGAGGCCCCACAGAAGCAGCAACCAGGCAAAGAAACAGCGTTTCATGAGGTGAACCTTCCAGAAAGATGGGGGTTTTCTGGTTGGACACCATTGGCAGCCTGGAGTTCCGGCTTTTTCTGTTTTCTCAGAACCTGCGAGCTTCAGTCCGCCTCAGTTTCATAATCAGCCTGAGCCGCCTGGAGCCTTTCAAACATAAATTTCACATCATCAATTGTGTAGGCAGGGGCTCCAGTTTCCGTAATTTCAGACAGGTTTTCCACTTTCACAACCTTGGGACAACAAGCATCCACAACCAGGGCGTAATGGAGCGCCGGCAGTCCTCCGAGGTTTCCAAAGCGGACCCCGCGCAAAATTCCCCGGTCAAACTGAAAGACAGCATCAGCCATGGGAAACGCAATGGTCAGACGGGCAATGCTTTGTCCAACCAGTAATATCTGGATGAAATCAATCACAGCCATTTGATTGGCTTCTTCCTGGGTAAACATACCAGCCCTGAACCTGAAATGATGGTTGACGGTTGCCCTTCCGCCAAACTATACCACCTTGAACCCCCAAACCCTGAACCCGAAAACTCTGAACCCATGGTTGCCTGGACACGTGAATACTGGTCGGAACAAGCGGTGGAAAAGTCGTTGCGGGCCTACAATCTGGCCTTTCGCCCGCAGGCGGTGACACCGGTGCCCCGCTCACTCAAAAAAATCCTGATTTGTGCCTACCACGGATTGGGAAACTTCCTGATGTATACCCCGGCCTTGCGGGCGTTCCGCGAGTATTTTGCCGATGCCCGGATTGATTTGCAGGTCGGAAACCGGACTGGCTGTGAACAGGTCCTGGAAGGCAGCGGTTATTTTCACCACACCTTTGATATGTGCGCCAAAGCCAGTTGGAAACGCTGGCGGGAGCATATCAAGCGGATTCAGGCAGAACACTACGACCTGCTCATCAACGAATTTCACAGCAACTCGCAGCATCTGGCGGCCATGGTGAGTTTGTCAGGTGCGCCCTACCGATTGGGTCATGTGCGCAGTCCCGGCTGGCCGGACCGCTACGGGTTTATTTACAACCTGCCGGTCACGATGGAGGAAGACCAGCACGAGATTGACCGCTACTTTGCCCTGGCCCGAAAATTGGGCATACAGGAAACGATGTTCAACCGGAAAACCTTTATGATGCTGGAAAAGGAACATCTGGTCTGGGCACGGGAGTTTTTACGCGGGATGAACGTTCCACCCGAAGCATGGCTGGTTGGGGTGCAAATGGGAACATCACCCAATATGCGCTGGAAACAATGGTCGCCGCAAAAGTTCCGGACCCTCTGCGAACTGATTCTGGCCACTTGGCCAAACGCAGTGTTGCTGATGCTGGGAGCTCCGAACGAAGCCCTCATGATTACCGAAGCCATGCGCGGACTTTCCGAGCGGGTGGTGTTTGCCGTTGGCGATACGTCGGTCAAGCAGGTGGCGGCCCTGGTTAAAAGCTGCCGACTGCTCTTGTGCAATGACAGCGGGTTGATGCATGTGGCAGTGGCGGTGGATACGCCGGTGGTGGCTATTTACGGCCCGACCGATTACCGCCGGACCGCGCCGCTGGGTCCGCTTCATACCATGGTCAGCAAACATGTCTCATGTAGCCCCTGTTTTCGCATGGATGGCCCGGAAAAAGTGTTGACCTGCCCGCATTACAATTGCCTCAACACCATGGAAGTGACGGATGTTTTTGCCGCCGTTCAAAAATTGAGAATTGAGAATTGAGAATTCATTGCTATAGTTACGTTATCCGGATCGGTTCACAGCAATCAGGCCAGCATTTCCCAATCCCGCACCACATCAAACCGACCTTCTTTTTTGAATGGAAACACAACGCCCTGTTCTATCCACCTGCCCTATCTGCGAAAGCCGCAGGTTGTACTATGCCTTTTCCTATCAGGAATACCGGCTGGTTCGGTGTGCGGATTGCGCCCTGCTCCTGTTTAACCCACAACCCAGCGATGCGGAACTGGCCGCGATTTACACTGAAGCCTACATGCTCAGCGAGGATACCGAAGCAGCCCGGTTACAGGTTGCCGAAATGAAGGCGGCCACCGCCCGGCGGTATCTTGATTTACTGGGACATTACCAGGGTGGGCACGGAGGCAGGCTGTTGGAAGTAGGGTGTGGGCGGGGTGATTTTCTCAAGGAAGCAGCGGCTGTTGGGTATGATGTGTTTGGAGTCGAAATTTCTGAAGCCGCCTCAACCCATGCCCGCGCCCGGTTGGGCCGCCCCGAAGCCATTTTTCAAGGGCAGATTGAAGATGTCACACTCCCGGACGGTTATTTTGATGTATGTGTGCTGGCCGACGTGATTGAGCACACTCGCAACCCGGCTGCTTTTCTGATGCACGTCCGGCGGCTGCTCAAACCAAACGGAGTGGTCTTTGTTGCCACACCTTCACTGGACTCCTGGTCAGCTCGGATGTTGCAGCAAAATTGGATGGAAATCAAAACTGAACATCTGACGTACTTTGACCGCAACAACATCCAGCATCTGCTCCATCGCACGGGCTTTCGGGAAATGTTGCACCAGCCGGGCTGGAAGGTGCTGACCTTTGATTATGTGGCCCACCATTTCGAACGGTTTCCAGTGCCGCTTTTTTCCCGTTTGATACGGATAGGGCAGCGAATTCTCCCCGCCAAGCTGCAAAAACGCCAGATCCCGGTGGTGGCCAGCGGCATGGTGGTTCTGGCCCGGTCTATGCCACTGCCGGTTCGCCAAAAGGTTTCGGTGATTGTAGCTGCTTATAATGAAGCTGCCACCATTGAACAGGTGCTCAACCTGTTGCTGAAAAAGAAAATCCCGGACCTCGACATGGAAATTGTCGTGGTGGAAAGCAATTCAACCGACGGCACTCGGGAAATCGTGCAACGGTTTGAGCAATATCCGCAGGTGCAGGTGATTCTGGAGGATAAACCAAGTGGAAAAGGCCATGCCGTCCGCACGGGGCTCCGCCATGCAACTGGTGACTTTATCCTGATTCAGGATGCCGACCTGGAATATGACCTGGAAGATTACGACGTGCTGCTTGAGCCGTTAAAAATGCACCGGGAAGCCTTTGTGCTGGGCTCGCGCCACGGCGGAACCGCCTGGAAAATGCGGCAGTTTACCGGCCAGCCCATTTTGAGCATGGCTTTGAATTTCGGGCATTGGTTTTTTACCACCCTGGTCAATATCTGCTTCGGCCTGAGCCTGCGTGACCCGTTTACCATGTACAAAGTTTTTCGCCGTGACTGCCTGCACGGATTGCGGTTTCACTGCAACCGGTTCGACTTTGACTATGAATTGTTGGTCAAACTGGTCCGCAAGGGATACCGCCCGATTGAAATTCCGGTGAATTATCATTCCCGTTCGTTCAAGGAAGGAAAAAAAGTCTCCATGTGGCGGGACCCGTTCAACTGGCTCTGGGCGATTGCCCGGTTACGCACGGAAACGATTGACCAACTGGCTGAAATCGAGCGGCAACAAAAACTTCTGGCCGGTGATAATCAGCCTGCCGCCAAAGAATAATCAGTTTTTTTCAGAATTTTATCCACGAAGGACATGAAGCGGCACTAAGAGAAACAACCCCTTTATTCTTTCTTCATGTTTCTTCGTGTCCTTCGTGGAGAAAGCCGGAATTTCTTTTCACCAATTTTTTATGAGCAGATTTTTCATTACCGGCGGAGCCGGTTTCATTGGCAGCAACCTGACCGACCGATTACTGGAACTCGGCCACGAAGTCACGGTCTATGACAATTTTTCGACCGGACGACGCGAGTTTTTGGCACTGGCGCTGGCTTCACCCCGGTTCCATCTGGTGGAAGGAGACATCCTGGATGCCACCCGTTTGACCGAGGCTCTGGCCGGACATGATTTTGTTTTCCATCTGGCCGCCAATGCCGACGTTCGGTTTGGCACGGAACATCCGCGCAAAGACCTCGACAGCAATACCATCGGCACCTTTACCGTGCTTGAAGCCATGCGGCAGGCCGGAGTCCGCCGGATTGGCTTTTCGTCCACCGGTTCCATTTACGGTGAGCCGGAGGTCTTTCCGACTCCGGAAACCTGTCCGTTTCCGGTTCAAACCAGCTTGTATGGAGCCTCGAAATTAGCTGGTGAAGGGCTCATTGCCGCCTATTGCACGGGGTTTGGCTTTCAGGGGTTTATTTTCCGGTTCGTCTCGATTTTGGGGGAACGCTACACCCACGGCCATGTCTATGACTTTTACCGCAAACTGCTGGCCAACCCGCACCGGATTGAAGTGCTGGGAAACGGCAGGCAGCGCAAATCCTATCTGTATGTGCAGGACTGTATCGCAGCCATGCTGGCGGTGATTGAAAAGGCCGCCGCACCGGTCAATATTTTCAATCTGGGAACGGACGAATTTTGCAGCGTGAATGATTCACTGGGCTGGCTGTGTGAACATTTGGGCGTCCAACCGGAACGCGCCTATACTGGGGGCGAACGGGGCTGGATTGGCGACAGCCCGTTCATTTTTCTGGATACGGCCAAAGTCCGCAGCCTTGGCTGGCAGCCCCAACTGACCATTCGGGAGGCAGTTCTGCGAACAGCCCGGTACCTTGAGGAAAATCATTGGGTTTTGGAGCGGTCATGAAGGTGCAACTGGTTCCCTGTCCAATCTGTGCCACGCCTTCTCCCTTTCTGGGGGAAAAAACCGGTCACTTACAAGCCGAACCCTATCGGTTCCATCTCTGTCCGGGTTGCCGGTTGCGCTTTATTTCCAACCCCAATCGGAATTTTGCCGAAATTTATGACCTCGACTATTACAGCGGGCGCGGGGTGGACCCGACCGTCAACTATCTGGCGGAACTGGAGCAGCCGCAGACAACCGTCAGGCAATATGAGTGGCGAGGCGTGGCCGCCACTGTCCGGCACATCAAAGGGCTGTCGCCACAGATGCGCTGGCTGGATTATGGCTGCGGAAATGGCGGGTTGGTGCGGTGGCTGCGGGAACACCATGACGTTCCGGCAGTTGGATTTGAAATGGGTGCCATGGCCGACTTGGCCCGCGCCCAGGGAATTCCGATTTTGACCAAGCCTGAGTTGGTCGCCCAGAGCACATGCTACGATGTGATAACTGCAATTGAAGTGCTGGAACATGTCGAACATCCGATGGAAGTATTGGAAGAAATCTACCGGTTGCTTGACGGAAGCGGGGTTTTTTTCTACACCACCGGCAACGCCGCTCAGTTTCAAACCGATTTTTTCAATTGGGCATACGTCATGCCCGATATCCATATCACCTATTATGAACCCGGCACACTCGACCTGGCCCTCCGCCAGACCGGGTTTGCCATTAAAAAACTCCCCTTTCAAGCGGGCCTGACTGACATTATCCGGTTCAAGATGCTCAAGGCGCTCAAAGTTCAGTCTGTCAACTGGTGGGAAAAAACCCTTCCCTGGCCGGTTTTGGCACGAATGGTTGACCTGCGCTATGGGATTTCACACATGCCGTTTGGCTGGAAACGAAAATGAAAGCTTACGATTTATCGGATAAACGCATACTTATCACCGGTGGCAGCACCGGCATCGGGCGGGCAGCAGTCGAAATGTGCGCCCAGGCCGGTGCCAAAGTGGTTTTTTGCTCCCGCACCCAGACTGACCTTGACCAAACGCTGACTGAACTGCACCACCAAGGATTGACCGACGTGCGCGCCGTGGCCGCCGATGTCTCGCAGGAAGCCGATGTGGAACGGGTGCTGGATGCGGTGGAAACCGAATTTGGCCCGGTCAACGCTGTCATCCATGCCGCTGCCGTCCTGTCTCCGATTGGGAACATTCTGGAAATCGAGCCGGCTGACTGGAAACGCAACATTGAAATCAACCTGTTTGGCACCTTTTTGGTTACCCGCCAAAGCTGCCTGCGGATGCGACAGAAATGGAGGGGTGGCCGGATTGTCCTTTTTTCCGGGGGCGGAGCTTCGTTTCCCTTTCCGGATTATACCTCCTATGCCTGTAGCAAAGTGGCAGTGGTCCGCTTTGCCGAAACGGTGGCAGAGGAAATGAAGCCCTACAACATCGAAATCAACTGTGTCGCTCCTGGTTTTGTCGCCACCCGGATGCACCGTGAAACCCTCGCAGCCGAAGGCCGGGTGAATCCTGCCTATCTGGAAAAAACCAAAGCCCAACTGGCCGAAGGCGGGGTTCCGGCAGAGGTCGGGGCTTCAGCCGCCGCTTTTCTGATTTCCGAACAGGCCCGTGGCATCAGCGGAAAATTTGTCGCCGCCGTACATGACAAATGGAGCGACTGGCCACAGTTTGTGGAAGTGTTGCAAACCACCGACGTTTTTACCTTGCGCCGGATTTTGCCGGCGGAACGGGGAATTGAGGGGCTGGCATGAATCTTCGGGTTGGCATTGTCGGATGCGGATTGATTGGCGGAAAACGGGCCAAGGCTTTGGGTGAACACCAGCTCATCACGGTTTTTGATACGGTCCGGGAACGAGCGGAACGGCTGGCCGCCGGGTTTCCCGGTTGTACCGTGGCCGAAACCTGGATGGAAGCCGCCACCCGTCCGGAACTTGATGTTGTGATTGTGGCGACCACCAATGACGCCCTGGTACCGGTGGCCCTGGCTGCCGTCAACGCCGGTCATCATGTGCTGCTGGAAAAACCGGCAGCCCGTTCCAGCCAGGAACTTGCTCCTTTAATTGCCGCTGCCGCTGTCGCTGAGGTCACGGTGAAGGTTGGCTTCAATCATCGGTTTCATCCGGCCTTTCAGAAAAGCTGGGAATTATTTGCCAACGGAGCGGTGGGGCCGTTGCTGTACATCCGGGCGCGGTATGGCCACGGCGGGCGGTTGGGATACGAACGCGAATGGCGGGCCGACCCTGAAACGGCGGGCGGCGGAGAGATGCTTGATCAAGGCGTGCATTTGATTGATTTGGCCCGCTGGTTTGCCGGGGATTTTACCGAAGTCAATGGCTTGGTCGGTACTTTTTTCTGGAAAATGCCGGTTGAAGACAACGGGTTTGCCTTTTTGCGGACGGCTGCCGGGCAGATTGCCTGGCTGCACGCCAGTTGCACCGAATGGAAAAACCTTTTTTGTTTTGAAATCTTTGGCCGGGACGGCAAATTGCAGATTGACGGCCTGGGCGGCAGTTACGGGACGGAGCGGCTGTCGTTCTATCGGATGCTGCCCCAAATGGGTCCGCCGGAAACCACCATTTGGGAATACCCCGGTGAAGATACGTCCTGGCGGGCCGAGTTTGAGCATTTCACCGCCTGCATTGCCGACCGCCGCACGCCTTGGGGGTCGCTGGCGGATGCAGCAGCGGCCCTGGAGATTGTTGAAACCCTCTACCGTATCAGTCGAGGCAACCGGTGATTATTACACGCAGTCCCTTACGCATTTCGCTGGGCGGGGGCGGAACCGACCTGCCTTCTTATTACCGTAAACACAGCGGTTTTCTGATTGCCGCCGCGATTGACAAATATGTCTATATCACGGTCCATCAGACCTTTATCCAGGAATTGATTATCAAATACTCCAAAATGGAGCGGGTAGGAACGATTGATGAGGTGCAACACCCGATTATCCGCGAAGCCCTGCGCGGACTGGATATCCGCGAACCAAACTTGGAAATCACGAGCATGGCCGATATTCCGGCAGGCACCGGCCTGGGCTCCTCAGGAAGTTTCACCACCGCCTTGCTCAAAGCTCTGCATACCTACCGCAAAAATTTCATCCATCCGCGCGAACTGGCCGAACAGGCGTGTCACATTGAAATCGAAAAACTGGGTGAACCGGTTGGCAAACAGGACCAGTATATTGCCGCTTTTGGCGGACTGACCTGTTTTCAGTTTCAACCGGACGACACGGTGCGGGTCTGGCCGTTGCAGATTGACAGCGAAACCCTGGCCAATCTGGAAGATCATCTGCTGTTGTTTTTTACGGGCTACAGCCGGGCGGCCTCCGATATTTTGCGCGAACAGGATGTTAAAAGCCGGGCCCATGACCAGGACATGATTGCCAACCTGCATTTTGTCAAAGACCTGGGCTACCAAAGCTGCGAAGCACTGGAGCGCGGCAACCTCCACCGTTTTGCCGAATTGATGCATGTTCATTGGGAACACAAGAAAAAACGCAGTTCCGGCATGAGCAACCAGCACATCAACGACTGGTACGACCTGGCCATGCAGAACGGCGCACTGGGCGGCAAACTGATTGGGGCCGGGGGCGGCGGTTTTTTGATGTTTTATACCGAAGATAAAATCCGGCTCCGTCATGCGTTGCGCCAGACCGGTTTGCGCGAAGTCCGTTTCTGCTTTGATTTTGAGGGAACCAAAGCGGTGATTCAGTAACAAGGTTTTTTTAACCGCGAAATACGCGAAAAAAAGAGAAAATTTGTTTTTTGTTTTCGCTGATTTCGCGTGTTTCGCGGTTTATTGACTCTGCTTTCAGTTATGAAATTTGAAGAAGTTCCGGTGGCACTCCTGGCCGGCGGATTGGCAACCCGGCTCCGACCCGTCACGGAAACCATTCCCAAAGCACTGGTTTCAGTGGCCGGCAAACCCTTTCTGGCCCACCAACTGGAGTTGCTGCGGGAAACCGGCATCCGGCGGGTGGTCTTGTGCCTGGGCCATCTGGGCGAGTTGGTGCAAACTTACCTGACCAAACATCCCATCCCGGACCTGTGTCTGTCATACAGTTATGACGGTAAGACGCTGCTCGGAACCGGAGGTGCGCTGCGGCGGGCTGCCCCTCAGTTGGGTGAAGTGTTTTGGGTCCTTTATGGGGATTCCTACCTGCGGTTTGACTATCAAGCTGTTTTTGACGGTTTTGCCGTTTCCGGCGCGCAGGGACTGATGACCGTGCTGCGAAACGGAAATCGCTGGGACAAAAGCAATGTGGTTTTTCAAAACGGAACCTTGAAATGTTATGACAAACACCACCCGTTGCCGGAGATGGATTACATTGACTATGGCGCGGCCCTTTTGCGGCGGGCAGCCCTGGAGCGCATCCCGCCCGATACCTTTTTCGATTTGGCCGACCTGTATCACAATTTGGTGGAAACCGGTGAAATGATTGGGTATGAAGTCACCGAACGTTTTTACGAAATCGGCACCCCTCAGGGGTTGCAGGAAACCGAAGCCTTTCTGAAGAATGACAACTGGTGAAAACCGACAAGGGGAAATCCACTATGTCCTATGTCCAAACCTTTTTGGCTGAAGCCACCCGCATCATTGAGCAGCTCGACGTGACAGCCCTTGAGTGCCTGATTGACACCCTGCTGATGGTCCGGGAACGAAATGGACGCCTGTTTTTCCTGGGTGTCGGAGGCAGCGCGGCCAATGCCTCACACGCGGTCAATGACTTCCGCAAGATTTGCGGTTTTGAAGCCTATGCCCCAACTGACAATGTGGCGGAACTGACGGCCCGCATCAACGATGACGGCTGGGATACGGTTTTTGCCAACTGGCTGCGCGGCAGCCGCCTCCAATCCGACGATATGGTCATGGTTTTTTCCGTCGGCGGGGGTGACCTGGAACGCAATATCAGTCCGAATCTGGTCCGCGCCCTGGAATATGCCAAATCCGTCGGGGCCGCCATCGGCGGAGTGGTTGGGCGGGATGGCGGATTTACTGCACGGACGGCTGATGCCTGTGTTATTATCCCGACCGTTAATTCCGAAACCGTCACCCCGCACACGGAAGCCTTTCAGGCGGTTGTCTGGCACCTGATTGTTTCCCATCCCAAACTCCGCACGTCACACATGAAATGGGAATCCACACGTTAGGCCGTCCGGCGGTTTTTCTGGACCGGGATGGCGTGCTTAATCGAACGTTTGTCAGAAATGGAATTCCGCATCCGCCGGCCACGCTCGCGGAACTGGAAATCCTGCCCGGCGTTCCTGAAGCCCTGGAACGGCTGGCAGCCGGCAGATTTTGGCTGCTGGTCGTCACCAATCAGCCCGATGTGGCCAGGGGGCAACAGCAGCAATCTGTGGTGGAGGCCATCAACCAGGCTTTGTCCAGTCAATTGCCGCTGGATGGTTTTTTCACGTGTTTTCATGACAATGCGGATGCCTGCCCGTGCCGCAAACCCAAACCTGGCTTGATTTTGGAAGCGGCCCGGCAGTTTGAAATCAATCTGGCCGCCAGTTTTTTAGTGGGGGACCGGTGGAGCGACATTGTGGCCGGGGCGGCAGCCGGCTGTCGCACCATCTTGTTGGACCAGCCCTATAGCCACCGTGAACGCTGTCAACCGGACTTTGTCAGCCAGGATTTGTTCCGGGCCACGGAATTGATCCACACGCTTTTGTGAAACGAGGATTTCGTCCCATGCCTCAGCTCTCGGACCTGACGGTTAAAATCTTTGCCGATGGCGCTGACAAGGCTGATTTGCTGCGCCTGACCCGGCTCCCCTATATTGCCGGGGTGACCACCAATCCAACCCTCATGCGCAAGGCTGGTGTCACGGACTATCGTGGGTTTGCCCGTGAAATCCTGGCGGAAATCCGGGAGAAACCAGTTTCATTTGAGGTTTTCACCGATGACATTGCGGAAATGGAACGACAGGCGCGGGAAATTGCCTCATGGGGTGAGAATGTCTACGTCAAAATTCCAGTGACCAATACAAAAGGGGAATCTCCGGCAGGCATTGTGGAACGGTTGGCCCGTGACGGGGTGAAAATCAATGTCACGGCCATGCTCACGAGTGACCAGTTGCGCTTGATGTCTGCCGCTTTGGCTGACCATGCCCCCTGTTGTCTTTCAATTTTTGGGGGCCGGATTGCCGACACTGGCCGCGACCCGGTGGAAACCATGGTGGAGGCCCTTGAAATCATGCGGCCCTTTCCCAATCAGGAACTGCTGTGGGCCAGCCCGCGCGAACTGCTCAATGTATTTCAGGCCAATGCCATCGGCTGCCATATCATCACCGTGACCACCGACATTTTGAAAAAACTGCCGCTGATTGGAAAAGACCTGACGGAATATTCATTGGAAACGGTGGCAATGTTCTATAACGATGCTCAGGCTGCCGGATATTCCCTTTAACCGAACCACAGGAAAAAACCATCATTCGAGCCTCGTTCCACCATGTCTGAGCTTGTCAGGCAACCCAAACCAAACGAAACAGTTGAACCAGCCATGGGAAGTTTTGCACAAGAGCCATCCGCCCGCCCAGTGATGGAAATCTCTGCTGAACCCGTTTCGCTATCGCCCTCAACATGGGAACGGATTGTCATTGCCGTTGCGTTGGTTGGGGCCCTGGTCATCTACCTGTTACGCCTGGAACCCCCGGTTGGTTTATTTAAGGATGATGCCTGGTATCTGGTTTTGGCCCAGTCACTGGCTGCGGGGCAAGGCTACCATTTGACAAATTTTCCTTTTGAAACCGGACTTTCCTACTATCCGCCCCTCTATCCATTTCTTCTTTCTTTGGTGTTTCGCTGTTTCCCCAATTTTCCGGACAACCTTTTATGGCTCAAAGGATTTTCCCTGGTCGCCATGTTTGGATGCGGGGTTCTGGCAGCACGGTATTTTCAGGTGTCACAGAGAACGCAGCCCTTGATCTCCTGGCTCCTGGCCTTGGCAACCATGCTCAGTCCCGCGTTTGTTTTGTTGGCGACAACTTCGGTGATGTCGGAATGTGTTTTTTCCTTGCTCCACATCATGACCCTCGTCATGGTGGCTGAAGGGAGCCCCACTGATTCGAAACCTGGGAAACCCCGCATCTGGCTCCTAGCCGGAGTTTTGGCCGGACTCACCTACTTAACCCGTTCAATTGGGTTGATGTTGATTCTGGCTGTCTGTTGTCAGCTTGGCTTAAAGCGACAATGGCGGGTCGGGCTGGTTTTTGGAGGCGGGGTTTTACTGAGCCTCGGTCCCTGGTGGGCATACTCGCAATTCCACGCCACCTCCGCTGTGAACCGCCAAACTGATGCCCAAATGTTTACGACAGGTTATGGAACACAATTTTGGCACCAAGCAGGTGACCCGACCCGTCCGAAGATGACTTTGGCTGACTTTGGCTGGCGTGTTACCCAGAATTCAACGATTGTGATCGGGGTTTCGGTCGGCGGCCTGACGGTACCGGAGATTTTTCGGGCTGCGCCTGAAAGCGGGATGGAAACTCTTGGAATGACTCAATATCTCGGAATTGGTCCCGATGCGATTGGGGCTGGAGTCGGTAACATGGGATTGTCACCAATCACAATGGGAATTTCGGCTGTCTTCTCAGTTCTGGGATTGTTCGGATTTCTATCCAAAATCCGGAAACAGTGGCAGGCAGCCGAGTTATATGTGGGATTTTCCCTGGTTTTAATTGTGATCTGGCCGGGAACGCCTTTTCGCTATGTTCTCCCCTTACTCCCCTTTCTCTTATTTTATATTGGAACCGGGTTGAAAATCCTGGGATGCCAAGTGTGGCGAAGGAAAGACAGGTTGCCTGCCGCTTCCAACAGTTCGCCTCTGGAACGGATTTTTTTGATGAGTGTGGTTGGATTATATGTATTTGATCATACAGGGTACGTGCTGGCCCGCCAGCAGTCGGCGACAACTCACCTGCCTTGGCGGCAATCGTTTGAAGGTGGGTTGCAAATGGTGCAATGGATCAAGGATCACACCAATCCCGGTGAAGTGGTTACCTCTGACAACAGCCCGTTTGTATATATGTTCAGTGGCAGAAAAACCATGCCTTTTTCTTTGAAGGCAAAAACCCGGTTTGGGGTCCGTTATTATGTGGCAATGGCGGACACGACACCCGAAAGTCACAAGCACCTGGGAAAAGTGGTCTTTCAGCCCCCTGGAAGCAATCAACTCATTGTGGAGCTGAATCCTGAGCCAGAAAATCCAACCGGCCCCAAATAACTAAGCAGTTTGGGGAAATTCGGGGCAGATTTTTTCTGTCTGTTTTTTTCAAGTATGGGTCACCCATCCAGCTCTTGCTGCCAATTGTCGGGGTGAAAGTATACGGGTTTTATGTTTCAAGCTTCGGTACCTCAACCCTTCTAAACCGGACGACGCAATGGCCTTACACGAAACCGACGCATTTACCTTAAAAACCTTTCCTTATGCGGAAAATCACCGGGCGGCAGTCTTTTTTACCAAACAATTCGGCTTGGTGCGGGCGGTGGCCCATGGGTCACGAAGTCTGAAAAACCGGTATGGAGCCGGTCTGGAACTCTTTTCCGAAGTCCACCTCAAATATCGGGAGAAAGAGGGCCGGGAGATGGTCCAGCTTTCCGATTGTGAACTCATCACGTCACACTTTGATGCGGCTTCCCAGCCCGAAACCGCCGCCCTGCTGGCGTACTGGGCCGAACTCATCATCGAGTTTTTCCCGGCCCATCAGGCCAACGAACATATGTACCGGCTGATTCAGGCTTTACTTGACTCCGTCGAACGTGGCCTTGACGGGGGCGATGCTTTACTCAGATACTGCGAAACCTGGATTTTGAAGTTCTCCGGTTTCTTGCCTGATTTTCAATCATGTGTGACATGTGGTCGGACCATTGAACCCACCGAGGTGGTGTGCCTGGCACGGGACGGAACTCCCGAATGTCCTGATTGCAGCCACAGCCGTGGAGTTGCCGTCACTGGCTTGGTGCGTCAAACGATTCACCGCATGGTGCGCCGCCCTCCGGCTGAGTTTGCCGCCCTGCCGCTTGACGAACCAACCCGGAAGACGCTGGAAACCGTGTATCATCTCTTAATTACTGCCGCACTCGAACGAGAACTGAAATCCTACGCGATTTTGCGTCAAATGCGTTCATAACTTCAGCTTTTGAGCTCCCAGCTCTCGGCTTTTTGAAAAAGCGGACTGCTGTGGAAACGGGAACGGACAGAGCTGACCCAACTTGAATGTATCTTACTGAGCTGAAAGCTGAGTGCTGACGGCTGCAAGCTCACACCCTTTTCTTCGGAGAAATTTCGAATGTCGGAAACAACCTCAAAGAAAGTTTACTTATTTGCCGACGGCAAAGCCGACGGCAACGGAAAAATGAAGGACACGCTGGGTGGAAAAGGCGCAGGTCTGGCTGAAATGACGTTGGCCAGCCTTCCGGTGCCGCCCGGATTTACCATCACCACCGACTGCTGCAACCTGTATTACAACTCAGGCAAGCAATTTCCCGAAGGGCTGTGGGAAGAAGTCCTGACTGCCATGCAGGCGGTTGAGGCAGCCACGGGCAAAGGCTTCGGCAACCAGGAAAACCCGTTGCTGGTTTCGGTTCGTTCCGGAGCCAAGTTTTCCATGCCCGGCATGATGGATACGGTCCTCAACCTGGGGCTCAACGATGACACGGTGGCCGGATTGGCCGCTTTGACCTCCAACGACCGCTTCGCCCAGGATGCCTATCGCCGGTTCATTCAAATGTTTGGCCGGATTGTGCTGGGTGTTTCAGGGGAAAAATTTGACCATGCGTTCGATTCCGCCAAGAAAGCCAAAGGCGTGACCCAGGACACCGACCTCGACGCAGCGGATTTGCGCGCCATCGTGGCCCAGTTCAAGGAACTGGTGGCGACTGAAACCGGACAGGCATTTCCCACCGACCCTTATGACCAGTTGAAACTGGCCATTGTGGCCGTCTTTTCCTCCTGGTTTGGCAAACGGGCCATTGATTATCGCCGCATTAATAAAATCCCTGACGACCTGGGCACGGCAGTCAACGTGGTGGCCATGGTGTTCGGCAACATGGGAACCGATTCCGGCACGGGTGTCGCCTTTACCCGCAATCCTTCGACCGGCGAAGGCATCCTCTTTGGCGAATACCTGACCAATGCCCAGGGTGAAGACGTGGTGGCCGGCATCCGGACGCCCTTCAAAATTGCCCATCTTAAAGAGGAAATGCCCGAAGTTTACGACCAGTTTGCCAAAGTGGCGCAGTTGCTGGAAAAGCATTACAAGGATGTGCAGGACCTGGAATTCACCATCGAACGGGGCAAGCTCTGGATGCTCCAGACCCGCAACGCCAAACGAACCGGACCGGCTGCCGTCAAAATTGCGGTGGATATGGCCAACGAAGGCATCATCTCCAAACAGGAAGCCGTCAACCGGGTCGAACCCGCCCAGCTTGACCAGTTGCTTCACCCCATGATTGACCCGCAAGCGGAAATTGACCTCCTTGCCACCGGGCTTCCGGCCAGCCCCGGCGCGGCCACCGGCAAAGTGGTGTTTGACCCCGACACCGCCGAGGAACGCGGTCAGGCTGGTGAAAAAGTGATTCTCGTGCGGGTTGAAACCTCACCCGAAGACTTCCACGGCATGGTGGCGGCCCAGGCGATTTTGACCGCTCGCGGGGGCATGACAAGTCACGCCGCCGTGGTTGCCCGTGGCATGGGCAAATGCTGCGTGGCCGGATGCAGCGCCCTTGAAATTGACTACCAAACGAAGGAAATCCGCATCGGTGACCGGGTTATCAAAGAAAGCGAAGCCATTACCCTGGACGGGACCACCGGACGGGTGATTGCCGGTGAAGTACCGCTCATCAAGCCCGAAATCAGCGGCGAGTTTAAGGAATTTATGTCCTGGGTGGACGAATACCGGAAACTCGGTGTCCGCACCAATGCCGACACGCCGCACGACTCCCGCGTCGCCCGTGAATTTGGCGCGGAAGGCATCGGCCTCTGCCGGACGGAACACATGTTCTTTGAAGGCAACCGGATTGATATGGTCCGGCAGATGATTATGGTGTCGGCTGAATACAAGCGGCTGGAAGCTGACCGCTCGGTGTTGCACCAGGAAATCGCCAAGGAAACCGCCAAATCCGGCGGAAAATCCGAACGACTTGACAGCCTGAAGGAACAACTGGCGCAGTACGACGAAAAAATCGCCAAACCGAAACAGTTGTTCATGGGTGCGTTGGCAGCACTCCTGCCCATGCAGCGGGAAGACTTTATCGGGATTTTCCAGGCCATGGACGGCTTCCCGGTCACCATCCGGTTGCTGGATCCACCGCTCCATGAATTTTTGCCCCATGATGACGAAACCATCAACGATCTGGCTGGAAAAGTCGGTTTGACCGTCAAGGAAATCGAAAACAAAATCGAAGCCCTGCGCGAATCAAACCCGATGCTCGGCCATCGTGGCTGCCGGTTGGGTCTGGTCTATCCGGAAATTACGGAAATGCAGGCCCGTGCCATCTTCGAAGCGGCTGCCCACGTGCAACAGGCCGGCGTCAAAGTCTTTCCGGAAGTCATGATTCCGCTGGTGGCCGATGTCAAGGAATTACAACGGCAGGAACATATCGTCCGCCGGGTAGCCAATGAAGTCATGGACCAGACACATGTTCAAATCGAATATCTGGTCGGCACCATGATTGAATTGCCGCGAGCCGCCCTGACGGCTGACAAAATTGCCCGCGTGGCGGAATTTTTCAGCTTTGGCACCAACGACCTGACCCAGACCACCTTTGGGTTGTCGCGGGACGACGCGGGAACCTTCCTGCCTTTCTATGTCGAAAACAAAATTCTGCCGGACGACCCGTTCCAGGTCCTGGACCAGGAAGGTGTCGGTCAGTTGGTCGAAATCGGCATTCAGAAAGGCCGCTCCGCCAGGGCCGGGCTCAAAGTCGGAATCTGCGGCGAACATGGCGGCGAACCACAGAGTGTGCATTTCTGCCATCGGGTGGGAATGAATTATGTCAGTTGCTCCCCCTACCGGGTGCCGATTGCCCGTCTGGCAGCCGCCCAGGCCGCTTTGGCGGAAGCTTCCGGTGACGGTCAGTCAGCCGCTGCGCGAACCGCCTAATTTTAGGACTGAGGACTGAGGACTGAGGACTGAGAACTGAGCAGTTTCTTCTTCAGATGTTCATTGAAGACAGATTCCCCTGCTGTTTTTGTGGTGTGGAACTCAGCCCTCAGCCCTCAGCCCTCAGTCCTCAGTCCTCAGTCCTGCTTATGAAACTTTCCATCGTCATCCCGATTTACAACGAAATCCGCACCCTCCGGACCATTGTCGAACGGGTGCAGGCAGTTGACATTCCCCTGGAAAAGGAACTGATTTGCGTGGATGACTTTTCCAAAGACGGCACCCGCGATTTGCTGGCCCAACTGGGACAGGAATACCCCAACATTCGGGTGTTTCTGCAACCGAAAAACTGTGGCAAGGGTGCGGCCTTGCGGGAAGGGTTCAAACATGCAACCGGTGATTTTGTGATTGTGCAGGACGCCGACCTGGAATATGACCCCAACGATTACGGGAAAGTCCTTGGCCCCCTGCTTGACGGGCGGGCCGATGTGGTTTTCGGCTCCCGCTTCCTGGGCGGTGACGCCCACCGGGTCCTCTATTTCTGGCACTCAATGGGAAACCGGTTCCTGACGTTGCTTTCCAATATGGTTTCGGACCTGAATCTGACCGACATGGAAACCTGCTACAAGGTTTTCAAACGGGAAATCATTCAATCCATGAAACTGGAACAGGACCGGTTTGGCTTTGAACCTGAAGTCACCATCAAAGTCGCCCGGATGGGTGTCCGGGTTTATGAAGTCGGCATCAGTTACGATGGCAGAACCTACGCCGAAGGCAAGAAAATAGGTTGGAAGGACGGGGTGCAGGCACTGTGGTGTTTGACGAAATACGGATTTACGGTCCCGCGAAATCCCTACGTGCCAAGTTTGCCTGATAAAACCTAGAGAATTGAGAATTGAGAATTGAGAATTGAGAAATCTCTGATTGCGGTACGCACCTTGGTTTAGCAATACCCGTTCTCAATTCTCAATTCTCAATTCTCAATTCTCAATTCTTAATTCATGGATGAAATCCTTTCCCGCAAACTTGCGGCAATCAACCAGGAGTCGGTGCCCACAGTACGGCTGGCGGATGGAATTGACCTCTCTTCCCCGCCCGGCCATCCCCGGATTTCGTTTCCTGCACCCGGTTACACTCCGGTTTTTGAAGTTTTGAACCGAACCACACTGGCCTCCAGTCTCGGAATCCAGCCTGACCTGATTTCCGGGCTGGTGAGCGAACTGGTGGATGTTTCCTCACATCCGGCGGGCGTTTGTCTGGTGTCGGCAAATCTGTATCTGCGTTCGAATGCCCACGCCGGGTCACATGCCGACCAACCGGCTCACTGGCTGGCCCAACCGCCGTTTTCCGAATTTGACAACCGTCAATACAATGGGCCGGTCACGATTTTGAATCTGGCAGCACTTTTGGAAAAATCCGGAAAATCCGTAATTACAGTTCCGTTGCTTGAACACATCGCCAACGAAACCGGCTTTGACTGGCAAACCGCCAAGCGGGTTTTGTTGCGAACGTACCACCAAACCCCCACCATTTGGGAAGACACCTTTGCTCATCTGTCCCCTGCCGCCGGGGAATTTCTGGGAACCTTGCCGCATTTGCTTTTGTTCGGCACCGATGCGCCATCGGTGGACCATCCTGCGGCTTCGCCTATCATTGCCTGTGCCCACGGAGGATTGTGGGCGGGGCGAGTTGCAATTCTGGAAGGTCTGGAAACGGACCGATTGCCAACAACCTTGCGCCTGGATGGATTGTTGCAGGTTTTGTGGAACCCAATGCAGATTTTTCCCGATGCAAAAGGCGCGTTGGTTACATTCTTTAGGACTGAGGACTAAGGACTGAGGACTGAGTGAGACTTGTTCCAGATGGCTAGCTCTCCAAAGTTTCTCACTTTTGATTAAAACCTTGGCCCTCAGTCCTCAGTCCTCAGTCCTGCTTTTATGAAAAAACTCCAACTCTTTATCAATAACGAATTCTCCGATTCACAATCCGGGAAATCCTTTCCCGACATCAATCCGGTCACGGGCGAACAGATTGCCGAGGTTACCGAAGCCACCGCAGCAGACGTGGATGCCGCGGTGCGGGCGGCGGAACAGGCCCTTCATGGCCCCTGGGGAACCATGCCTGTGACAGAACGGTTGGCCTTGTTGCGCAAGGTGGCAGACGGGATTGAAGCCCGGTTTGACGAGTTTCTGGCAGCGGAAATAGCCGACACGGGCAAACCCCGGAGCCTGGCCTGTTCCGTGGACATCCCGCGCGGAGCCGCCAATTTCCGCATTTTTGCCGACCTGGCGCGGAGCTTTGCCACCGATTGTTTTGAAACCGATACGGATGACGGTGAAGGTGCGCTCAATTATGCCCTGCGGGTTCCGATTGGCGTGGTGGGCGTGATTTGTCCCTGGAATCTGCCCCTGCTTCTGATGACCTGGAAAGTGGCACCGGCGCTGGCGGCAGGCAATACGGTGGTGGTCAAACCTTCGGAAGAAACACCTGCCACGGCCACCTTGCTCGCCGAAGTCATGAGGGAAGTCGGCATTCCCGCCGGTGTCTATAACGTGGTCCACGGGTTCGGCCCTGACTCGGCGGGCGAAGCCCTGGTTCAGCATCCGGGCGTCCGGGCCATTACCTTCACCGGGGAAACCCGCACCGGCTCTGCAATTATGCGGAACGCGGCGGCGCAGGTGAAACACCTTTCTTTTGAACTGGGCGGAAAAAACCCGGCCATCATTTTTGCCGATGCGGACTTTGACAAGGCCGTGGCCGGAACCGTGCGTTCCGTCTTTTCCAATTGCGGGCAGGTCTGCCTTTGTTCCGAACGGGTGTATGTGGAACGCCCGCTTTTCGAGCGGTTCGTCGAAGCATTGAAACTGGCGGCTGAAAAACTGAAACCGGGTGACCCATATGACCCGGACACCACGATTGGCCCGTTGATTTCTCAGGCCCACCGCGACAAAGTGCTGTCCTATTACCAACTGGCCCGTGCAGAAGGGGCGCAAGTCATCACCGGCGGAGGCGTCCCGGAAATGGAAGCCCCGTTTGCAAACGGTTCCTTTGTCCAGCCAACTATCTGGACCGGACTTCCTGAATCCGCCCGCTGTGTCAAAGAGGAAATTTTCGGTCCGGTCTGCCACATCCAGCCCTTTGATACCGAGGAAGAAGCCATTGCCATGGCGAATGCCACCGAATATGGGCTTTGCGCTGCGGTCTGGACCCAAAACCTTTCACGGGGACATCGGGTGGCAAAAAAACTCGAAACCGGCATTGTCTGGGTGAATACGTGGTTTTTGCGGGATTTGCGGACGCCGTTCGGCGGCGTCAAAATGAGTGGCATTGGTCGGGAAGGCGGGATTCACTCAATTCAGTTCTATTCGGAAATGCGCAATATCTGCGTAAAACTGTAACCAATTTCAGGATTGATTCCGAATCCTTGAAAAAAAACAAACAACCAGCCGAGTTCAATCAACTCGGCTGGTTGTTTTCTTCTTCCGAAAACCCTAAGCGGAAATTTCCGCCACGTCAATTCCCAGCCCTTGGGCGACACGGGTCCCGTAATCGGTATCGGCCCGATAGAACTGCTTGACCTGCCGGACCTGAATGGAGCGTTCGGCATGCTTGAGGTGTCCGGTCAGGTTTTCCACCAACCGGGCTTTCTCTTCGTCAGAAAGCACCCGATAAAGGGCACCGGGTTGTTCAAAATCATCGTCATGCGAAGGGGCGTAACGCCCGGCAGCCCCGGCGAGCGGCAACCGGTGCTCGGTATGTTCGGGTGATTCCCCAATCCCGTCGTAGCTGTTCGGTTCGTAGTTGGGTGTTCCCCCTCCGTTATCGTCAAACCGCATGGCCCCATCCCGTTGATGGCTGTGAATCGGCGCAGCATGCGGACGATTGACCGGCAGCATCTGGTGATTGGCTCCCAGGCGATAACGTTGGGCATCACCATAGGCAAACAACCGGGCCTGCAACATTTTGTCCGGTGATGGTTCCACTCCCGGCACCAGATTGGCCGGAGTGAAAGCCGCCTGTTCGACCTCGGCAAAATAATTTTCCGGATTGCGGTCCAGCACCAGCCGCCCAATGGGAATCAGCGGATAGTCCTTGTAATACCAGACTTTGGTTAAATCAAAAGGATTAAACCGGTAGCTGGCGGCATCCTCCAACGGCATGATTTGCACGTAGGCTTTCCAGGCGGCAATTCCTCCACCCTGAATGTGATTGTACAAGTCACGGGTGGCATAATCGGGGTCTTCCCCGGAAAGCCGTCCGGAATCAGCCGCAGTCCAATTTTCCACCCCGGTTTCGGTTTTGAAGTGATATTTCACCCACACACCTTTCCCCTCGGCATTGACCCATTTGAAAGTATGCGAGCTGAACCCGTGCATGTGGCGGTAACTCTTTGGTGTTCCGCGACTGGAAAACAAAATCGTGATTTGATGCAGGGATTCCGGTGTGCGTGAATGAAAATCCCAGAAAGCATTGGGGTCTTTGCAATTCGTGGCCGGGTTCCGTTTATGGGTGTGAACCATATCGGGAAACTTGAGCGGGTCACGCAAAAAGAAAACCGGTGTGTTGTTGCCTACGATGTCATAGTTTCCCTGTTGCGTGTAGAACTTGATGGCAAACCCGCGCGGGTCCCGGTCAGTGTCGGCGGAACCACGTTCGCCCCCCACAGTGGAAAACCGGATAAAAATTTCCGTCCGTTTGCCGACTTCGGAAAGAAAATCGGCTTTGGTCCATTGGGTTACGTCATGGGTGACTTCAAAATAACCGTAGGCTCCCGCGCCTTTGGCATGAACCACCCGTTCGGGAATCCGTTCCCGGTTGAAGTGGGCCAGTTTCTCAATGAGGTGAAAATCCTGCACCAAAAGAGGCCCCCGTTCGCCTGCCGTCATCGAGTTTTGATTGTCCGCCACCGGAATTCCGGCAGCAGTCGTCAAGGGTTTCTTTGCATTCTCACTCATTTGCAACTCCTTGAAAGGTGAAAATTTTTGATGTGCAGCTTCCGGGCTTTGCATTTCCCAGCGAAACCGCCAAACCACATTCGCTGTCAAAACTGAAACCCGAAGCTGATTAGTTGAGCAGTTTGTGGAGCAGTGTGGCCACGGCCTTGCCAATTCCTTCAACCGCAGCCTGCTGTTTTTCGTCCTTCAGGTGACCGGCCTCCGCAAAAGCCGAGAACGCGCTTCCGACCGCAACCTGGGCCGGTACGACGGTGACGCCTATATTACCCAAAATGGCGCGCACGTGAACCAATCCGCGCAGGCCGCCCAAAGCTCCGGGCGAAGCCGCCACCAAACCGGCAACCTTGTTGTGGTAGCAGGCCAGCGGAGCTTCACCACCTGCACCAGGACGCGAAACCCAATCAATCACATTCTTTAACAGCGGGGAAATGGAGCTGTTGTATTCCGGAGACGCAATCAGCAGCCCGTCATGAGCCAGGAACAATTCCTTCAGTTTTTTGACGTTTTCCGGCAAACCTTCGGCGGCTTCCAGGTCGCCGTCATAAATCGGCAGCGGAAAATCCCGCAAATTGATAACGGTTACTTCCGCCCCGGCATTCACAGCCCCGGCAGCGGCAATTTGGACCAGTTTCTGGTTGACTGAATCAGTACGGGCACTTCCCGCAAAAGCCAAAATTTTTGGTGTTGGCATGAAAATTCCTTTCAAGGTCTGGGGTTCAGGGTTCAGGGTTCAGGGTTCAGGGTTCAGGGTCCAGGGTCCAGGGTCCAGGGTTCAGGGTTCAGGGTTCAAAGTCTTTTGAATAGACAATGAACAATTCACTCCCAATTCAACAAATCAAATTTCTCTGATATTCGAAAACCCTGAACCCTGAACCCTGAACCCTGCTTTTGGCTTCTTACCGCATTGTGGCCAAATCAAAAAGCATAAATTCCGAGTTTTCCAAAGCCTGAAAGCTCAGATTTTCCAAATCACTGACGGCCAGACCGTCTCCGGTTTGCAGTTCCACCCCATTGACTTTGAGCTTTCCGGTTGCCACCTGGACCCAGGCATGACGGGTCGGACAGAGCCGGTGGGAAAGTTCTTTCCCTTCAGTCAGGGAGGAAACATAAATGTCCACATCCTGATGGATGGTCAGGGCATTGTTTCGTCCGTCACGGGCAGCCACCAATAACAGGTTGTCGGCCCGGTCAACGGCGGAAAACTTCCGTTGTTCATAGCCGGGTTCCAAACCGCGCCGTTCGGGTACAATCCAGATTTGAAACAAATGGACGGTTGCATCCTGACTTTCATTGAATTCACTGTGCTCAATGCCGGTTCCGGCGGTCATGCGCTGGACCTCTCCGGCATGAATGTAGCCAATGCCTCCGGTACTGTCCTTGTGAGCCAGGGTTCCTTTCAGGACAAAGGTCACGATTTCCATGTCATTGTGCGGGTGGGTTCCAAAACCGGTATCAGGTTTAACCCAGTCTTCATTGATGACCCGCAAATGCTGAAATCCCATGTGGCGGGGGTCAAAATAACGATTGAAGGAAAAGCTGTGGCGGCTGTCCAGCCAGCCGATTTTGGTTTGGCCACGCTCGTTGCTGCGACGAAGGTTCATCATACGGTTTCTCCCTGTTTTTCATTTGCCATTTACCATTTGCCATTTGCCATTTGCCGATGTTGCCGGGCGAATGGCTTTGTTGCTGGCATCCGGTTTTGTTCAGGGAAACTGTATGAGTGATGTACCGAGCCGTCCAATACTTCTTTCGCATCAACTTATGCGGAAAAAACATTAAAGCCGAGGACTGAGGGCTAAGGACTGAAAAGAAAGGACTGAGGACTGAGGACTGAGGACTGAGTATATCATCAACCAAGAGGAACGCTGATGGCTCATTCATCTGGTAAGAATTTCACTCAGTCCTCAGTCCTCAGTCCTCAGTCCTTTCTAAGCAATTGGGGATTTTGAAACTCGATGGTGCGCACGGTAAACGAACCGGTTTCGGTGCGGATGACACGGCGGGAGGTAGGAATCCAGAAACCGTCAAGCAGGGTAAAGCTATCGGAATAAGCGTCCACTTTGGAAATGGCTTGGGTCGCCAAGTTAAAATAGGTCACCAGAAAATGTTTGGGCAGGTATTTTCCGTTTTCGTTCCAGGCGACCTCCAACACGGTAATCACAAACCGTTCTTCGCCCATCGTGCGCGAGACTTCGGCAATGTACCCATCACCCAACCGGTAGGTGGATTGCATTTGGTCGTTGAGGCAAACCATTCGGCCCAAGGGGTGGCCCTCGTCAGGCCCAAAGGTCAAGGGAAACCGACCATCACCAGCCGCAAAGCTGCCGCCGCGCCGATGGCCAAAAATGCTCCGGATTTGGTCTTCGAACCAGCCGTCACCCGGTTCGACAAACCCATCGATTTTGAGCTTGACTCCGTTTTCAGGTGAATACTCGGCCCTCCCCGTCAAACTTCGGCCATTGTCGTTGAGGCGGACATTCGCCGCGAACCCTGCAAATTCGCTGGGCCAGGTTTGGCGGGATTCGTGGATGGATTGGAGCAAGGCATAGGCTTCGGGGTCGGCAGCCGGGTTCCCGGCGGCTGCTTCGTTTGTTTTTGTATCTTGATAGGTGTATGTCATAACCAAATTTCCTTTCAGAAAAAGTAAAAGCCAGTCTCCACTGATTGTTGATATGCAGAAACCGGCCTCAGTGGTAGGCTCGGGTTCTCGTAAACACTACACTTTACTGCAAATCTCACGTTTTGGGCGAAAAATATGGAACTCCGACACCTCCGCTATACCGTGACCGTTGCGGATGAACTCAGTTTCAGCCGGGCTGCCGAAATTTTGCACGTTTCCCAACCGGCCCTCAGCCGTCAGGTTCAGGAACTTGAGGAAGAACTGGGCATCCAGATTTTCAGCCGCACTAAGCGCAGTGTGATTGTCACCGATGCCGGACGCCTGTTTCTGGCCGAAGCCCGCCGCATTTTGGCCCAGGCGGACCAGGCGGTGCAGACGGCGGCCCGCGCCAGTCGCGGCGAAATTGGTCGTCTGGTGGTCGGAGTGGAGGCTTCGTCGGTCTATTGTCCGGTGGCACCGGTTTTTGGGACGTATCGAAAACGGTTTCCCAAGGTCGAACTGGTGGTGCGGGAACTGCCCTCAATGCAGCAGCTTTATGAACTGGGCATCAATCAATTGGACGTTGGATTGGTGGTGTTGCCGGTGGAATGTGACGATGACATCCGGCTGGAGTCGGTCCTTACGGAGCCGGTTTATGTGGCGCTTCACAAGGGACACCCGCTGGCGGCCCAAGAAAACCTCTCGCTGGCCGATGTGTCCTCCGAGCATTTTGTGCTCGTTCCCCGCGACCTGGGCTGTGGCTTTTACAACCAAATCAGCCACCTCTGCACGACTGCCGGGTTTTCCCCCAAAGTCACGCAGGAAGCAACCCAACTGCAAATCATCCTCAGCTTTGTGGCTGCCGGGTTGGGTGTCACACTGGTTCCGGCTTCAGTGCGGTTTTTCCAGGTGCCCGGCATCGTTTATCTTCCGCTGGATGAGCCGACGGCCAGTGTCGAACTGGCTCTGGCTTGCCGAGCAGAAGACCAATCCTCGGTGCTTCAGGCTTTTCTGAATATGGTGAAAGAATTGAGAATTGAGAATTGAGAATTGAGAATTCCAGGTTGCTTTTCTCAGAGCGTACTTGGAAATTGCTTTTTTTGGAGTGCGGGGACTTGTCACCGCTTTGTTTTTCGGCGACTTGTCGCCGAATTTGGTACTTTTGCCTTCACTGCGTGAATAAACCCAAACATCTCTCAATTCTCAATTCTCAATTCTCAATTCTCAATTCTTAAAATCATCCAAAGCGGCTGCGCTCTTGAATGATTCTTCGTTGATGGTCTTGCCTTCATTGGAATCGTAATCAACCAGAATTTTCCAGGTTCCAGTTTCCTTGCGCGAAAAGACGTGGAACTTGCCATAGAATTTGGCGGTTTCACCTTTGGGCGAAATCGCCACAAATTCAAAAATACCCCGCTCTGAGGCAAATTGCGGATTCACAATCCGCTCCAAAAACCGGAAGTGAATCTCAATCTTTCCTCCGGCTTCAATGCGGGTTTTGAATGATTTACGGGTATTTTCAGCATATTGCGACAAACTCAAAATCCGTTTGCCATTGCCCTCGGCCCGAATCATGTCTTTGGAATGAAGGCTGATGAAGTCTTCGGCTTTGTCTTCAGCAAAGGCTTTGGCAAATGGAAGCCAAATATCGCGGTTGATTTCCTTGAGCAGTGTGGCTCGGTCGGCTGCCGGGTCCTGTGCCAGGGTCGGTGCGGAAAACCAGCCCGGTGCCAGGAGCATGCCAAGTATGAAAAAAGAAGCGGTACAGAGGTTGCGGAGATGAGAGAGAGGAAGGGTTCCTTTCCAGAGTTTCATTGCCATCAGTGACCTTTCAGGTGTTATGGCGAAGCAAGGCTTCGCAACTATACCCATTTTTTGAAAAATGTGTTGGAAAATGTGGCGTGATTTGGAGCAATTGGTTCCCCGGTTTCAAATTCAGGGCAATTCGTTATCTGTCTTTTTTCGTTTTGCCAGTCTTACCAACAACATTGGGAAGACCAGCAGAAAAATCATAAACAAGCCCAACCCTGCCGACAGGGATTCACCAAATTTGGTTTTTACCACGAGCAGGAGCAAATACATGAGCATCATGATACCTATCATGACGCCCCCAAGGATACGGGCAATGGTTGCGACTGTTCGGAGTCCTGAAAATGGATCCTCCGTTTGATGTTCTTTGAGGATGTTTTGAAACGCCTCGTCCACCGTCTGTCGTTGTTCCAGTGCCATCACATCAACGCCCTGACAGCGCGAACACACCCCGGTTTCCGGGTTCAGGCAATCGGATTGATGGCATATTTCACAGCGTTGAACCGGTGACTCCGAAAGAATCACAAACGGCTGTGGTTTGGTGGCAACCGGTTTGGCAGCAAGCTTTTCCATAACCCTCCGACACAGCATGCTGAATGTTATTTATCTGTATCCTGGCTGTGGCTGGTGGCCCAGCCATAACCCAAGAAAAGACAGGACAGAACAATAAAAACCAGAGCGAATCCAGCCAGGGTGTATTCACCGGTTTTGGCTTGTTCCCAGACCCACAACAGAAACCTGATTCCTAAAAGGAAGGCAAGTATTCCACCCAGACCCTTTCCACCTTCGGCCATCGCCAAAGCTTCATAGGGTTCCGATTCAGTATCTCTGTTTTCAGCAACCGACTGGTTGACGTGCCTCCCATCAGCCTCAGACCGCTGTTGTTCCAGTGCTGTCACATCGAGGTGCTGACAGCGGGAACAGACACCGGTTTCCAGGTTCAAACAATCGGATTGATGGCAAACTTCGCAGCGTTGAACCGGTGATTCCGAAAGAATCACAAACGGCTGAGGTTTCGTGGGGGCTGGTTTTGGTTTTGGTTCTTCCATATCCAACCTCTATACCCAAAATTTTCAGTTTTTCTTGAAAGTAACCAAGCGTTTTTTGTGTTTTTACCGCAACCGGCGTTGTTTGGTGTTTTGGTTGAATTCGGGGATTTTGGTTCCGGCACCAAGTTTTTCGATTTCCGCCCGCATGAAGGCAATCAACTGGTTCCGCAGTTGGATGCGGGTTCGTCCGGGACGGTCTCCGGCGCGGTCTTCGATAATCAGGAGCAAGTGTTGCCAGCCGGATTCAAGGTCGTCAGCAATGCGGGAGATTTGGGAAATATCGTAAGGAACCGCCACGGTTCCAACGCCCAGGCGGGCGAAAACCTGCAAGAAACGGGCGGTGGCAAGGTCGGGACAACCCAAACGGCGGCGACCGACTTTGATTTCAATGCCCAGCAACGTATGAATGATGGCGATGTCTTCGGGAGGAACCCGGCGGGAGGATTCGGGAAACAGAACAAACTGCCGTGTCCGTCCGCTCAATATCTGCTCGCGGTAGATAACAGGAACGGCGCGCGTTCCCAACGCTTCGAGGATGTCGCGTTGCAGTTGTTCCAACATAGGAATTGAGAATTTCGAATTGAGAATTGAGAATTATTTTACAGTCCCAACAATTTTGGGTGAAGCTCCAAACATCACTACCCACATTATCAGGTTTTAATTCTCAATTCTCAATTCTCAATTCTCAATTTGAAAAACTAGGCTTTGGCCTTGAGTGCTTTGGCCTGTTCGGTCAAACGCGGCACGACTTCAAAGAGGTCGCCGATAATGCCATAGTCGGCCACTTTGAAAATCGGTGCATCCGGGTCTTTGTTGATTGCCACGATGAATTTCGAGGACGACATTCCGGCCAAGTGCTGAATGGCACCTGAAATGCCACAGGCAATGTAAAGCGACGGGCTGACCGTTTTACCGGTCTGGCCAACCTGATAGGAATGGTCCACCCAGCCTGCATCCACCACGGCCCGCGAAGCGCCAGCCGCACCGCCCAGCGCATCGGCCAGACCTTGAATCAGAGGATAGTTTTCCGGTCCTTTGATACCACGTCCGCCGGAGACAATGATGTCGGCTTCGGTCAATTCAATCTTGCCACCTGCCGCTGCCAAAATATCCGTCACCTTGGCTGCCAGGCCATCCACCACCACGCCGCCAACGGCTTTGACTTCCGCCGTGCGTCCGGCATCCGGTGCCGCCGCCGCGAAAACGTTGGGCCGCAGGGTCGCCACCGCCGGAGCCCGATTGAACGCCACTTTGGCAAAAGCCTTGCCGGCGTACATCGGACGGACCACCGTGAAAGCGCCGCCGTCAACGGAAGTTTCCGTCACATCCGAAGCAAACCCCACGCCCAGACGGGCAGCCACACGCGGAGCCAAATCCTTGCCCATGGCGGTTGCCGAAGCCACCACCACTGCCGGTTGCACGTCCCGAACCACATCGGTCAGGATTTTTGCATATCCATCAGTTGAATATTTGGCCAGCGCCGCATTGTCGGCCACATGCACCACGTCGGCTCCATAATGACCGGCTTCAGCGGCCAGCCCTTGCACATTGGAGCCAATCACAACGGCGTGCAGGGAACCTCCCGTTTTATCGGCCAACCGCCGTCCTTCTGACAACGCTTCAAGGCCCGCTTTTTTGAAATGCCCGTCGCGTTGTTCTGCAAATACCAAAACTCCATTCGACATAAAAACTGTAACCTTTCTGAAAAGCACCCAGCTTTCAGCTTTCAGCGGGGAAAAGGCTGACGGCTGATAGCTGATAGCTATTAGAGAACCTTTGCCTCGTTTTGCAACGCACTGAGCAACCCGTTGACCTGCTCGTTGACATCGCCTTCAATGCGCCGGCCAGCCTGCCGGGCGGGGGGCAACCGCAATTCCGTAATTGTCATGGTTGCAGCCGCATCGCCCACCTGAGCTGCCGACAAACCGAGGTCAGCCGCTGTTTTGGTGGCAAAAGGTTTCTTTTTGGCCTGCATAATGGCCGGGAGTTTCGGATAGCGCGGTTCGTTCATCCCTTTCTGCGCGGCAATCACGCAGGGGAGCGTGGTGGAAACAACTTCCAAACCGCCTTCGATTTCACGTTCGCACCGAACGGCGCGGTCGTTGACTTCGATTTTGGTCACCACGGTTGCCTGGGGCACCCCCAGATGTTCGGCCACCATGGACGGAACGGCCTGATTGTCGCCGCCGACGCCATGCTTGCCAAAGAAAGTAATATCCGGCCCGTACTCTTTGAGGGCGGCAGCCAGCACAGTCCCGACAATCATCGGGTCATGGGTGGCAATTCCGGCACTGCTGATATGAACCGCCCGTTCCGCGCCCCGCGCCAGGCCGTCGCGCAACACGGTCGGGACTTCATCACCGCCCAGCCCAAACACCACGACTTCGCCGCCTTTGGCTTCTTTGGTCAAAAGAGCCGCTTCCAAAGCGAACTCGTCGTAGGGGCTCATAATGAACTTCACATCCGTCGGATCAATCGAACGCCCGTCCGCGGCAATGCGGATCCGGGTGTCGGTTTCCGGCACGGCTTTCAAACATACTGCGATTTTCAAGGCAAACCTCCCTGTCAACTTTAGGAAAGAAATAAACACGCAAGGTGTGACACCAAAGGAACGTTCCCTCGGCTGAACGCTGCACCTCATTACAGGGCAAGACAGGAAAACAAAGCTGCACACGCTGACTTACAGGAGGAAACGGGTGACACACGATGAAAAAGTTTGATATCCACTCTTAACACGACTGATGGCTTGCTGACAACCGCTCCCGTGCATTCAGAATGAATGGTGATTCATTTTTTTCCGGGTTCAGGGTCTAGGGTCTGGGGTCTGGGGTCTGGGGTTCAGGGTTCAGGGTTCAGGGTTCAGGGTTCAGGGTTCAAGGTCTAAATCAAACCACAAAACATTGGTACACATGAATTTTTTTCTTCACCGCAGAGACGCCAAGACTCCGCCGAGAACAAAAAGAAAACCTCTGCGAAACCTCTGCGTCTCTGCGGTGAAAAACTGTACCAGTCTCATATGGTTCGATTTAGGGTTCAAGGTTTGAAATCAATCGTGTGAGCGATTTGATTTCCGTCAAACCATTCAGCCACAATCCCAGACCTGATACCCAAAACTCAAAGCTCAAAGCTCAAAAACTCCCTATGCCACACCAATCAGAGGCCGTCATCCTGATGGGAATTCAGGCTACTGGAAAATCCACTTTTTTCCGGGAGCGGTTTTTTCGCACGCATGTCCGTATCAATCTGGACATGCTCAAAACCCGGCAGCGCGAACTGATTTTGCTCAATGCCTGCCTGGAAATGAATCAGTCGTTTGTGGTGGATAACACCAATCCTTCCCGGCGTGACCGGTCCCGCTATCTTGCACCGGCCAGGGCTGCCGGATTTCGGATTACCGGATATTTTTTCGAATCCCGAATAGCTGAGGCCCTGGTTCGCAATGAAACCCGAACCGGGCCGGAACGGATTCCGCCCCAAGGTGTGCGCAACACCCGCAACCGGCTGGAAATGCCCAGCTTGGCCGAAGGTTTTGACGATTTGTTTTTTGTCCGGCTGGATGCACCTCAATCTTTTGAAGTCACAAGGTGGAACGATGAAATTTGATGACCTGGATGCCCGGATGCGGGTTTTTGAAACCGCCCACGACCACTGTGTTTTGCCCGGCATGTATATGGTGGCCCGGCTGGACGGACGGCACTTTACCACCTTCACCCGCGAGGTCATGAAATATGCCGCCCCGTTTGATGAAAAATTCCGTGATGCCATGCGGCTGACGGTTAAACACCTTATGACCTGCGGATTTCGTGTGGTCTACGGCTACACGGAAAGCGACGAGATTTCCTTGCTCCTGCATCCGGAGGAAACCGTCTTTCAGCGCAAACTGCGCAAGCTCCACTCGGTTCTGGCGGGTGAGGCGAGCGCCAGATTTTCACTGGCGGTGGGAACCGTGGCTGTGTTTGATTGCCGGATTTCCCAACTGCCCAATCGGGAACTGGTCCGCGATTATTTTCGCTGGCGGGCCGAAGATGCCCACCGCAATGCGCTCAATGCCTGGTGTTACTGGACCTTACGCCAGCACGGAGCCGCGCCGGAAACCGCAGCCACCCGCTTGGCTTCCGTTTCCGTGGCGGACAAGGAAAAGCTGTTGGAAGGTTACGGAATTTCATTCGCCCAAGTGCCCAACTGGCAAAAACGAGGGCTGGGCATCTATTGGGAAAGGTTTGAAAAGACGGCTTTCAACCCTCAAACCGGACAGGAAGTTCTGGCTCAACGCAAACGGTTGCACTGCGAACCGGACCTGCCGGTTGGTTCCGCCTATGACCGTTTTTTGGAAATCCTGGTGCCCTAAATCCGGCCCTCAGTTCTGAGGTGCTTGCTCAAATGAAACCGGGAGCCAGCGGGCCAGAATTGCAGCCAGTTCTTCAGACTTGAACGGTTTTTCGAGGAAATCATCCATCCCGGCGGCCAGGCATGAGTCCCGCCCGTCAATCGAACTGGCCGTCAGCGCCACCACCGGAAGCCGCGGCAAACCGCCACGCACCGCTGGAGCCCCATCTTTGGCAGGTTCACCACCGTGCAGGAGCAAGGCTCCGCTTCCCTGTTCCCGCTGGCGGATGGCTGCGGCTGTTTCAAAGCCGTCCATTTCAGGCATCCGGCAATCCAAAAACACAAGATCAAACGATTTCCGGGACAGGGCTTCCAGTACTTCCAGCCCATTTGCAACGGTTTCAACCTCACAGCCCAGTTTCTTTAACTGCATTTGGACCACCTTGCGATTGATGGGATTGTCATCCGCCACCAAAATGAACGGCTGGGTGGCAAACCGGGGAATGGCCGCTGCTGATTCCGCAGCCTTTTCCCCCCACAGCAGTAAGGAATTCGGAATACTCGTCTCACCTGCAACAGATTCCCAGCCCTGCTCATCCGGCACCGCCGACACCGCCGGCAAAACGACCGTGAAGGAACTACCCACCCCAAGCTGGCTGCGCACCGAGATATTGCCCCCGTGGGCCGCCACAATCCGTTTGACAATCGCCAGTCCCAACCCCACCCCTATTTTTTTTCGACCGGCTTCAGCCTGACGATACGGTTCAAAAATGTAAGGGATGGCCTCCGGAGCAATTCCCTCCCCAGTGTCCGTTACGCTTACCACCAGTTTGGTCAATCCGAATTCCACTCCGCTTCCCTGAACGGCTGCGGCTTCCAAAACAACGGCCCCTCCCGGTGCGGTAAACTTGATGGCATTCGAAAGGAGGTTGGAAAAAACCCGTTCCAGTTGGCTCAGGTCAGCCGAAATGGGTGGAAGGGAGGTTTTGCGGCGGAATTCGACCGTGATGGATTGCGGAGAGGCAGCCAGTTGGGCCGACCTGGCGCAAGCAGAGAGAAATGGTTCGGGGGCAACTGGTTCCAGTTTGACCTGTAGTCCCTGCGCTTCCGTCCGATACAGTTCCAGCACTTCATTGACGAGGGTAAGAATCCGGTCCACATTGCGTTCCGAAGTGGTCAACAACTCGTTCAAGACCTGGGCGGGCAGGTCCTTGCTTTTGAACATGTCCAGCGTGGTCCGGACGACCGTCAAAGGGGATTTCAAATCATGAACCAGCATGGCGGTAAATCCGACTTTGAGTTGGTCCAGTTCCTTCAGTTTGTGGTTGATATTCGAAAGTTCCTCGTTGCGCAGGCGAAAGAGTTCCACATCCTTCTCTTTGAGTGCGGCAACCGTTTCCGCTTCTTGCTTTTCTGCCTGAAGCAGGTTGATACGGTCGGCCAACCCTATCGAAAGCAATACCACGTCCACTGCCGTCCCAATATGAATGCTGTAATGAGTCAGGAAATTGTCCGGAAAAAAGCCAAAGTTGCGCATCAGAGAGATACAGAAACCGGCAGCCAGAGACACGACCGAAAGCAGATAAAACCGGGCCGGGCGATATTTCCGTTGCATGCAAAGGATGGTTCCAGCCAATAAAATGAGAAACAGCAGAATCCCGCCAAAGGTTTCCAGTTTATGCAGCGTGACGTTATAGGAAACCAGAAAAAAGACAACGGCACAGCCATTCAATCCATTAAAACCATGCAGAAATTTGTTGAAACCGGGGGCATTCCGCCGCAACAACAAATATTCCTGGGCAAAAAACACCACAAATACAGCACTCAAAGAAGCCAGAACCAAAATCGCATGACTGGCCCAATAAGATGACTCCGGCCATAAATATGCCGAGGCAAACCCATCCTGGGCGAACTGCAAGACCCCAATGCCGGTTGAAACCAGTACATAAAGCAGGTAGTTCCGGTCACGCACCACCACAAACAAAAACGTGTTGTACACCACCATTACCAGCAGGATGCCGTAATACATGCCCAGAATAAGCACTTCAGTCCGGTCTTTTTCGACCAGCGCTTCACGGCTCCACAACGTCAACGGAAAAGTGAGCGCACTCCGGGCTGTCACCCGCAAGTAAAGAGTTTTGACTTCCCTGGGTTTGATATGCACGTTGAAAATCAAATTGTGGTGTTTGACTTCCCGTTGGACAAAAGCAATTTCAGCCCCGGAAACCTGATGGGAGAAACGCGCTTTCAATCGTTCTCCCGACTCACCCGCCGTTTGCGGTTGATAGAAATCAACCCTGGTCAGCCGGGGAAAAGCCAACTCCAATACATATTCATCCCGTGCCAGGGTCAGGTTTTGCACCGTGACCCGCAACCAAAATGCCGAATTGGAAAACCCCAGATTGGGAATGGGCTGCCGATTGGGAACAAAGCGGCTGTCCCAGGTGGGTGTGGCCACTTCCTCAACAGTCAGGGTCCGCAACGGGTCCTCCAGGATATCAATCACCGGCGAGAGGTCGTATTTGGCCGTGGTCTCATCCAGGCTGGCAATCCGGGCGGCCTGGGATCCAGTCGCCTGCCCCTCAACCACTTTCAACGGCCAAAACAATACCGTGGCAACCAGCAGGATGCACACAATAGACAAGTTCCCCCAAATGTTGCGGTGAACCGGCATTGGCGAATTGTTTCCAAACGACTTCGGACGTGAGAACTTCGGCGGTGAGAGATGCACTGTCCCTCAGGCCATTTTGTGAGGATAAAAAACTATAGCAGATTTGTGGTTTTTACAGGGGAAAATCTGTCGTTCCGGGAGTCAATCCGGGGAGCCTTGTTCCAGTTGCCCGGCAAAGAAACCGGTCGGGGCTTCTTCCATTGCTGTGTCAACCTGGGGTCGTGCAGTGGTGGGCAGTTGGTCAAAAATCCCAGTCGGGGCATCCGGGTCAACCTCAATGGTGACAAGCGCCGGACCGGTTTCGATAGACTCCGGCTCGAAAAAGGGTTCGGCTGCCGCCCACAGCAGGTCGGCAAATTCTTTGGCTCCAGGCCGTTCCTCAGGGTTTTTGGCCAGGGCGGTGAGAATGATGGTTTCAACCTCAACCGGAAGCTGCGGATTGAACTGCCGCAGGGAGGGAATCCCTTCATACAAGTGCTTGACCACCACGCTAAACGGATTTCCGGCACCGGCGGCATAGGGTGTGCGGCCACATAACATTTCGTACAGGACCACGCCCAGGCTGTAGACATCTGACCGGCCATCATATTCCTGACCCCGCAACCGTTCCGGAGCCATGTAGGTCGGTGTTCCGATAAAACCCCCGGTGGCCGTCAGGTTCTGCAATTTTTCATCCGTATCCTCGCCCAACATTTTGGCAATCCCGAAATCAACCAGTTTGACGATTTCCCCCTCCGGCGCACGGTGGAGAAAAATATTGGCCGGTTTGATGTCACGGTGGATGATGCCCAACCGATGAGCTTCAGCCAGGGCCAGGCAAACCGGGTGGATAATGGCCACCGCCCGGCGCAGGCTCAAACGTTGGCGAACAGCCAATTCATCGGCGAGGGAAACGCCATCCAGCAGTTCCATGACCAGATAGGCAATGCCTTCCGCCGAAATCCCTGAATCCAGAATCCGAATGGCGTTCGGGTGCTGTATGCGGGCGGCGGAAACTCCTTCCAGCCGGAACCGTTCGACCGCCAGCGTGCTGTCGTTGCCCGGTGCAGGGCGAAAAACCTTGACCGCCACGGTTGCATTCAACCCCAAATGTTTGCCCCGGAACACCGCGCCAAAGCCTCCGGAACCAATACGTTCCCCCAACTGATATTTGCCTTCGAGCACGGTTCCGGGCAAGGCCTCGGCGAGGGCCGAGAAAATCCGGTCAGCCTGCATTTGCGAACGCAGCAGGTTCTGGTTGGCTTGGTCCAGTTCGCGGATTTTCTGGTTGAGTTCCTGGTTCTTACGCTGCATTTCCGCTTCATTGGCCACCCGTTGGAGATTTTCGGCAGCAATCGCACGGGCCTCGATTTCAGCAGCAGCGGCCTTCAGCCGGGCTTCCCGAACATTGGCTTTGGCCTGCACCCGATTGGTCTGCAAGCGCACACCGCCCCAAATTCCCAAAGCAGCCACCGTGACATACAGACAATAAGCCCACCAGCGCTTCCAGGGTGGCGGCAACACCCGCAAGCGAATGGAAGCTCCGGCTTCATTCCACAGCCCGTCATTGTTTGAGCCTTTGACCTGAAAAACATAGGTGCCGCCATCCAGATTGGTATAGGTGGCACTGCGCTGGGTACCGGCGGGAATCCAGTTTTGGTCAAATCCAACCAGCCGATAGGCATATTGGTTTTTTCCCGGATTGGTGAAGTTGAGCGCGGCAAATTCAAAGGTGATGAAGTTATCCTTGTAATCAAGCGTCAGTTCCGGAGTTTCGGCAATTGCCGTCGGCAAGCTCACACTTTGATTGAATTTTTTGAAATCGGTGATGACAACCGGTGGCAGATACATATTGTCGCGGACTGCTTCCGGATGAAATGAGGTCACTCCCGCCACACCGCCAAAGAAGATTTCCCCTTCCCGGCTGACAAACGTCACACCAGGACTGAACTCGTTGCTTTGCAAACCGTCTCCGGCATCGAAATTGCGAAACGTTCCCCGGCGCGGGTCAAATTTTGCAATCCCCCGGTTGGTGCTCAACCACAGATTCCCCTGGCGGTCAGGGGCAATCGCGTTAATCACATCATTGGGCAAGCCATTTTGTATCTGAAAAACCGTTATCAGGCCGGTTTGAGGGTCCAACCGGTTGAGTCCGCCGCCTCTGGTGCCAATCCATAACACCCGTTGGGCATCCTGATAGAGTGCATTCACCACATTGGCCGTCAGCCCGTTGGCTTGTGCCGGAAGCACGCCATACTGCTGAAATGTTTCGGTCTGCGGAAGGTAGCGGCAGAGGCCACCACCTCTGGTTCCCACCCAGATGGTGTCGTCCACCCCAATGAACAAAGCGTAAATGGCATCACTGCTTAACGAGTCAGACCGGTGCGGGTCATTTTGAAAGCGCCGGAGCACTTTTCCGGTTTGGGGGTTAAACTGGCATACACCACTTCCATTGAGTCCCACCCACAGATTGTGTCGGCTGTCTTCAGCCAGCGCAGCAATATTGTTGCTCGGCAGGGCTTCAGGGTTTTGGGCGTCCCCCGGATAGAGCACAAACCGTTCCGTGGCGGGGTCGTACCGGCACAGCCCGCCCCCATCGGTGCCGACCCACAACCGCCCGGCGGAATCTTCATAGAGCGCGAAGACTGAATCATTCGGAAGGCTGCCGGGCACCTGCGGTTCCTGGCGGAAGGTTTGATAACGGTCGCTCACCGGGTCATACCGGCATAATCCACCGCCCCAGGTCCCAATCCAAATCCTGCCGCTCCGGTCTTGCAGAACGGCCTTGACCGCCTTTTCGGGCAGCCCATCCAGACGGTGTGGGTCAGGTTTCAGGTTGTGAAACCGCTCGGCCAGCGGGTCGTAAAAATAAACCCCTTCACCTTCGGTTCCAATCCAGAGCGTTCCGGCCCGGTCCTGAAAAAAAGCCCGAATCACCCGGCAACTGCTCACATCCGGATGGTTTCGGTCCAAGGTCATGGCATCAAAACCGTCTCGTTGCGGGTTATACCGACAGACACCACCCCCGCGTGTCCCTACCCAGATTTTCCCCTGGCTATCTTCAAAGATGGTAAAGACATAATCCGTAGTCAGGCTGACCGGGTTTTTCAGGTCAGACCGGTAATTGACAAACCGTTCCCGTCGGGCATCCAGACGATAGACCCCGTTTCCACCCGTCGCAAGCCACAAATTCCCCTGCCGGTCCTCAGTCAGCGCATAAACAAACCGGGAATTCAGCCCCGTGGGTCGTTCCGGCCCATCATTCCAGGAAAGAAACCCATCGGTCAGCGGGTCATACTGGCAGAGTCCGCCGCCCCACATTCCAACCCATAACCGTTGCTGGCGGTCCAGGTACAGGGCAAAAACGTTATCTCCCGGCAGGCTTCCGGCTCGTGTCGGGTCATGCTGATAGACGGAAAACCGGTTTGCCTGAGGGTCAAACCGGCATAATCCGCTGCCATATCCTCCGACCCACAAACGCCCTTGGGCGTCTTCGCCAATCGCCCAGACGGAATTTGCCCCAAGGCTGCCGGGAACCGTTGGGTCCGCTTTGAAGCTGACAAAACTGTCAGTTTGGGCGTCGTACCGGTTGAGCCCGCCGCCATCGGTGCCAATCCACAATTGCCCGGCGCGGTCTTCGTAGAGAGTTTTGATAAAATTGTTGGAAAGTGATGTCGGGTCCGCCGGATTGTGGCGGTATGCTTTGAAAGTCGCCCCATCGTAACGGTTCAGCCCGTCCTGCGTCCCCAACCACAAAAAGCCTTTGCGGTCCTGCAGCAGCGCCATGACACCACTCTGGGATAGCCCTTGTTCCAAGCCCAGATGCCCCAGTTGCAACCGATTGGAGGCGGCTCCCACCGGTTGAGACACTTCGGCCCAGCTTCCCCACAGGAGCAGCAACCAGCCACAGCAAAGACTTGCCAGTGTCATTTTCCGGTGCTTCATTTTTATTTTGGCGGCGTGAGAATTTGGATGCCCGGAAGGTAAAGATACCTCTTGCAGCAGTTGGCGAAAAGTGAAAAAACAAACAACAGGGCGGGAAAAATCCAAAAGCAAAACCGCCCTGCCAAAACCTTTGAAAAAGGCTTTGACAGGGCAGGAACAGACAAACAGCCAGCAGGCGGCAGGTTTAATTTGAGAACCAGCCAATCGGATTCTCGCTCAAATCCACCCAAACGCTCTTGCATTGGGTATAGGCATCCATCACCTGGAAGCCCATTTCCCGACCATAGCCGGATTGCTTGTAACCGCCAAACGGCATGGCCGCGTTGAACATGTTGTAGGTGTTGATCCAGACCACACCGGCTTTGACCGATTTGGCAAAACGATGGGCCCGTTTGATGTCACGGGTCCAAATTCCGGCGGACAAACCAAAGACCACATCATTGGCTTGTTTAAGCAGGTCTTTATCGTTCTGGAAGGTCAGCACTGACACGACGGGTCCGAAAATTTCCTCCTGCGCCACTTTCATGTCATTGGTCACGCAATCCAGAATCGTCGGAGTAAAGAAGAACCCGTTTTGCAGTTCTTCCGCTTCGGGACTCCGGCCACCGGCCAGCACTTTTGCCCCGGCTTCCTCGCCATAGCCGACATAGCGTTTGATCCGGTCAAGTTGTTCACGGGTCACCTGCGGTCCCATGTGGGTGTCTTTGTTGAGCGGGTTTCCGACCCGGAGGCTCTTGGCCCGGTTGGCCAGCCGTTCGACAAACTCGTCGTGGATGGATTCCTCCACAAACAGCCGCGAACCGGCGCAGCAGACCTGCCCCTGATTGAAGAAAATCGAAAATAGCGCGCCTTCCACGGCATGTTCCAAATCGGCGTCGGCAAAAACGACGTTCGGGGCTTTCCCGCCCAGTTCCAACGTCACTTTTTTGAGGTTGGTGCGGGCGGCGGCCTCGGCAATCAGTTTGCCCACTTCGGTGGAACCGGTGAAGGCCACTTTGTCCACGTCCATGTGATGGGAAATCGCCGCTCCGGCAATCTCACCAAAACCCGGTACGATGTTGAGCACCCCATCAGGCAGCCCGGCTTCAAGGAAAATTTTGCCAAGTTCCATAGCCGTACAGGGGGTCTGTTCCGCCGGTTTCAAAACCACCGTATTGCCGGCAGCCAAGGCAGGCCCCAGTTTCCAGGCGGCCATCAGCAAGGGGAAATTCCAGGGAATGATTTGACCGCAGACGCCAATCGGTTCCCGCATGGTGTAAGTAAAGACATTACCGCCAATCGGAATCGTGTCGCCCTGCAATTTATCAGCCATCCCGGCGAAATATTCAAAATGCTGGACGGTCTGCGGAATATCAACATAGGACGATTCCCGAATCGGTTTGCCGTTATCGAGGGTTTCCAGTTCGGCCAGCTCTTTGGCCCGCTCGCTAATCAGTTGAGCGGCCTTGTAAATGATTTTTCCGCGTTGGTGGGGAGTCATTTTCGCCCAAGGGCCGCTTTCAAAAGCCCGGCGGGCGGCAGCCACTGCCCGGTTGACATCTTCGGCATCGCCTTCCGCCACATGGGCCAGAACGGCTCCGGTGGTTGGATTCAAGGTTTCAAAGGTGCGCCCCGAAGCCGCATCGACAAATTTACCGTCAATCAACAACTGATAGGTCCGTGGTTCGGACTGCTGGGCAGCCGTTACTTTTTGTTCCGGTGTAGACATAAAGAACTCCTGGTTGAGGTGAGGTTCAAAGGGGACGCGGGAACCAACCAAACAGCCCGGCTGTCCTGCTTTCCGGCGTCCGCGGTGTACTGGAAAAATGGTGGATGGTAAAGTGCAAGGCGATTCATATCGTATTTTGGGCCGACTTTGAAGTAAACTTTACGGCAGTATCACAAACAACCCACCATTATCATTCAAAACCATCATTGCAGTAACTTTTTTGAAAGCGTTTTTGGGAACCGGAAAGGAACCTTGTGTGACCACCGAAACACGAACCCGTGCGTATCTCTACGATTTATATCTGGCTCCGCTCTGGCGCGACCGCTTTGACCAGCTTTTCCTGGACCATGTGCCCCTGCCGACTGAAGGCCGGGTGTTGCTCGTCGAATGCGGTACCGGCGGATTGGCCCTGGAACTGGCCAACCATCTGAAAGACTCCGGCTCCGTCACCGCCTCCGACCGTGATGCGGAATATCTGGACCTGGCTCAGGCCAAATCCACCACAGTCAAATTGGAAAACCTCCATTTTATATCAGACCAGCAGCTTCATCAGGAATTAACCCCCAACGCCTATGATTTTGTGGTAGGGGATGCCTCCCTGCTGCCGGCTGCCGAATTCGAGCCTCTCGCCCGAATGCTTTTCAACACCATCTCACCTGAAGGAAAAGTGGTGCTCTATACCATTATTCGGGGGAGTTTTGACGAGTTCTTCTCAGTCTACTGGGAAGCACTTTATGAATGTGGTTTGGCCGAACACCTCAATGCTCAACTGGAAACCTTGCTCTATGGTCACCCCACGCTTGTTGAAGTGGAAGACCAGTCGAGATTAGCCGGCTTGCGAAATGTGCAGATTTTTACAGCCAAGGAGGAATTTTCATTCCACAGCGGCGAGGAGTTTCTCTCCTCCCCTGTGATTGCCGAATACCGTTTGGAACCCTGGTTTCAAATTCTGCCGCAGCCCACCGACCGGAAGCGGGTCAAAGAGGCAATCTGCGCCATCATTGACCGTGACCGGAACGGGCAAACATTTGAAATCAGCATCAAAACAGCAGTTGTCATCGGAAATCGTCAACCGGAAGGGAGCGGACGCATCAAAACCAAGACTGAAAAAGCCAAGCCCTGACATGTGCGATTGGCGATTGGCCATTTGCCATTTTGTCTTTCCTGTGGGATGAACACATGGCACATCGTACATGGCACATCGTACATGAAGTGGCCTGCACGCCGTTCCCGTAAACCTTTTTCCAAAAAGGGGGCCCGTCATGCACAACACACGCTACAAGTTTCAGTTGGTGCTCTGCGTCGGTTTTGTTTTTGTCTGGTGTGGTTGGTTCACCACCAATTCTCCAACCATCTCAGCAGCCGACGATAAAATAACCATCCAGGAAATTCTCAACCGGCACATCGCTGCTTTGGGAGGGCAGGAACGCATCCAAAAAACAACCACCCGCGTGGCCACCGGGAAAGTTCAGTTTGTCCCAGGCAAAGGGTCGTCGCTTCCGGCCATGTCCGGAAAAGCGACTTTTTCCTCCAAACTTCCCAACAAAGTCGTCATGGCGTTTGATTTCAGCGGTCAGGGTATTTTGCGCGGTTTTGACGGCAGTCAGGCATGGATGAGGCCCATGCCGCCTTCTACCGACGGGGTGCTGATTCGTACCCTGAAAGGGCTTCTCAGCAGTGGCTGCATGCTCCATGACATTTCAGTGTTTGATACCCTCCTGACCCCTGGTCAGGGTGAGATCAAATACAAGGGAACCAAAAAGATCAATGACCGGGAAACTTATCAGGTTGAAATCAAACGGTCCGACCTGTCAGCCAAGCTCTATATTGACACCGTCACTTTTTTGCGGGTGAAAACCATGGTTTCGTTTGTCTATGACCCTGGTGGCTCCGGCTCCGGAGTCGGAGCCGTACCCGGCAGCGGAGCCTCGGGCGGGGGAACGTTTTCCGGCGTGTCCTCTTCCGGCGGATTTGGCGGTGGTGCCCTCAGTGCCGTCACACTGGAATTTGAAACCGATGATTTCCGCGATGTCAACGGAGTCAAACTTCCCTTCCGTTACAAGGAGGTGCTTCCCTCACATACCATCCAGGTAGTGATTGACAAATATGACGAAAACGTGGACCTGAACGATTCGATTTTCCGGTAGCTCACCCAAACCACACCAAGCACCTGCCAACAGGCAAAAAAACTGCCAGCACCTCCCAGGTCCTTTCGGGCTATGGTGCTGGCATCAATTTATCTTCTCAATTGGTTATGAGGCTGGCTGGGAGGTTTTCTTCCTGGGCATGGTCCACAGGGCCAAAACCAGGATTGCGAGAGCCAACACTCCCCAGACCACAGACCAGACAATCGCCGGAACTCCGGTCATCATTTGCATGTTCAAAGCATCCGTATGGGTTTCAGTCGACATGGCGGAAATCAGAAAAAGGGTTTTCAGGTCCACCAGCGCATTCAGACAACACTGAACTGCCAGAAAATTGATCAGAAAATGGGCCACTTTCGGGGTAGAAACATAACCCAGCGTCAGCAATCCCACCGCCAGCGTCAATCCCACCAGCCAACTGAAAAGCGTTCCGGTGGCGGCCCAAAACAGGACCAGCAGAATCAAAATCAGCGAACTGCCAGCCATAAACCCGACCCGTGCGCCTTTGGCAAACCCAGGGCGAAAGGCACCGAGCCACATAAAGACTGCCAACATGAGCAATGCCATGACCAGCAGGGAGGCCGACCCATTGACCCAGAACATGGTCATGAACAAAACCAAGCCGCCACAGGCCGACAACAAAAACCGGGCCCGTGACTGACGTTGGGCAAGCAGCAGGAGCAATGCTCCAAAAAGCGTGGTTCCCAGGTACCCAGCGCTTGAAACCAACACTCCCAAACCACCTTGCGTATGGGTTAATCCGCTTCCATCCCACGCCACGGTCAAACCCGTGACAGTCCCCAAAGTGAGAACCGCTGCCAAAGCATGCCCTCCTTCGTGAATAAAAGTCACAAACAGCCGAATGGGATAAGTTAAAACCGCAGCGTACGGAACCACACCCAACACCAAAGTCAAGAGGGTTGCCGCAATCAGCCAGCGGAGAGGGGTTCCTTCGGCTGCTTCCTTGGTGGTTGTGGTGGAAAACTTGGAAAAATCAGGAAGGGTCGGAGAGGATTTCACGGAGCACCGCCTTTTCAAGGGTTCAGGGTTCAGGGTTCAGGGTTCAGGGGTTTGGAATACCAGGAAATTTGATGTTCTGTTTGGGTGTTAATTGTCAATTTTCCATTGTCAATTGTCCATTTCAAAGCCCCTGAACCCTGAACCCTGAACCCCGTTGTTTCAGTCTGCCAGCAAAATCTTGGCAATCGTCTGCAACTGCATGTTGGAAGTGCCTTCGTAGATTTTGCCGATTTTGGAATCACGGAAATATTTCTCAACCGGGTATTCCTTGGTGAACCCGTAGCCGCCGTGAAATTCAATCACTTGCGAGGCAACGCGTTCGGCGACCTGGGAAGAGTAATATTTCGCCATGGCTGCTTCTTTCAAAAATGGTTTCCCGGCGTCGCGCAAACGGGCCGAGTTGTAGACCATTAAACGTGCGGCTTCGATTTCGGTTGCAAGTTCTGCCAACTGAAATTGAACCCCCTGGAAATCAGCAATCCGTTTCCCGAACTGCTTGCGTTCCTGTGTGTACTTGATGCCTTGTTCAAAGGCACCGTGCGCCAGCCCAATCATTTGGGCACCGATGCCAATCCGGCCTTCGTTCAGGGTTTCAATCGCCACCTTGTATCCTTTGCCGACTTCACCCAGAATGTTTTCCTTGGGAACGCGGCAGTCTTCAAAAATCAGGGTGCAGGTGGAAGAAGCCCGAATGCCCAGTTTGTCTTCGCGCTTGCCAATGCTGAAACCGGGAAAGTCTTTTTCCACAATAAAAGCCGTGATTCCCTTATAGCCGGCTGCCGGGTTGACATTGGCGAAAACCAGAAAGAAGCCGGCTTCAGCGGCATTGGTAATCCACATTTTTTCGCCGTTGAGCAGCCAGTGGTCGCCCTTGTCTTCGGCCTTGCAACTGAGGGCAAAGGCATCACTGCCGGAACCGGCTTCGGACAAGGCATAGGAAGCCACCGTGTCGCCGCTCAGGCGGGGAAAATATTTCTTTTGCTGCTCAGGGGTGGCCCAGCGCAACACGGCATTGTTGACGAGCGTGTTTTGCACGTCCACCATAACGCCGACGGAAGGATCCACCCGTGACAATTCCTCCACGGCCAAAACCGACATAAAAAACGTGCCGCCGGACCCGCCGAACTCGGTGGGGACTTCGATACCCATCAAACCCATGTCGAAGAACTGTTTGATAAGCGCCGGCTGCATGCTGGCGTCGCGGTCCATTTGGGCGACATGCGGACCGACCTGCTCGCGGGCAAAGTCGGCCACGGTGTCACGAAACATGACTTCCTCTTCACTTAACGTGGTCAGTGCCGGGGTTGCCTGCACCAGTTCGCGTGCTGGTTGACTCATAACCTTTTAACTCCTGGACAAAATAGAATAATTGCGGATGCGCGGAGTTCTTTATAGCACGGGTCCACCCGGTAAAGCACCCATTCGCCGTTCCCGGCCTGGCAGCAGAGTGCGGAGCGGCGCTTTTCAAGCCCTGAAATGCCGGACTCTGACCATATTGCTTTCTGAAAACGACTGTAATAAAGTGCTTACGCTTTCAATCAGGACATGATTTGATGTCTTTCGGCTCACCAAAAACCCATTTATTCTCACCCTCAGGAGGCCACACCCATGAGCTCATCAGTAAATATGGAAACGCTCAAGGCTGAGTTGCTTGCCAGTCACAGTGAATTTCGAGAACTCTCCCGGGAACACAAACGTTGCGAAGCCCGCATTAGCGAACTCCTCGCCCTTCAGTATCCAAGTCAGGAGGAGCTTGAGGAAGAAGCGTTTCTGAAAAAGAAAAAACTTGGTATCAAAGACCGAATGGAAGAAATCCTGCAAGCGCATAGAAAGACAGCCTCCGCCGGGCACTGAACCGGCCTTGCCGCCGCAGGGATTCCGCCTTTACTTACAAGCTCCAGACACGTGATTTTCACAAAAAATTCATCCATCCCCGAGAGCGCCCTACCACAAGGCGCTCTCTTTTTGTTACGCTGGGAAGCAGTTTTCAAAGTGAGCGAAATCAACCTCCAGCCTGTTTCCCTTCCAGGTAAGGTAGTCGCCGTTCCGGTTTGAATTTCACTCGGCCCCTGAGAACACTCCAAAGGAAAGAATCGCACTCAATATTTAGCTATGGCGAAAGAAGGCTACCCGTTTATTTTTGCATTTCTGATTCCATCCCTCATCTGCGGGGTCACGCTGCTCTGGATTCCGCATA
>JAIBAN010000111.1 GCA_019695185.1 Blastocatellia bacterium | reverse complement strand
TGTATATGGTATCGTATTTCAGGCTTTAAGACAATTGAAAAGAGTGCTTTACGGGAAATACATACTCAATTCGGACAGCATTCATCCCCGGAATAAATTCCGGGGTTTTCTGCTGGCTTCCTATAAAGTGAACTCAACCTTGGTTTCATTTCCTCCAATCATTCTGGTTCACTCCCACAAGCTCCGCCCTGAGAACGTTGCAAGTCGAGACGGAATCCACCGAAAGCCGTTTTTAGTCGAGAAGTCACAGCGGATGCACAGAGAAAAACAGTTCGAACCCCTGCGAAAACTCTGCGAACACTCTGCGCCTCAGCGGTGAGAAAATCGGTATCAAGCTTTTGAATTCCGTTTCAGGTTACCTTCGAGTGCATGGCTGCTTTGTGCTCAGTTCGGTTTTCTGTGTGTCTGGGGTACAATCCGGCCATGGCTTTCATGATCCCGGAATCAATCTCCAACCTCTCCACCGTGACGCCCGGCGAGGACCGCCTGTTTCGGCTCCTCAAGGCCAAACTGCCCGATACCATCTGCGTTTGGTACGACGTGCCAATTCGGGGCAGGAATGCTGATTTCGTGATTTTCGACCCGGAATTGGGGGTGCTGATTCTGGAAGTCAAAGACTGGGCGGCAGCCACGATTCAGGCGGTGACACCCACCAGGGTGGTGCTGGCCACCGCCAATGGCGACAAAGCAGTGGTTCATCCCTTGCAGCAGGCGCGCACCTATGCCCACCGCTTGGTGACGGCCCTGGAGTCCGAACCCACGCTGGTTCATCCAACCGGAGCCTACCAGGGCCGGCTGGTTATTCCCTTTGGGTTTGGAGTGGTGTGGACCAATCTCAAAAAAGCAGAATTTACCCACACTTTTGGCGGGTTGCTGGAACCCGCCCAGATGTTGTTCCGGGATTCGCTTCCCGCCTCGGTGGAACCGGAAGCGCTCCGCGCACTTTTGGCTGAATGTTTTCCCCAACGATTTGCGTTCCGGTTGAACCCGGCCCAGGTTGACCGGTTGCGGTGGCACCTGTTTCCCGAAATCCGTTTGGCTCGTCGTACTCCGGCCAGGAGCCGACCGGTGTCACCGGAATCATCCCCGCAACCCATCCTGCCCGGAACCGAACTGGATGATGCCACGCTGCTGGCGGTGATGGATTACGACCAGGAGCGGTTGGCCAAAAGCCTGGGGGACGGGCACCGGTTGGTCCGGGGCGTGGCTGGTTCGGGGAAAACCTGGACGCTCATTTGCCGGGCACGGCTGCTGGCCCAGCTCCATCCCCGGTGGCGGGTTTTGGTGGTTTGCTACAACGCCACGCTGGCTGCGTTTCTGGCTTCGGTGCTGGGGGATTTCAAAGTCTCCCGTATTGAGGTCAAAACCTTTCATGGACTGCTCCAGCGGGCACTGGCTTCCGCCGGAATTCCAACCTTTACCGAACGTTTCACAGACCAGGCCGTAACCGAGCTGGCCGAGGACCTCAACCGCCGCCGAATGGATGGACGCTGGCACTCGGCGGGATACGATGCAATTCTGGTTGATGAGGCCCACGACTTTCCCTCCGAGTGGTTGCGGTTGGTGGTGGGGCTGCTGAATCCGGAAACGGATTCCCTGTTTGTGGTGTATGACGGAGCGCAGAATATTTACCGGCGCGGGTTTTCGTTCGCCAAGGTCGGCATCAAAGTGCGGGGTCGTACCAAACTGCTCCGGACCAATTACCGCAACACCCGCGAAATTGCCGAATTCGCAGCGGATTTCCTGGGTGAAGGAGTCAACTTTGCTCCGGATGAACCCTTGCGGGATGACGAAGGGCAGTTGCTCGAAATCGTCCGCCCGGCTACGACGGCCCGTTCCGGACCATTGCCCATGCTGGTTGCGTGTGCCTCCTTTCGGGAGGAATGCGCCGAGGCCGCTGCCAGAGTGAAACAATGGATTGAACGCGACGGGGTTGCTCCGGCGGATATTCTGGTCTTGTATGTCAAAAAAGGGGCAGCGGCAGGGGATGACAAATATGTCCAGGCGTTGCTCACCGCTGTGTCAGAAGCCGGAATCCCCTGCGAGTGGATTGCCCGCGACGGTCGTTCCAAACGGTCGTTCCGGATTGATTCGCCCACTGTCAAAGTTTCCACCATCCATTCGGCGAAAGGGCTCGACTTCGACGCCGTTGCCCTGGTTGGAGTCTCACTGCTTCCTTCCCGCGAAGGGGATGCGGAACTGGAACGAAAGCTGGTCTACATTGGGCTGACCAGGGCGCGCCGGCGACTCCTCATCACCTGGTGCAAGCCTTCACAGTTTGTTCGTGAACTCTTGAAGGGATTGCCCGGCCACGATCTGGAAAAGTGAGTGATCCACACTTTCTGCCACCCATTTTCCGGGTTGCCCCGCCGATCTCTGTCACTGACCTGGACCGGTTGCACCAAGTGAACGATGGGGCTACGAAACAAAGGCAGGCGTCACATAGAGGGGGCTGAACTTCCATTTCGTTTTGTACAAAATCATCCAAACTGTTGGCACAACTCGCGTTTTGGGCAAGGTCCTGGATTCTGTCAGGTCCCTCACCCTCTGGTTCAAACTGCTTTGACATGAAGTAAGGCGCACAGCCGCTCAAGAAAGGTAGGTCCCCGTGAAGCTCCCCACGATGATTGGACTGATTCGCAGGCGACTCCTGGTTAACTATCGGGTTGACCCGGAGGTGGTTCAACGGTTGCTTCCGGCCCGGTTTCGACCCAAACTCCACCAAGGGCAGGCTGTAGCCGGTATGTGTCTGATCCGGCTGGAGCAGATTCGTCCTCTGGGGTTGCCGGGAATCGTTGGTATCACCAGTGAAAATGCCGCCCACCGGATTGCTGTCCGTTGGGACGAGCCGGATGGATTATCCCATGAGGGAGTATATATTCCACGCCGGGACACAAATTCCACGCTCAATCATTTTTTGGGAGGGAAACTGTTTCCAGGTGAACAGAACCTGGCTACTTTCCAGGTGACCGAAGCCGAAGACCGAATTGATTTTTCCATGCAGTCCCATGATGAAACCACAGCCATTGAATTGAAGGGCAAAACCAGCTTGAGGTTACCTGAAACCTCCATTTTTGAATCGGTCTCCGCGGCATCAGCTTTCTTTGAGCCGGGAGCAGTGGGGTATTCGCCCCGCAGCAATTCAGACGATCTGGATGCCATTAAATTGGAGACTTTGGTCTGGCGGGTAGAACCACTTGCCATTGAACAGCTCTCTTCCAGTTTTTTTGCCGATGAAAAACGGTTTCCCAAAGGGAGTGTGGTGTTTGATCACACGCTCATGATGAGAAACATCGAGCACAAATGGCATACCGCTTGAAAACCTTGGGTCTTCAGTTAAGTAAGCCCGGATGAGTCTCCCCATCACCAAGCTATGATCGAGAATTTTCACCAGCACGGAGGCCCACAACCCATTCCCGGATGCTGTACAAAAAATCTGGCGGTGCGGCTAGCGGCCCAGGTGAGCAGGACAAGCTCCTTCTTGAACTCAAGCCTGAAGTATCGTAACACCCTGTGACTGACTGGTTGAAGCTTCATGACAAAACTGATTGAAAGACCGGACCGGTTTCCGGCTGTCCTCTGGGTGTTCCCGGCACGGGCCAAAGTTGATTCTGTGCTTTGAGCAACTGGCTCGTTCCTGTGGTCCAACTCCTCCACCAGACCATCCAAAGGTGACATGGCTTGTAAACGGGAAATACAATTTGTGTTTAATTTAATTTTTGATTTGGTTGAATGGTAAACTCTGTCTGCCGCCACATTTTTCCCTGCTGCCACTCTGGCCACCATACCCTGGACTGGCTTGGAATCTGGATTGTGGGTGATTGAGACGACGTTGCCGTTCAGAACTGGTGCCGTCGCCACCGTTTCATCGGTGGTCCCCGACCACCAAAACCAAAAGTGATAGTGCCGACAACTATGGCAAGTTGCCATGTTTGAACAAAATAAATTCATGACCGTGACCGAGGGTTTACGGTTCCCTGTGTCTGGATGCCAAATCCGGTCATTGAACCATCTGAGTGTGCTTTGGCGCGTGTGACTTCAAATATCCGACTTGATCCATCAGCCTGCTTTCCAAACTGCCTTCAAAGCAAGGCCCCAACCCGGTTGGCAGGTTCCGTGAGGTCCAATCCCATGATTATCTTTGGAACCGGCTCAAATACCGTCCCCTGTGGCATTACCCATGCCTTATTCTGTGCCCATTGTTCCCGCCAAAATGAGTTTGATTTACTTCTCACGTATAATTATTTCCACCTGTATTATGTTATTCGGCAAGTCGGGGATAAGCACTATCTGCTTTTGTGTCGAACCTGTGGCCATGGCTGGAAATGCGACCCGCAAAAAGTTGAGCCGGAACTGAAAAGGCCCCCGATTCCATTCACAGACCGGAATGGGGTTTTGATTTTGATATTAACCATTGGCGGGACTTTTTTTCTGATTGGGATCTCTAATTTCATTGCCAACTGGTTGAAAACCAATTGACATACAGAATTTTTCAGGTGGGTGCCGGGAATGGGGCGACCTTTCCATCGAAGAAAACTGAATTCTATGACTGCTTCATATTTTCTTTTCCTGATGAACCATAAGCGTTGTTTTACCCTGCCAACCCTCCTGTTTTGCGTTTGCGCAATCTGCTGGGTTCCCGGCTTGGCGGGCATACAGGATCAAGCCTATCAAGTTCGGGAGGTTGCGATTGGACCCGGCGGCAGTTACCCGTATGGGGTTGCGCTGGATGCCGGAACCCATCGGCTGTACGCGGCCAATGTGAGAAGCAACAATCTGTCAGTGGTGGATACGGAGACAGGCCGGATTTTGAAAACCATCCCCGTGGAACGTTCTCCGGTCAGTGTTGCGGTCAATCCGGCCACCCATGTCGTCTATGTTCTCAACAACCTGAGCAATACCATTTCGGTCATTGATGGGCAACGCACTGCGGTGGTTGAAACGGTTCGACTGGGAGCTTCCGGCACCGCCACGATCTTCAATAATCTGGCGGTGAACCCCAAAACCAACCGGATCTATATAACGGACCCACGTACGAGCCAGATCCACGTTCTGGACGGAGCCACCAACACCCTGCGTGGTTCAATCGACTTGCCGATGGGCAGTCGCCCGAATGACTTGGCCATTAATCCCAATACCAATCAGATTTACATCCTGAGTGCCAATTCCAGCCAAATCACCGTCATTGATGGGGTTTCAAATACAGTTACGGCCACTCTCGGTCACCCGACCCGCGCGACTGGTATCTTCAGCATCGTAACAGGCTTCAAGCAGTGACTCGGCTTCCTCGTCAGTCTCACAGGCTTCCGAATCTGGAAACGCAAAACCAAAGCCGTGGAAAGGAGCGCATACTGGTTGAGGTTCAATGACCCGCCAGCGAACTCTCACCGCACTGACCAAATCAACCACAGTGACATTGACAAAAAAAACTGAAAACCGATACCCCATATTTATTTTTCAAGCGAGGATGTGTCAGCCTGGTTCCGTTTCCGGCGGCGGTCCTGACGGGACTCCCATTGTCCAATGGTCAGCCAGTACCCTTCCGGACTGCGGTAATAGTTGGGAAATGTATCCGGGTCAAGGTGCTGGTGGAATCCGGACCGTTCAGTTTCGGAAACCGACAGCAGAAAGTGAGCCAGGGTGCGCAATCCGGCCTGGTTTCCTGAAACAAACACCCCACGCATTTCCTGATACCCGTCCTCCAATGTGCGGCCTTGGGAAACCGTGATTTCGATTTTGGCTCTGGCCGGGATTCCCACCATTGGACAGCCATGCCGGTTCACCCGCAGAGGAATGGTGACCAAGTGACAACCAGCATCCGACTCAAAGACCGGCTTCACCTGCGGGGTTTGGTAATAAGCCCACCGGTTGCTCCGGAGCCAACCTGCCCAGGCTTCTGCATCAACTCCAAAATCCTGGCCTGAGACAGAACGCAACCAGGCAATCGCGGTTTCCGCACTGATGCGACAACGTTCCGGGAGGCGTTTCCCTTGAAGCGTCCGAAGTGCAATTGTGATTGGCAATATTCGTGGCATAAACTCCCTTTGTTCTTTTTTGTGGTCTGTTACAAAATCCATTACCAGTTTGCCCAGAAGGTGAAACGGTGGTGGTTGCAAAGTGCCACTGGTTGGTAGGTTGAAGAAATTCCCTGGTGGACAAATCTTCGATTGGAGCAGTTAGGACGGCTGCAACGGCCCGCCTGACAAATCATTGACTGTGCCGAGCAGGGTTCTATCCAAGCAGAGGAAACTTGCCTTTGGTAGGCGCGCCGTATTTCTTATTCCTCTCTGGGCCATGAAACAGGCGGAGATACTCAGCCGTTAAGCGATCTGTCCAGTACCAGCCAGCTTGTTTTGATGAAAAACGCTTTTCGGAGAAAACTGCCATGCAAATGAAAAAAACTCCTGCTTTTGTTTCTCATTGCCACGATGTGGATTTCCAATCTGGCTCAAAATCCCACCCGCCTGGATCAGACTGCCACCTCCTCAGTTGAAACCAGCCAGGACGAAGACGGCCAATGGGTTATCACCACCACCAATCGGACCTTTGAGTTTATTAATATCCTGCCTCCGCCGTTGTCCGAACCACTTTGTTTAAGGCGGGAAGTGAAACGGAGATACCATGTCTGGCAAGAAAGTGGGGAATCGATCATCAAGGTTGAAGGTTGGAAGGGAGTCAATCCAGCGAAGAAAATCTGGACCTTTGAGCAGGAGGGGAGCGAAGGCTCCGTCTGGAACGAATTTTACCGGGTCACCATGCCTGGGTGTTGTGCCAACCTCACAACTCATTCCTTTTACAACCTCCAAACCGGGCGAAAGGTTTACTCCGCCACTGCTGATCCGGTTACCATTGTTGCGCCAGAACCTGGTGTTTACCGCTATGTCGCCTACCATTCAAACGACGGCATTCTCCCGGCCTTGAAACCCTACAATCAGGAATTGAAAGGAGTCATTCAATACGGCACGGAAAAAACCGTCCTGACGAAGTTGGCGGTTTATGCCAAACGGGACCTGTTTGGGCAAATCAAGTTTCGCTACCAGAACAAGGTGGTTGAAACAAAGGACCTCCAATTGGAGAAAGTGGCAGGGAAAAAAGGTAAAGCCAGCTTGTCCAATTTTGCCATCATTCTTTGGTTCAGTTCGACCGATGAGATTGTGCTTCCTGTGATGAACGACACGATTGAGGTCAGCCAGGCCAGTGTCCCCTTTGGAATCAGATTGGAAGTTGTGAAGTAAAAGGGTATCTGTAGAGGATGAGGTGGTCTGAGGGATGAAACGTGTTTGGCACCGAAAAAATGAAGAGCGGTCAGCTACCCGCAAATTTTTTTCGGCTCGGTCGCCTGTCCTTTATGCGAGGGTACTTTGATTTATACCTGGACCAGTTACGGACTCCAGGCGGCGCTGCTCGGTTTGGAGACAATTCATTCGGTTTCAATTTCATCCTGCCAACTGTTCATAATCCGGTCCCAGAACCGGACTGGCTTGGCGGATTCCGGTTTGGGAAACGGATTGGGAATCCCAAACTCATTCTCAAAGTAGTCTGGCAAATCAAACCCATAATGAACAACGTCGGTCTGGTAGACCGAAAAAACCGGGTTCCCGGCCTCGCATGGTTCGGCGGGCAAATAGCGATGACTGAAAACGGGAATCAGAAACGGAGCGGCTTTGAGGTGGTGTCCCGCCATCCGCAACGCCGCTTTCAGCCGGGTGGGTTTGGCTCCCCATTCCGCCAGCCAAAAGGTGTTATGGAAAATATCAAAATACATCCCCTGCGCGGGCCAACGAAAAAACCTGTAGTGTTGACGCGGGTGCAGGTGATGCCAATTGGGGAAATCGTCTCCCACCGGAACCGCCACGGACAAAAACAAGCGGAGGTCCGGCGGAAAACGAAATCCAAACCGCGTCTCGATTTCAGTGAACTGAGATTCGGACAGTCCGGCAGCCAGGGTGATACCTTGTTGCTGAAAGGTTTTGAAAACAGTGAGACAATGTGCTTCGTTCATGATGAAAACCCAAACCCAATAATCTTCACGCCGCTTTTACCTGATCCCGTCCCCGAAGTGCCAGCCGGAAAATCGGATTGATAGTTGAACTGGTGAGTTTCATCGGTCGGAAAATGCCAGTGAGTTTTTCGCAAGGAAAATCTGAAACAGCATGGTTGACGGCAATTCAGGACCGGATGACATTGCCGTTTTTCTCAAAGCGTATGAATACCGAATCAGAATTTCTGACTGAAATTGCCAATCACCCGGAGGACCGTGAACGCCGTTTGCAGTATGCCGGGTGGCTGGAATCAAACCGTGACCCACGTGCCGAACTCATCCGGCTAGAGGAAGAAATGCGCGGGCTTCCCATCTACGGCGACCGGTACTGGGAATGAAAACCCCGGCGCAACGAGTTGCGCTCCCAATGTCAACCGGACTGGCTGGCGCAGATGAAATACGGAACCGAGTATGAGCCGGTGTTCCGGGATGTGCCTCAAGGATGGAAGGAAAGGCGGCGGCTGCTCCGCGAATTTGTCGAACGGTGGCATGGGATTCCACTTGGCGATGTCGGGAGGTATCAGGAAAAAGTTCTGGAAACCGAATCCCAATTGCACCGCTCTCTTCCGCCAGCGGTCAAAGAGTGGATCCTTTTTCCCATGAGTTGTTGGAAGCGGGTTGGTTTGGCGGAGTGCTACGTGACGACTACTGGGTTGAAGACTTGGTGGAGCACAACACTGTTTCGTTGCTGATTCAGCGTGAAGGGGGTTTTTATTGGGCGGTCAAAAACGAATATCTCTCCGAGGACGACCAGCAAGTCACCGGGTATCTGCTCGATGACGAGGGCGGGCTTGATGATAGTTTTACAGAAAATGGAATCGAGGCTGCCACACTCACCGACTTTGTCTTTTGCCATGCGAATGGTTGTAGTCATGGGCACGGCGGTGGTTTTCGGGTGGAGGTTCCCGTTTCCGAGGTGCAGGAAAAACTTGATGTGACGTTCGGTCGGAGTTCAGGCTTCGGAGATTTTCGCGTGCATGAAGCTCCCAAGCTTTTCACCATCCTTCGCCCTTCGACCAGGGAGGACAACCTAACGTACCTTCATGTCGAGGTTTGGAAAACGAAAGCTGTGGACACCATTCCGAAATTTCTGCCGGACTATGCCAAGGGGAGCGGCATGTTCCACGGAGTTTTTGCAGACCATCTGTAAATCGTAACTTCAAACTCCACGTCAGGCAGCACCAACGAAGCTCGACCATGCGCCAACCGGGTTGGGGGCTGGCTCACTCAAGGCGGGACCCTGCCGCTCGCGTCGTCCCCGAACCAATGCGACCGACCGGGCAGTTGATTGGTCGATACCGCATTTGCAGGTACGGCCAGATCCAGCAACTGCCTCCGCCAGCCTCCGGGCGACGAAGGCAACCGCTCTGCTCATCCCCTCCCAGAGCGCTTCATCAAGGCTGCGGCGACCCTCCAGGTTGCGAGCTTGAGGAAGCCCCCAGTACCGTAACATTTTGCCCACCCCCCTCCAATATGCAAAAAAAGCCGTCAAGTTGTTGAATTCAGAGCAGAAAACGGAAAATTTTCGTGAAGGAATGTGAATTTTTCGTGAATTCGGCAGCAAAAAGAAAAAAACAGTGCCAAAAAGGAAAAATCCAGAAATGGAAATCCAGAAAAGGGGGTTGCAAGTTGGTGTACGGGGGCTTGCTGATTCCAAAAACAAGGTGTGACAGTCGGCCAATGTCAGCAAATCGGGACAGTACCAGGGGAATAGTTTGAAACAAATCACGGAAAAAAAGACGGCAAGATGTGCTCAATCCATGAATGTCCCGGTCGAATTCCGCCCAAAAAAGATTGGCCCAGATGCCCGCTGTTTGAAAATCTAGCCAGTGAGCAAACCAACTCTTTCAGAGAGAGCCTTGTGTGAACGGAAAAACAATCGGCAACATCCCGGAACCGGAGCAAACCGAAATTCTGAAAGAGTTGCGCGGGGAGGCTATGGGTATCAGGCGGCGTTGCAGGTGTTGGTGTTGTGTGCGTGGGGATTTTAGCCGAGCCTGATTGCCGAACTGAAACGTTGACCGATGCCAAATCGGGCTGGAAGCATTGAGGGGCGAAAAAAGCGCCGGCCAGTTGTTCCAGGAAATCGAGATCAATGACAATCTGCTGTCACGATGGAAAAGCCTGTTCAAGAATTGAGTCGGTGTGGTGTTTGAAAAATAACCGGCCGCAGCTCTTCAACAAAGCCAGAGCGAGGGAAAAAAATCGGGGAACCCCATGTCTTTCACTGCGGTTACAGGACACCAGCTCCACCTTGGTTTCCGGAGTTGAACGAAAATTTTACATCGAATGAAATGCCCCATTGAAAGTGTGCCTGCTTTCTTACCAATCCGGCACGAAAGGATTCTTCAGTTTGACGAATGGCTGTCTGCTGAAGCGGTGAGGGTTGTGGTTGCTCGCGTCGAACACCTTGGTTCGGGGAATTCAAGGAACAGATGATAAAGTGTGAATGAATAATCCAATGTGATTGTAAATCGGCCGTTTGGGAATGCACGGATTGACTTGGACAGGGTGAATTGTCAAAAACAAACGGCAGGTATCATGAAGGGGTCCTCACTTGTTTGTGAATTTTGATTTTCACTCCAAAGTTGCAAACCGCATGGGGAAGGTTGAAACAGTATGAGCAGCTCGATCTACGATGGGTTTGATTCGTGGGATGTTTCAAACATGATGTTCTGGAGGGTGATTGATTTCGCCTGCGAGGTGGGCAGCACTGTTGCCAAGAGCGAGGTCGAATCACAATGGGTGCAGCGCCTTCGCAATCTTGAGGAAACGGTTGGAACCTACAGTCCGGACCTGGAAATCGGCGAGCTTTTTGAAACTGCAGCCGAAATGGAGTTCTGGTGGCACGTACTGAACGAAGTGGCAACCCGGATTTACCAACGGCAACTGGGGAATCAACAGGACCAGACCTGGCAGGTATCAACCATTTGGGCTACCTTTGATCTGGGCCGGTTGCTTCATACCAATTTCAACCGGCTTCAATTTCAGCACGAGAGGAATGGTCAAACAGAAACTTCAAACTGAAGAGTTTGATGTCTGAATCCTTCATCCAGATGAAAGTCTGGAAACGAGAAGCCATTGACACGGTTCTGGAATTTGAGTGGGACTGCACCAGGAATAGTGAAATGTTTCACGGGGCGGTTTGGGTACCTCGGTATTTTTTCAAGCAAACCGTTTCACTGGCAGCAAAATGTATATGCACCGCAAATATCTGGAAACTGACCTCCGAGAGGTTTTTGCTATCCCGCTCTATATGAAAATCATGGGAGGAAGAAGTATCCCCCCTCGGGATTACGAACGGTCGGAACAACTTGATGTCGTGACCAGGGTGGTGGCAAGTGTCAATCCGCACGTCATTGACCAGCTCCTCGAAGGCGGCTGGCGGGAAGTCATCACGGCAAGTTGGTTCATTGGCCTGCTCAAACTGGAATCGTACCAGGACGAGATTGGCTGCCGACTGGTGGCAAGCCCAGTGTGCTTTGCCGGTCAGGCTCATTGTTTCACCATGCTGAGGCTGGCCAATTCAAAATCCATCCATTATTTGGAAACCTATTTGAATGATTGGCTGGTCAAACCGGAATGCCGGTATGACCAACGGTGGGCCATGGCGGCACTTTGCCTGGTGGATGAAAAACTCCGGACCAATTCATCCGGACCGTTTCTGCTTCCGGATGGACCTTGGGAAAAGTTCTGTCAGGCCCAAAACAGCGACCCTGATTTTGAGGGACTGAAAAATACCCTGGGAAACATGGAGGACTGGGCTGATGAAGTAAAGGAATCCGCCCGGGATCATCGACCGATTGAAATCCGCCACGAACCCACCCCGGAAGAAATCAAATGGATGAAGCTCCAAACCGATCTCATCCGGACGATATATAAAGGCGGCATCACCGGGAACTCACCTTTGTTTCCCTGGCTGTTAAAACTGGCCCGCGCTGGACCGCTAGGGTATTACCACGGATCCCATCGGGATTGGCTGAGGAAGAAGCAAACGCATCTTCAAGTCGTTGGTCACCAGGCAGGGAAGTGTTACCGGAGGCTTTGGAACTGAAAGGAGGGAACTTCTTTTTCCATCCTCAACGATTGAGCTGATTGAGTGGTGGCACATGTGGCTTGTGGCCGGGGTGATGAAAAGCACCTGCCCTTGATAATCAATGGCGTCCTTCCGTTCAATATCGGTTCCGTAAAGAAAGGACCCATCCAAGATAACCCCGTCCAAAAACGCGGTTTGACTGGTTGCCCAAAAAGCAAAGCAATCCATTTCATCCATCACAAATTTCCACCTCCCAGCCGCAAATGGAAGACTCCTCAAAAAACCAAGGGTTCCCGAGCTACTCGCCAGCTTTCAGGAATCCCACTGATTCCGGTGGAAAGGGCCACCACCCTTCCAACAATGGCACAGCTTGTATCGGTGTCGCTCTCCGAATCTTCACAGGAGGTCAGGGCGTCCTGATCAATTTGCTACCGTTCCTGGAGAACCGGCAGAATCGCCAAAGCCATTTCGGTATCATCCGAATATTCCCACGGGGGTGGAAACGATGGCCGCTCCTTCGTCAGCACTTCCATTGGCTGACCGGCAAAGCGAGCATGCCGGCCAAAGCCATCGCCAACTGACAGGCCTTCCACTGCCACAAAAGTATCTGCAAGTCGCTCCTGGTGATGCTTCATTTTGAAATTTCTGCTTTGCTGCACTGGAATATGGTTGCTGGCACCGACTGATTGTAGCTGGCTCCAGTGTGGGTTATCCAGCTTTGGATGGCTGGGGGAAAAGCAAATGTTCCAAATCCCGGTTACCAAAACCATTCAAGAAATATTGTTCATTTTTGGGCTGGCTTAACTTCAGAAGTCTGCTTCGGTCCAGGTGGAAAAACCCAAAGTCCGCCTGAGCCGCCCGGAAAGCCCACAATTCCAGGCTACACTCTGGATGTACTTCCGGGATATGGTTTTGCCCTGCTACAGGTGAAGCAAAAAATCGAATACCCGATCATAAAATGGGTCCGGCTCAGCCGTTCGCGGCAGAAAGAACATCAGAACCAGGGAAGTTTCCGGACAGTCCACCGAAAGGCTGACCCGAATCAATTCCCGGATTTTTCCAATCGGAACGTTTCTCAGGTTGCTGGAAAACCGCTCTTTCCATACCGCAGCCCGTTGGTGCCAGGAGGCCAAAACCACCTTCCATTCCACCTCACTCAATTTTGGCAGCAGGTCCACAACCAGGATGCCATATTCATTTCCCCAGTATTCTTCCTCGTCTGCCTCAAGCAAGTCTTCAAGTTCAGTCAAATTTGGCAGCAGGATGTGGTGGATGGTTTGCCGGACCTCAACCTGCTCTTCGGTTTCAAACAATTGTTGGGCCAAGCGGATTCCCTTGAATGGGTCAATGGCAAAAACCACCCCCAGTACCCCACGGCGGATATTCGGATGGCTATTTGCCAACCACGGTTCCAACCAGGGAATGGCCTCCTCCCCAAGTTGTTGCAAAATCAGGTCAGCGGCGGGTTGGGCACCCCAATCCTGGTAAGCCAGAGCAACACCCGCTACGACTTTCTGAATTGATGTGGCTGAAATTGCCCTGCCCAGATTGGTGGTTTCAAAAGGTGCGTCATTCAGGCCAGCCGCCAGCACGTGAATGGCTGCTTCACACCGGTCAGGATGGGACAAATCGGACACCAGTTTGGGCCAGTCTTGAAAAGCCATGACTTTGCACCTTGGGTGAAGGAATTCACAAATCAAGGTCGTGAATTGCTTTGGGAAAGACCCTCAATTGATTTCAACAGGTTAAAATCAGGACAACGAAACACCAGGAGTGGCCCTTATGGCTGGGGAGTCCAGCCCTGTCCCAAAGCTTGGAGGATTCGCGCCACTATCGGGGAAATAACAACCACGCAAACTTTCATTGGATTTGGGAAATTCCGGCAGACAAATCGCCAATTCAGTGTTGAGCTCATCACTTATGTTATCGTAATTGCCAGGCAATAAATATCAATACCATTGGATGACTATGACCAACCGGAGCCGCCGGTTCCCGAATATCGTCATTTTCAGGAACTGGCCACCACCCGCTTTCCGGATTTTGGCTTTTACAATGTTCCCAGTGTGATTTCAGACCAGATAATGGAAGCCAACCTCCAGGTGGGGGATGCGCTCGATGATCTAGCCGACCTTGCCAGGGATTTGTGGGCAGTTCGCTGGGCGTGGGAAAACACCAGCGAGGCGGATGCCCTCTGGCATTTTCGGTTTGGGTATGATTCCAATTGGGGAGACCACCTCCGGAATTTGCAACGGTATCTGCATGCTTTCAAAAACCAATTGTAATCTGACGCAATGAATGTGAGCGTTCGGCCCAAGTGAAGCTGATACAAAATCGAGTGCCTGAAAAATGAACCATAAATTTTCTTTCCTTGCAGTCACCAAGCTGGTTTCCCAAACTCCCAGCCTCACGGATGTGGAACAAGGTCATTTGAGAGACGGGTTCAAACTCCCGCAGTCGTATCGGGAGGTTGCGGTCCGATTCGGCTTTGGATTGACCTGCGATTTCTTTTACCTTTTTATGCCGCAAGGCGGATGTGATGATCTTGCAAACAGATCAAGGGACTTGCATGAAGTTTTGCTGGATGGCGTGATCGGAGCGTATAAGGATTGTACCAAGTATGAGCCCCATGGTTCCCCTGATTTACTGACCAACCTGGTTCCATTCGGAATCGGCAAGAACGGAAATATCTTAACTTGGAGCCCGGAGGAAAGGTCTCAACCTGACGAACTTGGAAAATGAATGGGTGTGGATAAGCTGAAAAATCCGGTTCGAGAAAAAACGGTTCAGTTGCTTTGAAGGGCAGAGGAACGTTGACCAAAAACCAGATGAGCCGCAAATGCTTTCCTGCGGTCATTTGCCTTGAAATCGTTTTCCTGGATCAACCGTTCCAGTTCCAGCAGGTTGACCGGGCGCAAAATGACTTCTCCTTCCACCAGATTGAAACCTGGCTGGTGAATCAGAATGGCCTGCTCCCGAGCCAATGCGGAAACAGTGGGATACAGGATGACCGCCTGTCGGCAAGGTTGCGGTCGTCCCAAAGCATAGAGCGCCAATTGATATAACATTTCGCGGGGTAGTGATTTTTCCCACAGGTCACGATACTTGGCATCCAGCACTGCAACGATTTTTCCCTGGCCGGAAATAATGAAGTCGGGTCGTTGGAGCGGGGCCTTCCGCTGTCTGGGATTGCGTTTGGGGTCGTAGCGAAACATGTGGTTGAGACTTTTTTCATCTTCAACCTGGTAGCCCGGCAGATAATCATGCAGAAATCGTGAAAGCAAAGCCTGAAAGAACCGGTTCATATCAAACAGAAATCCGGGGACTTGAACCTGGTCAGATTCTCCATCAAGCCTGATTCCTTCTTCACCCAACAACAGCCTGATTAACGTCAGGGCTGCTTGATAGGCAGTGGTCCGGCGATCCATTACCTGCAAGGCCCGCTCAAGCAGGAAAAGATCAATTCGTTTCAATGAAACAGTGGCCCCCACGATTTTCACCAAATGATTGAGGTGAGCCTTAAGGTCAATATCCGCCGTCTGCTCTTTGGCCAGTTTCAGCCCTGCCAGGACAGCTTGATTGAGCGGTGTGTCGTCAACCCGAGGGGAATGAATACAGGGCAAGGTGGCTTTTCCATTGGGTCCTGACTGCATGTACCGATTGAAATCTATTCGACCTTTGGGGCTGGCCAATTCTTCATTGATGCGGACATAGTTTCGGTGCAGTCCCCGGATCAACAGTTCATCCACTTCGGCAGCAAGCTGGTGAATCAGCAATTCCTGAAAGGACCATTCAGTCGCGACAAATCCAATCGGGTTGAACAGGTCCAGGTGGCGGAGACCGTAGGCGTACCGCAACAGGTTGAGCAATGGTGCGCCTTGCAATTTGGGTTGGATGGTAAGTGTCAGCGCTCCAAGTTGGACCCGGCCAACATACGAGGTGGCACGCAATTCCAGACCACCGGCAAGTTCCAGCACCTCAAGCCGACCAGATCTCGTCAAATAGCTTGCCAGTTTCCGGGCAGGTTGGTCATGAATAAAATTACTTCCAGACAGATGGCAGTTTTGGTCCGGGCGCAAAATTTCCCACTCTGTTAACGGGACCTCTTTCACCTTCACGACGGATCCTCTTTCCCTTCCAGACCTTCTTCGGATTCCTCTCCCAAACTATTGAGTGTCGCTTTGAACGTGGTCGTAATTTCCGGGGTTGGTGCCAGCAATTCCTGAATCAGTTCCTCCCGTTGGTTGAGGCCAAAGAGTTCTTTACGGATGCGTTGCCGGGTTTTGTCTACCAACCCATCACCCAAAATCCGGGCCAGTCCGGTGTAATCCTGATAACAATACTCTTCCAGGAGCGGAATAATATCGTTTTCCAGGATACGGGAAAAACGGCCAAAATCAGTCACGGGCTTTCCGCTTTCCAAAAAGTAGGCATGGCCAATCTGCAAGTTGCGGGCATCCCGCCCCAAACCGGCACAAATGCGATGGTTCAAGGCATTCAACCAGGGGCCCAGCGGTATGCTTTGTTCAACGACTGCATCACCAAAAACCGTCATGTCCGGCATCAGTTCCTCAAACCCGAATCGTCTGCGGAGGGCCGTATCCAACAGTGCAATGGAACGGTCGGCGGTGTTCATGGTGCCAATGACAAAGATGTTCGGCGGAACACTAAACGATTCACCTGACAAGGCCAGTTGAATTTCGGTGCCGCGCTTGTCCAGTTCCAGCAAGGTCAAAAGTTCACCAAAGATTCTGGGAATGTCCCCCCGGTTAATTTCGTCAATAATCAGATAGAACTTTTGCCCAGGGGCGCGCCGCGCTGCGGTACATATCCTTTTGAAAATTCCGTCTCGCAACTGGAAGACCAATTGGCCGGATTTTTCCTGAGGCCGATAGCCCTCCAGAAAGTCTTCATATCCGTAGGCTGGATGGAACGTGCAATGCCAAACCAGACCGGGTTCGTGTGGTGTCCCCGGTATCTGGGCTTTTTCCTCCAAAGTCAAATCAGCAAAAACCCGCCCAAAGGTACCCCATGCAGCCAAATCATTCGCGGTCTTTCTGGCCCAGTAGGTTTTCCCGGTTCCCGGCGGGCCAAACAGAATGGCTTGCCCTTTTCGCTCCAGGATTGATTGGATGCGGGCAGGAATCCCTTCCAAATGGAGTGAATGATGGGTCACGGTTTGGGTTTTGACTTCAGCCAGGTGGTTAGGTTGAACAGTCAGGCAGCGGCGCTCAATCTCCAATACATTTTCAGGCTTGGACAAAGGAAAAACTTTAGTCATTTTTCCTTCGGGGGACGGCTGTTTCCATTTTTCTATGGAAAGCCATTCCACCTCGCGTCGGTGTGGTGCCTCGTCTGGGAAAGTCGTTTCAAACCGGTATGGCCCGATGATCCGGCCAATTCCCAAAATATTCTCATCGGCACCAGCAACAACCAACTCACCGGGCTTGATTTCAGTGGCGAAATTCCGGATTTCGCCAGCCATTTTTGAGAGGGAGCCGGGGGCTCCCTGGTACTTTGATTCCAGTTTCTGGCGGACCACTTCTTTCAAATCCGTAGCTTCAAGAAATGGAGTTAGGTCCCCGACCTCTTTCCATCCGATGGCGACATAACTCCCCTTCCGCATTTCCTCCCAAATACTCTGGTCCTTAACCCAGGTGCCCATTCGCCAGTATTTAACCGGTCTGCCATTTTGTTGGTTCAGCACTCTGGTCAGGTGGTTCAAATTCCAACCAAAATACGAAGCCAGTTGGACAAAACGCCCCGCACAGACATACAAACCAGGCAGGGCGGGCGGCAGTTGCAAAAGTTTGATGAGGTGGAACCTTTGATAGTGTTGACTGTGGTAATTGTCCAATTTGTCCGGAAACAGCAGGCTCAAATATTTGTGCGCCCAGGCGCTGGCGAACAAATCAGGCATGACCTGCGTCAGTTGGGTTTGCAGTTGCTGGTAAGCTGCATCGCTGGAGTGAGATGAAAACTGGTCCAGCAAATCCCACCCTGCCACCAATTGGTCACGATGCCGGCGGGCAATGGAGGCAGCCTCCCCAACTGAAATCGTGGTTGCATTCTGGGAACTCCCTTTCACCCATTGCAGGGTATCAGTCCGGCGAAACACACCAAATTTATGGGCGCTGCCACCAGAGATGCTGCCGAACAACCGACCGCCAAACTCCTCATCATTTTTGAATTCCAACCAATAGGCCAAGCTGTTTTTACCGTTGCCATGCATGGTTTCAAGCAAAGCTTCCCCATCCAGTGATTTTAGTTTTCCCGGACCAAAACGGTCCCGAAACGTGTCATAAAAAACCTGGAGGCGTTCAAGCGGCGGTTGTTCCCCCTTGCGGATGAGTGCTTCGTTGGTGTCCCGCAAGGCTTGTTCAAGGTTCTTATCAAGGTCAAACAAGGGTTCATCCTCCAACCGGTTTGTTGGTTACAATCCGAAAAAAAACAAAAAAGAAGCAACTTTTGCAGGGCAGGTCATTTTCACAAAGGGGCTAGCCCGAATATTTCATGAAAAAGAACGGCGAAAGTAGTACAATCCTTTTCTAAACAATAATTTACATAAATGAAAAGGAAGTGTTTCGCCGTGACACATCGTACCGAAAAAATCATTTCGTTTCCAGCCTGCCGGAAACGGAAAGTGGAAGCCGAGTTCAGTGGGGGAGAAGTGACGAGCGACGGCGGGATGGTGTTGATCCGGGGTCTTGATCGCCGGTTGGGACTGACGGCAGCGGTGGCCCAGGCGCTGGCGGACCCGCGTGAGCCGGGAAAATGTACCCATCGGGCGGTGGATTTGGTGCGGCAACGGGTGTTTGGGCTGGTGGCCGGGTATGAAGACCTCAATGACCACGATACCCTGCGGCATGACCCAGGGTTTCAAACAGCGGTGGAGCGAGATGAAGCGTTGGCGAGCAGCCCGACCTTGTGCCGGTTTGAGCAATGGGGGGACCGGCGGACCGCCTGGGAGCTACATCGGATTCTGGTGGAGCAGTTCACCGCTTCCCAGCGGAGTGCCCCGGCAGGGTAAACGCATCTCAACTTGTGACAACTTTTAGGAGATACTGTAAGTCCCAGCCCGCCCTCAAGCGTTTGGCTCGGACACCTTTTTTGAGAGATGTTTCCTGTTTGAGAAGATTGAGGGCGATGTGCCGCAAGACAGTCAGGTTTTCCGGGCCATGACCAGTTTTGACGCGGCAGGCATCTTCCCGAAAGGTTACGTCGAGGACCCAATGCAAAGAATTCTCGATGCCCCAGTGGGATCGAATGACGGAAAGCAGGTGTTTGGCATCAGCCGGCAGACTGGTGAGGAAGGAGCGGGACTCGGTGGAAACCTGGCCCTTGCAGTCACGGGTGGCGGTGACTTTGACGACCGAGGTCAGCCCCTTCCAGGCGGCGCGCAGGTTGGGATCCAGGCTCTCAAGCTGACTGGTGGCCCAAGCCCGCCGGGTTTCAATCCGGCCATGGTCGGCGTCCACGGTCTGGTGAAAGGTGTGCGGCAGGTGGGTGAATTTCGTGGCCTGGGCCTGGTCAAAGAGGGCTTCCACAGCGGTGTGCAAGGTCGGGTGGTTGCCTTTCAGGGCCAGCACGTAGTCACCTTGCTGCTCAATGATTTGGTTGGCAATCGCGGTTTGGCAGCCCATGGCGTCAATCGTCACGATGCAGCCCTTCAAGGCGAGCAGTTGCAAGAGTTCCGGGATGGCCGTGATTTCATTGGAATGGTTCTCGGTTTTGAGCTGGCCGAGCACCAGCCGGGCCTCAGCCGCCCAGGCGCTCACCATGTGAATCCCCGGCGTTTCACCGCGGCGCGAGCCACGGGAAGTTTTGCCGTCGAGATGTACCACTTCGCCCTCGGTCAGTTCCACCACCGACTGCACCCACAGGAGAAAGCGTTTCTCAAATTCCTTCGGGTTGATCCGCAGAAAGACCCGCCGGAACGTATCGTGGGACGGGACGCCGTTGGGCAGCTCCAGGAAGGTGCTCAACCATTCCTGTTTAGCCTGACCAAAGCTTTCGATGTCCTCCCAGCCTTCCGCCCCGCAGATCACGGCGCAGACGGCGATGGTCAGGATGTCGATGAGTTTATGCAATTTGGTCTGGTCCCGGCGTGGATCAGGAATGGTCTCAAAGGTGGGTATAAAGGCGGGCATGGCTGGTCTCCCTGGTGAGTGAGGTGAACCACCTCTCTATCACATTTTGGAAATCAGGCGCATCCCTTGTAATCGGAAGAATTTGAGGTGCGTTTACCCTGAGTGCCCCGGCGGAGTTGATGTTGGATTTTGACGGGACGGACAACCCGGTGCATGGGAAACAGGTTGGGAGTTTCTTTCACAAATATTATGACGGGTATTGCTTTTTGCCCTTGTACGTTTTTTGTGGCGACCAGCTTTTGGTCAGTTATCTGCGGCCTGGCAACAGCGACGGGGCGAAACACGCCTGGCCGATTCTGGCCTTGCTGGTGCGGCGGTTACGGCAGGTCTGGCCGGACGTGCGGATTATTTTTCGGGGAGACGGCGGCTTTTGTCGGCCTCAGCTCATGCGGTGGTGTGAACGAAAGCAGGTGGAGTATGTGATTGGACTGGCCAAAAATGCGGTCCTGCGGCGCAAAGCCGACCACCTGATCACGGCGGCGGCCACCGCCTGGGCCACCAGCGGGGAAAACAACGGCACTTTGGGGAAGTGCGGTATGGGGCCAAAACCTGGTCCTGCGACCGCCGGGTGATCGTCAAAGCCGAACATACCGACCAGGGGAGCAATCCCCGTTTTGTCGTGACCAGCCTCACCCTTCCGCCCCAGGAACTCTATGATGAGCTGTATTGTGCGCGCGGGGAGATGGAAAATAGGTTG
>JAIBAN010000025.1 GCA_019695185.1 Blastocatellia bacterium | reverse complement strand
AAGGAAAAAAGCAAAAGGTCAAAGCAGGAAACAGAATCTTTGATTTATTTTTTGGCTGTGTAACTGTAGAAAGAACAACCACCGCCCGAAGGCGGAACTCAAAACTGCCGCCTGAAGGCGGAACTCAAAACTGCCGCCTGAAGGCGGAACTCAAAACTGCCGCCTGAAGGCGGAACTCAAAACCGCCGCCTGAAGGCGGAACTCAAAACTGGAACTCAGAACTTTGCAGCGGCACGGAGAACCAAATCCTGCTAGACTTCCGTAGGAAGCTCCGAAGCTTCATCCGCCTCATACTTCCACCCTCGAAAGAATGACTCCTGCATTATGCGGCTTTTCGGCGCTTTGATTGTGTGCGCTCTTGCCTTGTGTCTGTGTGCGCCCATGTGCGTGCAGGGGCAGTCCTACCATTTCAAAAGCTACACTTCCAGCACCGGTCTGCCCAACAATCAGGTTTTTTGTGTTTTCCAGGACCATCTCGGCTATCTCTGGTTTGGCACCAACAGCGGGGCCTGCCGTTACGACGGACAACGCTTTGAAACCTTTGCTTCACAGCAGGGGCTGGTGAATCCGATTGTGCGCGCCATTTTTGAGGACGCCAAAGGATTCCTCTGGATTGCCACGCGCGGCGGAGTCAGCCGCTTTGACGGAAAACAGTTCATCAGCTACACCCAGGCGGAAGGATTGCTTGATAACGAAGTCCGGTCCGGCATCGGCACGCGGGATGGTGCGGTGTGGTTTGGCTCGGCCAAGGGACTCAGCCGGTTTGACGGAGTTTCCTTCAAACATTACGGCACAGAGGCAGGGCTTCCGAACAGTCCGGTCTGGACGCTCCACGAGGACCGGCGCGGGCGACTCTGGATTGGCACGCGTGGCGGCGGATTGGCTTTGTTTGACGGAGCCAAATTCACCTTTTTCACCGAAGCCCAGGGGTTTCCGCATAATGCCGTGTTTGACATCACTGAAGATACGGCAGGGGTGTTGTGGCTGGCGACCGGGGCCGGGGTCTGTCGCTCTGACGGTACTTCATTTCAGGTCTACAACACGGCTCATGGCCTGGAAACCAATCAGGTGAGCGGGGTTCTGGCAGACCGTCAGGGACGGATTTGGTGTACGACTTTTGGGGGTGGACTGGCCCGGCTGGAGGACGAGCGGTTTTTGGTTTTTAACCGCTCCAATGGATTGCCGGATAATTACCTGACCGCGATTTTTGAGGACTACGAAGGCAGCATCTGGTGCGGCACGATGTGGAACGGGGTCTGTCGCTTCAAAAGCGAAATGTTCACCAGCTACACCGCCGCCAATGGCATTGGCGAAGGCATCATCACCGGAATTGCCGAAGACCGGGACCATACCCTCTGGTTTTCCTCAGTCAACAATGGACTGGCGACCCTTTCCGGCACCGGCCAGACCAAACACTACGGGACCAAGGACGGCCTGCTGGAGGAACAGATTTGGACCCTTTTCATTGATTCCCGCAACCGGGTCTGGGCGGGCGGGCAGCGCGGCGTTTCCTGTTTTGAGAACGGAAAATTTTCGACCTTTACCACCGAACAAATGGGAGCCCGCGAACGCATCACGGCGATTGCCGAAGACAAACAGGGACGGCTCTGGTTTGGCACCGATTCCCCTACCAGTAACGGAATTTTCTGCTACAACGGCAAAACCTTCACCCGCTATTCAACAGAGCAGGGCCTGGGTGACAACCAGGTGCCGTTTTTTCTGGTGGATAATAAAGATACCCTGTGGGTTTGCACCGAGCATGGCCTCAGCCGGTTTGACGGTTCCCGCTTTACCAATTTCCGGCGTGAAGCCAGCGCCCCGGACACCCGGCTTCGTTGTGCGTATCAGGATGAGCAGGGAACGCTCTGGGTCGGCACCACTGCCGGACTCTGCCGGTTTGACGGGGAAAAACTGGTTCTTGTCAAAAATGACAGCAATCTCAGCAACAACATCATCCGGGCCATTACCAGTCTCAATGGCCAACTGTGGATTGGCACCACCCAAGGGCTGATTGTGAGCGACGGAGCGCATTTCCGGACCTATACCGTTCGTGACGGCCTCATCAGCAACGACATCTCAAACGGTGTTGTCTGGCGGCGGCAGGATGGCTCCATCTGGTTTGGTACCACTGAAGGCGTTGTCTGTTGCCATCCGGAAAAGGAAAACCGGCAACCGGTCGCCCCACGGGTGACCGTCAGTGGCGTGCATGTCCAGGGACGCAACCTGGACCACAGCATTTCAGTGGATACATCCTCAACCAGTGAGCGCCCGCTCCTGCAATACGACCAAAACACGATTACTTTTGAATTTGCCGGTTTGTCGTTTGTGGATGAGGAGTCGGTCCGCTACAGCGTGCTGCTCGAAGGATTTGACCGGAGCTGGTCAGCACCCAGCGGAGAACGGTTCGCCCGCTATACAAATCTTCCGCCCAATCGGTACCGCTTTCAGGTCAAAGCCCTTTCTTCAACCGGCATCTGGAGCGAACCACAGGTGGTTGAACTTTCCATCCGGCCTCCATTTTGGCAAACCTGGCCCTTTCGCCTGCTGGCGCTGCTGGCCCTGGGCGGTTCCATCGTGGGCGGCTATCGCTGGCAGTTACGCCTGGTTGAAAGCCGGCACCGGCGGCGGATTGCCAATCTGCGCCGCCTGCTGGAAAGCGTTCGGGTCATCAATTCACAGCTTGATTTGATGACCGTGTTGCAAAACATCGCGGAGCAGAGCGCCCGGCTGGTGCAAGGCGAACCGGGCGGCATCGGCTTGGTCAAGGAACGGGAAGTGGTTTTTTCACGGGTCTGGCATAAAGACCATTGGGAGGACTGCCCCATCCGGTTTGCCTTGGGCCAAGGCGTTGCCGGCAAGGTGGCAGAGCAGGCCACTTCCATGATTGTCAACGATGCCCGGACTTCGCCCGATGTGGCGTTTCCCGAACTGATTCCGGTGTATGAGGTGTGGGGGCTGCTCGACGTTCCAATTGTGACGCGGACCGGAACCGTCGTGGGCGTGCTCGATGTGCGGCGCAAAATAGGCGCGGCTCCCTTTAGCGAAACCGATTGCGCCCTGCTTGAAGCCCTGGCCAACCAGGCGGCGGTGGCAATTGAAAACGCCGCACTGTATGGCGAGGTGGAGGACAAAAATCAGGTCATCAGCCAATCCCTTGAAGAACTGGAACGACTCTATGCCCACGAGCAGGAAGTCACCAAAACGCTCCAGGAACTCGACCAGATGAAAACCAACTTTATGATTGTCACCTCGCACGAAATGCGAACGCCCCTGACGGTCATCAAAGGCTACACGGAGACGCTGATTGAGGAGTTTCTGGGACCACTGACCGAACCGCAGAAACGCTCACTCGATGCCTGTCGCCGGATGGTCAACCGGATGGCCACCAATTTCGACGAGATTCTGGAAATGCTCAAAATCAACCAAGGGTCCTTCCAGTTGCATCCAGGCGAGTGCAACCTGCGGGAAATCATGCAGGCTATCGCGGATGATTTTCAGGAATTTATTCGACAGCGAAACCAGTCTGTGACCATTGAATCTTCCGAAGCTGGAATTTTAATCGCCGACCGGGAAAAAATTGCGCTTGTTTTCGTAAATTTGATTCAGAATGCCATCAAATTCACGTATGATGGAGGGACCATTCACATTTCAATCAAACGTGAATCAGCCGCCACACATATCGCCATTAAAGATTCCGGGATTGGTATCGAAGCACCTGAAATTGAGCGCATCTTCGAAAAGTTCTACACCACGCCCGACCCTTCGACCCACAAATCGGGCCGTTTCGAGTTTGCCACGCGTGGGAACGGATTGGGACTTTCCATCGCCAAGAGCTACGTTGAGGCGCATCAGGGCAAAATCTGGGCCGAATCAGCAGGCATGGGCCAGGGCAGCACGTTTCATGTCGTGTTACCCAACCCAAAGAACAGGACCGAAGACTGAGTTTCATGACCTGCCCGGCCTCTGCGGTTACGAGGTGAAGACGTGCGCAGGCAATTGTTTTTGTTCTCCGCCACTAACTCAATCGGCACGGCACTCGTTCAGCCGAAAGCCAGCGGTTCGACCCGTTCGGTTCAATCCTTAGTCCGAACGTGCCAGTCTTTTTTTTCTGCTCTTCCATTCTCAATCCGCCCGCTGCTTCTGCTTTGCATCCTCTCTGTCGGCTGTTTCTGGGCCGCGCCAGTTTACGGCGAGATTTACCGTTTCAAAGCCTACACGTCGAGCATGGGGCTGCCGAGCAACACGATTTATGCGTTGTTTCAGGACCGGACCGGCTTTTTGTGGATTGGAACGGACAGCGGCCTCTGTCGTTACGATGGAGTGCTTTTTACCATCTTTGCCAAATCGGACGGGCTGCCGGAGTCAAATGTCCGGGCCATGTGCGAAGACCCGCAGGGCCGCCTCTGGGTTGCCACCGAAGCCGGTATTTGCTCCTTTGAAAACGGGCGTTTCACAACCTACACCACCGCTCAGGGACTTCCCAACAACCACGTCTATTCAGCCATCTGTGCGCGGGACGGTTCGCTCTGGTTTGGAACGGCCAACGGCCTGGCACATCTGGTCAACGGCAAGTTCACCACCTACGGGCAAAATCAGGGAGTTCCCCCCGAACGCATCTGGGCGCTGCTTGAAGACCACAACCGCACGCTCTGGATTGGAACCAGGGGCGGCGGTCTGGTGAAGTACAGCAATGGTGCCTTTACCAGATTCAGTCGCCGCGAAGGGCTTCCCGATGAACGTATTTTTGGACTTTCCGAAGACCCGCAGGGCAAAATCTGGATTACCACCAGCGGCGGCCTCAGTTCGTTTGACGGCACGAAATTTCGCACCTACACAACCGCCGCCGGCATGGGAAGCGACTCCACTGACAAATCCTTTACCGACAAGTATGGACGGGTCTGGTGCTCAACTTTTGGGGGCGGGTTGAACCGGATTGAAACCGACGGCCACATCACGATTTTCAACCGTTCCAAGGGGTTGCTCGACAACTACCTGACCTCACTGTTGCAGGATTCCGAAGGAAACATCTGGTGCGGCACCCGTTCGAGCGGTATTTGCCGCTTCACCAACGAATCATTTGCCGCCTTTACCCGTGAAACCGGCCTCACCAGCGGAACCCTGACCGGACTGGCCCGGACCCCGGACGGCACGCTTTGGTTTTCCTCGCTGGGCGGGGGCATGTCTTCGCTTGCTCCGACCGGCGCAATCAAAACCTATGAAACCAAAGACGGTTTGCTGGAAATGGACCTCTGGTCCATTGCGGTTGACCAGAAAGGGCGTATCTGGACCGGCGGCTATCGGGGCGTGTCCTGTTTTGACGGGAATAAATTCACCACCTATCCGCTACAGACCGTGGGAGCCCGCGACCGCATCACGGCCATTGTGGACGACGGCAAGGGAAACCTGCTCTTTGGCTCGCATCCCAGCACGAGTAACGGGTTGATTTGTTACGATGGAACCACCTTCAAACTGCTGACCACCGAACATGGCCTGCTGCAAAATCCCGTGACCGGCTTTGCCCATGACCGCAACGGGAACATTCTCATCTGTACGGAAGGCGGCATGAACACCTGGGATGGTCAGCACATCGGGCTGCATCCGGTCAGCCGGTTGTTGCCCAATACCCGCATCCGCTGTGCCTATGTGGATGAACAGAATGTACTTTGGATTGGAACCCTTGAAGGGCTCTACCGCTATGACGGGACCGGAGTACAAATCTTTACCAGTAAGGAAGGGCTGCCGAGCAACACCATTCGGGCCATCACAAGCCTCAACAGCGAACTATGGGTCGGCACCACCAGAGGGATTTCAGTTTACAACGGGCAGCGGTTCCGCACCTATACCACGAAAGACGGTCTGGGCAATGATGAAATTTACTCCGGCGCGGTCCTGCGCCAGCCGGACGGCACGCTCTGGTTTGGCACCAACGACGGAGCCGTGCGCTATCGAACCATGCCGCCCATCGGAGTGGCCGGCGTGCCACGGGTTGCCATTAACCATCTGCATGTCAATGACCGGGAAGTGCAACCAGGAGGGGAACTGTCACTCAAATTCAAGGAAAACACGATTTCGGTGGAATATTTTGGCATCTCCTTTGTGGATGAGGAGGCCGTCCGTTACCGCTGGTGGATGGAAGGGTTTGAAACCGACTGGAGCGACCCCACGGCCAACCGTTCGGTGCGATTTACCAATCTGCCGCCCGGTGCATATCGCTTCCATCTCAAAGCCGTCTCAGCCGCCGGAGCCTGGAGCGAACCGCTGACCTTGCACATCCGGGTGGCGCGCCCCTTCTGGCAAACATGGTGGTTCAATCTGATGGTGGTGGCCGGGGTTTTTGGCTTTGGTTATTACATTTATATCGGTCAAATCCGTCATGTGGAACGGCGGCAGGAGCGGCGCGTGGCCCTGCTGCGCCACATTCAGGAACAGCGTCTGGAAAGCCTGCAACAATTGTTGCGCAGCATTCAGGCCATCAATTCACGACTTGATTTGACGACGGTGCTCCAGCGTATTACCGAGGAAAGCGCCAGTCTGGTCAACGGAGAACCGGGTGCCATCGGCCTCATTGAAGACGACCATGTTGTCTTCCGCCACATCTGGATGGACGGTCATTGGGACGACGCCGTGCTGCGCTTCAAAATCGGCGAGGGAGTGGCCGGCAAAGCGGCCACCGGACAAACCGTCATCATGGACCACGCCCAGGAATCCGCCGAAGTGCTCTATCACGATGTGCTCGACAAATATCACGTGGCGGGAATGATTGACGTGCCGATTATTTCCCGCACCGGCAAGGTGGTGGGCGTGCTGGATGTGCGGCGCAAAAAAACCGCTCCGCCGTTTACCGACATGGACCGGCACCTGCTGGAGGCGCTGGCCAATCAGGCGGCGGTGGCAATTGAAAATGCCGCGCTCTATGGCGAACTGGGCGAAAAGAACACCGAACTTGAGGAAAAGAACCTCATGATTGCCGAGTCGCTCAGGGAGTTGAAACGGCTCTATGAACAGGAACAGGAAGTCACCCGCAGTTTGCAGGAACTCGACCAGATGAAAACCAACTTTATGATTGTTTCATCCCACGAGATGCGGACTCCGTTGACTGTGCTCAAAGGGTATACCGATGCGCTGCTGGACGAGTATCTGGGACCGCTGACCGAAGGCCAGCAACGCTCCATTGCCACCTGCAAACGCATGGTGGACCGCCTGGCCGCCAGTTTTTCCGACATTCTGGAAATGCTCAAACTGAGCGAAGGCCGGATTGCCCTCAGACTGACCCGGTTTGACTTGCGAAACGTGGTACAAAACGCCATGACCGACCTGGAAACCTTTGTCCAGCAACGGCGGCAGGCGGTCACAATCGAAGCCGAAGGCGAGTTTCCACTGTTGGCCGACGAAGAAAAGGTCCAGCTTGTGGTGCTCAATGTCCTGCAAAACGCCATCAAATTCACCCACGACGACGGGCATATCCGCATTTGCATCAGCCGCGAGGCTGAAACCGCTCACCTTGTCATCACCGATTCCGGCATTGGGATTGAATCGCATGAAATCGGAAAGGTGTTTGAAAAGTTTTATACCAATTCCGACCCGTCCCGGCATAAATCCGGCAAATTTGAATTTGCCACCCGTGGCACCGGCCTTGGTCTTTCGATTGCCAAGAGTTACGTTGAAGCCCACGGCGGCCATATCTGGGCCGAATCCAAGGGGGCTGGCGCGGGCAGTTCCTTCCATATCATTCTGCCGCTGGCCTATCGTTCCGGTCTCACTCCGGACGGCTCCGGCCACACCGAAACCGCCACCGACAGCGGGGCACATGTGGCGATGTAAAAAACTGAGGACTGAGGACCCAGTCAGGACTGAGGACTGAGAACTGAGAACTGAGGACCCAATCAGGACTGAGGACTGAGGACTGAGGACTGAGTTGTAATGAGGAAATTTGGACTCATTCCGGAGAAATACGACGCTTGGAAGCCCAATAGTTGAGCAAATTACCTCAATAGGCTGGCAGTTTCCTCTACTCTGATTCCGAAACTCAGTCCTCAGTCCTCAGTCCTCAGTCCTGATTGGGTCCTCAGTCTTCAGTCCTCAGTCCTTAATCAGTCCTTCTTCTGACACTCCTCTTTCACCTGCTTGAGGTCCGCCAGAAAAGCCGGGTTTTTGCGGGCCTGGGTAAACAGAAACTCTCCCAGTTTTTTGCCTGCTGCGATGTCGCTGGGGTAATGAACTCCGGCAATCACACGGTTCAACGCAATCTGGTCACCTTTTCTCAGAATGGCAGCCCGTTGTTTGGGAAAGACTTCGGCCAGGGTCCGCGCCCACAGTTGGGCAATGGTGGCGTGACCGCTGGGATAGGAATTGCTTTGCGAACGACGCAGACAGGGCTGAATTTGTCCGTATGTGACAAAAGGACGGGGGCGTTTCCATAGCTCCTTGCCCATTTCCGTCACGGGACCGGCGTTCTGGATGAGTCGTGTCAGAAACGCATCGGTTTTCGGGAAATGTTGGGCGTCGAAATCCTTGCCCAACACATCGGCAAAAACGGTGAGTGAAAGCTTGTCCTGCGCTTGGGCTTCCTTTTCCTGTGCGGGGGTCCGTTTGGCTTGCAAATCGAGCATGACAGCCACTTCACTTTGGTGCTGTTTGGAGGCATCAACCGGCGGAGGTGGAAGCAATTTCTTCAGGTCAGCTTCAGTAACGGCAAGATAGAGGGAGGCAGCAGTCTGGGAGGAAGCTGTTTTTTCCTGGGCGGGTGCCAGCGCCGGATTGCTCCAGACCAGCCCCAGCAAACATATTGCCAGCCAGATTCCTCTGGTCAATTTCAATATTTTCATGGCTTTCCTTTGTTCTGTTGGTTTAACCGATAACAGCGTCGGCTTCGATTTCAATCACCATGTCCGGATGAATCAGTCCTTTGATTTCAATCATTGAGGTGGCCGGACGAATGTCGCCGAAAAATTCGGAGTGGGCTTTGCCAAATTGTTCCCAATCGGCGATGTTGGTCACAAACATGCGGGTCCGCACGACATGTTTCAGTTCGGCTCCGGCGGCAGCCAAAGCCCGTTCGATGTTTTTGAAAGTTTGAACGGCCTGGGCATACGGGTCACCGACACCGACAATCTCGCCGTCGGGTCCGGTGGCAGTGGTTCCGGTCACATACACAAAAGGACCGACCCGCACGGCCCGCGAATAGCCGACCAGCGGTTCCCACTTGGTTCCGCTCGAAATGTTTTTCCGCTGCATGGCTGCAAAATTCCTTTCCGTTGATACACAAGGGGTTAGGCGTTGTGCCTTGACAGCCTCCGCACCCTTGCGTTTGAATGTGCTGTTTGCCCTCTTTTTCAAAAATATCCGAAGCATTTCCTAGCGATGAGGTCTTGGCAATGATGTCTCCGGCACCAGAAAGCGGAACCAACCATGCCCCGAATGCGGCACACAGGCAAGCCCTGAATCCGACCTTTTTTGATTATTCCGGAAAACCGGCTCCGGCTCATTACGGCAATCCGGCGGAAGAATATGCGGCGCTCCGGCAAACGGTCGGAATGGCCGACCTGAGCCTGCATGGGCGACTGGAAATTTCCGGCAAGGAACGAACCCAGTTTCTTAACGGCATGGTGAGCAATTACGTCAAACCGCTGGTGGCCGGTTGCGGATTGCCAGCCTTGTTTCTGACGGCCCAGGGCAAGGTGATTGCCGACACGCATCTGTATGCAGTGGCCGAATCATTCTGGCTCGATTATGACGTAGCGGTGCATGAAAAGCTCTGGAAGAAACTGTTCGCCCTGACCTACGCCGGAGATTTCAAGGTTGCCGACCGGACCAAAACCCACGGGCTGATTTCCCTGCAAGGCCCCCAGGCAGCCCAGCTTTTCGCCGTTGCCAGCGGAACGAGGCTGGAAACCCTGACCACGACGCTGACGGTTGAAAAAGTTGGCGGCGGGACGGAAACCATTCCGGTGCTGCCTGTGGTTGCCGCCACGATGGCGGGAACCGACATCCTGGCCGTGCGGCGAAACCGGTTTGGGGTGGACGGATGGGACGTGTATGTTCCGCTGCCGGGCTTTGACTCCGTATGGAATCATCTGGAAACAGCCGGGGCAGCTTTTGGATTGCAGGTTGTTGGCTGGCAGGCGCTGGAAACCGTCCGTATCGAAACCGGCATTCCGCGTTACGGGGTGGATGTGGATGAAACCGTGATTGCCCCCGAAGCAGGTTTTGAAACCGCGCTCAGTTACCACAAAGGCTGTTATGTCGGACAGGAAACGGTGGCGAAAATCCACTGGCGCGGCCATGACCAGGTGGCTCGCAAACTGACCCGTCTGACGGTCACGGGCGAGACCTTGCCGCCTTCGGGCACCCCGGTTTTGAAAGGCGAAAAAGAAGTCGGCCATATCACCAGCGCGGTTTATTCACCACAGTTTGGGACGGTGCTGGCGCTGGGGTATGTCAGAAGTTCCGCCTTGCAGGCCGGGGCCGAACTTTCGGTCAAACTGGATGAAACCGTCTGCACCGTGACGCCGATGGCATAACCGGCAGGAAAACCAATGGGAATTGTCTCGCTGTATATCGCAACCAGCCTGGATGGCTACATTGCCGGACCCAATCACGAAATTGACTGGCTTTTTACCGACCAGGATTATGGATTTGCGGAATTTTACGCCTCGGTGGATGCCATTGTGATGGGACGGAAAACCTATGAGGTCAGCCTCTCGTTTGGCGAATACCCGCATAGTGACAAACCCAACTATGTGGCGACCCGTTCTGCAACGTTTTGCGCCCGCCATGCCGAATGTGCCCGCACGTTGGACGAACCCTTCATCAACCAGCTTCGTTCGGCTTATGCCAATAAAATCTGGTTGCTTGGAGGCGGCGAACTCGTTCGCCTGTTTCAGCAACGCGATTGGATTGATGAGTACGTGATTGCCATTCATCCGATTCTGCTGGGAACAGGACTGCCCCTCTTTCCCGGAACCGGCCCGACACACCATTTGGAGCACAAAGCAACCAAAACTTTTTCATCCGGGCTGGTTCAGATTTTTTACAGCCGCCAGCAGAATCAAGCTGCCTGACTTTTTGACCTGACGAGCGAAAGACCTATGACCGAATCACACAACCACCCGGACCAACCGTTGGACTGGGCCACCGCCGAAGACGCCTTTCATATCTTCAACACCTTGCTCATGCATGTGCAGGCTTCAAGCAACCTGATTGCCCAAATGGCCTCCATCATCGGCCCGGTGGAAACCAAAAATCTGACCGAGACGCCAGCCTGGGCTGATTACCTGACCGCCCGCCGGGCCATGGAACACATGAAACCCGTGCTTGACAAATTTTCAGCCACGATGGTTGAACTGGCCAAAAACCAGCCTGACCGGCCTGATGCCGAAGAAGAAAGCTAAGGAAAAAGGAAAAAGGAAAAAGGAAAAAGTGGTTTCTCGAATCTGTTTCATGGTACTTGGCTGCATTCCTGCTTTTTCTTTCTTCCGTTTTTTCTCTTTTCCTGTCCGGACTGACTTTTTCCTTTTTCTTTTTTCCTTTTTCCTTGATTGAAGCAATGCCAACTTCCGCTGTTTCTTTTGCCTTGCCCAAACGTGCCACCCTGCTTGACGAAGTAATTGCAGTCCGGGGGGCACGGGTCCATAACCTGAAAAACATTGATGTAACGTTTCCGTTGCACAAACTGACGGTCATTACCGGGGTGAGCGGTTCGGGAAAGTCCTCGCTCGCCTTTGATACGGTCTATGCCGAGGGCCAGCGCCGGTATGTTGAGTCACTTTCGGCTTACGCACGGCAGTTTCTGGAACGGATTGACAAGCCCGATGTTGACGAAATTACAGGGATTTGTCCGGCGATTGCCGTCCGGCAGAAGAACTCCGCCCGAAATCCGCGCTCGACGGTCGCCACCCAGACGGAAATTCACGATTACCTGCGCCTGTTGTTTGCCCGCGTAGGACGCACCTTCTGTTACCAATGCAACCGCGAAGTCAAACGGGATACGCCGCAATCCATTGCCGATACGGTTTTGGAACTGCCCGAAGGCACCCGCTTTTATGTGCTGTTTCCGGCCAGTGTCGGCTCTGAGGATATTTTGGCGGCACAGGGAATTTCCGACGCCGATTTTTTTGACGAAGTTGACGAAATCGAGGACCTTTCCGAGACCGACCGGCCCGCCAAAAAGACCGCTGCCAAAAAGACGGCCAAACGCAGTCGTTCCGTGACCCCTGAAGAAGCCGTCCAGCAGGCCCGTCAGCGGGTTACGGCCCATTTGATGAGCCTCATGCAACGCGGCTACACCCGGCTGCTCGTCAACGGCGAAATCGTCGAACTGGCCACGCCCGACAGCTATTCCGGAGTGGATTTCACCGGAGTTTACGTGCTGGTGGACCGGTTGGTGGTGCGGCCCGATACCCGCGACCGGTTGGTGGATTCACTTGAGACGGCCTACCGCGAAGGCCAAGGGCAGCTTCAAGTGCATACCGTGGGGGCCAATCCGCAGCAATTCCGCTTTAGCGAAGCCTTCGAATGCAAAAGCTGCCAAATCAGCTATCCGACGCCGGAACCGCGCCTGTTCAGTTTCAACAATCCGTATGGAGCCTGCCCGACCTGCCAGGGTTTTGGCAATACGATGGGCCTCAATCTGGATTTGGTCGTTCCCAATCCGCGCCTGACGCTGAACGGCGGCGCGATTGAACCCTGGACCAAACCCCAATATGACTGGGCACGGGCCGAACTGCGGGCAGCCTGCGCCAAAGCCGGTATTCCGCTCGACGTTCCGTTTCACACTCTCAGCGAAGAACAGAAACGGATTATCTTTGAAGGGTTGGACGACTGGGGCGGCGTGCGCGGGTTTTACGACTGGCTCGACACGAAAAAATACAAGCTGCACGTGCGGGTCTTTCTGGCCAAATATCGCAGCTACACAACCTGCCCTGATTGCCACGGCGGACGGCTCCGCAAGGAAGCCCGCGCCGTCAAAATCCAGGACCGCAATATGGCCGAAGTGCTGGGGCTTTCAATTGAAACCGCCGCCGCCTTTTTCGACCAAATTCTGCTTTCCCCGGAAGAAACCGCCATTGCCGACAAGCTGCTGGTCGAAATCCGGCGGCGGCTGCATTTTCTCAAAGAAGTCGGGTTGGATTACCTGACGCTCGACCGTCTGACGGCCACGCTGTCGGGTGGCGAAGCCCAACGGATTCAATTGGCCACCCATCTGGGTTCCTCACTGGTTGGGGCGCTCTATGTGCTGGACGAGCCCAGCATCGGACTCCACCCGCGCGACAACCGACGGCTGATTCATGTGCTGGAGGGCTTGCGCGACATCGGCAACACCGTGGTGGTGGTGGAACATGACCCGGAAATGATGCGCACCGCCGACCATATTGTTGACATTGGCCCAAATGCCGGGGAGCTTGGCGGCGAAGTCGTTTTCCAAGGCACGTTTGCCGAACTGATGGAACATGGTTCGACGCTGACGGCCAAATATCTGCGGCATGATTTGCGCATCAAACCGGCCAGGGTGCGGCGCACGCCCACCGACCGGAAGATTTCGATTCGCAGGGCCAGTGAACACAACCTGAAAAACATCGATGTCGAGATTCCCCTCGGCCTCATGGTGTGCGTGACCGGGGTTTCGGGTTCCGGCAAATCAACGCTGGTGCATGAAGTCCTGCACCGGGGTCTGTCAAATGAAACCGGTTCCGGCAAGCCGGTACCAACCTTTGATATTGACGGGCGCAAGCATATTGACGAAGTGGTCTGCGTGGACCAGTCGCCGATTGGACGCACCCCGCGCTCAAACCCGGCTACCTATATCAAGGTCTATGACGCCATCCGCGAAATCTTTGCCGCCACCCGCGAAGCCAAACAGGCCAACTGCACGGCCAGCCATTTTTCCTTCAATGTGCCGGGCGGACGCTGCGAAACCTGTCAGGGCGACGGCACGGTGACGGTGGAAATGCAGTTTCTGGCCGACGTGGAACTGGTCTGCGAAGACTGTCAGGGGAAGCGTTTCAAGTCCGAAGTGCTCGATATCCGATACCGGGGCAAGAATATTCACGACGTGTTGAACCTGACCGTTCACGAGGCCGTCACCTTCTTTTCCGGCACCAAAAAAATCACGGACAAACTCAAAGTGCTGGATGAAGTCGGCCTGGGTTATCTGCGGCTGGGGCAATCGGCCACAACACTTTCAGGGGGCGAAGCCCAGCGGGTCAAACTGGCCACCTATCTGGCGCGAGGTGGAACGTCCCGAACGCTCTACATTTTTGACGAACCGACGACCGGCCTGCACTTTGACGACATCAATAAGCTGCTGCTGGCCTTTCGGCGGTTGCTTGACACCGGAGCTTCGCTGGTTGTCATTGAGCACAACCTGGATGTCATCAAAGTGTCCGACTGGATTGTTGACCTCGGCCCGGAAGGCGGACAGCACGGTGGCCAGATTGTTGTCTGCGGCACGCCTGAGGAAGTCGCCGCCCATCCGGGTTCACACACCGGGCGCTTTCTGAGCGAATATCTGTTTGAGCACGCGACCGAAGTCTCAAAATATTGATTCACCAGGGATGGGATCCAACCCGTGGAACGTGCTATTGAGGAACATCTTTTCCGGTTTCTGCGGGTTGGGGCACATTTTTGGGTTGGTCTGGTTCTGCCTTCTCTTTGCCAGGAAACACATCACTGGCTTTCCCCAGTCAAACTGCCGTTTTCAACGACATTGCCCAGGCAGTATAACTCCGCCACATCCCGCAGGCGCTGGTTCACTGCCTCCTGAGACATATCAATCTGGGTTCGGTCCATTGGGTGGTTCCTCATTTTATGATTTGGATGCCACGTTGTATTGTGAGTGGATTGTGCTTGTCCTGTAACCTCTGGGCTTGTTAGTTTTATACCGCTCCCGGCGGTTGAAACCACTTTTTCCACCTTGAATTTGCCCATGAACCTTTCGCGCCTGCTGCTTGACCTGAGTCCTTTGGTAGTGGCAACCCTGCACGGGTATGGCGCGGCATGGCTGGCGGTGAAAATGTTGTTCCGGCCCCTGCGCCCGGTCTATCTGCTGGGCTGGCAGCTTCCCTTTACACCAGGTCTGATTCCGGCGGAGCGGGAGCGTTTTATTGACGCGCTGGCCGCCGTGATTGCCGAGCAACTGCTGACCGCCAAAGTGATTGCCGACGAACTGCGGGACCTGAAACTGGAACAGGATGTCGAAATCCTGGCGCGGCGGCGTTATGAGGAACGGTCCCAGCCGGAGGCGTTGCTCCAGGTGGTCAGCACCCACATGGCCAAAGCCCTGGAAACCCTGAAAAATTCCACCGAAGCCAAAACCCAATTGGCCTCCGAAGCCCGCAATCTCATGGAGCGCAAAATGGAACGGGACTACAATACGGCCATTCGGTTTGTGACCGGGCTGGTTCTTAGTGAAGACCTGATTTTCCGCATGGTGGACCACGCCGTGAACGACCTGGCCGAGCGGTTGCAGGAAAGTCTGGCCATTCGGGAAGCGCTCCGTCAGACGATTGCCCAGATTCCCGAAGCCGTCTTTACCGGCAATCTGCCCTTGCAGGAACGGGTTGCCCGCGACCTGGTGGACCGCTTGAGCATCCGGCTGGATTTCAAAGCCATTCTCAAACGACGGTTCAGCACCTTTTCCAATGAACTGTTTGAACAAATCGTGTATGAAACCGCCGGGCGGGAAATCCGCAGCATCACCCGCTTTGGTGCCATGATTGGGTTCGGCTTTGGGGTGTTCCAGACGCTGTTGAATCTGCTGCGGTAACGGTCAATTCATTTGTTTGAAAATTTCAGCCCGATAATTCCAATCACAATCAGGGCCAAAAACAGCAGCCGGGTGGGCGAACTTGATTCCTGAAAGACAATAATGCCCAAGACAGCCACGCCGACGGCTCCGATTCCGGTCCAGACCGCGTAAGCGGTTCCCACCGGAAGGGTCCGTAAAGCCAACGCCAGAAAATAGAAACTGAGCAGCATCGCCGCCAGGGTTCCGGTTCCAACCCACCAGTTCCACACCTTGCCAAGCTGCTTCATGCCGATAGCCCAGACTACTTCCAGCAGTCCGGCGATAACCAGGTACAACCATGCCATAATTTTGCAATAAAATGAGGATAAAATCCGAAATCGAATCACAATCTGTCGGTGATGGCGATTTCCGGTTCCGCGATGTTACCATCATTGACACCAGGAAAAAGTCAAACCAGCGGGTACCCAACCAAATTTTCAATCAACGGGAGATGACATCATGAGTTCACTTGTTTCATTTTTGACCGAACAACTGGCCGGTGGCGGCATGTCGGAAATCAGTAAAAAAATCGGGGCGGATGAAAACTCCACCGCCAACGCCGTTTCCATGGCCCTGCCCGTGTTGTTTTCGGCCCTTTCCCACAACGCGGCGCAGCCCGGCGGAGCCCAGGCGCTGCAACAGGCGCTGGCCAAAGACCATGACGGCGGCATTCTGGATGATGTCATGGGTTTTTTGAGTGGCAATCAGGGCGGAGCCGGGGCTGCCATTCTGAAACATGTTCTGGGCGACCGGCGCTCCGGAGTTGAAAACCAAATTGCCCAGCAGTCGGGGCTTAGTTTGCAATCGGTAGGGCCGTTGCTGGAAATGCTGGCCCCGCTGGTCATGGGAGCGCTGGGCCGTTCACAGCAGCAACAGGGATTTGACCTGGGCGGGCTGCTGTCGTTTCTCGGCGGCCAGCAACAGACAACCCAACAGGCTGCGCCGGGAGTAATGGGCATGCTTGAAAACGTACTGGACGCGGATAAAGACGGCAGCGTGCTGGATGATTTGGGCGGTCTGGCCGGTAAACTGTTTGGCCGCTAAGTACCGACAGCAACAATTGCCGCCAGTTGTGAATGGTGAATAGTGAACACTGAATGGTAAATAGCCCCAATCCTTTATGGTTCCATGATTTACGATTTACTATTCACAATCTACCAGTTGGCGGCGCAGCAGTGGGCCGCGCTCTCCAGCTTTTGTTCATTCAGTCTTGTGCCTTCTCGTGAAATTGCGCAAAACGCGAACTACACATTCCTCTTCTCGGTTGTCGTTTCCATGTTGTTTGCGGTAGCCTCAGCACCCAGTTGAAACAACCTCCTGTGTGGATGGGAAAGGTCAGCCTGCTCCCGCAGCCTTATCTTCCCTGAGTATTTTTGGTTAGCCCGGTAAAAAACTTGTCAGCACCTCCACTGGTTGAGTGAAAAAGGGGGCAGATATGTCCGCTCAAGGTGAAACCAAACGCTGGTTCAGGTCCGGCTTCCACCTGGGGGCAGGGTGTCTTTTGTTCTGGCTGGGCTGGTTTTCCCAACCGGTGTGGGGACTCAACCCGACCAAGGCTGTGACCCAGTATGCCCATCGGGTCTGGACCAAAGAACAAGGGCTGCCTTCCTCGGCCATTTTGACCATCATTCAAACCCGTGACACCTATTTGTGGCTGGGCACTTACAATGGGCTGGTCCGGTTTGACGGGGTTCGTTTCACGGTTTTCAACCGGTCCAATACCCCTGCCATGACCCACAACGGCATTTTGAGTCTCTATGAAGACCATAACCAAACCTTGTGGATTGGAACCAACGGGGGCGGCATTCTGACTCGTTCCCGCCAAGGGGACTGGAATGCACTTCAAGTTGCTTCGACAGTGGGCACCGATGTGGTCACTGCTCTTTTTGAGGACGGCACCGGGCGTATGTGGGCAGGAACCCGCAATGGGCTCTACGTCAAACCGACAGCCACCGGAAATGAGCCGTTTGAACCGGTGTTCCAGGAATCGGCCCAGGTGGTTGGTCCGATTCGGGCGCTTGCCGCAACCGCCGACCAGACGATTTGGGCTGGAGCGCAAGCTGGTTTACTTCAGCTCAAACAGACCGGCAACCGGTGGCAGGCCACCAAACTGCCTGAAGTGACTGCCGAAGTGCTGGCGCTCCTGGGTGACCAGCAAGGTGGTTTATGGATTGGAACCATTGAGGGCACCGCTTTTCGGCTGACTGCCGGAAGGATTTCCCGGATACCGCTGCCACAAACCTCCGAACAACGTGCGGTGATTTGCATTCAGGCCGACCGCGAAGGCAATTACTGGTTCGGAACCGACGGCGGCGGCGTGATTCGCTGGAACGGAGCGCAGTTTGCCAGTTTTGATGAGGAAAAAGGTCTCAGCAACTCCAACGTCCATGCCCTCTGCTGTGACCATGAGGGGAATTTATGGGTGGGTACCTATCGGGGCGGGCTGAACCAGTTGCAGGATGGAAAGGTTTTAACCTACACGAAAAAAGAAGGGCTGCTGGATGAAAACATCTGGAGTATTTACGGCGACGAACGAAACAGCGTTTTAGTTGCTGCCCGGCATGGGCTAACCCGGATTGAAAACGGAACCGTGACCAATTTTCCGTTGCCGGAATCGGTGCGGGGAACCATTGTCCGAACAGTAGTCCGTGACCTGCAAGGGCGGTTGTGGGTGGGCACCAATGATGTTGGACTGTTTCAGGTTGTCATCACCGGCAACCAAGCCCGCTGGATACCGGTTCCGTTGCCACTGCCGTCCGACCTGATTCGGGTCCTTTATGTTGATACGGGTGGAGCCTTATGGATTGGAACCGGCAACGGGCTGTGTCGTCTCGACGCTGGCGGGTTTCAGGTTTTCACCACCTCCAACGGGCTTTCTGTAAATTCAATTCTGGGGTTGTTTCAGGACCGGGCCGGTGCCCTGTGGGTGGCCACCAACGGCGGCGGGCTGGACCGGTTTTATAATGGTCTGGTTTCCAAATACACCATCCGGGAAGGCTTGCCCAGCAATGTTGTCTTTGGCGTGACGGAAGACCGGGAGGGAGCCCTCTGGATTTTGACCAACAACGGACTGGCCCGGATGAAAAACGGGGCGGTGGTTTCCCTCAATGCCCGGCATGGTTTATGGGACGATGCGTATTTTCATTTTCTGGAAGACCGCCAGGGCGAGGTCTGGATCAGCGGGAACAACGGGATTTTTCGGGTTTCGAAGACTGACCTGGATGCAGTCGCCGACCGGCGGCAACCACAGGTGACCGCTCAGGTCTTTGGAATTTCCGATGGTATGCCAACGGATGAATGCACCGGGAGCAGTACCGCAGCCCAGTCGGCGGACGGAATGCTGTGGTTTCCGACCCTCAAAGGGGTTGTCGTGCTTGACCCGCAACACCTGCCCCACAATCCGACACCTCCGGCGGTTCAGATTGAAAAACTGGTCAACCAGGGGGAACCGCTGCCGCTGACGGACAATTTGATACTGACCGCGCGGCAGAACACATTGGAAATTTCCTACACGGCGCTCAGTTTCCGGGCTCCTGAAAAAATCAGGCTGAAATATATGTTGGAAGGCTATGACGGCGATTGGATTGATGCCGGTTCGCGGCGGACGGCCTTTTATACGAAAATCCCGCCGGGTTCTTACCGGTTTCGGGTGATTGCCTGTAACAACGACCAGATTTGGAATCTTGAAGGAGCCGGCCTGAGGTTTCAGATTCTGCCGCCACTGTGGAAAACCTGGTGGGCGTATGGCAGTTATGTGCTGGCTACCGGATTGGCACTCTATAGCGTGCTGCGCTGGCGGGTGCGGACGCTGCGCCTGCAAAATCTGGCCCTGGAAACCAAAGTGCAGGAACGAACCGCCGCCTTGACGGATTCGCTGGCCGAGTTGCAGCGGTCCGCCCAAATCAGCCGTAAGTTAAAAGATCAGGCGTTGCTTTCCGAACAACGCGCACTTGAAGCCAGTCAGGCCAAAAGCCGCTTTTTGGCCAATATGAGTCACGAAATCCGCACCCCCATGAATGGCGTGCTGGGCATGATTTCCCTCCTCCTGGAAACCCGGCTCAACCATGAACAATTGGACTATGCCGAAACCATCAAGGATTCGAGTCAGGCGTTGCTGACGGTTCTCAACGATATTCTCGATTTTTCCAAAATCGAGGCCGGGAAACTGGAACTGGAATGTATTCCCTTTGACCTGCGGGAACTGGTTGAGGGTGTCCGGAAACTCTTTTTGCCCGTCGTAACAGCCAAAGGACTGCATTTTGAAACATTGCTTTCACCTCGGTTGCCGGACGTGATTTTCGGTGACCCGGTGCGTTTGCGACAAGTGCTCAACAACCTGCTGGGCAACGCCGTGAAATTTACTGCCAGCGGGTCGGTCCAGATTGAACTCACGGCTGAACCCCAAAATGAAGCTTCCTGCTGGTTGAAATTCAGGATTTGCGACACGGGCATCGGAATTCCGGTCGAAGCCCAGCCCAAACTGTTTGAGGCTTTTTATCAAGCCGATGGAGGCTTGAACCGCAAGTTTGGCGGGACCGGCCTCGGTCTCGCCATTTGTAAACAGTTGATTGAAATGATGGGCGGGCAAATTACGATTGAAAGCGAGCCGGGAAAAGGAACCACCATTCAATTCACCGCCTTGCTGTACCTCCAGGCAGAGGAGGCAACCCCGCTTCACCAGCCGGTGACCCAACCGCTTCCCCTGAAAAACAACCCTGCCACTCATCGCATCCTGGTGGTTGAAGACAACCCGGTCAATCAAAAAGTGCTCGTGGCTTTTCTCAAAAAGATGGGGCTCACCGCCGAACTCGCCGCCAATGGCCTGGAAGCCTTGGAGCGCCTGCAAAACCAGCAGTACACATTGATTTTCATGGATTGCCAGATGCCGGACCTTGACGGATTTGAAACCACCAGAGAAATCCGGCGCATTTTTCAAAATCAACGGCGCATTCCGGTGATTGCCGTGACAGCCAACAACATGCCCGGTGATATTGAACGGTGCTTTTCGGCAGGGATGGATGATTTTATCTCCAAACCGTTTACGCTTGAAAAATTGCGACAAGTGCTCGAACAGTGGCTTCCTTCCGAAAAAGAATCCTGAGTCATTTGCCATTTGCCATTTGCCATTTGCCATTTGCTGTAACAGAGATTGAAGGAGCTGGCTTGTGTGCCTGCCCCCAGAAACCCTTGCGGGTTCTGGTAAATCGTTTGGCTGGCAACAGGGTGAACCAGTCCGCCTCCGATAAACCCCAAACCGGGAATGACCGCTTTTTCTTTTTTCGCGTTTCTTTACGTGCCTTCCTGGATAATATTGGTCAATACAAATCAGAAATCGCAAAAATCGCAATTCACAAATGAACGTTATGAGGCTTGGTCCGCAGCGTTTCATCTTGTTGTTTCTTTTGTGCCTGGGTACCGTCAACGGGAAAACCGGTGTTACGGTGTCGGGGCAGAGTTCCGTCCCGCCGGTGCCCCCGGTTGGGTCAGGGTTCCAAACATCACTGCTTTCCCGCCAGCTTTCGGCCCGAACGTTCACCGACCGGGAAGGGCTGCCTCAGAATTCCGTCGAAGCCATGGTCTTTGACCAAAAGGGTTATTTGTGGGTTGGCACCCAGGATGGAGCCGCTTTTTTCAATGGCCGCGCCTGGAACGTGGTCAACCTGCCCAACCGGGCTGTTTCCAACAATGTCTATTCCATACTGGTGGCGGCTGACGGCAGTGTGTGGTTTGGCAGCAACGGAAGAATTGCCATGTTGCGCCAGGGCAAATGGACCACCTTTGATGCCACCCAGGGATTGCCCAGCGGTCAGGTCCGCAGCCTCATTGAAGCACAGCTTCCGGACGGAACACCCGTCATCTGGGCCGGAACGCGCAGCGGATTGGCCGTACTGGTCAAAGGTTCCTGGCAACGGGTGGATATGGCACCGCTTCCCAGTACGGATATTTTGCGGATGTGCCACACCATTGCCGCCGACGGAAACCGGCAACTCTGGGTTGGAACCCGCAAAGGGTTGGGCGTGTTGACCATTTCCAGCCAGCCGCCATTCACTGGCCAGAAGCCCGGTCAGTGGGAATATTTTGATACTAAAAACGGCCTGCCGGGAGATGTGGTCTGGTCATTTCTGGAAACCTCCGAACCTGACGGTGCCAAATGCCTCTGGGTTGGGACCAGCGGCGGGCTGGCTGCTTACTGTCGCAGTCAGTGGGCCATTATTCCAATGGGGGCGGGATTCCCCGGCAATGATGTCGTGACCCTGCTCGAAACCACGTCGCTTTCCGGCGAGCCCACGCTGTGGGCCGGAACCTTGGGCGGCGGGCTGGCCTGTCGCCATCAGGGACGCTGGGAAGTGTTAAGTACAGCGACCGGATTCCCCTCCAACTCCATCATCAGTCTGCTTGAATCATCGGCTCCCAACCCAACCCATACCTTGTGGGTGGGAACCGCCGGCGGCGGGTTGGTCCGGGTTCACAAGCGCGACTGGATGGCGTTTGACACGTCGCTGGGACTGTCGAGCAACATCGTTTTTTCCTTTCTGGAAACCACCGACGAAGCCGGAAACCCGCTCTTGTGGGTGGGAACCCAGGACGGCGGAATTACCCGGTGCAATCAGGGTTCAGGGTTCAAGGTTCAGGGTTCAGAAAAACCCGCTCAGTCCTCAGTCCTCAGTCCTCAGTCTTCTTCCCAGCCCTCAGCCCTCAGCCCTCAGCCCTTCCCCCAGTCCACAGCCTTTCCTTTAATTCTCAATTCTCAATTCTCAATTCTCAATTCCAAAAATTCGGGCTTGCCCAATGACAATGTGTTGAGCCTGCTGGAAACAACCGCCTCTGACAGCAAGCGGACGTTGTGGGCCGGAACCTTTGGCGGGCTGGCCTGCCTCCACGAAGGGAAATGGAAAACAATAGATACAAGCGCCGGGCTGCCAAACAATCGGGTGTTCTGTCTGCTTGAAAGTACCAGCCCTGGCAAAGGGAAGCAGTTATGGATAGGGACCTCCGGCGGGCTGGCGAGGCTGCCGCAAACGGACCTGTTTACCCGCCCGGAAATGCCACAACTGACAGTCTTCAACACCAAAAATTCCGGCCTTCCCAACGACCAGATTTACTGTTTGCGGGAAACCGTTTCCCGTTCCGGCACAGTCACGCTCTGGGTCGGGACCAATGGCGGGCTGGCCCGCTTTGAAAATGGCACCTGGACGGTTGAGGACTTCAAGACCGGGCTTCCCAACAACCAGATACGGGACCTTTTAACGACCACCGAAGCTGATGGGACGCGAATGCTGTGGGTGGCCACCCGTGGCGGACTGGCGTGGCGAAACCTGGATGGGTCGCTGCATCCCTGGCACGTTCTGTCGGATGAAACCCAACCGGCACTCCCCAACAACACGGTTTTTCGAGTTCAGGAAGATGCCCAAAAACGGCTCTATCTGAGCACCAACAAAGGTATTGTCCAATTGACCCGGCGCACACGGACTCACGGTGACCCGGCGGAATTCGACATGTATGTGTTTACTTCCGAAGACGGTTTGCCCAGCAATGAATGCAACCAGGGAGCCAGCCTGCTGGACCAGGCCGGGCGGATTTGGGTCGGTACGGTGGGTGGGGCGGCTGTCTTTGACCCCCGGCAGGAAAACCATGACACCGCCCCAAAGCCTTTGTTTTTGGAAAAAATCCGAGTGGCCGGCAAAGACTGGGCCGGGTTTGAACTGGACGGGTTACGCGGGAAAGCGTTTAACCATAATCAAAACAATCTGGTCTTTGAGTATGCCCTGTTGGCCTACTTCCGGGAATCCGACACCCGGTACCAAACCCAACTGGTCGGAGTGGACGCCGCTCCGTCCCCGTGGGTAACCGACGGCAAAAAGGAATACACCACCCTGCCCGAAGGGCGGTACCGCTTCAAGGTCTGGGCCCGCGATTATGCCGGAAATGTCAGCGGCCCGGTTGAATTCGCCTTTTCCGTCAAGCCAGCCCCCTGGCGAACCTGGTGGGCCTATGCCCTGTACTCGCTGGCAGCCGTGGCGCTGGCTTCCGGCATGATTAACCACCGCCTTCAGGTTTTACGCAATGCAGAAATTCTGGGGCAAAAAGCACGGCTGGAGGAAGCCAACCTCAAACTCAAAGAATTGGACCAAATCAAGGCCAACTTCACGGCCATGCTGGTGCATGACCTCAAATCCCCGCTCAGTGTCGTCAAGGCAACGCTTGATATGTTTGAAATGGAAGACGCGATTCGGGAAAGCGGGATGCAGAAGCTGTTGGGGACCTCCACCCGCAGTGTTGAGAAAATGCTGGCGATGGTGAATGAAATCCTGGAAGTGTTTCGTTCCGAGTCACATGGCATCACGCTCAAAACCACACAACTGGCAAGCGAACCGCTCTTGCGCGAATTTGCCGAGGAAACCCGGCTGGCGGCTCGCTCCAAAAACATTCAGGTTACCACCGACATCAAGCCTGACTTGCCGTCCATTGTGGCGGACCGGGAAAAAATCGGACGGGTTTTTTCCAACCTGCTTTCAAACGCAATTAAATTCACTCCGTCCGGTGGGACCATCACCATCGAAGCCCATGCCCGACCGGGAACCGGCGTTGAAGCCGGCTTGACCTTGCTCGTTGTTTCCATCACCGACACCGGAGACGGCATTCCGGCGGAGGAAATCCCTTATCTCTTTGACCCTTACCGGCAAGCCAAATCGAGCCATGCCCAGCTTGGTGTCGGCCTCGGTCTGGCCATCGTCAAACGGATTGTGGCCGCGCATGGAGGAAACATCACCGTCCGCAGCCAAATTGGCGTCGGAAGCTGCTTCACGGTCGAACTGCCCGCCGACACCACCGGATGAGTTTAGAGTTCCACCTTCAGGTGGCGGTTTTGAGTTCCGCCTTCAGGCGGCTGATTTTTCTACTTCCAAAGAAAATAACCTGAAGGTTATGAACCAAACTGCCGCCTGAAGGCGGAACTCTGAACTGCCGCCTGAAGGCGGAACTCTGAACCGCCGCCTGAAGGCGGAACTCAAAACTCAAACTGGGGCCGGGCCGGGGATTTTTTGAGTCCGACATATTCCAGTTCGGCCAGCAATGCCACTCCGAGGGCCTGCGTAATGACAAAGGCCGTTCCCAACGTGGTCGGGGCCACCCAGCCACTGACCAGCAGCAAAAAGCTGTCGCCGACCCAGAGCACATTGAGGACAATCACCGCCCACACCAGTGGCGCAGCCATTTCTTTCCGGGTAATCAGATAGAAAAGGAAAGCGGCAAAACCAAGACAGGCCAGCCCAGCTCCCCGAAGCAACAACGGCGACAATCCGAAAAGACGTTCGAGCAGTTCCGTGTCCAATACCATCAACAATCCGGTAACAACGCTGGTGGTTGCGTCAGCAGCCAGAACCCAGCGCAGAAAATTTGAAGTTTGCAATGTTCGCATGGTCAGCTCCTTATCTTCAGTTATGTTGTGCTTGTGTCGTATCGTTCAACGGGGCGCATCTTTCCACCGAACCGGAGGCAAAACAATTACCTCCGAGGTAATGGAGCACCCGGCCAACCTGTGGTAGCGTGGAGCCATGCTGAACAACCAGCCTTCACAACCTGTAGGTGTCCTGTTGCGCGACTGGCGGCAACGCCGCCGTCTGAGCCAGCTTGGTTTAGCCTGCGAAGCCGACATTTCGGCCCGCCACTTGAGTTTCGTCGAAACCGGGCGCGCCTTGCCCAGCCGCGAAATGATTCTGCATCTGGCAGCCCAGCTTGAAATTCCCCTGCGGGAACGGAATGCACTGCTCGTGGCGGCGGGGTACGCACCAATGTATGGGGAACGCTCGCTGGAAGACCCGACGCTCCAGGCCGCCCGCCAGGTGGTGGACCTGCTGCTGGCCGGACATGAACCATTCCCAGCCATGGCCGTGGACCGGCACTGGAATCTGGTGGCCGCCAATCGTGCCATTGTTCCGTTGTTCAACGGAGTGGATGCCTCACTGCTGGCCCCGCCGGTGAATGTCCTCCGGCTGAGTCTGCATCCGCTGGGAGTGGCTTCCCGGATTGTGAATCTGGCCGCGTGGCGAGACCACGTCTTTCATCGGCTGGGCCGCCAGATTGAGGTTTCCGGAGACTTGGCCCTGGTGGATTTGCGCGAGGAGCTTAAAACCTATCCGGCTCCGACGGCTGCCCTGGCTCCGGCACCAGTCGATTATGGCGGTGTTGCCATGCCGTTGCAGTTTGCCACAGAGCATGGCGTGCTTTCCCTGCTCAGTACCATCACGGTTTTTGGCACGCCGGTGGATATCACGCTTTCCGAACTGGCCCTGGAAACCTTCTTTCCTGCCGACACGGCAACCTATGAAATTCTGATGCGGACCTTTAACCGCGAAGCCTGACTCCCCTCCGCCCGGCATTTGGTCACCTTCCCTACCCGACTGGTCACATTTTTCTGGCTGGTTCTCACAAGTCGGAGTAAAGTTGACGCCTCTTCAGTTTTTCCAACCATCAGCAAACCTGAAGGGGCAACTATGCTGCGTTGGTTTTTCCAGGGAGCCTGCGCCGCGCTGTCAGTGCTGCTTGTGACAGCGACGGTTCCGGCTCAATTTCGGCCTTACAATCCTGCACCTGAATCACATGGCTCGTTTCCGCGTGACTGGATGCGTGCGCCTGAGCCGTTTCCGGCTGCTTCACCCGAGGCAGAGCCGGCTCCGGCTTATGACTGGTTAAGAAAACCACTTTTTGAGCATACCTTGGCAATGACCCCGCCGGTGCGCCTCAGCCGGGACGGACTCCCCGCAGTTGTCGGTTCCCAGGCCGAAACACAGGCCGAACCCCACCTTCACGTCAATCCTGAAAATCCCTTGAATCTGGTGGCCACTTATCAGGAAAGCCGTTTCAACAATGGCGGTGCGCGGACTCTCAATGTGGCTGTTTCGTTTGACGGCGGCCAGACCTGGAAAGAATCCAGCCTCCCCAAACTGACGGTTGCCAGCGGTGGAAAATGGGAGAAAGCGTCGGACCCCTGGGTTGCATTTGGTCCCAATCAACGGGTTTATGTGGCCAGCCTGATTTTCAATGTCTCAACCCCTGCTAATGCGCTTGGTGTCAGCATTTCGACGGACGGCGGGGCAAACTGGGCGGCTCCGGTCGAGGTGGGTAACAGTACGGCGGATTTCAACGACAAGGAAGCGCTGACGGTTGACACCAATCCGAACAGCCCCTTTTTCGGAACGGTCTATCTTTCCTGGGACATCAATCTGGCGCAGGACAACGCACAGCATCTGGCCGTTACCCGTTCGACCGACGGCGGTCGAACCTGGAGCAAAATCAAACGGGTCCGTAAGGAAGGCCCTTCCAATATTGGTGTGATTCCGGCAGTCGGACCGGATGGAACCGCCTATCTGGTCTGGGCCGGGGACCAGTTTGGGGCCAACGTGCCGCTCCTGTTTTTTTCCCGGAGCCTGGACGGCGGACGAAAATGGAGCAAGCCCAAATCCATTGCCGAGGCCCGCTTTCAGGACATTCCCAACATTCGCGCCGGGGAATTCCTGCCTTTTCTCACCGTCAATCCGGTTACGGGTGAACTGTTCGTGGCGTGGCTGGATGGGCGCTGGACGGGAACCGGGCAGGTCACGCTCATTCGCTCCACCGACCGGGGCGAATCCTGGAGCGCACCGCTCCGTATCAGCGACGGTCCGAATGACAGTCCCTGCTGGGCGGTTTCGCTGGCTGCCATGCCAAATGGCACGGTGGGGGTTTCGTACCTCTCCCTGCGCAACGACCCGGAACGCAAATTCCTGACCGACCTCATTTTCCAGATGCTGCCGCCCAACGGCACGCAGTTTGAACCGGGCTTGCGGGTAACCCCGGAAAGCTTTGATGTCCGCTTTGCCGCTCAGACCAACGACTTCCGCAACCGCTATTTCCCAGGCGATTACATGGGGCTGGCCGGAACCACGACCGGCTTTCATTTTGTCTGGGTGGGGACCAGTGAAAACTCCATGCTCAACCCCACCCAGAAACAGCCGGATGTGTTTGTTGCTTCGGTCTGGTTTTAACCCATTCGTGAAACCCTTCAATTTGTGTATGCTGTGGCTCATTCCTTCAGTGCAATGAATTGGAACAGCCGATGAATTCCCTTTGGTTTGAAATTCCAGGCACGATTTTTGGTTTAATCTGTGTGTGGCTGACAGTCCGTCAACATATTTGGTGCTGGCCGACGGGGCTGGTTTCAGTCGTGCTCTATGTGGTTGTGTTTTATGAAGCCAAACTCTATTCGGACCTTGTCTTGCAGGTGGTCTACATTTTTATGCAGCTTTATGGCTGGTATCACTGGCTGTACGGCGGAGCCGAACGGACGGAACTGCCGATGACCACTCAGCCTGCTGTCCAGACCTTGGGCTGGTGGATATTTGCCCTGACTGGGTCGGCACTGTGGGGATATGGCATGGCGACCTACACGGACGCCGCCGCCCCGTACTGGGATGCCTTTATTGCCGTGGCCAGCCTGGTGGCACAGTGGCTGATGGCTCACAAAAAACTCGAATCCTGGTGGTTTTGGATTGCAGTTGACTGTGTGGCGGTCGGTGTTTACGCCTCCAAAAAACTCTATGTGACGACCGGGCTTTATGCTGTTTTTTTGGTTTTGGCTATTTCCGGGTGGCTGGCGTGGCGAAAATCATGGCTGGCCGCAGCCGACGAACCCGTGGTTGTATGAACATCGGCATGACGCTTGGCAAATTTGCGCCGCTTCATCGGGGACATCAGTCCGTGATTGAACGGGCCTTGGCTGAAACCGACCATGTGCTGGTGCTCCTTTATGATGCGCCGGAAGTCACCTCCTGCCCGCTGCCGGTGCGGGCCAACTGGATTCGCCAACTTTATCCGGCAGTGGAAATCATCGCAGCCTGGGACGGACCGACTGAAACCGGCTCGGCTCCGGAAATCACCCGCCAGCACGACGCCTACATTTTGCAGAAACTGGCCGGAAGACAGGTCACCCATTTTTATTCGAGCGAATTTTACGGCGACCATGTGAGCCGGGCTTTGGGAGCGTTGGATTGCCGGGTGGACCCCGACCGCAGCCGGATTCCCGTTTCGGGAACCATGATTCGTCAGAATCCTTATGCCTGCCGTGAATTCCTTGCCCCGGTCGTGTATCGGGATTTGGTTGCCAAGGTCGTCTTTCTGGGGGCTCCTTCAACCGGGAAAACAACGCTGGCCGCCCAACTGGCAGCGGAGCTTCAGACGGTCTGGATGCCCGAATATGGCCGCGAATATTGGGACCAGCATCAATCCGACCGCCGCCTGACGCCGGAACAACTGGTTGAAATCGCCGAAGGCCACCGCGTCCGCGAAGACAAACTTGTGCTGGAAGCCAATCGCTTTCTGTTGGTGGATACGGACGCCACCACAACCTATCAGTTTGCGCTCTATTACCACGGAGCCACACATCCACGCCTGGCGGCACTGGCTGACGAAACCCTGCGGCGCTACGATGTGTTTTTCCTTTGTGAAGACGATATTCCTTATGACGACACCTGGGACCGCTCCGGCGCAGCCAACCGGACCCTCTTTCAAAAACAGATTCGCGCCGATTTGATTCAACGGAAAATCCCGTTTGTGAGCGTGCGCGGCACGCTGGCCGAGCGGGTCCGCTTCGTCAGTTCCTTTTTGAGCGGTTTTGACAGGTTTGATTCGCTGGCTTCCCATCTCTTGCGAATTGGAAAGGATGGAGTCTAATGGTAGATGTGAATGAACTTGCACTGGTAGATGTGGTTCAGATTTTCTGTATCGGGAGAAAGAACGTTACTGTTTCATTGCGGTATTCCTGTGGTGAAGTCATTTTGGTTGTAGCTGACGGAAATGTGATTGATGCCCACTATAAAAATCTGCGTGGAAAACAGGCCTTTTTTCGAGCCATAGCGATTGACCAAGCACATCCAAAAAGGTTGCAAGTTACTGATTTAAAAAAGATTCCTGTCCGCACGATTTTCGAACCCTGGAAAAAACTGATTTTTCACGGGCTCAAAAAACAGGGTTTCGGTGTCTTATGGGAAGACTTCTTTCCGAATTATCCAAATGAGGTTTCCCCATGAATTCCAAGCTTTTTGGCAACACCCTGTCGCACTTGCTTCAATTCCTTCCAATGAACTGGAGTGCCTTCTGCATACTGACCGGTTTGGGATTGGGAGCCGTTTTTGGCTTGACCTTGATGGAATTTTTGGAGCCACGCCCGGTTCTGACAGACGGTGATTTTTCATTGCTGGAAATGTGTTGCCCACGACAGATGAATCCTCGTGACGTGGCTGACATGATGGGGGTCTATGGCGGGGCTGTCATGGGGCTGGTGGCTGGTGGCTGGCTGGGAGGAAATTTGCCAGCCATGTTCCAAACCGGTCCTGAAAACTCCCTTTCAGCGGGGAAATACAAAGCCAGTTGAAGGAAACCAGCCGCCTGAAGGCGGAACTCAAAACAGCCACCTGAAGGCGGAACTCAAAACTAGGGGGTTTCTGCCTGGGCCAGCGAATTCTCCGCTGTTTCAGCCCGGCGCATGCGGACGCGGGTAATCCGACGGCCCTCGACACCTTCGACGGTAAAGACAATTTCCTGATAGGCAATGGTTTCGTTTTGGGTGAGCAGTTTTCCGGCCTGGGTCATGAGAAAACCGGCAAGAGTGGCGTAATCGTCCGATTCCGGCAGGTTTAATTCGAGTTTCCGATTGGCTTCGCGGATGGAAATCCGGCCATCGAAGAGCACGGACCCGTCTTCCTGTGGCCAATAGACGGCTTCTTCGCTTTCCACGTCGTGTTCATCATGGATTTCCCCAACGATTTCCTCCAACAGGTCCTCAATGGTGACGATGCCTTCGACGCTGCCATGCTCATCCACCACAAAGGCCAAGGGGGATTTGGCAGTCCGCAACTGGCGCAGGGCGGCATCCAGCGAAGCCGTATCCGGTATGAAAACCGGTTTGCGCAAAATGGATTTCAGGGTGAAGTTTTTAGACCGGGCAATATGCTTAAACAGGTCTTTGCTATGGACCACACCAATAATGTTATCGGGATTTTTTTCATAAACCGGCAGCCGCGAATAGCCGGACTCCCGAAACGCCTGCACCAGTTGGTCAAACGATGCCCCTAACTCAACCGACATGATGGTGGGACGCGGGGACATGACTTCCCGCACACTGAGGCTGGTGAAGTTAAAAACATTATGAATCAGTTCCCGCTCGTCGGCATTGAGGTGGCCGCTGAGATGGCTGAGGGAAACCAGTTGGCGGATTTCTTCTTCCGTATAGGCTTGCTGGTGCTCCCCGGCAGCTCCATGAAACCCAATCAGTCGCAACACTGCATTGCCTGATTTATTGAGCAGCCAGATAAACGGCTTGAAGGCGTGATAGAAAAGCTCCAACGGGCGGGCCACAAACAAAGCCACGTTTTCGGCTCGTTCAAGGGCAATCGACTTGGGGGCCAACTCCCCCAGCACAATATGTAAAAAGGTGATGAGCGCAAAGGCAATCGCCACCGAAAAGGCATGGGCCGAAAGTGTGGCCGGAAAGGAAGCCGGAATAATGGCGTGAAAGACCGGCTCAAAGAGGTGCGACATGGTTTCTTCGCCAATCCAGCCCAACGCCAGACTGGCCAGAGTGATGCCAAACTGGGTGGCTGAAATAACCGCATCCAGATTGTCAAGCACCCGCAATGCCACTACGGCCCGTGGGTTCCCGCTTTCAGCCAGGGTGGAAATACGTGACCGGCGGACTGCCACCAAAGCAAATTCAGCCGCCACAAAGAAAGCGTTGGCGAACACGAGTCCGCCAACGCTCACAAGCTTTATACCAATTATAAAGGAATCGCTCATCGCGCGTTGGTAGGCGCAGCTTACCCAAAAGCTGCGGAAACCGGGTTAGACCGCGGCCACCGCGGCACGTCCCGTCGTGGCCGCCTTTTCATGTTTGACACAGGCTTTCTTGAGCGCCGATTCAACAATTTCCGTGACTTTTTCCTCGGTTTTGTTGGAAACCATGGCCAGTTCGCTTACCACCAGGAAGCGGGCCCGTTCAAGCATCCGCTTTTCACGGAAGGAAAGCGGCTTGAACTGACTGAGATAGGTCAGATGCTTCAAAATTTCAGCCACGCTAAAAATATCGCCGGTGCGCATCTTGTCGGAAAATTCCTTAAACCGGTCTTTCCAGTCTGACGGGGGCGTTGAAAAATTGGACGCCAGTAATTTCATGAGCCGTTCGCATTCCAGTCCCTGAATGAGCGGGCGAATCCCAATCTCATCAACTTTTGCCACCGGAACGTTCACGGTTGTGTTGTTTTCATGTAACCGCAGTTGATAAAACTCGATAGAAGTGCCTTCGAAGACTCTATGATTGATGGCTTCGACTACGCCAATGCCGTGGTTGGGGTAAATGACTTTGTCACCAACTTGAAATCCCACACGAACCTCCTTGGGGTATCGCACAGACACGTCGGCCTATGCAGAAAATGCCAGATAACTTGTGCTTGGCTTGGTACATAAGAAGTGAAACTGGCTGGCTTGCACAAAACTCTTCGGAGGCAATTGCGCGGATCAGGCGGTTTTCCCTCAAAGAAAATGCAAAGTAGCCAGTCGGCAGTTTACATCTCATTTACTTTGGGGTCAAACGGATCGGGAAATTGCCGCGCGCTCCTGGATTTTGGCAGCAGTAACGGACCAAATCACCCGTCAGCCTCTAAAAACTGAGGCTTGACAGTTCCGACATGTCTTTGCTACCCTGCGCGTTCCTTTTAAGAAGGTCTTTTTTTGGAAGGAAAACAATTGAACAACCCATTGTAGACGCGTAGCTCAGGGGTAGAGCACTACCTTGACACGGTAGGGGTCCGCGGTTCAAATCCGCGCGCGTCTACCATTTAGTTTTTGTTCATTCTCAGGTCAGCTCCGGAAGTTCTCAAGGTTTGCGTTTGATTTCCGAAAACCGGGTTTCGCGCGCACCGCTCCGCACCTCACACAACCGCCTGACGGTTTCACTTTGCGGACCCCCTTGACCGACGCTTCAAGTCAGATGCCAATCCCCTAGCCGGGCAGCATGTGCGCGTTAGTCAGCCCTTGAGACGCTGATTGGGAATCTTACCGTAAAGCTGGATTCTTTCTTTCGAGAGTTTTGATCGGGAATTTTTCCGCCTTGAGGCACTTGGGCCAAAGCTGTGTTTTCGCTTTGGCGGTTTGTGTTTCGGGTTACTGAGGGAAGGTTTATGGATTCCGCAAGCAACGTGTCTCCGAGCGTTCGCACTGCTTTTCATGTGCTCAACGAACGTGACCGGGAGGTGGCCAAGCGTGCCTTGGCCGCCCGTATCAACGGCGAAGTAGCTGATTTGTCACGCCCGGTGACAGAAACCGACACGGTTGAACCCATCACCACCACATCCCCTGAAGCCCTTGAAATCTATCACCATTCGACGGCTCACCTGCTGGCAGCGGCTGTTCTGGAACTCTTTCCCGGCACCAAACTGGGAGCCGGCCCGGCCCTCCATGACGACCCGAAAGGCGGATTTTATTACGATTTTCTGCAAGCCCAAAACTTTACCCCTGATGATTTGACCCGCATTGAGAAAAAGATGCGCGAGCTTATCAAGCGCAACCTCAAGTATGAACGGGTTGAAATTACCCGCGAGGAAGCCTTGCAGCGGTTTAGCGCCGATGAACTGAAATGTTATTTCATCAGCGAAAAAGGGGGCGAAAATCCGAGTTTCTACACGTTGGGCGACCAGTTTATTGATTTCTGCCGGGGTCCACACTTGCCCAACACCTCAAAAATCAAAGCCGTCAAACTGCTTTCAGTCGCTGGTGCCTATTGGCTGGGTGATGAAAAAGGCCCGCAGATGCAGCGCATTTACGGCACGTCGTTTTTCTCCCAGGAAGAACTGGACGAATGGTTGAAGCAGCGCGAAGAAGCAGCCAAACGCGACCACCGCCGGGTTGGGAAAGAACTGGACCTGTTCAGTTTTAGCGAAGTCGTCGGTTCGGGGCTGCCGCTCTACCATCCCAAAGGCGGGCTGATTCTGCACCTGTTGCAGGAATATGTCTTCAATGAGTTGCTCGCCCAAGAGTACAGTCTGGTCAAAACCCCCCATGTGGCTTCGCGGGCGCTCTGGCGGATTTCGGGGCATGAGGAAAATTACGCTGAAAGCATGTTCCCCGTCATGCAGTTTGAGGCGGAAGAGGAAACCAAAGGACCGGCAGGCTCGGACGAATATCGGCTGAAACCGATGAACTGTCCGATGCACATCCAGATTTACAAGTCACAACCGCGCAGTTACCGCGACCTGCCGCAACGCTATGCCGAAATGGGAACGGTCTATCGTTACGAACGTTCCGGCGTACAGCATGGTCTGTTACGGGTCCGGGGTTTCACGCAGGATGACGCCCACCTGTTTTGCACCCCGGAAACGCTGCTGCCGGAAATTGTAAAATGCGTCGAGTTTGCCCAGAACATCTATACGGTTTTCGGTTTTGATTTCAAAGTCGAACTCTCGGTGCGGGATGCGGAAAAAAGCGCCAAAAAGTACCTGGGCGAGGACGAAGTCTGGGAAGTGGCTGAAAAAGCCTTGACCGATGCACTCAATCAGGTTGGTCTGCCTTATGTCCGGGTCGAAGGGGAAGCCGCTTTCTACGGGCCGAAAATTGACGTAAAAGTGGTGGATGCCATCAAACGGACGTGGCAACTGGCAACCATTCAAGTGGATTTCAATCTGCCCCGTCGCTTCAAACTCGAATATGTCGGGTCCGACAACCAGCCCCATACGCCGATTATGGTCCACCGGGCAATTTTGGGTTCGCTGGACCGTTTCTTTGGTGTGCTGGTGGAGCATTTTGGCGGACGGTTTCCGCTCTGGCTCTCTCCAGTCCAGGCCATCGTGTTGCCGATTACCGACCGGGTCAACGCTTTTGCCAAAGCAACGGCAATCGCGCTGCAGAAAGCCGGCTTGCGGGTCGAGACCGACCTGCATGGCGATAAAATCGGAGCCAAGATTCGCAATGCGCAGTTGCAAAAAATTCCCTACATGCTGGTGGTGGGTGACCGGGAAGCCGAGGAAGGCAAAGTTGCCGTGCGGACCCGCGCTCAAGGCGACATCGGCACCATGACGGTCGAGGAATTTACCGCCAAAGCACTGGAGGAAGTGCGTAATCGAGCGATTACCCCATAAACAGGGTTCAGGGTTCGGGGTTCAGGGTTCAGGGTTTGAAGAAATCCTCCACTCCTGACAGAAAACCCTGAACCCTGAACTCTGAACCCTGAACCCTTGGCCGTGGGCCTGGCGGACACGCGCCACAACAAAGGAGGAACGAACATCAGTAGCCCATTCAATCGCGGAGGAAGACCGGGTGATCGCGGTGGACGCGACCGTGGCCCGCAAGTCCCCATCAATGAACGTATCCGAGCGCGTGAAGTGCGTGTGATTGACGAAGATGGTGCCCAATTGGGCATCATGTCGCCCCAACAGGCGCTGGTCATTGCACGGGAAAAAGGACTCGATTTGGTCGAAGTGGCAGCCCAGGCGAATCCGCCTGTCTGTCGCATCATCAATTTCGGGAAATGGCAGTACGAACAGAAGAAAAAAGCTCACGAATCCAAAAAGAAGCAGCAGGTCATCGTCGTCAAGGAAATCAAGTTCCGACCAAGCGTTGGCGAACACGACTACGAGTTCAAGAAAAACAATGCCATCCGGAGTTTGCAGGATGGCGACAAAGTCAAGGCTTCAGTTCGTTTCGTCGGGCGCGAAATCACGCACCGTGAACTGGGTGAACAGTTGCTCGTTCGATTGGAAAAAGATTTATCCGGAGTCGCCATTGTCGAAGTCAGGCCAAAAATGGAAGGAATGACAATGTTTACGATTTTTTCTCCGAAAAAGTAAAACAGAGGGTTCAGAGTTCAAGGTTCAGGGTTCAGGGTTTTCATCAAAATCTACCAAAAGATAAAACCCTGAACCCTGAACCCTGAATCCTGAATCTTAAAAAATCCCTGGGCCGTGCGGTCCTTGTATGCTGGAGTTCAAATATGCCGAAACTCAAAACCCACAAAGGTGCAGCGAAGCGGTTTCGTACCACTGCCACCGGAAAGATCAAGCGCGGTCATTCTCATGCCCGCCATATTCTGACCAAAAAAACAGCCAAACGGAAACGGCTGTTGGATTTGGATGTTATGGTTTCAACTGCCGACGAGGCGCGGATTAACCGAATGCTGCCATATGGCCGCAAGTAATCAATTTTGAATTTTGAATTTTGGGTTTTGAATGCCTGCTGTGGAATCAAAATTCAAAACTTAAAACTCAAAGCTTAAAATTTTAGTTTGAAAGGAAGAATGTTATGCCTCGTGCGAAGCGTGGGAATAAGCGCCTGCAAAGGCGGAAAAAGATTTTGAGCCTGGCGAAGGGCTACAAAATGACAAAGAGCAAATTGTACCGTTCCGCGAAGGAGTCGGTCGAGCGTGCTCTAAAATTTGCATATAAAGGTCGTAAAATCAAAAAGCGTGACTTCCGCAGCCTGTGGATTGTCCGCATTGGTGCGGCGGCACGCACTCATGGAATCAGCTACAGCCAGTTCATGCATGGATTAAAAGTGGCCGGAATCAATTTGGACCGCAAAATGCTGGCCGATTTGGCGGTCAATGATGCGGCAGCTTTTGCTGAATTGACCAGCCAGGCGAAAAAAGCGCTTTCCGGCGCAGCAGCCTAAGACAGTTTTATCAAGCAGCATTCATTTATTACGGCGAATGGCGTCCCAGCCGTTCGCCGTTTCTGTTCTCTCCAGGGTTCAACGGCACAATTCTGATTGAATGCCTTCAGGAACATCATCCTTGAACCTTGAATTCCGAAATTCTATGAACCCTGAAATCACGCTCCGCCGTGCAACCGATAGTGATTGTGAAGCCCTCATTGCTTTTAATCAGGCAATGGCCCAGGAAACCGAAGGGAAAGAATTGGCTCCGGAAATTATTTCCGCCGGAGTCGCCAATTTGCTGGCCCACCCACAGTACGGTTTTTATATCGTGGCCGAAGTGAACGGAGCGGTGGCAGGCGGGTTGATGGTGACATTTGAATGGAGCGATTGGCGGAACGGTCTGTTCTGGTGGATACAAAGCGTTTATATCAAGCCGGAATTTCGCCGCATGGGCCTCTATCGCCGACTCTACGCTTTTGTGAAGGAACTGGCAGCAGAAAAGAATGTCTGTGGGTTCCGCCTCTATGTGGAGAAGGAAAACCGGATTGCCCAACAGACCTACGAGCGATTGGGAATGACCGAATCGCATTACAATATGTATGAAGAACTTTTGTAATTGAGAATTGAGAATTGAGAATTGAGAGTGAAATCCTCCAGCGTTTTTTTGCTCTCGCTGCATCAAGTTGAAGTAAAACCGGCAGGCTTTAATTCCCAATTCTCAATTCTCAATTCTCAATTCTCAATTCTCCCTGCGATTGTCTCATGAAAGAAAAACTGAAAGCATTGCGCGCACAAATTCTGAACTGCCACGTGCAGCTCATCAGCCTGTTCCAAACGGAATTTCCCGGACTGGAACTGCCGGAATTGGCGACTGAAGACAGTCTCTCGACCGTCCGGGAACTGTTCCAGAAGATTTCCGACTTCTGGCTTTCCCGTAAAAACGGGGTCATCACCCTGAAACTGAAAGAGTTGGGAAAACTTCCCGCAGAGGAGCGCCCGCAACGTGGGGCTCAATTGAACGCTTTCAGAGGTCAGATTGAAACCCACCTGAGTGAAGTGGAGGCTGCGGTCAAAGCGTTTGAGGTAGGGGAAATGCTCCGCCGGGAGCGGATTGATGTGACGCTCCCTGGTTTGGCCATGCCTTTGGGCCGGTTGCATCCGATTTCCCGCATCCGGCAAAAAATCGAGGACATTTTTGTGGCCATGGGCTACAGCGTCGAAGACGGTCCGGAAATTGACACGACCTTTTACAACTTCGATGCGCTCAATATCCCGGCCCATCATCCGGCCCGTGAATCACAGGACACCTTCTATGTGACTCCGGAAATGGCGCTCCGCTCGCAGACATCGAACGTTCAAATCCATGCCATGCAACGGCGCACACCGCCCTTGCGGGTGATTGCGCCGGGTCGGGTTTTCCGCCGGGACACACCGGACGATACCCATAATCCTATGTTCTTTCAGGTGGAAGGGCTCAATGTCGGTCCCGGCATTACCATGGGTGATTTGAAAGGCACACTTCAGGTCTTTCTGGAAAAACTGTTTGAGCGCCCGGTCACGCTCCGCTTCCGCCCCAGTTACTTTCCATTTGTGGAACCGGGCGCGGAAACCGACTTTCAATGCATTTTCTGTGGTGGTTCCGGCTGCCGGGTCTGCAAACACTCCGGCTGGATTGAACTGGGTGGTTCCGGAATGGTGCATCCGAATGTCCTGAAGGCCTGCGGCATTGACCCTACCACCTATTCCGGTTTTGCCTTCGGCTTTGGCATTGACCGGATGACAGCCATGCTTTACGGCATTGACAATATTCGGAACTACTTCATCAACGACTTGCGATTTTTGCAGCAATTCAACTAATCGGGTTCAGGGTTCAGGGTTCAGGGTTCAGGGTTTGAAATTCAATCCACTTGATTGATTCCACACCTCAACTTTTTGAACCCTGAACCCTGAATCCTGAACCCTGAATCCTCTTATGAAAATTAGCTACAACTGGCTTCGTCAATACGTTGAAACCTCACTTTCGCCACGTGAACTGGCTGAAAAACTGACTTGTGTGGGACTGGCAGTGGATTCAGTTGACCCGCAGGGTGATGATTTTGTTTTGGATTTCGATTTGACTTCCAATCGTCCGGATGCGCTGTCACATGTTGGTATTGCCCGTGAGGCAGCCGCCATTTGCGGAACCACGGTGAAGCTGCCGGCCATCGCTTTCGCAGAAGTGACGGCCCCGACAGCAGAAGCCGCCCGGGTCACGATTGAAGCTCCGGACTTGTGCCCACGCTACACTGCTCGGGTGATTCGCGGCATCAAGGTTGGCCCTTCACCTGATTGGCTGGTGAAACGGCTGGAAGCGGTTGGTCAACGCAGCATCAGCAATGTGGTGGATGTCACGAATTTCGTCCTCCTTGAATTGGGACACCCGCTCCATGCCTTTGATTATGACAAAGTCACCGACCACCACATTATTGTCCGGACGGCCCGCGAAGCGGAACCTCTGACAACGCTTGATGGCAATGACCGCACGCTCAATCCTTCCATGTTGGTGATTGCGGATGCCAAAGAGGCAGTGGCCATGGGCGGCATTATGGGTGGCGGGGACAGCGAGATTTCCGATACAACAGTCAATGTGTTGCTCGAAAGTGCCTATTTTGAACCCAATCAGGTCCGACGGACGGCTCGTGCGCTCGAACTGCACACGGAAGCTTCGCACCGGTTCGAACGCGGGGCTGATTGTGAAATGGTGGTGACGGCACTCAATCGTTGCGCCCAGTTGATTCAGGAAGTAGCCGGAGGGGAAATCCTGGCCGGGGTGATTGATGTCTATCCCCAACCACAGGCGCGTTCCCCGATTATGCTGCGCCACGAACGGATTGCGGCCCTGACCGGAGTTGAAGTGGAACCGGAACGGGTTGTTTCCATTTTGACATCTCTCGGATTTACGCTTGAAACCGTGGCCCAGGGCGAAGCCTGGCGGGCAGTGGCTCCCAGTTACCGGCGGGATGTCAATATCGAAGAAGACCTGATTGAAGAAGTGGTACGGCTGGTTGGCTATGATGCTATTCCGACCACCCTTCCCGGCTGGGGTGGAGCTGGCAGTTACCTCCCAGGTGAATCTGAACGTCGTCGGATTCGGCAGACGTTGACTGGACAGGGTTTTTCCGAAGCCATCTCTTTTAGCTGGATGAACGAAGCCAAACTGAGTCTGGTCAGTTCCCAAGAGGGATTGCTGGTGCTCAACCCGCTCGATAAACACGAGGGTCGGATGCGCACAACCCTCTTGCCGGGACTGCTCAATGCAGTGGCCCATAACTTCAACTATGGGACAGCCAATCTGCGTTTGTTTGAGGTTGGCAAAATCTTTTTGGGAACGACCAAAGGATTTGAAGAACGGGAACAGATTGCGCTGGCAATCACTGGTTCACCAACAGTGGATGACTGGAGCACCTCGGCACGCATGGAATCATTCTACACATTGAAAGGTGTGTTGGAACGGATGCTTGAGGCGCTGCAAATTGACACGGCGGCGTTTGTCGTGCCCGAAGGTGACCTGCCTGGGCTCTTTTTCACCGGGCAGACCGCCCAAGTCCTGCTGGAAGGGGCTCCGGTCGGCTGGGTTGGCCGTGTCAGCCTGAAAGCAGCCGAACTGTATCGGTTCAAACAACCGGTGTTTGTGGCGGAACTAAACCTGCCTGCCCTGTTGGAGCGTCCGCAGACCTTCAAACCCTATCGTCCATTGCCCAAGTTCCCTACCGTGGAGCGTGATATTTCGGCGTTTTTCGATACGGATATTGCCTTTGCCACCATTCGGACCGAGGTCTTTAACCTGGGACTTCCGGCATTGAAGGCGGTCAATTTACGGGAGGTTTTCACGGGAAAACAAATTCCAGCCGGAAAACACTCGCTCATGCTGAATTTAGTCTATCGTTTGGAAGATCGCACCTTGACAGACGAGGAAGTCAGCCAGCAGCATGGGCAGGTAACGTCCTTGTTACAGTCCCGGTTTGGAGCAGAAATCCGCTAACAAGAAAAAATTTGAGAATTGAGAATTGAGAATTGAGAATTGAGAATGCAACCCAGGTAAGTTGAGAGCTGAACTTCGTTTGGAAATGGTGGTTCTCTCTCAATTCTCAATTCTCAATTCTCAATTCACGAACGAACGATCCTGGGGGGGAGGGCTCATCGTGACGGCATTTACTGGCATGGAAAAGTTCAATCACCTTGAAGACAAGTTATATCGGATTGTTGAACAAATAAAATCTCTGCGTCAGGAAAAAGAAAATCTTGAACGGGAGATGCTTTCCTTGCGACGGGAAGTTACCTTTTTAAGCGATGAGAACGACCGCTTGAAAGACCGTATCGAACAAATGATGAGCGAGCGGGACACGATTAAACTCAAGGTTGAGGCGATGCTTGACGCTATCGCCATTGTTGATCCTGAAATGGCTGAATCCGCCAAGCGAATGTAACATTCCAGGGAAACAAATTCGATTTCAACAGGCAAATCAATACCTGATTGCCGAACCTTGAAAATAAGGGCTTTGAAATCGGTAAAACGGAGGCTACACACGGTATGGCGACATCCGGCGACTCGAAAAACAACCCTGTCTCCCAGACGGTGGATGTTCGTATTTATAATCAGACTTACACAATTCGGGGTGGAAACAGCGCTTACATTAAAAAACTGGCGACCTACGTTGATCAAAAAATGCGCGAGGTGGCGCAGGCGACCCATACGGTTGACACCCTGCGAGTGGCGATTTTGGCAGCACTCAATATCAGCGACGAACTCTTTCAGGCTCAGGGCCGGATTGACCAGCTTGACGCCAAAATTGCTGAACGCAGTTCCGAATATGCCGATTTGCTCGACAGTGTTCTGAAAAAGACGGGTGACCCGAAATAGGGGTTCAGGGGGCTGGATGCGGGGAAACACACTGCCCTGCTGAAAGATTTTCTTTCCCAGACCCCGCACCTTCCCCTCCAGCCCCACACATGTTTGTTTCCTACGCAACCGGCTATTTTGTCGAAATCGGAGAAACTCATGTTTTTCCGATGCACAAATTTCCCCTGATTCACCAGCAATTACTGGCTGAGGGAACCATCCATTCATCCCGTGTGATTGAGCCTGACTTGGCCCGACCGGAGGATATTCTGCTGGTTCATACCCGCGATTATTGGACCCGGCTTTCCCAAGGACAATTAACCTCCCAGGAAATTCGCAAACTTGGCCTGCCCTGGTCTCCAGCTTTGGTGCGCCGGTCTCAACTGGCCACTCAGGGAACACTCAATGCTGCCCGTTATGCGTTGGCCGAAGGGATTGCCGGCAATATTGCAGGAGGAACCCATCATGCCTTTCCCGACCATGGTGAAGGATTTTGTGTTCTGAATGACATTGCGGTGGCAGTTCGGGTGCTGCAACGTGAAGGGGATGTTGAACGGGTGGCCCTGATTGACTGCGATGTGCATCAGGGAAATGGCAATGCCGCCATCTTTGCTGGTGAAGCAGAAGTGTTTACTTTTTCCATGCACGGAGCAAATAACTATCCTCTGCGGAAGCTGACGAGCACTCTGGATGTCGAACTGCCGGATGGAACCACCGACGAACCATACCTGAAGCTACTTGAAGCTTCCCTGGAACAGATTTTCAGTTGTTTTAAGCCGGACTTGGTCTTTTATCTGGCAGGAGTGGATCCATATTATAAAGACCGCTTTGGCAAACTGGCCCTGACAATAAGAGGACTCCGGGAACGTGACCGGCTTGTTTTCAAAGCCTGTCAGCGTGCCGGAGTCCCTGTCACAATTACACTTTCGGGAGGGTACGCCATTCCCACCGATGATACGGTGGAAGCCCATTGCAACACCTTTCGGGTTGGTTGCGAAGTTTTTGGATATTAAAAGTTAGGCCGCTGCTTCCAGTCCCGATTCGGTTCCCACCATATTTTCCGCTGTCTCGCCAGCCCGTTGCAGCAGCAGGGTTCGCAGCCGCATCCGGGCTTTGTGCAATTGCGATTTGGAGGTCCCGGCACTGACCTTGAGGATTTGTCCGATTTCCTCGTGTTCGTAGCCTTGCAGATCATGCATGATGAAAACCGTTCGGTAGCCACGGGGAAGCTGTTCAACCGCAGCCAACAGAGCAATCCGGTCAATAATCGGCATGGATGAAGGTTTCCGGCTTGACGGAACGACCACATCCGGCATTTCCCCATCGTCGGTGACAGTTTCGGAACGATAGGATTTCTTGCGGAAGTGCATCAGCACTTGGTTGACAGTAATGCGGTGCAGCCAGGTGGTAAAAGCCGATTCTCCCCGAAAGCTGCTCAATTTGCGGTGCAATTGAATAAAAACATCATGTGCCAAATCTTCGGCATCAGCCGTGTTTGAAGTCATCCGCAGACACAAACTGTACACGCGCCGGTAATGCAGCCGATACAACTCATCCAGGGTTTCCGGTGCAGCCGTTGTTGGGGCAGCTTCCGTTTCGTCTTCAAATTCGGGGATTTTAAAAGTGGCGGCTTGTGGTTCGGCAACCATATCGGCCTCAGGCTCTTCATCAAGTTCGAGGGTTTCCAGAACGGTTTCCAGTTGATTGTCTGTAATGGTGATATTCACGTCAGTGTGCAGAGCCTGGTTCATATTTTTTTCCTCCGATTGAATGATTCGATTGTGTGCTGAAAATCGTGTGACGCTGAGACAATGGGCAAGCCTCGTGCCGAAAGACCTGAACGCGGTCGCAAATGCGGAGAAAAAGTTTCCAAATTGAAACCACCCAAGTGAAAACCACTTGTTTCTCAATAAGTTACTGTGCTTTTAAGTTTTGTTGAAAATGTATGAGGACGGTGGAGGTGTTTGGATTGCCAGAGAAGCTGGGGATGTTGTCACTGGCGGTATGGTGTAGCAAAAAATCAGGGTTACACGATATGGGGTAGTACATTTGCGATTGCCCGTTTGCCATTCGCTGTCAGGTGGAAGGATCCAACTTGCCCTCGCTGTGGCTGGAACAGTGAATGGAAAATGAGCAATCGCAAATTGAAAAATCAGTCTTCGGCAGCAACTTTCAGCCGTCCGGAAGCCTGTGATTCCGCCACGACCTTTTGCACGATGGAAGCCGGTGACTCATCATAGCGCGCAAATTCCATCGTGTAGCTTCCCCGTGCGCCGGTAATCGAATTCAACCGGGGGGCATAATTCAGCATTTCCGAAAGCGGCACGTACGCTTTGACAACCACCTGTGAACCTTTCGTTTCGGAATCTTCAATCCGGCCCCGACGGGTGTTTAAATCACCGATGATGTCTCCATAGAATTCGTTGGGTGCCACCACTTCAACGTGCATGACCGGTTCCAGCAAAACCAGTTTTGCTTTTTCCATGGCGGCCCGATATGCCTTCCGTCCGGCCATTTTGAAAGAAAGTTCATCCGAGTCCACCGTGTGGTAGGAACCGTCAATCAGTTCAACCTGAAAATCCACCATGGGGTAACCAGCCAAGGCACCGTTTTCAGCCGCCTCCAGGATTCCCTTTTCAATTGCCGGGCGGAAATTCTGGGGAATGGATCCGCCAAAGATTTTGTCAATAAACTTAAAGCCCTCACCCCGTCCGGCTGGTTCAAACACACATTTGCAATCACCGAACTGGCCGCGCCCGCCGGATTGTTTCTTGTGACGGCCTTGAACTTCAATCCGTCCTTTGAAGGTCTCCCGATAGGCAACTTTCGGTGGATGGAGGACCACATCCACTCCATAGCGTTTCTTCAACCGCTCAACCGTGATTTCAACATGTAACTGGCCACTGCCTGCCAGCAAAAATTCTTTGGTTTGGGGGTCACGGGTATAGCGCAAGGCTTGGTCCTGCTCCAACAATTTGGCCAATGCGGTTGAAAGCTTGTCTTCGTCGGCACGGGATTTCGGTTCCAAAGCAAAGGCAATCGCGGCTTCCGGGAATTTGACCGGGGCAAAAACGACCGGAACCGCTTTATCGCAGAAGGTGTCACCCGTCATCGTGTCTTTCAGCTTGGTCAACGCAATGATGTCACCCGGATAGGCTTCAGCGACCTTATCCAGTAGCTTGCCCTGCACCACTTGTACGGGGCCGAGTTTTTCCATTGCGTTGCGGGTGATGTTATAGACTGTGGAGTCGCTCTTGAGCACCCCTGAGACAATCTTGCACAAGGTAATCCGGTTGAATTGATCAATCAGGGTTTTGAAGACAAAAGCGGCAAAAGGCTCGCTGGTGGTGATATGGCGCACCACTTCGGAGCCTTCGTCCGGATGGGTGCCGGAGAAATGGTCACGGGCTGCCGGTGAAGGAGCAAAAGCCGTGATGGCGTCCAGCAGGGCGTGTGTGCCAATGTTCAATGTGGCTGAACCGAGAAACACCGGCATCAGATTGCCCGATTGAATGGCAGCCGGAATCGCGGCCCGCAGTTCTTCGTCCGAAAGGGTGCCTTCAGCAAAGAATTTTTCCAGTGAGGTATCATCACTTTCAGCGACTTTTTCGATCAGGGATTCACGGGCGGCTTCCGCGTCGTCACGGACATCATCCGGAATGTCGGTCACGGTGAATTTGCCGCTGCCATCTTTTTCAAAGACATGGGCCTTCATCGTGAGCAGGTCAACAAACCCGCGAAAATTCTTCTCAGCTCCAATGGGAACCTGAAAAGCGGTGGCGTTTTGGCTCAACTGTGACTTAATGGCAGCCAGACATTCTTCAAAATTGGTCTGGTCCTTATCCAGTTTGCTGATGAAAATTATGCGGGGGAGATCATACTCATCGGCATATCCCCACACTTTTTCGGTTCCGACTCCGACTCCCTGGTTGGCATCCACCACACACAACATGGCGTCGCACGCCCGGAGGCCCGGACGGGCATCAAGAATAAACGCATTGGAGCCGGGAGTGTCGAGCAGGTTTACTTTGTGGTCGCGCCATTCGGCATAGGCTAAAGAAGTATAAACAGACACTTTGTGACTGATTTCGATTTCATCGAAGTCCGTGACTGTCGAACCGTCGTCAACCCGTCCCAGGCGCGGAGTAGCTCCCGCCGCAAAAAGCAGAGCGGCGGTGAGGGAGGTTTTTCCGGAATGGCCGTGCCCGGCCAGCCCGATATTGCGAATCTGTTGGGTGCTATAGACTTTCATAGGCGCGAAATCCTTTCGTTGCGTGTGTCCCAAGACGCCGGAAACCACCCGCTCCCTGAGCCGCACGCCGATGAGCTAAAGTATGGATGATGACTGAAGAATCGCGCAGAAAAGAACTTTGGATGGCGCTCAAAAAAGTGCGGCGAATACTATCCACGACTTGCTTTGCACACAAGCGGAATTTGATTTGGAAATTTCAATCAGGCCAAGCAGGCTCTGCCAGGGCGAGCCCTCCTCCGCAGCAATCCGCTGGGGTTCCAACTCTCGTAACAAGCTGACATTCCGGCCTCTCTCCCCCATGAATCGCAAACCAGTGACTTTTTGCGATTCATTCTTTCTGTGGGAAACCCGAAAAACATTCATTTCTGAAAAAAGGCGGTTGCATTCAAGCAGTGATTTGTGGTTTTTACCCATTGCAACCCTCTCTCAACCTTTCCACCACAACCCGGAGGATTCACAGCGTGAAATACGTAGCTCGAACCTTGTTGTTTTTTCTTGCGGTCAGCCTATTAACGTTGGCACCGCTCACCCCAGCCAAACTGGTGGCACATCGTGCGGCGGCACAGCAACAAACAGCCAACGGTGACATCGTGTATGCGCTCACCACAAATAACAGCCTGCTTACCTTTAGCGTCAATACGCCTCAAAATATTCTAACCCGTGTTGCCATTACAGGTTTGCAAGCCAACGAAAACCTGCTTGGCATTGATTTCCGTCCTGCGACCGGCCAACTGTTTGGCCTTGGCAGCACCAGTCGGGTCTATATCATCAACCCGTCCAGTGGCGTTGCCACTTCGGCAGGAAGCGCCCCTTTTACACCAGCTTTAACTGGAAACGATTTTGGATTTGATTTTAACCCAGTGCCGGACCGGATTCGGGTGTTTAGCGAATCTGACCAAAACCTGCGGCTCAACCCAAATAATGGCGCAGTGGCCGGAACCGATACCAACTTGGCCTATGCTGCCGGTGACCGAAATGCAGGTCAGAATCCGAATGGGGTTGCAGCAGCCTATACCAACAATTTCAACGGCACTCCTGCCACCACCTTGTATGTGATTGATTCCACCCTCGACATTGTGGCTCGAATGGGTGACTTTGACGGCGCACCAATTTCCCCGAACTCCGGCCAGTTGTTTACGGTTGGCTCTCTGGGTGTGAATACAACGGGTCTTGCCGGCTTTGATGTGGCTGCAACGGATGGGACAGCCTATGCCTCATTGACCGTTTCGGGTGAAACCAATTCCAGCCTCTATCGTGTCAACCTGGGCACGGGACGGGCAGCCTTCCTTGGCTCCATCGGTCCGGTCAGCAGCGGCGAACTGATTCGGGATATTTCGGTGGCACCACGGGTCAACATCTATGGTTTGACCAACAACAATCAGCTCGTCGTTTTTGACGGGGCACAGCCCGGAGTGATCTTGAACCGGCTGCCAGTAACCGGGCTCCAAACAGGTGAAAACCTGGTGGGCATTGACTTCCGCCCGGCAACCGGCCAACTTTATGGCCTGGGCAGCGGCAGCCGTGTATATCTGATTGATAAAGCCACGGGTGTGGCGCGTCAGGTCGGTTCAGCCGCCTTTACCCCAGCACTGGACGGCGCTTCTTTTGGATTTGACTTCAACCCGGTGCCGGATCGGATCCGCGTGACCTCCAACACAACCCAAAACCTGCGACTGAACCCGGACACCGGTGGCGTGGCCGCCACTGATACCAAACTGGCGTACACAGCCGGGGACAAAAACGAAAAAGCCACTCCGAATGTGGTTGGTTCCGCCTATACCAACAACTTCAACGGCACTACGGCAACCACGTTGTATGACATTGACTCTGCTCTTGATATTCTGGTCATCCAGAATCCGCCGAATGATGGCAAACTGAACACGGTTGGCTCACTTGGCTTTGATACTTCGGACGCAGTTGGTTTTGACATCTCGACGGTGGATGGGGCTGCTTTTGCAGCCGCTGTTCCGACTGGCGGCACGACCTCCAATCTCTATCGGGTCAACCTCACCACTGGTGCGGCAACCCTTGTGGGTTCAATTGGAAACGGCGAAGTGCTGCGTGATATTTCGGTTGAGAATATCCAGTGCCTGCTTGCCATCAACATGAGCGATGCACCGGATCCGGTGAAGACGGGTGGAACCTTGACCTATACCATCACCGTCAACAACTTTGGTCCGGGTCCGGCTACCAATGTTGTGGTTACAGACCTTTTGCCAGCCCTGACTACCTTCGATTCAGCCACTGTTACCCAAGGTTCGGTGGCGATGGCAACCGCCAACGGTGCCACGACGGTGACGGCCACACTGGGATCAATTCCGATTCGTGGTTCAGCCACCATTACCATTGTGACCAAGGTTCCCGGTACGACATCGGGAGTCGTCACCAACGTAGCAACAGTCATCAGCGGAAGTGGCGACCTGAATCGGGCCAATAACACGGCCACGAGCATCACGACCATTACCCAATAACAGATCAGCCAAGGACTTCCACCCAAGGGCTGAGTACCGGACTTGCAAACCATGCCAATAGGAAATGGTGAGACAATCCGGTTCTCAGCCCTCGGTTTTAACCCATTTCAACAGACCCGGCGCAAAGGTCGTTTGTTTGGCAACCGATTGCATTGTATGAAGCACAACTATTTCAGAAAATTGGGGTTATGTCTGGCAGGGGGAATGCTTGCCTGTTTCACCCTGGGGGCAGGCCCATGCGGGTACCAGCGTGCCGGGTTTGGTGGGTCATTTCCTAAAAACATTCGTACCGTGGCAGTCCAGACATTGCGCAATGAAAGTCTGCGGTACCGGGTTGAACAACGTTTCACCCAAGCCCTGGCGGAAGAGATTTTACGGCGCGGGCTTCCCATCACCCTCACGACCGATACAGTTCATGCAGACGCATTGATTTCGGGAAGCTTACGGAATTTTGGGTTTCGCAATGTGCTAGTGGACAATCAAGGCCGGACCAGGGTCTTTGAAATCACAGTTACCACGGCTATTACACTTCGTGACCAGACGGCCAACCGGATTTTATTTGACGACCGAAAACTCCAGTTCCGGGGCGAATATCAGCTTTCGGAAGACCCGCGCTCTTTTTTCAATGAAGAAGACCCGGCAGTGGACCGGATTGCCCGCGACTTTGCCCGGAGCGTAGTGTCAACCATGCTGGAAGGCTTTTAGGCAAGGACTGAGGACTGAGGACTGAGTTTTACCGAAATTCCTGTTTTCTGCCTCAGTCCTTAAAAAGCTATCTTTTCTCGATTTGAATGCGGGCGGTAAAACTTCCACTGTTATCCGACAAATCACCCTCATTGACGCTTAAATACAATTTTCCGCTGCGAAGAGCCGTGAATTCGCGGGCTTTTCCAATGAAAATGAACTCGTCGTTATCATCTCCGATAACGGCAATCAGTGCTCCGGTGGGGCGGTCCTGAATCAGCTTGTTCCGGTCATCCACTTCGATTCCTTCCGGAGTTGCCTCCAGTCGCCCGCTCAAGCGTACGGTTCCATTTGCTGAAATGGACACCTTGTCCCCTTTTTGGATTTCAATTTTGGTTGAAGTCCAGTCGTCTTTCGCTACCACACTGACATTAAAAATCCGGACTGCGCTACTGCTCGGCGGTGGTTCCGTTGTTGTTGGAGTTGAAGTCGGAGCCGGTTCGCGGTCCGGAGTGGTGGTTGGGGGCGTCACCGGTTCGGAATGCGTGGAAGGCGGCGGTTCGCTGGTCGTTACCGGAGGCGGAGTGGTTTCCGTCCGTCCGCCGGACGGAGCAGTGCCCCCATAGGTACTGCTGTACCCGGAGGTGGGCAGCGGGCGACCGTCAAACTCAACGCTGTCAATATCATCCAGGGCAATGATAGCCTTGGTGTCAGGCGAGGAACGTTCGTAAATAATGGTGAATTTCCGGTCGCTATAACTGACGATTTTTCCCGTGATCGTCTGGCCGTTCTTTAACCGGATGACATCGGCTGAAACCGTCAGCGAAAACAGACCGAGGAAGACAACCGCAAACAGCAGTGAATAAAGGCGTGAAAATCGAAGAAGCCGATTGTTGTGCATAAGATTTCTTGAAACCCTGCACCCGCTTCTGACAGGTACAAGGCAGACATCCTCCGGAGGAATCTGGGGCGTAGTTGAATTGACCGTTTGTCCGTCGTTTACGGCTGGGTGACAACCGACGGCGGTTGCCTTTTTGTGAGTCGCCAGACTAATTTTAATTCCATTAAATTTCAACCGTTGCAGAAACCAAATTCCAGGTTGCCGGAATCGAACCTCAGCCTGGAAATCAAAATCTGTAACCTGCTGGTGAGGAAAAAACATGACCCTTCAATTGCGTTGGTTTCCTGCTGTTTCGCGCCCATTTGCCTGGGCAACCTGTGTGGGGATTGCCTTGAGCCTGTTTTTTATGACCATTGAAGTCACGGCCCGTCCTCTGCCCCAGCATAAACAAGCTGAGGAATCAAAATTTCCGACCGTTGAACTGGCCGCCTTTCATGATGTTCTGCATCCTTTGGTCCATGAAGCACTCCCTCAAAAGGATGCAGGCCGCATTCGGCGAGGGGCGGCAGAACTGGCCAAGGCCAAGAAACGGGTGGTCAAAGCCCCGTTACCCAAAATGAACGAAGACCATAAGAAGAATGTCACGGAACTGGTTGGGTTCCTCGACGCCTCAGTGGATGACCTGGTCAAGGCAGCCAAACAAACCGGCAACGACGAAGACGTTCTGAAAGCACTGGATGCAGTTCACCTTGAATTTGAAGACTTGGTTGAAGCCATCAATGCCGCCAAGGAAGCGAAAAAGTAAGTGCAATTGCCCTGGGTGATTTGCCATTTCCTCTTCACCGTGCCGGCCAAGTCCTGTTTTCCAGCCTCACAGAAACGGAACGATTCGATCTTTATCAAGAATGGCGAAGTCCCAATGGAATTGCACGTACCTAAACCTCTTTCAACTCAATGGTCCGACAGACAAGCGGCAGCGCCGTTGCATCATCAAAATCAGCCGCCGCCTGAACACCAATCCGGGCTATGGCTTCAGCACTGTCAACATGGTCATAGACTGCCTGCATGGCTCCAAGCGCATACTCACGGCCTGAACCAATTGCCCAAAACCGGGTCAGGTCATCCACTTCGCGCAAACCATAGACGGAAAAAATACCATGTGCATTGGCCACCAGTGCCATCATGTGCGTGCTTTCATAGGGGTCGTCATCGTCTTCTTTCGGATTCAGAAAATAATCATTTTTGAGGGCTGCATGCAGTGCCCGCCAGGTTTCAAAGACCTCCAGCCGGCTGCTAAAGTCACGAGGAACGTCCGGATTGGAAAAATAACTTTCCAACACCAGTTTATGGGCGGCACTGCCTGCCAACCCAATGAACGTCTGGTCAACTTTGATGATTTTCTCCTGCCCTTTCGTGTAGGCCCGGCTCAACTTCAAGCTGCCGAGCGTCGTCAAGGTGTCAGCGGCAATACAAGCGGATTTTCCTTTTCGCACAACAACAATGGTGGACATAGTTTTGAGTTTTGAGTTTTGAGTTTTGAGTTTTGAGTTGGAACCAGAGCCAATAGTTTGCGATGTGGGGACACTTATGCAAGGCAGTTCAGTTTTTTCAGGTGCTTTTGCCCGTGCTCTTTTTTTCTTCCTTTGTCAGGCAATCCTGCTGCCGGGGCTGGAATTGCCCGCCTTTGAAGCTGTCCCGCAGGCAAAACCTGCGATTGAAATGTACCTGGGCTGGATGTACTGGGCTCCGCCACAAGCAATCCCTGACATGGATTGGTATCTGGTTGTGGCTGGAACCGTCGAAACGCTTCACCGGGAATCGGTTGCATCGTTGCCCAATCAGCTTGTCATGGTTGGAACCCTTCGGGTGAAACGAATTTTCCGGCACCTGCCAACCCGCAATTACCCCAACCCGCAGCCCTTTGACCGGCTCCGGGTGGGCGGATTGAATGGCTTAAAACCCGGCGACAACGTGCTGCTTTTCGCCATTGAATATGATGGCGGGTACGGTCTGCTTGAAGCCGCCCACAGCAATTGCAAGATTGGCATCAAACTGCATAACTGGCACGACCCGATTGTTGCATCAGTCGAACGGATGTGTGCTGATTATCAGCGACGAAAGGAAATTCTGGCCGAAACCCGTGAAAAAGCGGTTTGGCAGGCAGTTGCAGCCCGTCGGTCAGGTTTCGGCAAAAAGCCAAAAAAGAAGGAGAAGCCGCATATGAAAATGACGGCTTCTCCCGAAACTGAGGAGGAAATGAATCAACGGAGTACAAAATCTCAAAGAAACCGGTTGCGGATGGCTGGCACTCAATTCTTTCCATCAGTTACCCAATTCCTTCAAGCCCTCTCTTACGCGCGGACAAATCGAAAGCTGGTTGACAGTCCCTGAGGTACCGGGTTGCGTGCATGACGGCGGAACGGTGCCGGGGAAATCCCGGCGGGCTTATCTTGCCATCCGCCTGGATGAACCGTACTATTGCCAATGGACCATCCCCCTTAGCAGTTTTTCAGAATTTTTTCCGGCCTAAGACGGATGAACAGTGTTTTCGGGAGTTACCAAAAATGATCCAACCGATTCAAGATGGAGCCATACACGCAACGGTTGAGCGTGTTGCCGAAGCCAATTTACCAACGGAAATGGGTGTGTTTCGTATTATTGGGTATCGTAGCCTGACCAGTGATGAGGAATTTGTGGCCCTGGTCAAAGGCGAACTGCGCCCGGACCGCCCCAGTCTGGTTCGGATTCACTCACAATGCTTAACCGGTGATGTCTTTCATTCCATCAAATGTGATTGTGGCCGGCAGTTGTCCCGCGCCATGGAAATGGTGGCCCACGAAGGGCATGGCGCGATTATTTATCAACATCAGGAGGGGCGCGGGATTGGAATTCTAAATAAAATCCGAGCCTATGCCCTGCAAGACCAAGGGGCTGACACCATCGAAGCCAACCTGCGGCTGGGACTGGAAGTTGATTCGCGCGACTATACCCAATGCGCGGAAATCCTTCAGGACCTGGGGTTGAACCAAATTCGCCTGATGTCAAACAATCCGGAAAAACTTTCGGCTTTGCGTGAAGCTGGATTCCACATTATTGAACGGGTTCCGATTGAATCCAAACCCTATGAACCAGCGGTCAATTATCTCCGCACCAAGAAGGAGAAAATGGGCCATTTGTTGAGTATTGTCTGAATCTGAAGTTTTGAGTTCTGAGTTTTGGGTTCCGAGTTCCGAGTTGAAATGACCTCACCACCCCTTGGCTCAACTGTTCAGAAATCAGGTTGGGACAAACTCAAAACTCAAAACTCAAAACTCAAAACTCCCATGTCGTTGCCTGTGCTGTCTTCGCCAACCCAATCCGAATCAACCTCCGTTTTTGGAGCGCTACAGGACAGCCACGGGCGGGTCATCCACGATTTGCGCATTTCAGTCACGGACCGCTGTAACTTTCGGTGCAGTTATTGTATGCCGATTGAAGGTCTTGCCTGGAAACCCAAATCCGAGTTGCTGACCTTTGAAGAAATTTTTCAACTGACCAAAATTTTTGTCGGGCTGGGAATCACCAAGCTGCGCATTACAGGCGGAGAGGCCCTGTTACGACGTGGAGTGGTCAACCTGATTGAAAACTTGGCCGGGCTGCCCGACGTTCAGGATTTGGCACTCACCACCAATGGCTATTATTTGAAAGAACATACACCGGACTTGGTGCGGGCAGGACTCCGACGAGTGACCATCAGCCTTGATTCCCTGAATCCTCAAGGATTCCATAACCTGACCAAAATCAATGCCCTGCCTCGGGTGATCGAATCCATTGATGTGGCTCAAAAAGCAGGACTGACCCCAGTCAAGGTCAATTGTGTCTTGATTCGAGGCGTCAACGACCATGAAATCGAAGATTTCGCCGAATTTGCCCGGTTGTGGGGATTGCATGTCCGGTTTATTGAGTACATGCCGCTTGACGGCCCCGGTGCCTGGAGCCGTGACCGGGTCGTGCCGGGCCGTGAGGTTTATGACCGGATTCAGGCCCGATTTCCATTGCTTCCAGTGGCAGGGAAAGACCTCAGTGAAACCGCTCGGCGTTTTCGTTTTTCCGACGGGGTGTCAGGTGAAATTGGAATCATCGCACCGGTGACAGAACCTTTTTGCGGAGCCTGCAGCCGAATTCGCCTGACATCGGATGGCAAGCTGCGTACCTGCCTCTTTTCACTCCATGAGTATGACTTGCGCGAACCGTTGCGCGCCGGTGCAACCGTAGATGAGTTGATTACCATCATTCAGTCCGCTGTTTTCCGGAAAGAACCCGGACACCGTATCAACGCACGGGACTTTATTGCCCCGGAACGCACCATGTCGTGCATCGGCGGCTAATTCTCATCCGCGTTTGGACATCTGGCAAAGCAATAGCGAACCACTCATTTTTCGCTATTTACCAGCCCCTACTGATTCATTTACGATTCAACACTCACCACTCACCATTCTGAACCCATTCCCCTTGAGGAGAACTCATCATGGCCAAAACAGTCGCAGAGATTTTTTCCGGGTTGAAAGCATCGTTTAATCCCAAAGCCGTTAAGGAAGCCAAGACTTTTTATTTTTCGTTGGGTGACGAAAAATGGACCGTTTCCATCAGTCCCAAAGAATGTAAAGTTGAAAAAGGAAAGACTATTGACGAGGCGGATTGTGTTCTGAAAACCTCGCCGGAGTTGTTTGTGAAAATCTGGAACGGTGAGCATTCGCCCGGTATGGGTGACTTTATGAGCGGTCGAATCAAATCAAATGACCCTTACGGGCTCAAAACCTTTACCGCTGCGTTTAAGGAGTAGTTCATGCGACGCCTTCGTTTTCTTTTGATTCCGACTTTGGTTTTGGCCGTGTGGGGCGGGAATGCAACCCTTGTGGTTGAGGCCGGTCAGCACAAAAAACCCAAACGTCCGCCCAAAACGGCTGAACCGGCTTCTGCCACGGTCGGAAAACCAATTCTGATTACCCGCGTCACTGGTGACCAGATTGAGGGAAAATTTGTCAGTATTGACATGCAAAAACTGGTCTATGAAAACGGGGGAGGGGAAAAAATCTCGATTCCGTTTGATTCGGTGGCGGCATTTCAGATTGGCGAACAGCCCAAACCGAAAATTGACGAGCGGTTTGTCAATGACACAACCCTGGCCTTTAACTCGCTCACCCGGTTGGCCACAGCGGTAGATAACGACCAGGGCGGCATCACATTCAAGGAGTATCAACAGAAAGTCACGGAGGCGAAGGTCACGATTGATTTTTTTGTCTCGCGCTATGCCGACCAGACGGAATACCAGCCATTGTTTGCCACCATGCGGAAGATCGTGGGCAGTTATGAAATGGTTTCCCCTATCTGGGCCATGCGGATTGGAGTTGACCAGCGCCGGTCCATACGGGAAAGCACACCTGAAATGCAGGCAATTCTGAACGTCTATCCGGATTTGAAAGCGACCCAATATAATCAGGACGGCTCTTACCCGACCGACAAGGTGGTGGCCTGGGTGTGGTCCAAAAACACGATTGAACTCAAGGCATTGCGATCCAAGGTGGAAAGTCTGAATCAGGCAGCCGGAAACAATTGAAATTTTTTCCGGAACTTTGGGAACTTTCGAGGAGGTCTCACGTTTACAGCCAGTGACGTGAAAAGTTGCTACCAAAACATTGCAGGAAGCACGTTTTGCTCTTCAGCCTTGTTTGGGTCTCTTCTGTTCTCGGCATAGTGTACATTCCTCCTCTCTCAAGTGGTTACGCGGCAGGATCGAATTCCTTGCCGCGTTTTTTTTTGCGTTGACGACATCTGATTCCCTTATCGTTCCCGTTGTTTCGGATCAAGCCATTCGCGCAAGCCATCCCCGACAAAGTTAAACCCCAGCACCGAAAGTGTGACAAAAAGTCCGGGAAACAAGGTTAAATGCAGACCTGAGGCAAAGTGCAGCCGGGCATCATTCAGCATGGCTCCCCAACTTGGCGTTGGGGGCGGAACTCCCAAACCCAAAAAACTCAAGCTGGCTTCGGATAGAATCGCCCCAGCCATTCCCAGGCTGGCCTGAACAATCAAGGGCTGGACGGAATTGGGCAAAATGTGCCGGACGATAATGCGCAAATCACCGGCTCCCACTGCCCGTGCGGCAGTGATGAAATCGTATTCGCGGACTTTGAGCACCTGGCCCCGGATCAAACGGGCGTACCCCACCCACCCAATCACACACAGAGCAATAATCAGGTTGTTTAAACTGGACCCAAGAAACGCCACCATGGCAATGGCCAACAGGATGCCTGGAAAAGCCAGGAAAATGTTGAAGATAAAGCCGGAAACAAGGCTATCCACCCAGCCGCCGTAAAACCCGGCTACGGTTCCGACCGCAGTTCCAACCAGTGCCGAAACCAGGACCACAATCATCCCGACTTTGAGCGAAATCCGGGCTCCGTAGACCACCCGTGCAAAAACATCACGCCCGTTTTCATCCAATCCCATCGGATGTTCCACCGAAGGCGGCTCAAAGCTGCGGGAAAGGTTTTGGGTCACAGTCTTTTCCTGGGGAACCAGGAGCGGCCCTGCCAATGCCAGCAGAACCAATGAGAGGACGATCCCAAGTCCGATTTTTCCGAGAAAATTCATACTTTAGGGGTTCAGGTTCAGATTCAGGGTTGTTGAATGTGCGGAATTGAAGGCTGCGTGGCTGCCATCACCACAGGCTCAATCGTGGGCAGCAGAATGGAAAAGCAACTGCCCACGCCAAGCTGACTGCACACAGTCACAGTCCCTCCATGAGCAGCCACGATCCGCTTGACGATGGCCAGCCCCAGCCCAACGCCCAGACCAGATTTTTTTGATGATGCCTGCCGATACGGATCGAACAAATAAGGAAGGTCTTCAGCCGGAATTCCGTCGCCGGTATCTGTGATCGAAATTCTCAGAAAGGTCAACCCTTCTTCGCCCCCTTGGCCGGACTGGAGGCGGGCTTCCAGCCGGATTACTCCGTTGACCGGAGTGAATTTAATGGCATTGGCCAGCAAATTGGCCAGCACCCGGCCCAGTTCAATGCGGTCGGCTGCAATCAGGGGAAGGTCTGGAAAAAAGTGGCTTTCAACCGTGATGGAACCGGATCGGGCTGCCAGCCGGGCTTCTTCAATGGTTTCCGTTAAAAGCGAAGCCGGATTGAGCGGAACCGGATGAAGGGGGATTTCCTGGGAATCAGAGCGGAATACCCGGAGCACTTCGTTAATGAGCGTGAGCATTTTCTCCACACTTCGCTGCGAGGCCGACAGTAACTGGTGATTGTGTTGCTGAACCAGTTCGTCCTCTCCCATCAGTTGGAGCGTCGCATTGACGACACTGAGCGGGGACTTCAAATCATGGACCAGCATGGCAGTAAAATCAGCTTTGAGCCGGTCAGCCTCCGTGAGTTTGAGGTTGGCCTCAAGCAGTGCCTGCCGTTGCGCCTCCAAATCCTGGGCTTGTTGCTCAACGACCTCTTTCTGCCGGGAAATCTCCTCATTTTTCAGTTGTAATTTGAGTTCCGACCGTTTTTTGACAACATACAGGCCGGATAACGCCAGCAGGCTGACCAGTACGGTGGCAAATGCCCCCAGCAGTGAATTGCGGACAGCTTTTTGCAGGGCGGCATCTTTTTGCAGCAACTCGATTTGCTTGGCTTGCCGCTCGGCTTCGGCAGCCGATTTGCTGAGTGCCAAAACCTGAATCTGCCGGTCGCGCTCCAGGACGGACAGTTCCTGTTCCTGCGCCAGCAGGGAAAGCTGTTGCAGTTCTTTATCCTGCTGCAAAGCCTGAATATGAGTTTGCTGGGCTCCCAGTTTCAGGTCTTGAATCTGCTTGTCACGGGTCAACAGCTCAATTTCTTTCTGTTTTTTTTCCGTTTCATAGCGGGTTTGTAGTTCAGCCGTGCGTCTGGTGGTTTCCTCTCCGCTCAATGCTTCCTTGAGGGTGGTCATTTTCTCATAGCAGCCCAACGCGTTTTCAAAATCGCGCAATTCCCGATAGACATCGGCCAGATCGCCGTACACATTTCGCTCAATGTTTTTGTAGCCTTTTTCCTGAGCCAGCCGCAGAGCCTGTTCCAGGGACTGGTGTGCCTGCGGATATTGTTTCAGGTGAAACTGACAGGTTCCGATGTTATCGAGCACGGCGGCTTTGGTGTAGCTATCCTTGAACTCATCACACAAAGGCAGGCAAGGCACCAGCAACGCCAGCGCTTTTTCATATTCACCCAGTCCCAGATAGGCCCATCCAACATTATTTTGAGCCGTCGCCAACCGGGTTCTGACACCCAATTGCTGATACAGCGTGAGTGCCTGCGAGAATGAGTCCAGCGCAGCCCGGATGTTGCCACTCTGGTGCTGGACCAACCCGATATTCGTTAAAAGATCGGCGCTAGGAGTCCGGTCTTTGAAAGTGCGAATCAGTTCATAGGCTTTTCGGTAGTATTCCAGTGCTTGGGGAAAGTTTTCCAGAGTTGTGTAAATGGTGCCAAGCTGCTGATAGGAGGCCGCCATCCGGGTGGTTTCCCCCAACTCCTCCTGAATTTGCAACGCCCGCAGGGTGTATTCCGCTGCTTTGTCATTGCGGGTCAGGTCCATCGAGAGCAAAGCCAGATTAAAAAGGCTGACGGCCATACCGGAACGGTCCTTGATTTCCTCACGCAACCGAAATGCCCGTTCATGGTAGGCCATTGCCTTATCCCGCTCGTTTTGCGCGCGCGCCAGAATCGCCAGACCATTGAGAGCCTGGGCCTGAAGCACTTTATCGCCAACTTCCTCAGCCAGAAGCAGTGCTTCCTGGTGGCATTTTTCAACTTTTTCCGGCTGGAGTAATCCCCGATACGTTCGCCCCAGGGTCGTCAGCCCCCGCGCCACCAACCGTTTGTTTCCCAGTTTGCGGGCCAGAGCAACTCCGTCCTCACCTGGTTGCAGGGAATCCCGGCTTTTATTCAAATAGTTGAGTATGGCGCACAGATTGATAAGCGCACGCGCCTCCTCAGTCCGGTGGTTCATCTGACGGGATTGCTCCAGTGCCTGCCGGGCATATTCCAGGGCTTTGTTGTTGTCCTTGTTTTGCAGGGCTTCAGCCAAATCATTCAACCTGACCGGCTGCCGGACAGGCGACGTTTGGCGCAGGCGGGCTGCCTGCGGTTCGGAAATTGACCGGGCTCCGGCTGACGAACTCAGCTCAAGCAGCAAAACCGCAAACAGTGGCAGAACCAATTGGGGAAAGCCAGTCGGACGAGTCATGGCACGCCTCGCAAACAAAGGTGTAAAACTGGCATGCGCTGGATAACACAAGATGGAATGAGTCCGCTTGAGGCCCAATCAGCCTGACATCTGGAAAGACCCTTGAGCCCTGTCAGACATTACCGCTCTTCGGCCTTTTCGTCACGGCTTTTTCTGAGGTTCGGCCCCTGTTCAAAGGTGTTCCCTGACTGTATCAATCCAGGCTGCCGTTCCCAGAAAAACAAATCCGGCGGCCTGAATCAAGACTGTCAGAAACTGAGTGGATGCCTTGGTGTTCGTTGGGTTGTTGATCACAACGGGGTGGGGCGTCGCTTCAATGTAATAAACCGCCGGAGCGGAATTTGGGTTCGGCGGCGGATTCTGTAACCCAATGCCAATCGTCGTCACCATTAAAAAAATCAGCAGCCAGAGCATTTTGAAACGCCGGACCAAGGTAAACATGAACCCCACCAGAATCAAAACCAATAAGACTTTGCCCTGAACCAACTCAAAATAAACCGGATTGGTGGCCCCGCCCGGAAATTCAAATGCCTCCAGGCACAGGGTTCCGAGCAAAATGAAACCGCCCAGCCAGGCGCACAAGGCTCTCACCGAAAACAATGGCTTGGTCAAGGCAATGGTCGGGTCAACCAGTTCCGGCTTTTCCAGGGTAGGCGGTTTTTCCTGCGGTACTACCGCAACCGGCTGCATTTGATTGGGTGCCAGCCCCATCCCGGTTGAAACAATTTCTTCGGTTCCGGTCCATACGCCACGCAAGGTTGGGGCAGTCCGGGAAGCCACCCAGGATAGATTTCCTTTGCGAACCATATCGGCGGGCAGAACCCAACCCTGTTGAATCCACCATTTTAAGGTCTCCAGATCAACCTGATAAATGTAGCCGTTGATCATGACCTGCCAGAATTCAGATGATTGAGACATAAGCCGTAAGAATGCAAATTGTATTTTTAAGCTCGCGCCTGGGTGACAGCCTGTTTCCAGCCTGCATAGCGCAGGCTTCGTTCGTCATCGGACATGCCGGGAACAAAAGTTTGCTCCCGTTGCCAGAGTGTTTCAAGCTGGGTTGTATCCCGCCAAAATCCAACCGCGAGGCCAGCCAGAAAGGCAGCCCCTGTCGCAGTGGTTTCCGGATTGACAGGGCGTGTCACCGGAACATTCAGAATATCAGCCTGAAACTGCATTAAAAAGTCATTGACCGCAGCACCGCCATCAACCCGCAGTTCGGAAAAACTGATGCCGGCATCGGCGGACATGGCATCCAACACGTCCCGCGTCTGGTAGGCAATGGATTCCAAGGCTGCACGCGCAAGGTGGGCACGGGTGGTGCCACGGGTGAGGCCGGTGATGGTTCCGCGCGCCTGCTGGTCCCAGTAAGGGGCCCCCAATCCGACAAAGGCCGGGACAAAATAGGTTCCGGCTGAGTTTGCCACCGTGCGAGCCAGCGCTTCGGTTTCAGCGGCGGTGCCGATGATTTGCAGCCCGTCACGCAGCCACTGAATCGCAGCTCCGGCAATAAAAACACTTCCTTCAAGAGCGTAATGAATGGGTTCGGCTCCCAATTTCCAGGCGACCGTGGTCACCAGCGAATGGCGCGACCGCACGATTTCCGGCCCGGTTTGCATCAGTAAGAAACAACCTGTGCCATACGTGTTTTTCGCCAGTCCCGGCTGGGTACAAATCTGCCCAAAGAGAGCGGCCTGCTGGTCTCCGGCCACACCCCCCAAAGGAACCGATGCCCCGAACAAGGAAGGTTCGGTCTCACCCAAAACATGACTGGAGGGAATAATTTCCGGAAGTAGCGGACGGGGAATCCGAAAACAATCCAGTAACTCCTCATCCCAATCACCGGTATGAAGGTTAAAGAGCATGGTCCGACTGGCATTTGACACATCCGTGGCATGAATGCGTCCCGCCGTGAGGTTCCAGATGAGCCAGGTGTCAATTGTGCCAAAAGCCAATTCCCCGGCTTCAGCCGCTTCTCGTGCTCCGGGTACCTGGTCCAGAATCCATTCGATTTTGGAGGCGGAAAAGTAGGCATCCACCACCAAACCGGTTTTCTCCTGAATTTTTTCTTTCCATTCTGAAGCCCGCAGGGCGTCACAGCGGTCTGCCGTCCGGCGGCATTGCCACACAATGGCGTTATGGATGGGTTCCCCTGTCCGACGGTTCCAGATGACCGTTGTTTCCCGCTGATTGGTAAGCCCGACGGCGGCTACTTCGGCGGCTGACAGGTTTTGTTTTTTGAGCACTTCGCGGGCAACCCCAAGCTGGGAGTTCCAAATATCTTCGGGGCGATGTTCGACCCAACCGGGCTCGGGAAATATCTGTTGAAACGGGCGCTGGGCAGTGGCGACGGCCTGACCGTTCCGGTCAAACAGGATGGCACGGGAACTGGTGGTTCCCTGGTCCAGGGCAAGAATGAAGGATTTGGGCATAAAAGAAAGGAAAAAGGAAAAAGGAAAAAGGAAAAAGAGCAAACCAAAACCGGAGTCTGAAAGGGTGTACCAAGGGACTCAGGGTTTCCTTTTTCCTTTTTCCTTTTTCCTTGGGTTTACTTGTCGTCCCCCAGGATTTTCACATCGGTCTTGAATTGTTTGTAGTTCGTATAACGCACTTCGAGTTTCATCCGAATCGAGCCGCCTTTGAAATCAAGCGTGTCCACTCCGTAGGTATAAGTCGGAAACCAGTATTTTCCGTCAATATTTTCCCGATAGGTTTCAAATTTGGGAAATTTGTTCCGGTCATCTTCGGGAACAGCCTTGCCATAGGTTTTCACAATCTGCAAATCCTGGTCGTCCACCCAAATCCGGCCCAGAAAAAACCGGTCGCCGTCGTTGCTGAATTTAGGCATGGATTTGGGTCGCACATCAAACACATAGGCATTGATTTCATCCACTTTTTCCTTGCCCACATAGGTCACGTTGTATTTCGGCAAGTCCTCGCTGGTCAATGCAAACGGCTGGACCAAGCCAAAATCCCGAATATCCGCCGGAGTGATGCTTAACCCGTTCAAAGTTGAAGGGGGAAACCGGATGATTCGCTCGGACCGCTTGCCATCATCGGAAAACAAAATTTCCGAAATCCGCACATAGTCCCCGGAGGGACGGTCGTCAAATCCAAGGGTCTGAATATGGACTTCCTGCCGAAACGTATAATTGGCACGCGCGTCCCGAAAGTCGGATTCCTTGGCGGCAAACTGGCGGATGATATCGTCATTGGAAAGTGGGCTTCCCTTTCGAACCGGTGGACTTTGGGTGGAAACATCATTGGGGGTGGGCAGTTCCTTGAATCGGTCTGATTGACCGGACGTTTTGCGGTCATTTTGGGCTGTGACCGGGCCAGTCAGAGCCAGGACCACATACAGTGCGCTCAAAATTCCAATCATAAAAAAACGGGGTCGGAAAAATCGCGTGCGAGCCGGATTGAACATAATTTCCTCGTCAGTCGGTGCGAAATCAGGATTGTTTCGGGAAGTGGTGCGAATGTCGAGCCAGCATAGCAAAAGTGCCTTGCTTACGCATCCACACCCGGAAAATCAGACGCAACGGAAAGTCGAACGTTGCTTTTTTTCACCAAGACTTCAATACAGGCGGGTGAACGGCATTTTCCTGATTGCACCCGATTTCATTTCGCCTCTAATATGGACATGTTCCGTTCCCAAACTCCCATCATTCACTTCCCAACACCGCCATGATTGTTTCGTGCCCCAAATGTCAGAGAAAGTTTCAACTTGACCCGTCACGCGTGGTTGGTGACTGGACCCCACTGGCCTGCCGCCACTGTGGCACCCGTTTTGTGGCCACCGTGCGGGAAAAACCTCTCCCTTCCGAGCTGCATGGAATTGTACTGGTCGTGGCTGGCAGCTCACCTCTGCGGGATGAAATGGAATCCTTACTGCACCGCCTTGGTTTTGCCGTGAAAGCCATTGACCAGGTGGCTGCCGGACGGCATTACCTGGGTGTCTGCGTGCCGGATATCCTGATTACCGCCTTCACCTTGCCGGATGGGAACGGGCTTGACCTGGTTCGCCTGATTCGGACGGACGAGGCGTTACGCGCCTGTCGCACCTGGGTGCTTGGGAAACCAGCCGACCAATCGGCAACCACGGATTCCCTGCCGGATGCCTGGATTCCTCCCGACCTGCCGCTGGAACAATTGACACTTCGACTCCAGACCGCCGCCGCCTCGCTCCAGGCCGAACAAAGCCATCTCAGCGAGTATGAACGACTGCACCGACGCTCAGAACGTTTGGCACGCACCATTCTTTCGGATATTATTCTCTACAATCCTGAAGAAGTGGAAAAAGGCATTCGGGAAGGTACCTTCCACGAACTGCTGTGCGAAGAGCTTGAAGATGCTCGACGGTATTTTGCCGAGCAGGTGCATCCGGACGTGCTGCGCGAGAAGAATGATTTCGAAACGCTGCTCGAATCCTACCTCACCGAACAAAGACGGAAGCTCGTTCAGGATATTTCCACCTAACGAGTCCTGTCAGTGTTCAGGCAACGGCAATCAATCCCCCACTTTCTGGTTCAGGCAGGAGGAATTTTTTTGGACTCATAGACAACGTTTAAGGCAAAACAGGTGAAAACATATGACCGGCATGAAGTTTCGTCGCTCGTGCGACAAATGCAATGCAACTTTTTTTTCGACCGACCGCAAGGCCCGGTATTGCTCCAAACATCAACCCAAGACCGGAGTCGCCCCAGCCCCGGCAACTGCTTCTCCAGCTCCGGCTTCCGGTGGCGGTTATCGTTCCTTTGAACCCCGCGAACAGCATCGTCCGCAGACGTTTCAAAAAACATTTAATAAATCCAACAAATTTGTAGCCGGCAGTAAACCGCGTCCCCAAGGACGCTCACAACGTGAAAAACCACCGGCCAAGCCGCCCCGTCCGCCTCAGGCCACGGAATTAACCACCGAACTGCGGGCCAGGATTGCGGGAGCGTTTCAGTCGCTGCAAAATGTTCCCGGAACCGACACTCCGATTACCAACCAGTTGGCCGAACTCAATTTGCGCAATATTCATACCCAGATTTCCCAACAGTTGTGGGTCAAACGGTCGTTGGTGTCGCAGGTGCTTCGTGAAATCCGGAGCGCGCTGGCTGTTACGGCAGTGGACCTGACACCGGAACAATACAATCAGGCAGCGGAACGTTATGCCTACTTTGTGGCCACCGGCGAGCGGCCTGAAGGTGGCCGCCGCCGCATGATTGCACAGGAGTTAAACGTTCCGCTCAAAACCGTGGTGCTGGCGATTCGCAAATGGGCGCAGGAACAGTACGCCAAATCACCAACCCCACAGCCCACCAGGGAACAATTGTTTGAAATCGAGAAATGCTATTGGAAGCACATGAAAGCGGGCAAAAGCCCGTATGAGAAGCTTCCCGAAGCAATTGCAGGCGAACTCAATTTCGTCACGTCCTATCAGGTTTTGCGCTGGATTGACGTACTCCATGACGACACCAAAATTCGCACCAACCTGCCGGAAATCACACCCGAACAACAGAAAAAAATCCTGGCCGCCTATCAGGACTATCTGAAAGCCGGTAAACCGCCGGAAATGGCCCTGCACCCGACCATCGCCAAGAGCGTCGGGGCTAGTTCCGGCCAGGTTCACCGGGTGCTCTATGATTACCGCGTAGCGCAACGAACGGCATATCGGGACAAACACGCCCTTGGGCAAAAGGCGAAAAGCTAGAAAAACGCCATCAGGCTGGCTTGTGGCAAAGATGCAACAGTCGTTGGATCCATTTACCACAAACCAGCCTGATGGTGTTTTTTGATATACAGGTACTTAGTTGATACTGGTTACGGTTTCAAAAGGGCCGGTACAACGGACGGTAATCTCAGTCTGTTCCGCATCAACCCGGAAAGCGCTGCCATCTTCCCACATGGCAGTCAATGGCACCTTGACTTTCTCATCAATCGTCCGTTTCAGGAACCGCGCCCCATAAGCCGGGCTGAATCCCTTTTCAACCAACAGGTTGCGGGCTGGCTCGGTAATATCCAGAACCTTCCCCTGCTGGTGCATCTGGCGCTCGATTTTCCCCAGATAGAGGTCTGAAATCTGCCGCACCTCATCGCGGGTGAGCGGCGAAAAGACGACAATCTCATCAATCCGGTTGCGGAATTCCGGTGAGAACCGGTTTTCCGCTGCCTTGAGCACTTCATTTTTGATTTCCCGCATATCGCCCATGGTCTTGGTGCCAAACCCAAGCGGTTTCATAAACTTCTTGAAGTTCTCGCTGCCCAGATTCGAGGTCATGATGATGATGGCATCTGAAAGGTAAACCTTTTTGCCCCGCCCATCGGTCAACCAGCCTTCGTCAAAGGCTTGCAGGAACAGATTGAGCAGATACGGGCTGGCTTTTTCAACTTCATCAAGCAACAGGACCGTATATGGATTGTCCCGCAGTCGTTCGGTCAAAATCCCGCCCCGCTCCGAGCCAACGATTCCACGCGGCATGCCGATGAGTTTTTCGACCGCCACCGTGCCGTCCTGGTATTCAGACATATCCACCCGGACCATTTTATGGTCATCGCCAAACATAAATTCGGCCACGGCTTTGGCAAGTTCAGTTTTCCCGACGCCGGTTGGTCCCAAAAAGAGCAGGACGCCATCCGGTTTGGCATAATTTTCCTTGAGCGGTCCTTTGTTCAACCGCAGGCGGCGGGCCACCGCCTCAACTGCTTCCTTCTGCCCGATGACACGATTGCCAATGGCGGCTTCCATATCGGCAAAACGGCGGTTGGTTTCCCGGAAAATCATATCGCGGGGAATTTGGGTATCCTGCGAAATGACATCAATAATGTGTTGCCGTTGAACTACCGGTGTGTCAGGCGAGTTGATTTCCACTTTAACCGCTGCTGTATCCAACCATCCAATGACTTTGTCGGGCATGTGCAGGTTGCGCACATAACGCGGAGCCATTTCGAGCACCGTTTCCAACGCGTCGTCGGCAATCCGCACGGAATAGTTGCGTTCCAGGCGGGGCCGCACCCCTTCCAGAATCCGGCGGGTGTCATCCATGCCGGGTTCATCCACCCGGACTTGCCGGAAGCGACGGGCCAGGGCTTCGTCTTCGGCAAAGTATTCCTTGTATTCGGTCAGAGTGGTCGCCCCGATAATTCGGAGTTCTCCGCGACTGAGGGCTGACTTGAACATATTGGCTGCATCGGAGGAAGCTCCCAAAGCCGAACCGGCCCCGATAATCGTGTGTGCTTCATCAATGAAGAGAATGATGTTTTCCCGTTCCTTGACTTCGTTAATCAGCCCCTGCACCCGCTCTTCAAACATGCCGCGCAACATGGTTCCGGCCACGACACCTGACATTTGTAATTGAACTACATGCGCATTGCGCAGGCGTTGGGGAACCTTTTCGGGTTCCAGTTCAATCATCCGGGCCAACCCCTCGACCACAGCAGTCTTGCCAACTCCAGGGTCACCAATGAGCATGGGCGAATTGGCTCGCTCCCGGTGGCAGAGAATTTCCATCACCTGCCGGATTTCCTTTTCGCGCCCGATGACCGGAGGCAGCTTATCCTGCCGCGCCAGTTTGTTGAGGCTCGTGCCAAAGTGCTTCAGATACGGAGGAAGTTCAAACTTGCGACTGATTTTGGCCTCCTTCTCCTCTCTGGTTTTGACCCGCGAGAGAATCTTGTCGAGCACTTCGCTCGGTTCGGCACCAAATTTCCGAAAAATGCCGACGCTGACACTTTCCGAATCCTCAAACATCGAGGCAAACAGGTCCAGGGCATCAATCGTCTGGCGTCCGCCGGTGCGGGCCCGCTTCATGGCTTTGTTAAGCAACATGCGGGTGGATTCATCCAGCCGCATCCGCCGCCCAACAAACTGCCGCTGCAGTGTCAGTCGCCCGTCGAATTCATTGAGAATGGCCTGCGGGTCCAGGTTCAGGCTTTGCATGACATCATTGAACAAGGGCCGTTCCACTTCGGTCAATGCCACAAAAATATGTTCGGGAGCAATAAAATTGTGATCGCGGCGCTTGGATTCTTCAAAAGCGCGCTTCATCACACGCTGCCCGCTATCGGAAAATCGTTCCGCAAAATCGCCCAGGTCCATCATAAAAACCTCATTATAAATAACTGCGCCTGACCTTGCCGGCTGCGCCCCGTCTGGTTGAAACAATGCCTTTTCAAACGGCCCTGTGCCGATTTTTCAGCACAGTTTTCGAAGTGTCAAGCAACCTCTTCCGAATTGAGAATTGAGAATTGAGAATTGAGATTGAAATGATGGCTCTCTGATTTGGGATTGTCAGGCTCATTTGTGTTTTTCAAGCCAATGTGGATTGAATTCATTCTCAATTCTCAATTTTCAATTCTGCTTTTCTCTTCCCACATACACCAACGCCGGTCGCAACAACAGGTCGCCAACCCGATACCCGGCCCGCAATTGACCCACGACCTGGCCCACCTGCTCGGGTTCCACTTCAACCGTATCAATTGCTTCATGTTCGTTGGGGTCAAAGGCTTGACCGACCGCTTCGATGCGCTCAATGCCCTGGCGTTGCAACGCCTGATGGAGTAAGTGCTGGGTGGCATTGATGCCATTCAACAGTTTATCAACCGGTTGGTTCTTTTCCGCCGCCTGAAGAGTCAATTCCAGGTTGTCAAACACGGAAAGCAATTCCAGCACAAAATCATTGCGGGCGGTATTGACCCGTTGTTGAAAGTTCCGTTCCAATCGGGTCCGGGTTTCATGGATTTCCGTTCGAACCTGTTTCTCCAACTCCTCAGCTCGGCCCTGGATTTTCTGAATCACGGCGTCACGCTCATGAAGCTGCGCCTGCAATCCTGCCAGTTCAGCCTTCAATTGCTGAATCTGTCGGTCTTCCGAAGGAATTTCCTGAATTTTCGGGTCTTCCATTTCCACCCCTTCAATCGGTTCCGTCTCAATTTTGATTCGTTTTGCTTCCGGTTCGGGTGCGTGCTTCACAACACAACTCCTTTATGTTTTGAGTTCCGCCTGCAGGCGGAACTCAGAACTTAGTTGGTTTCGACTTTAATCTGGCGGCTCTGGACTGGTTCACGCTTTGGCAACGTGATTTTGAGCACACCGCTTTTTGCATAATCCGCCCGAATCTGGTCCTGATTCACAGTTGGCGGCAAGGAAAATACACGGGCAAACGTCCCGTAGGAACGTTCAATCCGATGAAAACTTTCACGCGGAATATCGGCAGGGAACGGACGCTCCCCTTTGAGCACCAGTCGGTCCTGCTCCAGGCTCAACTGAATGTTTTCCTGTTGTACTTCCGGCAGGTCCACAAGCATGACGATTTCCTGTGGTGTTTCGTAAATATCGGCACAGGGAGTCCAATTGGCCGTGGCCGGTTCCCCCGCGACCTGCATGGGAACGCCCAGGTCGCCAAACAATTGGTTCATCCGTTCCTGAATGTTCATCAGTTCGCGGATTGGTTCGAATTGATGAGATTTCATACTTTCCCTCGGGCGGAATTGAGAATTGAGCATTGAAACAGTGCCTTACGGATTAAGCAAAGTCAGATTCCGGATTATTCTTCCTGGCTACTTAATCACGAGTAAATGCTCAATGCTCAATGCTCAATGCTCAATTGATTAGGTGGTTGCCGAAGCTGCGCTTTCAACTCCGGCCACGGTAAACCGCAACTCACCGCCTTCAGGGTCAACCGTGACCCGCAGGGTCTGCCCGGCGGCAATTTCCCCGCGCAGCAATTTGACGGCCAGCGGATTTTGCAGTGTGTTTTGAATGGCCCGTTTGAGCGGGCGCGCCCCATAAGACGGGTCAAACCCTTCCTGAGCCAGCACATCGGTTGCCTCAGGTGTCAGGTCCAGCGTGATGTGGCGTTCGGCCAGCATCTTGCGCAATTTGCCCAATTGGACTTCGACAATCCGGCGCAATTCGGTCTTGCCGAGCGAATGGAAAATCACAATGTCGTCAACCCGGTTGAGAAATTCGGGCTTGAAGGCATTCCGCAAGCTGGACAACACAGCCTCACGAACCCGGCCTTCCTGGGCCGGATTGCCCGTCCATTCAAGAATGTCCCGGCTGCCGATATTGGAGGTCATAATGATGACCACATTTTTGAAATCCACCACCCGGCCTTTGCCGTCGGTCAAACGCCCGTCGTCCAGAATCTGAAGCAGGATATTGAACACATCCGGATGGGCCTTCTCGATTTCGTCAAAGAGAATCACCGAGTACGGGCGGCGGCGGACGGCTTCAGTCAATTGCCCGCCTTCCTCATAGCCAATATATCCCGGCGGTGCGCCAATCAATCGCGCCACCGAGTGTTTTTCCATGTATTCCGACATATCAAGCCGAATCATGGCATGTTCGTCGTCAAAGAGAAATTCCGCCAGTGCCCGCGCCGTTTCCGTCTTGCCAACCCCGGTTGGTCCGAGAAAGATGAAAGAACCCACCGGACGATTCGGGTCCTGCAATCCGGCCCGCGAACGGCGGACGGCATTGGCCACGGCGGAAAGCGCTTCTTCCTGCCCGATAACCCGCTGGCTCATGCGGTCTTCCATGTTGATGAGTTTCTGCATTTCGCTTTCGAGCATCTTGGCCACCGGAATGCCGGTCCATTTGGCAATCACAAGTGCCACATCCTCTTCGTCAACTTCTTCCTTGAGGGTGCGTCCGTCTTTTTGGAGGTCCAGCAACCGGGTGCGGGCCAGTTCGACTTCCTTTTGCAGTTCGGTCATCGTTCCGTAGCGGATTTCCGCCACTTTCGCGTAATCCCCAGCCCGCTCAAACCGTTCGGCTTCGATTTTCAACTGTTCGAGCTTTTCTTTGTTGCCCCGAATCCGTTCGATGATTTCCTTTTCATTCTGCCATTTGGCTTTGAGGCGGGTGCTTTGTTCGCGCAGTTCGGAAATTTCATGCTCGATTTTGCGTAACCGGTCGCGCGCCGCCGCATCCTCTTCCCGTTGGAGGGCCTGCCGTTCAATCTCGCGCTGGGTGATTTCGCGTTCCACTTCGTCAATTTCGGTCGGCAGGCTGTCAATTTCAATCCGCAGCCGCGAAGCGGCTTCGTCAATCAGGTCAATGGCCTTGTCCGGCAAAAACCGGTCGGCAATGTAGCGGTTGGACAGATGCGCTGCCGCTACAATGGCCGAGTCCTTAATCCGGACGCCATGATGCACTTCGTAGCGTTCTTTCAATCCGCGCAGAATCGCAATCGTGTCCTGCACATCCGGCTCGGCCACAAATACCGGCTGGAAGCGGCGTTCCAGCGCAGCATCCTTCTCAATATGTTTCTTGTATTCATTGAGCGTCGTCGCACCAACACAACGCAACTCACCCCGCGCCAGCGCCGGCTTGAGCATGTTTGAAGCATCCAGCGCGCCTTCACCTGCGCCGGCCCCCACCAGCGTATGCAGTTCGTCAATGAAGAGGACAATCTGGCCTTCGGCCCGAATCACTTCCTTGAGCACTGCCTTCAACCGGTCTTCGAATTCGCCCCGATATTTCGCCCCGGCCAGCATGGCACCCAAGTCGAGCGTAATCAGCCGTTTGTTTTTGAGCGATTCGGGCACGTCGCCCGAAATGATGCGCATGGCCAACCCTTCGACAATGGCAGTCTTCCCAACGCCAGGTTCACCAATCAGAACCGGGTTGTTTTTGGTCCGCCGCGAAAGCACCTGGACCACCCGCCGGATTTCATCGTCACGCCCAATCACCGGGTCAAGTTTCCCGGCGCGGGCCAGTTCGGTCAGGTCGCGGCCATATTTGGTCAGGGACTGATATTTCGATTCCGGGTCCTGGTCCGTGATGCGTTCGCCACCCCGCAATTGCTGAAGAATTTTGAGCAGGTCTTCGCGGTTGACGCCGCGCTGGCGCAAAATCCGCCCGGCCACGCTGTCCTTGTCGCCCGCCATCGCCAGCAACAAATGTTCGGAACTTAAATACGCATCCTGAAACTGGTCTGCTTCTTTTTGGGCAGCGGTAAAAATCGTTGTCAACTTCGGAGAAAAATACCGTTGCGACCCCGAAACCTGCGGCAATTTGGTTGTCGCCTCCCGGACATCCTGAAGGATAAAAGGAACACTTGCGCCAAGTTTTTCCAGAATGGCTTTGGTAATGCCCTCGCTTTGTTCGAGCATCGAAAGCAGCAAATGCTCCGGTTCGACTTGCGGATTGGTTTGCTTCTCCGCCAGTGCCACCGCGGTTTCGATGGCCTCCTGAGCACGCAAAGTAAATCGGTCTAATCGCATAGGGGTAACTCCATTTCGGTTAAAACATCACCGACAAGGCGACATCAGAAAAATACCAGCCTTTTGTTTAGTGCTTCGCTAGTATAGATATTTGAGTGCAACATTGTCAACTTTTTATTCCTAAACCCGAATGATCTGCATATTGCCAGCTATATTTTTGCCCCAAAAGGCCCTGCATGGGGTAAAATGCCCTTCCAACTGAAAGGAGTCAGTATGTCTGTCAATCCCCAACCATTGCATTTCACGTTGGATGAATACTTCGCACTCGAACAGGTGAGCGAAAAACGTTTTGAATATTGGGACGGTGAAATCGTCTGTATGAGCGGCGGCAGCAAGTGGCACAGCCGGATTTCCGGAGATGTCTTCGTTGCCCTGCACGGCCAGCTTAGAAGGCGTAAATGCGAAGCCTTTACGGCTGAACAATCGGTCAAAACCCCAACTGCCTATCCTTATCGATATCCGGATGTTTCGGTTGTCTGCGGCGAGGCAAAGTTCGAAAACATGATGGGAACCGATGCCCTCACCAACCCCACGGTTCTGGTTGAAGTCATGTCGCCGTCTTCGGAAAAACGTGACCGGGAGGATAAAGTCGCTCTTTATCAGGCAATTGATTCACTGCGGGAATACCTTATCATTGCCCAGGACCGTCCGCTGGCCATTCATTACGTCAAACAGGAAACCGGAACCTGGTCAGTGACGGAAACCTCCGACCTGACGGCCCACCTGACCCTGGCTTCGATTCACTGCGAACCGGCACTGGCTGATGTCTATCACCGGATTCCCTTTCCCAATCAATAAATTATGCCCCCCAAAGTGCTCCCGCCCGGCACAGAACTCAACCATTATCGCCTGCTCTCGCATTTAGGCGGAGGGGGCATGGGAGAGGTCTATCTGGCGGAGGACACCCGGCTGGAGCGCAAAGTCGCCCTCAAAATTCTGCCTGCCGAAGTCGCCGCCGACCCGCAGCGGATGCAACGGTTCCAGCAGGAAGCGCGGGCAACGTCAGCCCTGACGCATCCCCATATTCTAACCGTCTTTGAAATCGGACAGACGGCGGAGCTTCACTTTATTGCCACGGAATTTATCGAAGGAGCGACCTTGCGGGCCTATGCCGCCACGCAACCGCCGGGAGTGCCGGATGTCCTGGAAATTGGCGTGCAGGTGGCTGCCGCCCTCTGCGCCGCCCATCAATCCGGCATCGTTCATCGGGACATCAAACCGGAAAATATCATGATTCGGCCCGACGGCTATGTGAAGGTGCTCGATTTCGGGCTGGCCAAACTGACTGCTGCCGGTTGCACGGCGGTTGCCACCGAAGCCGCCACCGTCATCAAAGCCCAAACCCTGCCGGGCATGGTGCTGGGCACGACCAGCTACATGTCGCCGGAACAAGCCCGTGGGCTTGAGGTGGATGGCCGCTCCGACGTCTGGAGCCTGGGAGTCGTGCTTTATGAATTGACCACCGCGCAACTGCCTTTCCAGGGAACCACTGTCATGGATGTCCTGGGTGCAATTTTGTACCAGGACCCGCCACTGCTTTCAGCCTTGCGACCGGAGGCTCCCGCCGAATTTGAGCGTATCATCGGAAAAGCACTCGCCAAGGACCGGGGAGAACGCTACCAAACCATCAAGGATTTTCAGATTGACCTCAAACGGCTCAAACAACGGCTGGATTTTGGAGCCGAACTGGAGCAGACGGCAGTTCCTGAATCGGGCATGAGCGGCCCTGTTTTGCTGGAACTGGTGCGCGACAGTTCCGACCAGACCAAAATCATCAACACCGGACCTTTGCGCAAGCGCATCCGCAAGCAGGTGGATTCACTCGCGGTGTTGCCCTTTGAAAACGGGAGCACCGACCCGGATGCCGAATACCTGAGCGATGGGCTGACGGAACGGCTCATCAACCAGTTTTCCCAATTGCCAAAACTTCGGGTCATGGCCCGGAGCACGGTGTTCCGGTACAAAGGGCAATCCCTGGACCCGATGGAAATCGGCTGTCAGTTGAACGTGCGGGCGGTTCTGACCGGGCGTGTCCTGTTGCGCAGCCACCGTTTGATTTTGAAGCTGGAACTGGTGGATGTGGCCGACGGTGCGCAGTTGTGGGGGGAACAGTACAGCCGCAATTTTGAGGATATTTTTGCCATTGAAGAGGAAATGGCGAATGAAATCGCTGAAAAGCTCCGGCTGAAGCTGACCGGCGAGGAAAAGAAAAAACTGACCCGGCGCTGTACGGAAAACACCGAAGCCTATCAGTTGTACCTCAAAGGCCGTTATTTCTGTAACAAACGGACTCAAATCTGGCTTCGCAAAGGCATCGAATGTTTTCAGCAGGCAATTGATTTGGATCCAAACTATGCCCTGGCCTATGCCGGATTGGCCGATGCCTATGGTTTCCTGGGGTCTTCCACCGGTGGACAGCCACCGAACGAAACCTATCCAATTGCCAAAGCTGCTGCCGGCAAAGCCCTGGAACTTGACCCCAAACTGGCCGAAGCACATTCGTCGCTGGGATTTTTTCACCTGTTGCACGACTGGGACTGGGCCGCCGCCGAAACGGCGTTCAAACGCGCCCTTGAAGCCAATCCCGGTTATGCCACGGCACATGACGGCTATGGGTTCTGGTGCAAGGTCACGGGACGACTTGACGAAGCCATCGCCGCCTGCGAACGGGCGCAGCGGCTGGACCCGCTTTCCCTTTTTATGAATGTCAGCCTGGCCTGGGCCTATTACTTTGCCCGGCGTTATGACGATGCGGTGCGGCAAAACCAGAAAGTGCTGGAAATGGATCCGAATTTCAGCTTTGCCTACTGGAACCTGGGAGCCGCCTACGAACAGAAACGTCATTTTGAAGCCGCCCGCGATGCCTTTCGCAAAGCAGTGGCGCTTTCCAATGAAGAACTGACCTTCCTGGCCGGCCTGGGCCGGACGCATGCCCTGCTCGGCGACCAGACCGAAGCCCGTGCCCTGTTGGCCCGGCTGACCGAATGCAGCCGGACACGCTATGTGCCCTCCTATTATTTTTCCATTATCCATCTGGGTTTGGGTGAAACCGAAGCAGCCCTGGAGTGGCTCGAAAAAGCCTATGTGGAACGCTCCGGGTTTCTGGCGTTTTTGAAAGTCGAGCCCATGTTTGACCCGTTGCGCAGCGAAGCCCGGTTCAAAGAACTGCTGACCAAGGTCGGTCTGTCTTGAGTTCCGCCTTCAGGCGGCTGTTCGGAGTTCCGCGTTTACGCGGCTGGATTTTGTTTTCAGAATTGTATATTGAACGCCCATCATTTTTTCCTGTCAGCCGCCTGAAGGCGGAACTCTGAACAGCCGCGTAAACGCGGAACTCCGAACAGCCGCCTGAAGGCGGAACTCGAAACATTTCATTTATGACGACAACTGCCATCAACCGCGCTCTGGTGAGCGTTTCCGACAAAACCGGATTAGTCGAGTTTGCGACTGCGCTGCACAAACTCGGCGTCGAACTGATTTCCACCGGCGGTACCGCCGACACCCTGGCCCAGGCTGGATTGCCGGTCAAGGATGTTTCCTCCGTGACCGGATTCCCTGAAATTCTGGATGGCCGGGTGAAAACGCTTCATCCGCTGGTGCATGGCGGCATTCTGGCCCGCCGTGACCTTGCAACCCATCAGGCCCAACTGGCCGAACATCACATCACCCCAATTGACATGGTGGTGGTGAATCTTTACCCCTTCACCCAAACCGTGGCCCAGGACGGGGTCACTTTTGCTGCTGCGATTGAGAAAATTGACGTGGGCGGGCCGACCATGGTCCGGGCCGCCGCGAAAAACTTCAAAGATGTGGCGATTGTCACAGATGCGACGGACTATCCGGCACTGGTGAATGAAATCAAGGAAACCGGCGGGCTTTCCCTTGGTACACGCTATGGTTTGGCCAAAAAAGCATTTGCCCAGACGGCGGCTTACGACACGGCCATTTCCGAATTTCTGGAAAACCGCTCCAGCCTGGAGGCGGAAACCGAGCAGTTTGCCGTGGCGGCGGCAGACACCTTTCCCGCCCAAACCAGTCTGCGGCTGGTTCGAAAACAGGCGCTTCGCTATGGGGAAAATCCGCATCAGGAGGCGGCGCTGTACGTTCCAGCCGGACCTTCCGCCGGTCAGGGTGTGGCGGATGCCATGCAGTTACAGGGGAAAGAGCTTTCCTACAATAACCTGATTGACCTGGATGCCGCCTGGAATCTGGTCTGTGAATTTGATGATGCAGCCTGCGCCATCATCAAACATACCAATCCCTGCGGGGTGGGCGTGTCGGCGGTCCCGCTGGAAGCCTTCCGATTGGCCCTGGCAACCGACCCGGTTTCCGCTTTTGGCGGCATCATCGCTTTTAACCGGCGGGTGGATGCCGGAACCGCCACTGAAATTACAAGCATGTTTGTCGAAGCCGTGATTGCGCCGGATTTTGACGAAGCCAGCCTACACGTTTTTGCGACCAAGAAAAATCTCCGATTGATGCGCATCAGCGACCAGGGTGGAGCAACCGGAGCGGCTATCCGGAGCATTTCGGGAGGGATTCTGATGCAGTCAAATGATTCCCTCCGGATGACCGCAGACCAGCTCAAAGTGGTGACCAAACGGCAACCAACCGAACAGGAACTGAAAGACCTGCTGTTTGCCTGGAAGATTTGCAAGCACGTCAAATCGAATGCCATTGTCTATGCCCGCGAAGGTCAATTGGTCGGAGCCGGGGCCGGACAGATGAGCCGGGTGGATTCGGTCAAATTCGGTGCCCAAAAGGCTGTTTTGCCGCTGGCCGGTTGCGTGCTGGCATCGGATGCGTTCTTTCCCTTCCGGGACGGACTTGATGAAGCCGCCAAACACCGGATTACGGCTGTGATTCAACCGGGCGGGTCGGTCCGCGACGAGGAAGTGATTGCTGCCGCTGACGAACATGGGTTGGCCATGGTCCTGACTGGCGTGCGGCATTTCCGCCACTGAAAATACCTTTCGGCAACAGATTCCGGAATCGTATTGCTTTCCCTCATTGCCCAAAGCAGTGGGGGAAAATTTTTTGCCTGTGCGCAGGCACCTGCCCCTATAGTGGAACCAGCTTCCGCCACCGTTCATCCGACCGGCGGTCGAACCAAATCGCGGTCATCAAAGAACCCAACACCACCGGAAACAGAAACTCCCAATACATCAGCAGCATGACCGAACAAAAACTCCATCGGCTGGCAGGCGAACTTTCGAACTGCACAAAACCAACCCGTCCGGCAACCGGTCCGTCCCAGGCAAGTCCGGATGGGAAAAAAACTGACCGGAAGGCCAACCGGACTTTGATTTTCCAAGCGGATTCCCACATTCAAAACAGGTGCGGGTCTGCTCCGGGTTGAGCGCGCGGCATTTGAGACATATCATGCCATCCCCCCCATCCAGAGCGGGATTCTTTTCCGGCTTACCAAGTGGTTCATACAGAGGGCCTCTAGTCGTACTAGAAAAAATCCATTGAAACTTCAGAAGTTTGGTGTCTTGTCCATCAGCAAACGTGACTTTTATGCTATGCTTGATGTCTGTACGGAAAACGCCGCCACCTGTCTCAAAAAAACAATCAGCCGTTTACAACCCAGAGTTCGCAAGTTCGCCTATCACGGATTGGTTTCAGCGTGTCCGTTTCCGAGTGATTCATGAGCCAAAACCCGCACCTTCCCCAACCATCATCGGAAACCCCGCCCATGACGGTCGAGTCAGGTGAGTTGCGCCCGCCCAGCCAATCACTGGTTGAGATTGAACGCGAACTCAATGAGCGGCTGACGGCACTCGGTCTACCGGTTTTGGCTGGAAGCGGGAATTCCCCCGCAACGCGCCAAACCCAGCACATCACCCCGGTGGTGGGTCAAGGCAGCGCAGCCACCCAGGTGCTGGATTTGCGGGAACTGCGTTCCGCACTCCAGCAGCAAATCCGGGTCGCTGAAATCAAGGAACAGATTGTTGAGGTTATCCACCAATGGCTCCATTGTCAGTACCGGACCGACGGACTGGCTGACCCCTTTGAGTTTGAACTCAAGGCCGCAGCACTCCTGATTCCCTATTGCCGCGAGTACATTCCTGATTTTCCTGCCGAAGCACATCCTGCCGAACTCGCCATGGACCTTGATTTTCAGCCTATCCTGCGGGCTGAACTGATGCAAAACGAGGACCGGCAACTGAACGACGAGCAGATTGAAAACTGCGCTGTTCAGATCATACAGGCGTTGCTTGACCACCCACTCCTGCCCCGGAACGAAGCAGACCGGATTGAAGTCAGCCTGCACACCACCACGTTGCGGGACAAAAACGGAACCTCCATTTACACGCCAACCGATGCCCGTTTCCTGAAAGCTCTCATTGAAGAACAACGGATTCTCAGTCGGGAGGGTGAAATCGGACTGCTGGCCATGCTTATCAGCGGACGCAAATGGAGCAAAATTGACAGCGAGCCACTCTTTATTGCCGCCATTGAATATACCCTGGAAGCGCTGGCCAAAAAACGCAACATCCAGCCCATCAATATTCGCAACCAGGGGCCGGACCATCCGGTGGCCTATATTCTGGGCGAATACATCATGCACAACATTTCCTTTTCATTGGAGGAACTGGTCGGGTTTGTTGAGGAAACGCTCAACGTAACCCGCATCGTGTTGGAAGGCGAGGACGAACTGTTTACCAGCAACGTCCGGCGCGAGTATGTTCCGCGCCTCAAAAAGATTTTCCGCGATTTGATACATGATTCGATTTACCGGTTTTTACAGGTCTTTGACCGGGAGTTTATGGAATCAACCCGCTCGGACCGCAGCAAAATGTTTTTGCTCAAACGGGTGGGCGATTTCTGCGAGTTGACCTTTTACTGCTATGAAGCGGTCTGGAACCTCGAAACCCGCACGGGCGAGGTGTACGCCCGCGAACGACTCTATGAAGGAACCGAACATTTCGCCCGCCGCAATAACATTCCCCTGTCGGAGGGAATGGATTTTTTCAACCGGAAAAACACCCTGGCCGAGCTGTTTATCAGCGCCCTGAAATACCGGCGGGAAAAATTCCAGCGGACTCAAACCGGCAGCCTACGGCTGCCCGACCCCAAAGCCCAGCACGAAGCCTGGAAACAGATTTCAGGGGTTTTGATGAGCGATTTGCTTTTCTGCCTTGACCAACTGCGGCGAACCTTTGACCACGACTATGCCAGAGGGCGGGAAAATACGTACTCGCATTATCAGAGTTGGAAGGAACGGGTGTTGGTCTGGAGTGAGGCTTATTCGCGGCTGCTCTATGGGCGTTCGCTTTCCGATGTGGACAACTATCGGATTACCAGCCTGGCAGCCCAATTGATTGAAGAACATCTGGCGTTTGTCAATCTTCATTTGCCGACCTCGTATAAAGAGGGTGGCTTGGACTTTGGGCTTGAAAACCGGCCTCGCACCCGCCAGCCCGAAGACATTCTGAAAGAAAACTTCATCTGTTTTATTCGCAGCTTCCATACTCAACTGGTGGGCCAGGCGCAATCCGAGGAAGAAGCGCAAATCCACGCCTTTGAAACCTTCCGCAGTCGCCCAACGACCATGCTGTCACCGGAGGATTTTCAAAAGCGGGTTTTTCTGGCCCGTAGCGATTTGCCGCTCTCAACCTATACCATGGTGGTACTGACCTCGTTCTTGGCACCTGAGACACATGACCGGGCAGTGCTCCTCCAGGCACTTGAAACAGGGTTGGATTTAGCCCAGAAAGCCTATATTGCCGAAGAAGTGATTGCTGTCCGGCTGTTCCTCAAACAGTTGCTGCAACGGTTGGATTTGCTGGTGATTTTGACTGAGGTTGAGCGAGGCAACTTCCGGGACCGGCTCTCCGCCAGCATCAAGGAACTGGACCAGCGCGAACCGGTGGAGCTGACCTCGTATTTATTTGCACTCAAGGACCTGGAAGACATACAACTCTCAGATGAGCGGGTGCTCGAGGAATGGAAGAATACTGAAACCAGCATCCGCCGCCTGCTGCAACTGCAAATCGTGCTGACCTTGAGCCGAAGCCGGGCTGAAATCAAGGACTTGGTGGATACCTTTTCAAACTGGGTCAGTCTGAATCCCCAATCACAGGACCTCTCCCGCCACAATACCTTGAACAGCCGCTTGAGCGAGTTGTCCCGCTGGGCCCGGCAGGGCCGCCTCAAACACCGTCTGATCCGTGGTTTTTTGCGGATGGCCCGCCGCACTCAGGTAATCGCCGGAGTGAAAGACTGGTACCCGCCGGAAACCTATGTGCTGGAAGATTTGCTGGGTTTGGAAACCACACCCCGCCGGATTCGGGAACTGGAGGCGATTCTGGCAATTTATGATGAAGATGAACTCAATCAGCTCATGGAGAAACTGGGCTATACGCTGGCCGTTCGATTTCAGGAAACCGGCCAGACACGGGCCTACTATGCACCGGAAGAACGGCTGGTTTTAACGGTCAGGTTTGAACGCTTGCAACAGTTGCAAAACCGGACTGGCTTTCAGCGGCTCCGGGCTCGCATCGGTCAGGCGTTCCTGGTGCGTCTGGTGCGCCCCTTCCAAAAACTGCTTACGGCTGAAGAATAAGAGCATTTGCCCTGTGCCCTGTGCCCTTGCGCCCTGCATGACCGGTGTACTTGGTTTTACAAATCAGCGAGTGTCATTCTCTTTCAAATCGCAAATCACAACCCCCAAAAACAAGGTGCGGGCATGGATAAAAACAAGGTGATTGGAATTGCTTTAATTCTTTCAGGGGCAATGTCGCTTTTGGGGGCGTTGCTGTGCAAAAACCTGCTTCCGCCACCGAATGGAACGTTGGCCACCTACCTGCTGGGCTTTGTCGGATTGTTGGAAGTCGTACTGGGAGTCGTCTTTGGGTTTCCCCGCAAAGAATGAATTGAGAATTGAGAATTGAGCTATTGTATAATTCTTTGTTGATTTTTAAATAGGTTACAAAGATGACTCAACAAAGACGGGCGAAAAACCGTTACTCATCTTGTAACTGATTGAAAAATAACATATCGGATTCTGCAACAACTCAATTCTCAATTCTCAATTCTCAATTATTTCAAAGCCGCCAGGTCAGCCCCGAAGTTGATATGAAAAGGCTCACCGTTCAAGACCAGAGCGGGGACGGATTTCACGCCCTGTGCCTCGGCTTCGGCAATCCGGGGTTTGGCCTCGCCCAGATGAACAACTTCAAGCTCGTAACGGGTCTCGTCCAATGCCTGGGCCACATGATGTTCCGCACTGACACACACCGGGCACCCGGCATGATAAAAAACAGCTTTCGCTTTCATGAAAAATCTCCTTGTTGCAAGAATTGGTGTGTGCCAGAGTAACCACCCAACCGAAATTGCAAAAGCAGGTACAAACCGGAAAGGGAGGCACTTTTTGGTTTGAATTGCTGCATTGAAAGGAGAAAAAACTTGTGCGCAGCAGCAACCGTCCCCCGGTTTCCCGTATGGTCGAGGACATCCTTGGGTGTAAATGGTCATTGACGGTTCTTCACCTGGTCCGGCAGGGAATCTGTCGTCCAGGTGCAATGGAACGAAAGGTTCCAGGTTTGACCACCAAAGTGCTCAATGAGCGGCTGCGTAAACTCACGGCGTTTGAAATTTTGCAGCGGGAAGCATTTCCGGAAATTCCACCCAGGGTTGAATATCGACTCACGGAATTTGGGCAAAAGTTCATCCAGGTTTTGGATTCCATCGAATTACTGGAACAGGAAATCCGGTCTGCCCCTCAAATTTCCGCATCCAAGGCGGCACCCTGACTGACCGGCCTCTGAAAAACTTCGCAACAGCAACAATTCCGCAAGAATTTCCAAGTATCATGGGCATCTTTCCGTTTTTTCCAATTGAGACACATCTATGATTCCTGATGCTGTGGGACAAGCCAAAATCCTGATCGTTGACGACAACGCCATCAACATCAAAGTTCTGACCCTCATTTTGCAGAAGTACAATTATCATGTGCTTACGGCAAATGACGGAGTTGATGGAATCATTGCTGCCCATGAACACCACCCGGACTTGATCATGCTTGATGTCATGATGCCCGGACTGGATGGGTTCACTGTGTGCGAACAGCTCAAAAATGATCTTTCCACGCAACAGATTCCCATTATTTTTCTTACAGCACTGAACCAGTTGCAGGACAAAGTAAAAGGATTCGCCCTGGGAGCCGCCGATTATGTGACCAAACCCTTTCAGGCGGAGGAAGTGGTCGCCCGCGTTGAAAACCATCTGAATATTCGCCGATTGCAAAAAGCACTGGAAGAAAAACAGCAGGACCTGGAACGGAAACAACAGGACCTGGAACGTCAAAACCAGGAACTGGCCTCCAAAAATGAAGAACTGGAGCGCTCCCATGCGGCCCTGGTGCAAGCCCAACGCAGGGTTGAAGCCGTCTTTTCGGTCCTGTCCGAGGTGCTTCCCGGTTCGGTTCTGGACAACAAATACCGACTAGATAAAAAAATTGGCGAGGGGGGATTTGGAACCGTCTACAAAGCGCATCAAATCGGGTTGGAGCGCACGGTTGCGGTAAAAGTCTTTCGCCCCAGTGATAATCAATGGATGCAGGCAACCGAACTGGAACGGTTCCGCCAGGAAGGCATGTCTGCCTGTCGGATTCAGCACCCGAACGCCGTGTCCATTCTTGACTTTGCCATCTCACCAGCCGGCATTGCCTATCTGGTGATGGAATTACTGGAAGGACATACCCTGGCCGACGAAATGCTGGGAAGCCGCGCGTTGCCCGTCAAACGCAGCCTGGAAATCATCCTGCCGGTCTGCGACATGCTGGCTGAAGCCCATGCCTTGGGCCTCATCCACCGCGACATCAAACCGGATAATATTTCGACCTGTGCGGCTGGAAGCACTCAAGGGGTGAGCTTGAATTGAATCTGGCCGGTTTTGAACCAGGATTGAACCTGTTGGTTTAATTTGAGCGTGGCGAGCGCCGCCAGTGCCTGGGACCCAT
>JAIBAN010000210.1 GCA_019695185.1 Blastocatellia bacterium | reverse complement strand
CCAATCTGGCCATGGCACATAAAGCCACCAGGGATGGGGATTCAAATTACGGCCAGATCCATTTTATCATCCGGCAAAGGTTGTTTTCAGGTTTGAAAAAGAAAAAATTCCAGATTGGTTCACTGGTAAAAAGTCAAAAAGTCAGAATGAAACTCCCCCAGGAGTGCATTTATTGTGCATCAGTTGAACACTTGGCGTTGGATCATATCATCCCCCTCAACCGTGGCGGGAACGACGGGAGTGACAATGTGATCTGGTCATGCCGTTCGTGTAACTCAGCCAAAAAAGACCTGGACTTGTTTGCCTGGTTTGAAAAAAAAGGATTGTTTCCCCCCCTCTTTCTGATTCAACTCTATCTGAAACAGGCCATCGAATTCTGTGAAGCACACAACCTCTTGGAAATCCCCATCGACCAAGCTCCCCCGACTCCGTTTGCCTTCGAGAAAATTCCCACCAACTATCCCGACCCGCCTCAATTGGTTTTCACCTTTCATCACAAAAGAAAAAAAGAAGCGGCCCGAAACAAGCTGGAAAAGGAAGCTCCAGGCAATCAGGAATAACTCTGTTTCTGCCGATTCCAAAATCCTCCAGTCTGTGTTTGCCGACACATAGTCCGCAGCGGGTTGGATCTTTTGTGATTGAGTTTGTCTCACTGAACTGCAAGGACACCTGACGCTGCTTCCCCGACGTTTCCCGCTGCATCACGGGCAGTGACTTTGATGGTGCCGGTGGTTTTCTTGGGAATGTTGGGCGTAACGGTCCAGGTAAAGGACTGCATTGCCCCGGAAAGCCCGGACACCACCGGTGTCACATCCGCAAAAATCAGATCATGGATAACCACGCCGATATTATCAGTGGATTTCCAGGTGATGGTCAGCGTCGGGTCAATCTTCCGTTTAACCTTTTTGGCCGAGAGCGTGACGTTGGACACGACGGGTTTTTCAGTGTCCGGTGGCGGGGTGTTCGGCTTTTTGACGATGAACATCCCGGAAGCACCTTGCCCCTGGTTCCCCGCTGCGTCGAACGCCATCACCACGATTTGCGCCTGGGGCACTTCAAGGTTTTCCGGCACATTCCAGGTGAAGGATTGCGCGGTTCCGGCCAGTCCGGAGGCAATGTTGTCAACGGCTCCCGGTCCGGGACGGGCCAGCCACACGTCATGCCGCACCACGCCTACGTTGTCTGATGATTGCCAGACAATCCCAAGCTGGGTTCCGGCCTTTGATTCAATCGTTTGCCCGGCTGCCGGAGCCGTTACGGAAACCGTCGGCGGTACCGTGTCGGGCTCAGGTTGGGACCCTTGCACCTCCACCGTGCGGGCAAATTCGGAGGTCTGGTCCGCGACTGTCAGCGTAGCCGTCACTGCCGTCATGCCGCTGGCCATTCCTGCTGGAATCGTCACCGTAAACGGACCGCTGCTGACATCCGCGCTTTGAATAAAAGTCCCCAGCCCGTAGGCATTGATTTCCGTCTCCGGAGCGGTCGGCTGGGCCGGTCGGCTTGACTGATAGAGTTCCAGTTTGCCGCCGTCGCCTGTGCGTCCAGTCACCGTCACGCTGCCATCCTGATTGCGGAGCGCGCTCGTCAAAACCGGCGAAGGCTGAAACAGATTCGGCCCGTTCGGAGCGCGTTCCGTCAATGTATTGGGCCGGTAATTGTTGCCAAAGACATTGGCCACTTCGGAGGTGAGGGCAATGCCGGGGCCGCTCACGTTTTCAAACCGGTTGCGCGAAAGGGAGATGTTGCGGGTTGCCACGCCAAACGGGTCGGTGACTTCAAAGCGGGTGCCGGTCGAAGCGTCAAAGATGCGGTCGCCCAGCACAATACCGCCCTTGGAACAATTGGAAAACCGGTTTTCGCTGATGGTTGCGGCTCCCACCTGGACCGCCTGGATACCAACGCCGCAGTTGGAAATCTGGTTGTTGCTCACCATCGTCGGAGGAAAGGGGCTTCCCGTGACCGGCGGTGCCAGCGTTCGCAGCGAAATTCCGGAACCCCCGAAATTGGCAATGACGTTGCCGGTCACCTGGTCCCCGGCGGAAGCAGCAATGCCAACCGCACGGGCATTTTCCGGTTCGGTTGGGTCAGGGGCGATGTTTTCACCGTTTGGCCCAATCCCAATCCGGTTGTTGCGGATGATGGTTGAGTAGCCACCCACCAAATTGAATCTGGTTCCAGGATTGACTTGGCCAATCCCGCACGATCTGTTGCCAGTTATAATATTGTTTTCGATTATATTTTCAGATGTTCTGCTCGATATACTGACTGACGGATTCGCAAGTGAATCAGCATCTCGATCATAAGTAGGTGGTGAGAGCCTCTTTGAGCCTTTTGCATTCGTGCCAAAGTAATTATTTCGGGCAATATTTTTTATTGAAGTTGGAAAACCAAGCAGTGCAAATTGAGGTGATAACCCCTGAAACAAAAGATCAAACCGAGTACAGATAATGTTCTTTTCGAAAACCGTTTCTTGACTCCCTGCGACGGCAATTGGTCCTCCAAAAAAACCAACATACCTTTCCCCATCAGGACTTAAACCAACATAATTGTCTGTAAATAAATTTCCAATGGCAGCATCGGTTGAGGGTATCACGTCCCCATAAACATCAAATGGACCACTTTCAGACCCGAATAAATTTGGATTGGTATCTATGAATGAAAAACCCCGAACCCAATTCCTGTCACCACTTACAATTTGAAATACACTGTAGATGATGAATTTACGATTGGGTATTGGAACAAATTGCATGGCATTGACATCAATCACAACTTCTGGTCCAGCCGGGTTTGTGTCACCACCAAATTCTTTTTGTGAAAATCCATCTACCAATGTACCGTTCGTGGTCAGGTAGTAGCCTTTGATCGGGCGTATGACCCAGGTTCCGTTTTCGGGATTGAAACCAGGATCAGTCTTCCCGAGCCGAAAAACAATGGTACGATTTCCACTAGCTTTCTCTGCTGCCTCCATGGCAACTCGTAAAGAACCCTCCCCATCATCCCTGGTATTGGTCACCACGATTTGTTCCTGTTGCAGGTATTCGCTCTCGGATTTCAATGTGACGGGTGGTGAAGTTACATCTGAGGTTTGACCATGCCCCCCCAGGTTGTTCGAGGTGGGAAGCACCTGCCCAATTCGGAGAATTTCAATCCGGGCCTGAGTCAAGGCCTGGAGTTGGTGAAATCGTTCCGAAAGGGTTCCGTTGAGGTTTTCCTCCGCACACCACCGGGCAAAGGTGGGCAATTCCTGGGCTTGGTTTCCTCTCATGTGAATGCCGGTTTCCTGCTGGGCCAAAGCAATGGCCATGCCGTGGGTATCATCGAGGAACGCACCCCATGGGTTTGTTCCAGGCAGATTGCTGGACTGCCTGGGTTGAGCAGTGAGAGCCAGGCCGGGAACCAGGAGATGGGCCAGCAGCAAGGTGATGGAAAGAAAACGACGCAACATGATGGGTACCGGTTAAGAAGATTGGGGCAGATTATGTCACTCCCACAACGCGGCAAACAAAGGGAGAAGGGCTTGAGCTTTGACGGTTGACAGTGCCTGGCAGGGTGGTCAGGGTGGAAAGAACCCAACGCTGCAAGCTCATCGGCAGAGGCAAAACCATCACGAATCTTTCCGTTGGAGTTCCTCCAGCACTTCAGTGAGCACCCCGCCACCGTAATTGATGCCCCGGTTGGCGGCCAGATGTTTGATTTGCTCGGAGAATTCCCCCATGGTCAGGGAGTGGCCCACAAAGCGGGTCCGGACTTCCTCCGCGATTTCACGGAGTTGCCGTTTGTTGGCCGCCCGGTTGGCTTTGGGCGGCTGGTGCTGGGTCTTGATTTCGGGAATGAAATAGGCCAGTGACCGGGGTGGTGCGGGTGCCCGGCTGAAAGCCACCCGGATGGCGGCCTCGATGGTTTCAGGGGGAATGGCTGCGATTTCGGCGTAGGCTTTGGTGTCTTTGGCAGACCAGGGATTACCGGTGATGTCCTGGTACGTGGTTTTGACATGCTGAAAATGAGGTGTAGTTGGTTGGAGATCATCATCTTTTTGTGGCGCTTGCGCCTTTTGATGATGATTGTATTGTTTATGATCATCATGATCATGTTTTATGGAGGTCTGTGAGGACCCCGTTCTGTGAGGACCCCGTTCTGTGAGCAAGGGGGTCGTGAAATAATTGGCCAGG
>JAIBAN010000110.1 GCA_019695185.1 Blastocatellia bacterium | reverse complement strand
CCGTTCCACTGGTGGTGGTGATGGCCAGGCCCCCGCTGGCAAAATTGATTGCTGCGCCCGCGTTACTGCTGAGGGTAACGGCATTATTCGTGCCGGTGGTTAAGGTTTTGGTGCCGTTATTGAAATTGATGGTCCCGCCGTTGGAATTCTGCACCCGAATGCCCGAACCGGTGCCGGTCGAGCTGATGGTGCCGGTCTGGAAGGTCACTGTGTTGGCATCGTGATTGTCAATGTCGATGGCAAACCCGGCGTTGTTCTTGCTGATGGACCCGCTGTAGGTCACGGTGGCATTGCTGGCCGTGGCCCCGCTCAGGTTGAACCCGGCATTCGTCGGATTGGTAATCGAGGTGTTGCTGGAAAACGAAAAGGTGCCGGTCGAGCCGTTGATGATGTCAATTCCCGCATCGCCGCCATTGAGCGTCGTCGTCCCGTTGAAATTGTAGGTCCCGTCCGCATTGTCAAACTGTAACCCCGTGCCGTTGGTGGCACTCAGCGTGCCGGTCTGGAACGTGAGCGTCCCCGTATGGCCTCCGCTCACGCTCACGAGCGGATTGTTGCTGGCCTGGGTAAGGCTCCCGCCATAGCTGTTGAACCCCACATTCCCGCCGCTGACGCTGACACAGCTTCCCGCCGTTGTCCCGGTGATGCTGCCCCCGCCCACGGTCAGGGTGCCGTTGACGGTGGTCAGGGAAACGACCGTGGCGCTGCTCCCGCTGGAGGAAAGGCTCTGGAAATTGGCGGTGGCCGCCGTTGCCCCGCTCAAGGTCCCGGTTGTGAGGTTCAGGGCCGGCCCCGTGCCGTTCAGCGTGACGTCATCCACCAGCACCGTGCCAAACCCGTTCCCTGAAAGATTGACGGCTCCCGCCGCTCCGCTCGTGAGCGTCACCCCCCGCACCGTGTTGCCGTTGCCCAGGGTCAGGTTGGTCGCCGTGTGGGAAATCACCGGATTCGTCCCGCCGGTGGCGGGCAGTGCGTTGCTGAACGGCGGCACCGAAATCCCGGTAATCGTGGCCAGCGAAGCCAGGGCTCCCTGTCCAATCAGCCGCTGGTTGTTCAAGAGCGTCAACGGTCCGGCGTAGTTCGTCGCGGTCTGGCGATAGAGAAAAATGTTGTCATTCGCCGCCGGATTGTTCCCCGTCCCGTTGTTCACCGCCTGAAAGGCAGGCAGATTGTTAAACGGTGCATTCAGTCGGCCATTGCCGTTGGTCCCGGCATTGTTGTCGATAAACCAAATCATCCCGGCCACCGTGACCGTGACCGTCCCGACGCTGCCCCCGGCAGCGTTCCCAAAGGTGTAGAAAAACGTGTCCGTCCCTTCAAATCCGGCTGCCGAAAGATAAGTAAAGGCACCGCTGCTCTGGAGCACCACCGTCCCGTTGTTGGTCGTCGTGACCGTCCCGCCCGGCGCGGTCCCGTTGGCGGTGCCCGCACTGTTGCCGAACCCCGTCACCGCTCCCGCCGGATTCACCCCCGGCGTGTCATTGGCCGTGACCCCGCTCCCGGCCGGGACGTCAATGCCGACGTTCCCAATCGAACTGTAGGCATCGTCCACCGCAATCGGCGACACCCGCACCGTCCCCGCCACCAGCGTCGTGTTGCTCGGAACCGAATCCGTATAGCTGACCCCCGTCGCATCCGTTCCCGCATTGGTGATGGTCACTGAGTACCGTAACGTATCCGTCGGGCTGGGGCCGGTACAGCCGTTGTCGGTTCCGGTTTGAACCGCGCTCAAGACGGCAGTGATATTCGGTACCGCCGGATTGACCACCACCCGGCTGTCATTTTGGGGAAGCCCCGTGCTGCCAGTTACCGGCAATTCAGGCCGGGCTTTGGCAGGAGGAAACAGTTGCGGACCAAACAGGCAGAAGCCACCGACCAGCAACAGCAGGCTCAACCCAACAGATTTACTGAAATGAGGGAAGCGGGAAGCAGGAATTTCACGTTGCATACAGCAGGAACCTTTCAGGAAATGCAGGGGATTGCATCCCAAACGGACATTCAAAACCACGAAAACAGTCGGATGTTTCGTACCAGAGGCCCTTTGGTGAGGACCGGAGTGCCATGCAGCTTGTGCCAGGAATGGATTATTAGTTTGAGAGTGAAAGATGAGGAAGCTTGTACTCTGTTCGGTTTCACCAAGTCAAGCTGTATGGTTCCAGGGTTTGGGATGGCGTCAACGACGCTTCTGCTTTGCCTCAAGCTGTGGCGGGCATTGGCATACCAACCGAAACCGTTATTGCCGTCACAGTTGTTGAATAAAGGGACAAAACTGTGTTTGATTTTCCAGCCTTGCGACCAAAATCCCTTTTTCCTGAAATACTGTTTTTGAACACTTTCTCCATTCGGTGCCGCACGACAACTTCTGTGGTATTTTGGGTTGGAAAATGAACCAAAAGAGTTATAGAGAGAACCCTGACTCGTGCCCGTGGGAGACGTGGATGCAAAATTTATCTGTTTTAACATGCAAGTTGTGGTTTGGTTGGGGTCGGCAATTTCAGCGCCTGACCCTTTTTCTTTTCCTGTTGGCTGTACACACTGGGTTGACTGAAGGACAAACCAATCCTCCCCCTCCAAAGCAGCCGTCTGCTGTCAAAGCTATCCATTTGCGGCTGGGCGAACAGCAGGAAACCGCGCTTCAACCGGAAACCGAATACTCCTTCCAAATGGATTTGGAACCAGGGCAATATATATCTTTGCTTTTTGAACATAGTCGGATGCCCGTGACCCTCCGGTTCCTTGACCCAACCCGGCAAACTTTGCTTGAGATTGCGGTCGAACCGGAGTTCAGCCAGCAGTTGTTCCAGGCAGTGACATCGCTTAAAGGGTCCCATTGGTTGGTGCTTGAAACCGCAAAAAATCCCAACGGAGGAGAGGGGCAAGGAAGCGTGCTCTGGCAGACTTGTCGTCCGGCCACTGAAGCAGACCGGCTTCAGGTCGAACATGCTCACAAAGCACAACAACTTTTTGATCAAGGAGTGGCTGCCTTGGCAACCCATACCCCCCAAACCATTGCCCAGGCGCAGGACTGTTTCTCCAAAGCAATTGAGGAAGCCCGCCTGGGAGGAGATTTGTATGGGGAAGGCAAAGCCCTCCATCTGATGGGCTTCACCTGGACCTTTTTGGCGCGCAATGTGGCCAAGGCCAAGCCAGTCAATGAGGAGTCATTGAAACTTCGGCAAAAACTGAAGCACAACTTTTCCGAAATGGAAGCCTGGTACCAATCAGCGGCGGCTTTTTCCTTTGGAGGCGAAATCGAATCGGCCCTGGAATGCTACCAGAAAGCGCTGGGCCTGGCCGAGAAACTCAACCTGGAAAACGCCCAGGGGACCTACCTGAACCGGATTGGGCAGATGTATGGTGCCCTGGGTGAACCGGATAAAGGTCGTGTTTTTATGAATCGGGCGCTGGAGATTCAAAAACGGCTCCAGGACGAGAAGGGAATGGCAGGCACGCTGGCGAATCTGGGAATGGAAGAACGCCGCCAAGGGCACTATGAAGCCGCGATTGAACTCTATAAGCAGGCGCTGGCCCTGTATCAGAAATCTGACAAGACCGGAACGGCGCTGGTGAGTCATAACATGGGAGTGGCGTATTTCCAGACCGGCGACCTGGAACAGGCCCGGCTGTGTTTTGAAAGGGAACTGGAAATCAGCCGTAAACATGGCTACACCGTCTATGAAGCGGCAGCCTTAAATGAACTCAGTCTGTGGTATTTCAATCAAAGTACCAATCTTGATAAGGAGAAAGGCTTGCGGTATCTGATGCAGGCCGGAGAACTAAACAGTAAATTGGGGCAATTCCACCAGGCCGGCTTGGCCTGGGTGCGCATGTCAATTCTTTATTTGAATCAGGGAAATCGGGAAAAAGCCTGGGAGTTTTACAAAAAAGCCTGGTCACTGCGGGAAGAGCATTTCAAAGCCAAGCCAATTCCCCGATTTGACGCGCATCTCTTGATGCACCTCCAAACCCTTTGCCGGCAGGAAAAAAACTGGCCTGAAGCCATTTCTTCAGGCAAGGAAGCCCTTGCCCTGACCAAGCGATTGGGAGACCAACTGGGTGAGATAAACGGTTTGACCAATTTGGCCCAAACGTCCGAGGCAATGGAAAAATACCAGGAAGCACTTGAATATCTGGAAGTTGCGGTCCAAGCCTGTGAGACCCTGCGCTCCACCCAGCGCAATCAAACCACTCGCACCTCCCTGTTTAGCTTGTTGCGCGGGGTTTATGAGCAATATCATCGGACTTTGGTCAAATTACACGCACAGCAACCCGCCGCCGGGTATGGGGTTCGTGCTTTTGAATTCAGCGAACAAATGCGCGCCCGGCTGTTGCAGGAAATGCTGCGCGACAAACGGATTGAACTGCGACAGGATGTGCCTCCGCCCCTGCTGGCCAAAGTGAAGGAGTTGACCCGCCAACTTGCTGCCGGCAATGAAAAATTGTTGCGCTGGAAAGGCAAGGAAGGAAAAGAGGAGGCCGTGACGGCGCTGGAGGGCGAAATCCTCCAATTGAACCGGGAGTTACAGGAAGTCCAGACCGAAATTCGGAAAACCAGTCCCCGGTTTGCCGCCCTTGACCAGCCGGTGGCAAAATCGCTCAAGGAGATTCAGGAAAGTCTGGCGGAGGATGTGGTCCTGCTGGAATATCTCATTTCCGGGCCACAAAGTTACGTGTGGGCCGTGACCAGGACTTCTTTGACCGGGTTCGAGCTTCCCGCAGAGGCAACGCTCCGGCCTCTGGTGACCGCATATCTCGGTTCCGTTTCGCAACCCGCACCTGAACCGAGGAGTGCTTCCCGCAGCAACATCGGAACCTCGGAACCAAAGCCCGCCCCCCCAGCCGGTTCGTCGTCTCCCAACAGCCAGGACATAGCTCGTCAACTCAGTTTGGTCTTGTTACGGCCCCTGGTTGACATCAAGGGAAAAAAGCGGCTCCTCATCGTGGGGGATGAAATGCTCAATCTGATACCCTTTGCAGCGTTGCCCCTGCCGCCTCAAAATCCCGCCCAACCAGACACAGCCCAGCCGGTGGCAACTCTCTTTGAAGTCACCAACCTTCCTTCAGCTTCCACCATATTGCAATTGCGCAGGATATCCAGGCAAAGGCCAGCGGCACTCCGGGCGGCTGCGGTGATTGCCGACCCGGTGTTTGACGAACAGGACAGCCGGGTTCTCCAGCCCACCAAACATCCTGCACCGGCTTCCGTGCCCCCCCCAAAGGAGGCGGCCACCGAGGTAGCGCTGACTGGGAAACCGCAACCTCCCCCTCTGCAACGGGTGCTGCGGGATGTGGACCCGGCCAGTCAGGGACCCGCCCTTCCCCGGTTGCCTTTCAGTCGCCGCGAAGCAACCTATATCAGCACCTTGTTCCCACCCAATATGAGTCTGTTGGCCGTGGATTTCGCCGCCAACAAAACCCTGGTCACAAGTGATTCCCTCAACCAATACAGGTTCCTGCAACTCAGCACGCATGGGTTGGTCAGTGATGAACATCCGGAGCTTTCCGGCCTGGTGTTGTCGCTGGTTAATGAAAAGGGTGAGGAACAGCCCGGCTTTCTCCAGCTTCAGGATATTTTCAACCTGAACCTATCGGCAGATTTGGTCGTGCTTTCCGCCTGTCGGACCGGATTGGGAAAAAACATTCGGGGAGAGGGCATGTTTGGCATGACTCAAGGGTTTCTCTATGCCGGAGCCCCGCATGTGGTGGCCACGCTCTGGAAAGTGGACGACCGCGCGACCTTTGAATTTATGAGATATTTTTATGAGGCTTTGGTCAAAAAACAACAGCCCCCTGGGTCAGCTTTGCGGTCCGCTCAATTGGCTTTGCAGCAGTCCAAACGCTGGAATGCCCCATATTATTGGGCTGCCTTTCAGCTTTACGGTGATTGGGAATGGTCCGTCAAACCTTGATATTCTTGCTTTTGCCAGGCGTTTTGATTCAGGATGCGGCCTGGTCACGGAGCTACCCGATTGGTGCCGGCGGGAATGAATCCGGGAGAGACATTGGAAACCGCTTCAGTTTTAACCAACCTTCATGGATCAAGCCCGCAAGCAAACGCAAAAAGACTGGTCTCCCACCGAAGAAGCCTTTCACGCTTTGTTACAGGCTTTGCACCCGGAACCTGAGTCAGCCGCGCTTGAATATGAAAAAATCCATCGGCGGTTGGTGAAATTTTTCGAAGATGAAAAAATAACGGTTCCGGAGGAACTGGCCGACGAAACCATCAACCGGGTCATGCGCAAGGTTTTTGAAGGAACCGCTGTTTTTGAAGGCCCCCCCGTCCGGTATTTTGTTGGGGTCGCCCGCAACTTACTGCGCGAGGAATGGCGCAAACCAGAGGGGCAGGGAATTTCATGGGAGGATGTCAGTCCCACCCGGACCCCCAGAATTGACCCTTTGCAGGAGGCACAACTGCTGGAGGAGCGGGTGACGCGGGAACAGCGGCTGGAATGCCTGCATAAATGCCTGGCAAAACTCTCCCCTGACCTGCGTGAAGCGGTTGCAGAATATTATGGAGACCAGGGCGGACTCGGCATTGAGCGACGCAAAGCGCTGGCTGCCAAATTAGGGATCGAGGCCGTGAATTTACGGGTGCGCATGCATCGTCTGCGGGAGAAACTGGAACAATGCGTTTCAAATTGCCTCAAAACTTTGTAACGAAATTCATAAAATGCCACTTCCTGGTGAGCAGCCTTTTGCAGGTTACAAATGGCTGGCAGAGCCGGAGGGTGGTTTTTTACCTGAAAAAGGGAAAAGGGGCTCCACCCTCGCTCTGCAAGATGTCAGTTTCTGATTTTATTGGATTGTTCCTGCCACAACTGGATATTGGAGGTCGGTTTCATGAATCTACATGAAAAGACGGACCGTTTGTTGCGTTCCTACGTGTTGGGTGAGTTGTCGGCAGACGAACGACGCACCGTGCAGGACCGCTATTGCGAAGATGATGACTTTTATGAACAGCTTTTGGTGGTTGAGGACGAGTTGCTGGATGAATATGTGGCCCGGCGGCTTTCACCAACGGAACAAACGGCGTTGGAACGTAACTTTTTAACCACCCCCGCGCGGCGGGAACGGCTGCGATTTGCCGAATCTTTGGCTGAAGTGGCCGGTCTGTCCCGCCTTGAGCCGGCCACACAGGCTCCCAAGCCGGCGGAAGGAAAACGCTGGTCGTGGGCAGCACTCGTCCACTGGTTGTTTGAACCGGGCGGATGGATGGTTCCTGCCACAGCCACAGGAACTTTGCTGCTCGTGGCCGGGAGCCTCACCTGGCTTTGGCTGCAAAACCAAAGCCTGCACCGCCAGTTGGGTGAAATGCAGGCCGAGAATCTGCATTTAAAGAAACAACAGACTGAACTGAAAAAAGAAACCGACGACGCCAAAAGCCGGGCTGACCAACTGGCTCAATCCCTTTCCGCTCCTCCGGTCCATCCCGCCGAGCAGAAACCGGTCAAACCGGAGGCCAATGCACCCCGCCTGACCACTCTGCTTTCGTTGGTTCTGGTTCCGGCCTTGAACCGCAGCGAAGCCAAAGGTCAGGAATTTTCAATTCCAGCCGGGATCCAAACCATCGAACTGAAATTCACCCTCAGAAACCGGGAAGCGTTACCGCCCTACGAAGTTGAGGTCCAGACTGCCGAAGGCATCCCTGTATGGCGAAAAGCTCAACTGACGCCGGGCAAAAACGGGGGGGCAGTGCTGGTTTGCCGCATTCCCAGGGAAAAACTCCCGGTGGGAGACTATGTGGCCACGGTGGCCGGAACACCACGGAGTATTGACACTGAAGAGGATTATGTTTTTCGGGTGGTCAAGTAGGTGGCCGGAACACCTTACCTCTGATTTTCGGCTTTGGAACTGTCAGGCTTGCACAACCGGTGAACTCTGTGAAACAAACCTGTTTCATGCTTCGGGCGGTTTCGTCAAAGCCCGAAATAACACCGCAATATTCCAAAGAAAAGACAGATTCAAAGTAGAATGAGTGAACACATAGAAATTTCCGAACCCGGTTTTGAAAGCCTGGGACTGACCGAACCGCTTTTACGCTCTCTCAAGGAAGTCGGCTATGAAGCGCCGACACCCGTTCAATTTCAAACCATCCCGCTGCTCAAAACCGGTGCCGATGTCATTGGACAGGCCCAGACCGGAACCGGCAAAACCGCCGCTTTTGCCTTGCCAATTCTGGAAGGACTGGATTTAAAGCAAAACAAAGTGCAGGCCCTGGTTTTGGTCCCCACCCGCGAACTGGCCCTCCAGGTGGCTGAAGCTTTTCACATCTATGCGAAATATCTGGGCCATGTGGTGGTGTTACCGGTCTATGGCGGTCAGCCTATCCAGCGCCAGACCCACCGGCTGGAGGCTGGAGTTCATATCGTGGTCGGTACGCCGGGACGGGTGATGGACCACCTCCGGCGCGGCACCCTCAATTTCGATTCGGTGCGGACCGTCATTCTGGATGAAGCCGACGAAATGCTCAAAATGGGCTTTATCGAGGACGTGACCTGGATTATGGAACAGGCTTCCGGCAGAGCCCAAACGGCGCTTTTTTCAGCCACCATGCCTCCGGAAATCCGGAAAATCGCCGACCAATATCTGCGTCAGCCGGTTTCGATTGAAATCCAACGCAAAACGCTTACCGTCGAAGGAATTGAACAGCGCTATCTGAATGTTTCCCCGCAAGGCAAACTGGATACACTGACCCGTGTGCTCGAAGCCGAGCAAGGTACCGCGACGCTGGTTTTTGCCCATACCAAAATCGAAGCCGCCACCGTTACGGAAAAACTTCAGGCGCGGGGCTATGCCGCCGAAGCCATGCACGGTGACATGAATCAGGCTCACCGGGAAAGCGTCATCCGGCGGTTGCGCAGCGGACAGGTGGAAATCGTGGTGGCCACCGATGTGGCGGCACGCGGGCTGGATGTGGACCGGATTTCCCACGTCATCAATTACGATATCCCCTATGACCCGGAATCCTACGTCCACCGAATTGGCCGCACCGGGCGCGCCGGACGGGAAGGTAAAGCCATCCTGTTTGTGACGCCCCGGCAGGTCCGCTTGCTGCGCGAAATCGAACGCTATACCCGCCGCAAAATCGAACCCATGAAAATGCCCACCAAGGCCGATATTGCGGCCCGCCGGGTTGAACTCTTCAAGGAAAGTATTCGCAAAACCCTGGCTGAAGCCGATTTGGAACTCTATCTGGCCGTCATTGAGGAATTGGTGGACGAAGGGCTCGATGTGGCTGAAATCGCCGCCGCCGCTTCATATCTGGCCCGTGGAGAGCGTCAACTGGAGGCGGTTTCCGAAGTGGAAAATGAACCCCAGCAACCGGTGGAACTCGGCATGGTTCGGTTTTATCTGGATGCAGGTCATAATCATGGCCTCCGGCCCAATGATGTGGTGGGTGCTATCGCCAACGAAGCCGGCGTGCCAGGCCGGGTGATTGGTGCCATTGATATTTTTGACGAATGCGCCTATGTCGAAGTGCCGGAACATTTCAAAGCCCAAATCATGAAACGGATGACCCGAACTCGTATCCGCAACCGGATAACCGTGGTCAAACCCGTTTCAGCCGAGCAGGAAACCAGTTGGACACCGGCCAAAAAAGCGGAAAAACCTGCCTCGGTTGGGAAGTCTGAAAAAACCGAAACGGTCAAAAAACCGAGTGTTGCCAAACCTGCTGCCCAGAAAAATATGGCTCCACCTGAGCCTGCTCTCGAAGGGTTCAAAAAGTTCAAAAAAGAAAAGGGCCGGGAGGAACCGGGCTTTTCTGCTCCTGCCGGGAAAAAAGCAGGCGGGAAAAAGAACCTCAAAGGTGGAAAACCAATCAAGGGAAAAACCACTTCAGATGGACGCTGGGATGATATTTCCCGCTTTTTTGCCGGGGAACAACCCCTCAGGCGAAAAAAGAAAAAGTAACCAGCCATTGGCCGTGGCTTGTGCATCCTTCCATCTTTGAAAACCACATCCAAGAAACCGCACCCTGAGGTGAGGTGCCGTCACATTCAAGCTGTCCGGCCCAGGATTCAAAGTATTCAACGGTGAGGTGGAGAAGAATGAAGCGGAGCTGCGCCTGTGGCACCACCCGGCATTCACTGAATCATTCCACCTCACCGAAGGAAACTTGAAAACCAATTCTGAAAAATGACTCCTCCCTGGGCCTACGCCTGTCGTCCCCCCTTGCTGATTCCAGGTTCACAGAAGGATTCTTTTTCATTACGACCACTTCACGTTCCAGCAAGTTTGCTGGGACAGCACATGGTTGACTGTCACCAACGGGTCGGGTCCGCCTGGGAAAGTAAGGTTTTTCGCCTTCCTTACCGGTCGCCGATTCGGTTGGCAGCAGGATTGGGGAACCTCAGTTACCTTGGCAATCTTGGTTTCCCCATGAGTTGGCCGAAATTGATCTCTTGAGCAATTTCACCACGGAACAGGTGCATGCCCCGGTGCAACCTGGGCTGCCTCGTTCCCATTCCCGGTGCCCGCCCATTCCGGAGATAAATTCCGGGTTGCCGTCCTGTCTTTGGGCTTTCGCTACTTTACCAAGAATCCAACAAACCATTCCCCGCTCAACCCAGACTCGCAGAACTTTGGCTTGCCTTGAGCTTTCCGACACCATTCCTTGAAAAAAACAACAAACATCATTATCTTTCAACTGTGTCATTTCATTTTCCTTGAAATATTACAAATGACATAAAAGGCAATCATAATTACAGTGAATTTCCGGTGACCACATGAGTAATGCCCAGGGCAGGTGGCTCCTGCTCATCCATCAGATTCCCCCCAAACCAGCCTATTTCCGGGCCAAAGTCCTCCGGCGGCTGCAACAACTTGGGGCTTTGCCCCTCAAGAACTCAGCCTATGTGCTGCCCCACAATGAAGAGACGCTGGAGGATTTCCAGTGGACACTCAGGGACATCGTGGCTGATGGTGGGGAAGCATGGCTGTTTCAAACCACTCTCATTTCAGGTTTAACGGATGACCTGCTGGCGGAAAATTTCCGAAAATTACGGGCCGAAGATTACCAGGTGCTCCATGAATTCGGTTACGACTTGTTGACCTCAGTCCGGAATGCCACGCCGGAAACCGACCGGGCGGCCCTGGAAACCGAATGGCGCAAACTGAAGCGACGGGTGGAAGAGGTCCGCCGCCTTGATTTTTTCCACGCCTCCGGGCGGGAAGAACTGGAGAACCTGATGCAAACAATAGACGCAACCCTGCACCCGGTTTCGCGTGCCCAACCTGCGTCACGACTGGCTGAACTGACCGGACGCACCTGGGTCACCCGCCAGGGGGTAAAAGTTGACCGCCTGGCCTCCGTTTGGCTCATCCGGCGGTGGATAGACCCCGCTGGCCGGTTTCTGTTTGTAGACCCGGCAACCTATGCCCCGGAACCAGACCATCTCCGATTCGACATGTTTGAAGGAGAATTCACCCACGAGGGAAATCTTTGCACCTTCGAGGTCCTGCTCAACCGTTATGGTTCTCAAGACCCAGCCCTGGCTGCCATTGGGGAAATCGTCCACGATCTGGATATCAAAGACGGGAAATATCAACGCCCTGAAGCCGCCGGATTCAAATCGGTGATTGAGGGAATAACGGCTGGGTTCCCGGAAGACCTGCGCCGGGTCGAAACCGCAACCATTGTCCTGGATGCCCTTTACCGGCAATTCCAGTCAACCCAGGGAATCTCCCTGGAGCCACATCAATGACAACTCCCTCTGAGACATTGAAAACTGAACCATCGGCCCCCTGCCGCACCGTCACTTTTTCTGAAGCCCTGCGATTTTGGGTGAAACTTGGGTTTATCTCTTTCGGTGGCCCGGCAGGCCAGATTGCGATTATGCACCGTGAACTAGTGGAACGCCGCCGGTGGTTAAGCGAAGAGCGATTTTTACATGCCCTCAATTACTGTATGTTGTTGCCCGGCCCCGAAGCCCAGCAACTGGCAACTTACATTGGCTGGTTACTCCACCGGAACTGGGGTGGCTTGGTGGCGGGTGGTTTGTTTGTATTGCCTTCCATCTTTTTTCTCCTCGTCCTTTCTTACGGCTATGCGGCCTATGGAAATTTGCCCGCCGTGGCAGGTTTGCTCATGGGATTCAAACCCGTGGTGGTCGCTATCGTCCTTGAGGCTGTGTTCAAGATTGGTGGCAGGGCCCTCAAACACCGGGTACACTTCGGTGTGGCAGCCCTTTCGTTTGGGGCGATTTTTTTCCTTCATGTCCCTTTTCCGTTGATTGTGCTGGCAGCCGGATTGATTGGCTTGATTGGCAACCGTTTGGTTCCACATGTGTTCACAGCCGCTGCACCCAAAAGGAAAGCAGCATCCCCTACCGCTAAAGTGCGCCACCAGCCAACCGTGATTGACGACCTTGCACCACCGTCGCCACATACACTTCCGTCCGGGCGCAAGGCCATTCTGGTTTGCCTGGTCTTTGCCGGATTGTGGGTGCTGCCACTGCTAGGACTGATGGTCTGGAGAAAACAACAACCATTACACCTGGATGAATATCTGTTTTTCACTCAGGCTGCTTTAGTCACTTTTGGCGGTGCTTATTCCGTATTGGCTTATGTGACGCAAGCAGCGGTAGGATCCTATGGCTGGCTGAGTCAGTCCCAGGCCGTGGACGGGCTGGCCTTGGCCGAAACCACCCCTGGCCCTTTGATTATGGTGTTGCAATTCGTGGGGTTTATGGCTGGATGGAATCATCCACAGGGTTTGTCGCCCGTCACCAGTGCAGTCATAGGAGGGCTGGTGACGACCTATGCGACGTTTCTGCCTTGTTTTTTCTTTATCTTTCTGGGTGCCCCTTACATCGAATCATTACGGGGAAACCCACAACTTTCGGCAGCACTCAGCAGCATCACGGCAGCGGTGGTTGGGGTCGTCCTCAACCTGGCGCTGGTTTTTGGTATTGCGGTGATGTGGCCCTTTGGTTTTGGTGCTGCCCCCCAATGGTGGGCCATGGCAGGGACTTTCATGGCGTTTATCGCACTGTACCGATTCAAAATTGATGTGCTCTGGGTGGTTTTGGGAGCCGGAGCGATGGGGCTGACAGCCACAATGTTGTGAATGTCCTCGAATATTCTCAGCTCACCCCTGAATACAATAGAAAAGTAGTGCTATGAAACCCAAAATAATCGGCTGGATAATGTTCCTTGTGGCCTGGAGTTGCAATTTCTTTGCAGTAACCGGACAGGAAAACCCTCAAGGACAACAACCTCCCAAAGAACAGTTGTTTGTGGTTTTTGTCTGTGAACACGGTTCGGCCAAAAGCATGATCGCGGCAGCTCATTTCAACCAACTGGCTGCCTCCCAGGGGTTGCCTTTGCGGGCCATCTCGCGCGGGACCAATCCCGACCCGGAAGTGGCTCCGAAGGCGGCCCAGGGTTTGGCTGCGGATGGATTGGAAACAGGGATTGTCAAACCGCAACTCCTCACACCTCCAGATGTGACCGGAGCCGTTCGCATAGTGACATTTTGCGACCTGCCGGCAGATTTCAAAACACCGGTCCCAGTTGAACGCTGGGAACATATCCCACCGGTGAGCGAGGATTATGAACGGTCCCGGAATACAATCGTGGATAGAATCAAGCAGTTCTTAACTGAATTCACCAAGAGCAACAATCCAGCCACGCCACCGAGGGACCCTGCCGAACCAAAACACAACAATCCGGCCAATCAATCCGAGAGCCTGTTGCAACTGAAATCTGAGCCAACAAACCTGGGGAAAGAACTTGTGCAAGCCAATGAACCAGAGTGCTGGTATTTGCGTTCATGTGGACACGGAGGATTTTTTATGCGTAACCCTGGCACTGCTGCAATTCTCAGCTTCATTGTTCCCGGTGTGGGACAAATCTACAATGGCACCATCCTGCGAGGTGTATTCTGGCTGATTATCACCCCAGGATTCTGGGTCGGCACCGGCGGATTGCTCGGCTGGGTCTGCCACATCATCGCTGCATCAACAGCCTATTCCTATGCTGCCCGACACCCCCGTTAGGGCGTTGTTCCCGTAGGACCACATCAATACAGAATCTTTTTAAGTGAGGGGCTTTTTTTTAGCCCCTCATTGTTTTTCCGGGAACAGCACTGGCTCATACAAAACCTCACGTTCAGCCTGGTGAAAAAAAGGCCAACCTCCCCCTTGAGGTCATCCGAGAAGAGGGCAAAGCATGAGGAAACCCTTGAGTTTGACAGCACGCCGGGAGTTGCTGACCTTTAACCCCACACGTCAGGGCCAAAAAAACGACCAGTGTTCCGTCACGCAGTAGTACCAGAACATCATCCGCCCGTTGGTCGGGTATCAGGGTTTTGAAGGCCCTGCCCTGCCGCCTGTTGGCGGAGCTGTACGGCGTCATCCGGCTGCACGTGATTTGCTTCCAGCCGTGAATGCAGGGGAGGTCATTCCGATTTTGACTGAGTGTCAGTTAGGAAACTGACCGCAGCGCCGCACCCCTTCGTCCCGGTGGTTCCGATTGCCTTGTTTTCCCGATTTTTCATCTCCAAGCCTGCGCTCCGACAGCAGCTCAAGGGACTGCGCCTGTAATGAGTCACTGCGCCCCTCAATCCACAGATAAATGGCTTGACACGTTATTTGACAGTGTTCAGAAAGATTTCTTCGGAACCAGTCCGGGTATCGGTCCAAAGCACCAGCATCCCGGCCTTGCCCCGTGAAATCACCCCCATCTGCTCGCCATAGTCGGCCGCCCAGCTCCGCAGCGGATTGGTGGCTGAGGTGTTGGAGGCCATGTCGGTCACCTGCACTTCAGGTTCAAAGGTCAACCCGCCATCCTGCGAACGTCGCAGAAAGACATGGCAGGTTTCCCCGGTTGGGTCATGCCGGGTGTCATAAAACCCCAGCGCCAGGAACCCCGCCGTATCCACCGTCAGGGTCGGCAGGAACTGGTCGCCTGTTTTCACCATACCGACCGGGAGCGGGGTGCTCCAGGTCTGGCCGTGGTCGGTCGAGCGGGTGAAGAAGACATCCAGGTCGGAGCCATTGAAATCGGCAAAAGTGCCATAGACCACGCCCGGACGGGTGGCATCCGTGACCATGGTCAGATTTGGAGTGGCCACGGTATCGGCCATGGCCATGATGTTCCGGCCATAGCCGAGCGCAGTCTGGGCCACTGTCACCGGAGCGCCCAGACTGGCGGAAGTGGCTCCCGTCCGGCACAGCAGCCGACTTTGCCCGGCGTCGTTCCAACCAACCACAATCCCACCCGTGGTGGTTACGGCAAGGGTTGGATGGGAGACCTGACCCGCCGCGATTTCGACTCTCCGGCGGGCGGCCAAATCATAGAGTTGAATGTGATGGACCATCCCCGCCAGCGTCTGGTCTTCCCAGGCGATGTAGGGCCGCCCGCCGGAAATGGCAATCACGGGCCGGCCCACGGCCACAAATTCCGCCGCTCCGTGCAGTTCCAGCGCCACCGGCGGGGAAAACGTCAACCGGTCGTTGAGCTTTTGGGAAAGCACAATCGCCGCTGAGTTGTTGACCACATCCGCCAGAACATAGACCACCAGCAGGTTGCCGTGCTGGTCGTAAGCGGCGGCGGGTTCAAAGGCCGTCTGGTAGGTCTTGCCGCTGACCGTCCGGCTCAAAGGGAGTTGCCGCCAACTGCTGCCGTCCTCGGTGTATTTCACCAGCACGTTCCCACTGGCGTAATCATTGGCCACCACCGCCATCCGGCGTGATTCCTGCGGGTCCACGGCGGTCCGGACGCCGGACTGCAACCCGCTTCCGCCAATGAAGGAGGATTGAGGACTGAGGACTGAGGACTGAGTGTCTTCACCCAGAACCCTCAACTCTGAACCCTGAACCCGGTTTTGTAACTTTTCGGTTGTGAACGTGAAACTTCCCACCGGTTGGGCAACCGGTGATGCGTTCGTCGCCGCATAAAAGTCAGCAAAGAACTGGAACTGCGCCCGACCGGTCTGGTCCACCGCAATCCGGAAATCAACCGGCAGGTTGCCACCGGGATTGATGGGACCGGTCACCGACTGCCGGGCATCGCTCGCCGCCGGGGTCCCTGCGTCGCGGGAATCCAGGTAGTAATGCAGCTCGTCCGTTTTGGCTGACCTGGCACCACCAAACCAATCTTGGGTTCCTCTTTCCGAGCGGCATTTTGTTGACCCTTGGCCGGTGGCTGGATTGGCTCAAATCAACACCTTTCCCCGGCGGAACCGCCCGAGCCGTTCAAAGAATGGTGGCTTCCGATTGGATTTGGTGAGTTCACCCGGACCAGAGGATGGTCATTTTTTCGGGCAGGCGAATTTTTTGGAACCCGTTTCCTTCTTCTGCTTTGATTAAGTGCAGCCTGAGTGAATTACTTCCGCCCAGCCAAACCAGACCATGAGGCGGTTGATTCACGCGTTTCTTCCCAAATCACCACCATTCTTTTCTTTCCGTAAAAGAGATTGTCATGAAACGAGCACATTTGGCTTTCACCCTGTGTGGGATGGCGGTCCTTGTCCTGTTGGGGGAGGGTTCGCCCCTCCAGGCCCAATTCCCTTCTAAATCAAAACCCCCGTCCACGCCTTCCAAAAAGATTCAACCTGAAATTCAGGAACAACTTCGTCGGGCTGAGGACCTCTTTGAGTTTGGCAAATTTGACGAAGCCCTGGCTGTCTGCGACAAAATTCTGAGACAGGCTCCCCAAGCAGTGGGCGCACATCGGCTGTATGTGCGGATTCGGCTGGCCCAAACTTCAAACCCTTTTGTCGTGGCTGATGAATATCGGGCCAAAATGGCGGCTGAACCAAAGAACCCGGTGTATCCCCTGGTTCTGGCACTTGAACCCTATCTCACCTTCGCCACCCAAGATGGGGAGGAGTTGTATATCAAAACAGCAGAATTGACTCCGCTTGACTGGGCATGGGGGCAATACGCGTTAGGCTGGCTGAAAAAGCAGCAAGGCGACCACGAAGCCGCTTTGGCGGCTTTTCGGAAGGCGGCAGAACTGGAACCGGAGAATGCCAGTCTGGTTCAATATCTGGCCCGGTTCCTGGTGCAAAGAAAGCAGTTTGACGAGGCAATGGCGGTCTGTCAAAAGCTGATTCGGGCCAATCCGCATCGCTACAGCGCCTATCTGGATTTGTGGAAGGCGCAATTGGCCCAAACCGGAACCAACCCTGAAACGGTCCGGCAAGTGGAAAAAGAACTGGAGGCTTTGAATGCCCGCCCGGAAAGGTCACCCCGGTTGTTGCAATGTCTGGCTGAAGCCTATGGCACCATTCTTAACCAGCCCGACAAAGCCGAAACCGTGACTGCGGAACTGAGGAAAACCTATCCTGACTGGGGCAAATTCAGTGGTACCGACTACCTTTGGATCCAGAACCAGACAGGTCTGGTCCGCCGTTACTTTTTTTTCGGCCCCCGGAAATTTTCCTACAACCGCTTGAAAGAAGCGTTGGAACTGCCTGACCGAAACGCCCGGATTACAGCGCTTGAGACCCTAACCAAGGAGCCGTTGGATGACCAGTTCCGAGGGTTGCTCTTCGACCACCTGTTGCAGCAGTACGATGCGAATGACCTGGCCAAAATGGAGACACTGGCCGCTCAAACAGTCCAACTGGACCCTGAGAATGTTGGAGTTTATTACCTGGTAGGCACGCAGATGGCCAACCGCCAGGACATGCTCAAACCAGCCCTCGGTTATGCTGAAAAACTGGTGGCAGCGACCAAAACCATGACACCGGCGAAGCGTCCTGACAACTTTGACGAACGAGCCTGGAAAGCGGATTTTGGTGAAGCAAAACAACAAGCCAACCAGCAAATCCAACAGGCGAAAGCCTTTTCCCTGCTGGGTCGGGTGCTGTTTGAAATGGGCGACTATGCCCAGGCCGAAGCAGCCCTCCGCAAAGCCAACCCGATGTACGACCCCACCTGGGGCGGAACGGCCTATCACCTGGGCCTGACCCTCGACAAACTGGGAAAACCACTGGAGGCGGCGGAAAAACTGGCCCAGGTAGTGGCGGAATATGGCAGTGAATCAAGCGGGCACTCGGCAGTTACGCAAACGGGAGCCAGGATTGATTACGGAGCCAGGGCAGCGCAGGCGCTGAGAAACCTGGAAAAGCGCTATCCCACAATCAAAACTCGAACGGTCGTCACGACTACCCATAGCGAAGTGACTGAGGGGTTGCGGGGTTATGTGGCAAAAAACTTTATCCGGGAAGAACCACGGGATTTTGAATTGACCAGTCTGACCGGGAGAAGAATCAGGCTTTCCGAACTGCGTGGGAAAGTGGTGCTCATGAATTTCTGGGCAAGTTGGTGCGGCCCCTGTGTGGCCGAGTTTCCCCATTTGAAGGCGCTCTTTCATAAGTACAGAAAAGAGGATGTGGAATTTCTTTCGATGAATACCGACCAGAACCGGGAAGCCGCCCGTGCGTTTTTGGACCAGGAACGGCCAGTCTTTCCTGTATTTTTCGGCCAGGGGGTCCAGGCTCTCTATCGGGTGAAGGGAATTCCGCACACCGTTTTCTTTGGTCGTGACGGAAAGGTACGCTATCGCTCAGTCGGGTTTAGCCCGGACCAGACCGAAGCCGAATTCCAGATTGTCTTGGAAGAATTGCTTCACGAACCATAGAAACCAGATTATTTCCTTCACCATCCGCCTGCTTTTTCACAGTGAGGGTTGCGCCCAAATCCCCATTGTGGGAGCAGGCAGAATTTTTTACCCTGGTTACCCTGTTACCCTTCAGTTCCTGTTTACCCAACCAAGAACCTAGGTTGATTCTGTTTTCACCACCTCAATACCAATTCAGAGATTGTTGGGAACTTTCCCCCATTTTTGAGTCTTCACACTTGCTTGAACTGCACTGGAGCCTGACCTCTGCAGCATATTTTTTTCACTTCATCCTCCAGGCGGCGGCTGATTGAAGTGCCGTTTTTCGTTTGTTGACTTTCGTTTTCCTGTGAGCAGATACCAACCAGCCGAATGCCAAAACTTCTTCAACCTCACCGGCACCAGCCCCTTCCCTCCATTGGGGAAGCACTGACCTTGTCAGCAGGTTACAGATAAATCAGGTCTGACTGACCAACCAGCCGGCCCGATGTTGTCGTTGATGGCAATATCAATGACCGGATTGTTATCACGATGGCCTTAACAGCTCCAATTACCATCAACCCTCTCAACCTTTAACTTCAAACGACTTACTTGGGTTATTGCTTTATTCCCGATTATTTTCATTAATTATATCTGGGAAAAATACCACTTACGACGTAAATGACGAAGGTTTTGACATGGAAACTGGTACTTGATAGAAGATTTAACCAAAGTCTCCATCAAGTAAAGCGAGGTGTCTCTATGAAGGTGCAAAAAATTGTTTTGCCGGAAACGAAGCAGGAGCGGTGGCTGGTGCTGGACGAGAGTTTGGTGCTGGTCGAGCCGATCCGGGCGTTTGTGCAGCACCTGGACCACGTCGAACGCTCACCCAAAACGATCCGGACGTATGCCTATCATTTGCGGGTGTTCTGGGAATACCTGGCGGTGGCACCCGACCGCAGGTTCAGACCTCGGATGCTTCCAAGGACGCCATGCCGGCGGCGCTTCAATTGCGGGTGAAACGCCAGGACGATGAAATCAAGGAATTGCGCAAGCAATTGGAAGTCGCCTACGGACTGCTCTAGTGCAACGAGGCCGGGCCGCACGCCCAGACGTCGTTCCGGGACGTAGCCGGAGCGGGCGAGCCGGAGCCGCAGGCTGGCCCTTGACCCGGTGCCACAATGGCTGGCAGCGACGGCTCACCGACTGCCGTTCCGGACACGTGAGCTGTCGCTGGAAGCCTTGCAGGGCACCGGAAGTCAAGGGCGCAGGCTCATTTGGAGGGAAAACGAAGGAAACCACTCCCGAAAAATGAGGTTATCGGAACTCCTACCACGAAACGATGCATTTCCTTCGTGGTTGATACGTCAACCAAGTAAAACTTCAGCAATTCCCGGTTTAGAAAAAATCACTCGATTTGAGCGCCATAAAGGAATGCCAAGTGGCGGTAGAGATCGGTCATGGAAGAAAATTCGAGGACTTGAAACAAACTGCGGAGGCTCTCCCACAACTTGGCCTTGGTCCGGAGTCCAGCGCGGACCTGACGCCACAGGTGCCAGCACCCTTGGAGCATTTGATCGACGGAGAAGGCGAGCAGCATGAGGAGGGCCAGGACGGTGGCGAGATTTTGGGTGCCGTGACCGTAGTTATGCTCAAAATGATACCCCTGGTTTTTAAGGGTATTGAAGGTTTCGTTTTCAATCTTCCAACGCCCGCGCCCAGCCCGCATGACCCGTTCGACGGTGCGGGCAGAGAGAGGGAGATTGGTGACCCAGGTCCAGCGGGTGAGTTTGCCGCGCGGGTCGGTCTGTTCGTAGAGCAAATAATTGACCATCACATCCGGGGCGCTGTCACACAGGCAGAGGCGGCTGGTCCAGGCAAAGGCGTGATGCACGCCCTGGGCATCCCGGTAGCGGAGTTCTTTGACTTGTCTGGTGGCCCGGCGACCGGCGAATTGTTTTTCGAGGCTCGGGTGCGAGTCCGGTTTGACGTTCAAAATATACCGCCAGCCATACCCGGTCAGTTGTCGGATATGCGGGGCATTGGCATACAGCGCGTCCTCGACGAGTATCATTTTGAGCGTCGGATACCGCTCGTCAAGCGCCGCGCAGAGACGTTTGGCGGCGTTGCGTTCACAGTCATTTTTGCGTGCCCCGTCGGGATTGAGAATTGGCTCAAAGTCCAGTGGAAAGACTTCCTCGTGGTCCGGATGGAGCAGCACCGCCGCCAGTCCGGCGTGATGATAGGAGGTCACGCCGTCGCGGTGGGTGCGCGTGGTACAATGGTCGCAGTGAATCTTGGTCGAGGAAAAATGCTCGACCCCGTCAACCGCCACAATCACATGGTCGTGCCAAGACTGATAGGCGCTGACCACTCCGGCCAACCGCAAGGACTCAAACAACCGGGCAAAGAGCGCCCGCAACGGGGCCGGGTCCACTGGGTCGAGCGCGGCCCGCATTTGGGTGTCACTGGGGATCGCGCCAATTTGGTAGATCGTCTGCAAATTCGCTTTTTCCGCCGGCATCTGCTCCTGAAATGCCAACAGCGATGGGGATTTGAGCGAGAACATGGCAAACGCGCTGCGCAACATGTCGGCCAGCTCATATCGCGCATTCACTCGCCGATGATCGGTCACTTGCTCAAATTCGTCGCTTACGGTTTGCATCAAAACCTCAAAAGTGAGGGGTCCATTTTTTTTCGGTTGATTGGGTGGCATCTTCCCATCATACCAAATTGACACTCTTTTTTTCTAAACCGGGAATTGCTG
>JAIBAN010000109.1 GCA_019695185.1 Blastocatellia bacterium | reverse complement strand
TTGCGGTTCTGTCCGGTGGCAGACTGTCGGAACCACTTGATTGTGACACACCGCTTGAAACCGTCGGGCTTTTAATGGCAGGAAGTTCAGAGTTCCGCCTTCAGGCGGCAGTTGGAGTTCCGCCTTCAGGCGGCGGTTTGAACGGCAGCCTTTAGCGTGTTTGTCTGCTTTTGGGCCGCCTAAAGGCGGAACTCCAACTGCCGCGTAAACGCGGAACTCAAAACTGCCGCGTAAACGCGGAACTCCAACCGCCGCCTGAAGGCGGAACGCTCAACATGATTCGATTTCGTCCGGATATAAAACCAATTTTAACTTCTTTGGGGGCGTTGCTCATTGGCCTGCTGGGGGCGCTGGTCGTCCTGCGGCTGGGAGGCCGGGAACCTTTCTCGTCCCTGGCGGTTGTCTTTCAGGGAGCCTTAGGCGGGCGGTATGAACTGACTGAAACGCTCATCAAAACCTGTCCTTTGATTTTGGCGGGCTTGGCTGTCAGCGTTGCCTTTCGGGCCGGTTTATTCAACATCGGGGCAGAGGGGCAATTGCTGTTGGGAGCGGTTGCGGCTGTGTGGGTTGCCAATCGGCTGGGGCCACAATGTGGAGGCTGGCTGGTTCCGGTGGTTCTGTTGGCCGCTTTTGGGGCGGGCGGGTGTTGGGCCGGGCTGGCTGCCTTGTTGAAAACCGAACGAAACGTCAATGAAGTTATCAGCACGCTCATGCTTAACTTTATTGCCTTCTGGGTTTTAAGCTATCTGGTGCATGGTCCGTTGCAAGAAGCGGCAAAGAGCTATCCGCAGACGGAGATGATTCCGGAGCCCCTTTTTTTAAGCCGGATTTTTCCTCCCACCCGGCTGCATAGCGGTTTTCTGGTGGCGTTGCTGGCCGCCGGGTTATGTTACCTGCTGCTGTTTCTGACTCCGTTTGGGTTGCGGCTGCGACTGGCAGGGCAAAGTCCGGGAGCCGCTCAGGTAGCGGGTATCTCGCCCCGGCGAATGACCTGGACAGCCTTGTTTCTGAGCGGGGGATTGGCCGGACTGGCCGGAGGCGTCGAGGTGTTGGGTGTCAGCCACCGGCTGTATGAACAGTTTTCGCCGGGCTACGGGTTTATGTCCATTGCCGTGGCCTTGCTGGCCCAATTGCATCCGCTGGCGGTGGTTCCGGCGGCATTGTTCTTTGGCGTGCTTGAAGTCGGGGCCGGAGCCTTACAGCGGGCAGCCGGAGTTTCGGCTTCGCTGGCAGGTGTCATCGAAGCCATTGTCATCTTTGGCGTGGTGGTGGGAAGTTCAGCGAGGGTTGGGCAAATCCTGGAACGGGTGGGAAGAAAACTGAGAAAGCAGAATTGAAAGGTTGGGAGTTTCTGGTGTTTCAGGCTGGGAACGGAGCCTTGTCTGATTCATAACCAGAATCACCTGTCGAAGGTCTTTGATTTTCCGGTTGCATGATTTTCCAAATCAAAGACCTTCAAGAGTTGAGGCTAGCCATTCACTGGGCAGCTACGGCTTCAAAAACTGCTATTCTTCAAACTTGACCCCACAATACCAGCAGAACTCAGGCATTCCGGTTGGAGTCTTGTTGACATCGGTTCCAATGGCCTGCGGGCTACCGCAGGCGGAGCAGAAGCCATCCTGCAACCGTGGTTTTTTCGGTTTGTCGGCTTCGGGTGCAGTTGGTGCGGAGGCCGCCGGTTGTTTGGGCACTGGAGGAGCAAAGGATCCCATTTTCTGGGTGGATTCAGCCGTGAATGGCATGGTCCCGGCACCGGGCGGAGGCGAGACAATCCCTTTGGGGGGCGTGTCTGCCAGGGACAGCCCGGCAAAGGTGCTATAGCGTTGGGTGGTGGGCGGCGCTGACCTGGGAGCATCCGGGAGCGGAGGCGTCGGCGCGGTTGGTTTCGATTCCAACGGGGTCGTCCCCGAAAGGGAAAGGCCGCCAAAGGTGCTGTACCGTTGGGTGGCATCGGTGGTTTCGGTGGATGGCGGAGCGGGAGGCGGCGGCGGAACCGCTCCCAAAGGGGTGGTCCCGACCGGTCCGGGGTCGTTCAACGATAAGCCGCCAAACGTCGAATAACGCTGGGTACTGTCAATTTGGGGCTGACTGGCAGCCGGTGGAACTGGTGGTGCCGGTGGGGCTGGCGGAACTGGTGGCAATGGACCGGAAAGACCCAGGTTAAGCCCGCCAAAGGTACTGTAACTGGAATCCTGAATATTCGGTTTGTTTTCCGATGGGGGCAGTTCAGATGCTTTGCCCATTGGCAGGAAATCATCCGCCGGATTGTATTTTTGAGTTGACCCCAAGCCTAAAAGGCCCATGCTCTGGGAAGCCGGTGGTGGCGGGGGACTGGGCAGTTCAAAAACAGGCTGAGGCGGGATGGGTGGGGCTGGCGGTGGCGGTGGCGGTGGCGGTGCAATCGGTTCGCCAAATCCAAAACTGGCCACTTCTTCGGCACTGACCCGCTGGGTGGTTCCTCTGCCTGAAGGTGCTACGGGTTTCATGCCAAAACTGGCGACATCCTCCGGGCTCACCCGTTGCGTTGCCCCTTTGCCTTTCAAGCCGGACCCGGTTTCAGAAAAAATAAATGGGTTGTCCTCAGACTTTTGCGAAGAGGAATCGTCAACTGGTGGCAGGTCCAAGGGGTCGTCAAAGGGGTTGTACCGTTGGGTGGACCCCAATCCCATCAGTCCCATTCCCTGCGAGGAAGCAGCGGCAGGTGGCGCTGGTGGTGCTGGCGGAGCCACTGGCGGCGGCATGGGAGGAGCGGAAGGCGCTTTGGGCGGTGCCGGTGGCATCGGAGCAGCCAGTGGGGCTGGCGGTGCGGGCGGTGGAACCATAACCGGAGGAACCGGTGGCGGCACCGGAACGGCCAGCGGAACTGGGGGCGGGGGAGCCATGACTGGCGGAGCCGGTGGCACCGTCGGCGGGGCTGGCAGAGGAGGTGCCGGGGGCGGCGGAGCTGCCTGTGGGGCCGGCACTGAAGGCTGCATGGGTCGGGGCGGCGGCGGCGGTGCCGGTATTCCGCTGGGGGTTGGCATTCTGCTGGGAATCGTCGGCATCGGCGGCGGCGGCGGGGTGGGCCGCGCTTCCGGAGCCCGTGGTGGCGGGGCCATACCGGTGGCCGGACCAGGGGGCAATGGCTCCTGGGCGTTGGTGTTGGGCCGGCGGTCCAGCATGGCAAACGTTGCCTGTTCAACCTGGGAAAATAATTCGGCCAGACCTAACAAACTGACACTGCTTCCAATGACCACCGCCATGGCTATCAAAATTCCGCCGAATCCAATTGTGGACATGGAAAGCAAGGCTCCGCCAAAGGCAAAGAGTGCCACCACACCGGCTAAAATAAACGAAAGTGATTTACTGAGGCGCATACGTGAATTCTCCTGCCACTGATTGAATCGGGAGTGGAAAAGATAGGATTATGATGGCTTGCTCATTCCAGGATATGGATTGGAATTGAAAAGGCTTGGGGTTTTCCAGTCGGATTTCAAAACGGCCCCTTGCAAACCATTTTCCGTGGAAACAGCTCTGTGCGAAACCTCACCTCGCAACTCAACATCCGTAACCACATCTGAATATAAAGTACCTCTTGTGCCGTGACATGTCACAAACGACCGGGAAGAAAAAACATGAACCCGCTTTCTGTTTTTTTGAGCTTGTCGCCAGTCCCTTCCGACTTGTCACGTCACTTGTCGTGCGTAAGATTCCCGCTGCTTTTATTCGGTTCAGGCTTCGTAAGCGTATTGAAAGATCGCTTTGAAGTTTTCGTCCAGCCACCGCATGAGATATTCATTCGGCAAGTCCTCGGTCGCATCAAGCCGAAATGAAATGCTGCGGTCCGTCCGCTCAACCACCCCCCCAAGCTGTTCGGTCCGCTTGGTGCGGTCGGTGATGTTGTCCCCAATGTCATGTAAATCAATGGAAACCACCACGGCATAATATGGTTTGCGGTGCAGGGCCACCGAAATTGGGAAAGACCTTGTGTCAACCTCGTCACCGAACATCAGGATAAACTTGTACAGCAGGTGATCATCCTTGTTACTGTAACTGGTTGTATAATGGAATCCCTGTTTGCTTAAAAGCTCAACAAATTGCTGTACAATTCGGTTCCGCTCGTTCAAAAGCTGAAAATACTCGGCGTGTGAACGGCGGGGTTGAGCCGGAATCACGGCATGCCCGCCGGTTTGTTGCCGTTTTTTGTCCAGGGCAAGCTGGGCCACCTGAAACACACTCATGGTTTTTGGAATATCATCGGGGCTGATTTCAGGTGGCGGCGGAATGTAGATTTGGGGAGTCTGGGGGGCGGGTACGGTTGGAATATCAACCTGTCCCGGCGGGGCGGTCAATGGTTGGGAAGCTCCCTCAAAATGAAATCCCAAGTCGTCGGGGCTGCTTCCGCCCCAGGTGCCCGGTGTAAAATTCCCCTGGGCGGCGGGTGCCACGGCTGGTGGCGGAACCGTTGCCACGACTGGAGTTTCCAGCAATGGAATATCCAAAACCAAACCGCCGGAGTCTGGCGGAACGGTGGGCAATGGCAATGGATGTGACGGAGTGGCTGGTTTTTCCTGCGGGGGCCATACATCCAGCGGGCGACTGGCTTTGACCGTCGGCGTTTCATCGGTGGAGCGAAGCAGCGGCGAACGGGATGGCACAGGCGGGGAAGTCCCCGGACTGGGTTGGGTTACGGCAACACTGGCTTCAGGTTGTGGAACCGGAGAAGTACCCAACCCGGCAGGTTGATAGGTTGCCTGGACCGAAGTTGGAACGGGATTGGCCAACGAAACCTGTGCCGGGTTCATAACCCCGGTGGCCTGAAAGTCTGCATTGGGTGCGGCTATTGCGGGCGCATTGGGCAAAGGGGATCCGTCATACGGACAAAAACGTTTGGAATCGTCCCACTGCGTATGGCATTTCGGACACTGCTTCATAGGTTTCACCAAGAAGAAGCAAGGACAGTGTTGGTGGTCGGGTCGTTTGATGAATTTTGGAATTAGTGATCGAGTGTGCGAGTGCTGTACCGTTTTGCATTATGAAAGCAAACCTTCCCTTTACGCAAGACTTTGCAATTGAGAATTGAGAATTGAGAAGCTCGAACTTCGAATTACACTTTCCTCCGAAAAGAACCTGCAAAACCACCGCTGCACAAGAGATGTTGAGGGTTCATTCTCCATGCGAGCTTCTCAATTAGCCTGAGCGGGGAGTGTATTTGTGGAATTTGGTTGAGGTTTCGTCCCAGTAATTCAAAATCAAGGCCGCCCGGTTGCTGCCGGCTTCGAGGCAATGACGTTCCAGCAACAACCGGAGGTGGGACCGGTCACTTTCAGTCACGGTTTCCTGCCGTAAAAAGGCTGCATTGATATGAGCCGGGTGGTTGGGGTCAAACAGATAAACAGTGCCGCCCGTCATGCCTGCCCCCAGGTTGGCTGAAATATCCCCCAGAATCACCACACAACCGTTGGTCATATATTCACAGGCATGAAGCCCGACTCCTTCGACCACCGCCGTGGCCCCGCTGTTGCGGACAGCAAACCGGTCACCGGCCAGACCGTTCACCAACAGCAGTCCTCCGGTTGCCCCATAAAGGGCACAGTTGCCAATAATGGTATTGGATTCACCCTGAAACCGGGCCTCCCGTGCCGGGCGGATGACCACCTTTCCGCCGGACATGCCTTTGCAGACGGAATCATTGGCTTCACCCCATAACTGCACGTCAATCCCATCCACGAGAAACACCCCGAATCCCTGGCCGGCGCTGCCCTGGAAGCGGACCTTGATGGGGTCAGGGTTCAGGGTCCGAGGTTCAGGGTTTGAGGTGAAGGGAAATGATGATTCCGGTTGGTGCAAGACTGCGGGAAATTGGGTTGCAGAATTCTGAACCCTGGCCCCTGAACCCTGGCTCCTGAACCCTGGCCCCTGAACCCTGACCCCTGAACCCTCAAGCTCAGCCAGTTTTCCTGCCAGGGTGGCCAGCACCGCCCGGTCGGTATTGTGAATCGTGCAGGAAAATTCCGGACTGTGGTTGCGTTTCAGGGCTTCAAGCGCTGACTCAGCCAGAAAATTATTGAAATGGCTGACCGTCAACGCCGGAAGGTCGGGTTTGAGCTGGTTGGCGGGCAGGTTGGTCGGACTCAAAAAGGCATCAAGGCGGAGATTGCGCTCCTGCACAAACCCTGCCAAACGGGGTTCTATTTCCAGGTTTTCGGTTCGGCCCACCAGTTTCCGCAAGGACGACACGCCCAGGGACGCCAGGTGCTGCCGCACGTCATCCGCCAGAAATTCAAAAAACCGCACCACATGCTCTGGTTTGCCCTGGTACTTGGCTTTGAATTTGGGGTCGTGGGTGGCAATTCCTGCCGGACACCGGTTGGTTTCGCAAATGCGGGCCATAATACAGCCCTCCGCCACGAGCGGGAGCTTGCCGAAATCAAATTCCTCTGCACCCAGGACGGCAGCCAGAATCAGGTCGCGTCCGGTTTGCAGGCCGCCGTCCACCCGGAGCGTGACCACATCCCGCAGGTCGTTGGCCACCAGGGCCCGGTGGACTTCGAGCAGGCCCAGCTCCCAGGGCAGCCCGGCATGTTTCATGGAGCCGAGCCCTGCTGCTCCGGTGCCACCGTCACCACCGGAAACATGAATGATGTCGGCACCGGCTTTGACCACGCCCACGGCAATCGTGCCCAGATTGATTCCGGCCACCAGTTTGACGCTGATTTTGGCGGTGGGCTTAAACTGTTTCAGCTCGTAAATCAGTTCCTTCAAATCCTCAATGCTATAGATGTCATGCATCGGGGGCGGGGAAATCAAATCAATGTGCTGGGGCGAATGGCGAGCCTGGGCAATGGCGGCAGTGACTTTCGTGGCTGGAAGCTGACCGCCCTCGCCGGGTTTGGCCCCTTGGGCAATCTTGATTTGAAACTCATCCGCCGTGGCCAGATACAGCGCCGTCACACCAAACCGGGCCGAAGCCACCTGTTTGACCGAAGCCGCGATGCCATCAGTGGCAAAATAGGGATTTTCGCCGCCCTCGCCGCTGTTGCTGCGCCCGCCAATCCGTTGCATGGCCAGTATCAAATCGCGTTGGGCTTCGGCGCTGATGGCTCCGAACGACATGCCTCCGCTGCCAAACGTTTTAAGGATTTCCGCCCTGGACATGACCGCTTCCAGCGTCACTGGTTTTCCCAGCGGTCTGACCCGGAACAGATGGCGCAGGCTGGTGGGGTCGCTCGTGGCACCCTGGTGCAGGTATTCGTCAAATGCCTGTCGGGCCGCCGCCTGATTCCCGTTGGCGCGCACCAGATTGTGAATGGCGCGGGCGCGTCCGGTGGTCATGGCATGTTTTTCACCCAAGAGTCCTTGGGTATGTTCGCGGAACTGGTAGGTATGCACCAGCTTTCCATTGGTATAAACCGCGCAGAGCTTTTCGGTATGCTGAAGCTGGCGGTGCAGAATGTCTTCGATTTCGTAACCGCCCACCCAGCTTTCCAGACCGGGGAAATAATCCCGGACCAGCCGGTCACCCAGGCCGAAAACCGTGAACAGCTTGGCGTTCTGATAGCTGCGGAGAACTGAAATCCCCATTTTGGCCATGATTTTCAGCAGACCGGAGGCAAGGGCCTGACAGACATTGTTTTCTTTGGCGTCCGGGCTTAGGTCTTCGGCTTTGGCCAACGGTTCCCAGCGGGCGATTTCCAGGGCCAGATACGGACACACGGCGGTTGCCCCAAACCCAACCAGAACCGCAACATGATGTGCGCTGCGGGCTTCGCCGGTTTCCACCACCAACGACGCCTTGAGCTTCATGCCCGACTCGTTGAGCGCATTGACCAACGCCCGCAGAACCAGCAGGGAAGGCATGGGCGGACGTTCAAACGAGGCGTTCCGGTCACTCAGAATCACGATGGACATACCCCGCTCAACCGCCGTCAACCCCTGGTTGACCAACCGCGAAAGGCTTTCATGAAACCCCTCCGCCCCCTGGTTCCGGTCAAAGGTACAATCAAGTTCAACCAGACCGATGCCATATTCGACCGAGGTGGCTCCCCGCAAGGTTCGGAGCGAGGCCATTTGCCGCAAGGTCAGAACCGGACCGGAGAGGGCAATTGCCGGACGGGGCGGAATCAGTTCGGCGGGGATGAAGACGTTGGGTTTGCTGCCCAGAAAAACCCGGATGTCGGTGACCAGCGTTTCACGCAGGTAATCAACCGGCGGGTTGGTGACCTGAGCGAAATCCTGATAGAAAAAATCGAAAAACGGGCGTGGCTCGGTGGAAAAAATGGCCGGGCGGGCCGTGTCGCCCATCGAACCGATGCCCTCTTTGCCGGTGGTGACCATCGGCAGCAGAATTTTGTGAATGTCCTCTTCCGTATAGCCGAACAGCGATTTTTTCCCCAGCGCTGTGGCCACCGGTTCGTTTGCAACGGGAGGCAATTCAACCAGGCGCGGATTGAATTGAAAGGCGCGGTTTTCGTGGGCTTCGCTTGGGTCGGCAAAATTCAGCTCGCCGGTGGGAAGCGTCACTTTGACGCCACTGCCTGCGTGCAGCGCGCCTTTGGCCAGAATATCACGTTCCCGCAGGTCAAAGGCTCCGGCTTCGGAACAGAGAAAGAAATGGTTTTCGGTTTGGGCCCAGCGGGCCGGGCGAAAGCCGTTCCGGTCAAGCCGGGCACCCACCACGCGGCCATCGGAATAGAGGATGATGGCCGGGCCGTCCCAGGGCTCCATGGCCCGCGCCCAGAAGGTATAATAGGAATTGTCATGGCCGGCGGGCGGCATCATGATGGCGAGAATATCGTGAATATAGGGCAGACTGCTGCGATAGAGCAGGGCTTCGGCCATTTCATTGAAACTGCCCGAATCACTGATGCCGGTGTGCGTGAGCAGTTCGTTGGCCTGGAGTCCCAGGGATTTTTCCCGTGAATAGGCCCAGGAACGATTGCCCGCAATCGTATTGATTTCCCCGTTATGGGCAATCACGCGGAACGGTTGGGCCTTGTCCCAGGAGGTTTGGGTGTTGGTGCTGAACCGGCGGTGAAAGAGGGCAAACCGGCTTTTGAACTGGGGCTCCTGTAAATCAGGATAAAACCGATGGAGCCGGTCCGCCGGAACCAATGCCTTATAAACAATGGTTTCCGCTGAAATCGAGACAAAAAACACATCCCAGGTGGCAAACTTCCGCCGATAACGGGTCTGAAAGTGCTGTTTGGCCAGATACAGCAATTGGTTGAACGAATAGAGCGAGTTGCAATGGTCCGGGCGTTTGACGATAACCTGCACCATGCGCGGCAGGCAGGCCAGCGCCTGCGGACCAAGCACCGAAATATCGGTTGGAACCTCGCGCAACCCGATGGTTTCAACGTTGAGAAAGGAAAAGGTGTCTTCGAGCAAATCCAAACCCTGCCGCGCCCGGATTTCGTCAGCCGGAAGAAACAGATTCGCCACGGCAATGGTTTGAGGCGTGTAGCCGAGCATTTCAAAGGGGATGTCGGTCATAATGCCCGCACCGTCACTTGTCAGCGGGTCTGCTCCGCACGCGCCCCGGTGCTCCACGCAGCGCAGTGCGTGGAGGGCATATTCGACAATGTCGTGGTCACGTTGTCCGGTAAGACTCGCCACGAACCCGACGCCACAGCTCGATTTTTCCATCATACATTTAAGGACTGAAAACTGAGGACTGAGGACTGAAGGCCGCGAACATTCATCTCACCCATGTTCTCGTGCGAACAGAACACCCGCATCAATGCTGATGCTCAGTCCTCAGTCCTCAGTCCTTGGTTATTTTTCCCCGCCGACTAAAACTGCTTCGCCCAGGCTGCCGAAGCCGGTTTCATCATGATAGGCATTTTCGCCATGCGCATGGCGGTCTAAACCTTCCAGTTCGGCCCGCAGTTCAACCCGCAGGGGAATCGCCAGCTTAATCAGAAAGAGCAGGCCGCCGGTCATCGCCATGGTGTAAATCAGCGTCACGACCACCGCCATGGCCTGAATGCCCAACTGACCGGGATTGCCATAGAGCAGGCCGTCGGCACCTGCCGGATTGACGCTTTTGGTGGCGAAAATCCCCGTCAGCAAGGCTCCGGAAATGCCGCCAATGCCATGACAGGCAAAGACATCAAGGGTGTCGTCAAGCGCCGTCTTGGCCCGCAACTGAATGGCGGTAAAGCTGGCGACGGCGGCAATTGCACCAATCGCCAACGCCGCTCCCGGCGTGACATAACCGGCGGCAGGGGTAATGCCCACCAGACCCACCACCGCGCCGGTCGCACAGCCGACCGCAGAGGGTTTCCCATTGCGCCAGGTTTCCAGACCCAGCCACACCAGCATGGCACCGGCGGCACCAGCGAAGGTGGTGGTAAAAGCCAGCGTTGCCAACCCGTTGGCGGCCAGCGCAGAACCGGCGTTAAAGCCGAACCAGCCAAACCAGAGGAGCCCGGCTCCGAGCAGCACAAACGGGACATTGTGCGGAACCAGCGGCGTTCGCCGATGGTCCTGCCGTGGTCCCAGAAATCTGGCGCAAACCAGAGCGGCGCTCCCGGCGGTAATATGGACCACCGTGCCGCCGGCAAAATCGAGCGCGCCCTTGTCCCGCATCCAGCCACCCACCGCCCAGACCCAATGACAGACCGGCGCATAGACCGCCAGAAACCACAGGGCCAGAAAAACCACATAGGCCCGGAAGGTCATGCGTTCGACAATCGCTCCGCAAATGAGGGCCGGGGTGATGATGGCAAACATGCCCTGGAACATGGCAAAGACCAGATGCGGAATGGTGGCTGAATATTGTGGTTCAGCCGTTTGACCAACCCCGCGAAACCCGGCCCAACTGAAATTTCCAATCCAGGGCGAAGACGGTGCAAAAGCCAGGGAATACCCGCACAACATCCACAAGACACCCACCACGGCCAGGGCCACAAAGGTCATCATAAAGGTGTTGAGCGTGTTGCGGCGGCGCACCAGACCGCCGTAAAAAAAGGCCAGTCCCGGTGTCATCAAAAACACCAGGGCCGTGCTGATGAGGACCCACGACGTATCTCCGGCAGAAATTGGCTCGTTCATTTGGCTGCGCTCCTTTGCTGGGTTTCGCGGATGGTGCGTTCCTGCACGGCATCAGCGGAAATGGGGGTCAAGGCGGCGTTGTTTTCTTCGCCAGTCCGGATTCGAATCACCTGGTCCAACGGCTGGACGAAAATCTTTCCGTCACCCACATTGCCAGTGCGCGCAGCCCCCAGGATGGCGTCAATCGCAGGCCGCACAAACGGCTCTGAAACCGCCATCTCGATTTTGACTTTTTCGGTGAATTCCATGACCACCGTACTCCCCCGGTAATGCTCGATGGTTTCCTGTTCACCGCCGTGTCCCTGGACAATACTCAGCGAAAGCCCTGTGACACCGATGCGAAATAACGCTGTTTTGACATCCGCCAGACGGTCCGGACGGATGATGGCCGTAATCAGTTTCATAGGTTTCCTTTTTTTTCTTGATGGTTCCAAATGTCTCACTCACCGGGCTTTTCCCACTGCGGGCAAAGCCTGGTCAGTTCGGTTCTCAGTACAAAAACGGAATTTTGCGCTCCGTGAAGAACGGGGAAATGACTGCCTTTCAGTCCGGTGGTTCCTGCACACACGAATTTTGTTGGAAGGTCCGTGACACCTTCGGTTTCGTTCCGTAATGACAAGTGAGCTGGAGAAGCTGTGGTTTTCCGCCCGTTTGATTGAAAAAAGAAATGCCGTTGGGGAACGGTGCGGGGCGAAAACCGGCTGGAAATCGAACGGGCGACAATAATAATAAGGCCCGGAAAAAATTTGGAAAAGAATGCTGAAGCGGTTAAACCGGAGCCGGTTTTGATGAATCTGGCCGCATCTTCCGGATTTTGCCGGGGGGCGTCAAATTGGAATTATTCGCTTGACGATTAGAAAAAGTGATTGAATGAGTTTTGCTAATTATCCAAACGATTTTCGCTAATCAAATAAATTCGTTTTTAGCGAAATTTCGCTAGTTCTTTTTTCGTTGAATTTGAATGATTTGCACCGCAAATCCAGGTTTCACCGAGGCCATTTTGAAAGGGAAAGGTGCACCTATGCCAAGTGTCGGTTACTCCGGAACGCCATTGCCAAAAAAATTGGGAATCAAACCGAATTCCAGAGTTGTGGTGGTCAATTCGCCCGAAAATCTGGCAGATTTTCTGGAACCGTTGCCGGAAGATGTCGCGCTTGAACTCAATGCGCCGGGACCGGCGGACGTTTTTCTGGCTTTTGCCACGAAGCAGGCGGAAGTGGAACAGCATTTCCGCACGCTGGAACCTTATTTGGCAGCCGGCGGACGGCTTTGGCTGGCTTGGCCCAAGAAAGCCGCGAAAATCTTGACCGATGTCACCTTTGAAACGGTGCAAAGGGAAGGGCTGGCCTTGGGTATTGTGGATACCAAGGTTTGTGCCGTGAGTGAAATCTGGACGGGACTTTGTTTTATGCGGCGCAGTGGAAAAAAATGAGACTTACCTTTGGTCCGGACGCTGGGCCAGAATCCGAAACGCCATTCCGTCAAATTCCAGCACCGAAGGAGTCAGGTTGATGGAACCGGTATAGTCGGAAGTCACCACCATGTTTGTGAATTGGGAAACCATAGTGGAGGTGGAGGCACATAAAAACAGAAGGTTCGGGTTGGGAAAGGCCAGGATAAACTGGCGGCTTTGCACCCACTCCGCCGCCCGCTTGGGAAAATCCGGCAAGGTCCAGGCAGAGGCGGCAAAACCGTCCTTGCGCTCCAGGGTAAAAAAGGTTTCACCCTGCTCCTGACAGGCATTCACCCGTAATCCAACTGTCAGGTTGGCAAACGCATCTTCCCAGATTTCCGCTTCCGGCACCGGGATTTCCGCCAGCCGGTTTTTCATCACATAGTCAATTCCAATCGTATTGGACGGAGTCTTTCCCACCAGAGCCAGGCAAATTACGAGGTGGTCAGTAACCGGACGGTGAACCATGTTGCGTGCCAGCGGGTCCCGGTTCCGCAGCACCGGCAAGGGGCCAATTCCGTCTCCTTCCGTTTCATCCGCCTGCCGCGCGGCTTCCTCCATTTGTTGCAGCGCCAGAGCGAAGGCTTCTTCCCACTTGTCATCCTGGGGACGGGGAAACGAATAGGAAACCGCCACCGGTGGGAAGGTGGCGAGAATAAACTGACTGTCTGCCTCAGTAGGTTCCCACTCGGAATAAATCTCCTTCACTTGCCTTGGGGCAAGACCTGACTTGCGCTGGGCTTCCACCCAAGCTTGTTCGATGGAATTGGCTGCTTTTGTAGGCGCTGAACCAATGACAGTCTCCTGTTTGCCACTATGTTCAAACACAAAAACGACATGGTTGGTGGATGGGTCAAGGTTCATATGGTTTCACTATTGGTTGAGGGTTCCCGAATGGAAGACTCTACCAGTTTTTATTCAGTTTCAGCCACAGCCGGAGGAAGGTTGAGGGAGTTCAAAAAACCATCCACTCCGTCCCGTATGAAACCCCAAACCCGTTGGTAATGCTCCGGGCGACTTTGGTAAGGATCCGGTACATTCTCCAGTTTCCACTGCGGAGCAAAATCTTTGAGCAATAGGTGGATCCTGGCTTTTGCCCCTGGCGGTCGGATGGCTTCCAACGAGGCGACGTGATAGGCCGTCATGGCCAGCACATAATCGAACCGGCGGAGGTCACCGGGAAGTACCTGGCGGGACCGTAGCGAGCGAATATTGACCTTTGCCTGGTCAGTTATTTCACAAGCCAGCCAATCTGGTGGGGAATTGTCATAACCGTCCGTTCCCGCCGAATCAATCTCAAACAGGTCTGTCAAACCCCGCTGGGCCACAAGCTGGCGGAAATATCCTTCGGCCATTGGTGACCGGCAAATGTTGGCGGTACAAACAAAAAGAACCCCGATTTTTTCCATCTGTATGCTCTCCATGTGTGATTTGCGGTTTACAAGATGGGTTTGCCCTACACTTTCAAAGAGATGCCGGGAACATCAGACATGGATTATGGTTTGGGCGGGGTCAATTCGCCCCGCAGGTTATGCAGGATTTGGTTCTTGACATCAACCGGGTCGAGATTGGCACTAAAAAGGTAAAACAGTTTGGCGAGGGCCGCCTCGGCGGTCATGTCGTGGCCGCTGATAACCCCGGCTTTGGCCAGGGAGGAGCCGGTTTTATATTCACCAAGCCCCACGCTGCCGAGCAGGCACTGGGTGGTGGCCACGACCACAACGCCCCGGTCGGTGGCTTCCTTGAGGACATCCAGAAACTGCTGGTTGGTATCTGGGCCATTGCCTACGCCAAAGGTTTCCAGCACCAGTCCCTTCAAGGGCGGTTGCAGCACGTTTTTCAGGACTGCCGCTGAAATACCGGGAAAGAGCCGCAGCGCACCCACTACCGGCTCCGTCATGGGCCTGACTGCCAGAGGTTCGGCGGTCGGCGGGGGCAAGACCAGATTCCAATTGATATCAATGTGAATGCCTGCCGTTCCAAGGGGCGGATAGTTGGGGGAGGCAAAAGCCTGAAACCCGTTGGCGTGGACTTTGACCGAACGGCAACCCCGCAGCAGTTTCCCGCCAAAATAAATGCAGACCTCCGGAATTCCGTAATTGGCGGCGATAATCAGGCTGGTAATCAGGTTTTCGCGGGCGTCGTTGCGGATTTCGCACAAGGGAATTTGCGAACCCGTCAAAATCACTGGCTTTTTGAGTTCCTGGAGCAGAAACGGCAGGGCCGAGGCCGTATAGGCCATGGTATCCGTGCCGTGCAACACCACAAACCCGTCAAAGTCATCGTGATGGGCGGCAATGTCATTGGCGATGTTAAGCCAGTCATGGGGGGAAATGTTGGCTGAATCCAACAGCGGAGCATATTCGTGGATGATGTATTCCGGCAGCAGCGAATCACGCAACTCCGGCATATACACCATCTGCCCGGCCAAAAACCCTGGGGCCGGGGCATAGCCGTCCGGGGTTTTGTTCATGCCGATGGTCCCACCGGTGTAGACGATATAAACTCGTTTTCTCATCTGGTTTAGAGTTCCGCCTTCAGGCGGCAGTATGGAGTTCCGCCTTCAGGCGGCAGTATGGAGTTCCGCCTTCAGGCGGTCTTTCTCAGAAAAAACAAAAGGAAAAAGAACAGAGCAATTACCATGTCCCTTTTCCTTTTATTGGACAGCTTAAAAGCTATCCATCAAACAGCCGCCTGAAGGCGGAACTCCATACAGCCGCCTGAAGGCGGTACTCTAAACTGTTCTTAGGCTTTGGCCCGTTCGATTTCACGCTTGGCGGTTGCAATCACATTTTCCAGCGTGAAGCCGAATTTCTTGGTCAGTTCCTTGAGTGGGGCGCTGGCTCCGAAGGTGTGCATGCCGATGATGGCATCTTTGTTCGGAACGTAGCGGCCCCAGCCGAAGGTGGATGCCTGTTCAACCGAAACGCGGGCGCGAACGGAGGACGGAAACACCGATTCCTGGTATTCCTTCGATTGGTGTTCAAAGAGTTCCCAGCAGGGCATGCTGACGGCCCGGACTTTGTGGCCTTCGGCTGTCAGTTGTTCATAGGCCGAGACAATCAACGGCACTTCCGAACCGGTCGCCATCAAAATCACATCCGGTGTTCCGCCGTCGGAGGAATCCGCCAACACGTAAGCGCCTTTCCGGACGCCTTCGACACTGCCGTATTTGGTCCGGTCCTGGGTCACGATAGGTTGGCGTGAAAGCACCAGCACCGCCGGTTCGTGCTTGAGTTCCATAATCACCCGCCAGCTTTCGGCAACTTCGTTGGCATCACCCGGACGGAAGACCAGCAGGCCCGGAATGGCACGCAGGGAAGGCACCTGTTCAATCGGCTGGTGGGTCGGGCCGTCTTCGCCGACACCAATTGAATCGTGGGTGAAGATGTGGAGGGTGGGGATTTCCATAATCGCGCTAAGACGGATGGAGGCGCGGGCGTAATCGGAGAAAATCAGGAAGCCGGAGCCGTAGGGCCGGACTTTGGAGAGCGCAAGACCGTTCAAAATGGCCGACATTTCGTGTTCGCGGATGCCGAAGTGGAAATTCCGTCCACCGTAGTTATCAGCAGTGAAATCGCCCGCGCCTTCAAAGGTCAAACGGGTTTTGGTCGAGGGAGCGAGGTCTGCCGAACCGCCAATCAGCCACGGATGGTTTTTGGCAATCGCGTTGAGCACTTTAGCCGAGGCATCACGCCCGGCCACTCCTTTGGGATCCGCCGGGAAAACCGGAATGTCTTTGTCCCAGCCTTCGGGCAACTCCCGTTTTTGCATCCGGTAGAGTTGGTCCGCCAGTTCCGGAAAGGCTTTGTTGTATTCATTAAAAAGCGAAATCCATTCGTTGCGGGATTTGTGGCCACGAGCCCCGATGCCATCACGGAAATGTTGATAGACTTCTTCCGGAACGTGGAATTTCGCGTCTTCAGGCCAGCCGTAGTTACGTTTGGTGAGCCGGATTTCCTCTTCACCAAGCGGTTCTCCGTGGGCGGCGTGGGTGTCCTGTTTGTTGGGAGCACCCCAGGCAATATGACTGTCCACAATGATGAGAGTGGGTCGGTCAGATTCCTTGTGTGCCACGTTAATGGCCCGGCGGAGCATATCCAGGTCGTTGGCATCTCCGACGCGGGTCACGTTCCACCCCAATCCGATGAAACGGGTTGCCACATCTTCGCTGAAGGCCCAGGAGGTATTGCCTTCAATCGTAATTTTGTTGTTGTCGTAAATCCAGGTCAGGTTGTTGAGTTTGAGGTGCCCGGCCAGCGAGGCGGCTTCATAGGAAATGCCTTCCATCAGGCAGCCGTCGCCACAGAGGGCATACACACGGTAGTTGAACACTTCAAATCCAGGCCGGTTAAACGTTGCCGCCTGCCATTTGGCGGCAATCGCCATGCCAACGCTGGTTGCCACGCCCTGACCCAGCGGGCCGGTGGTGGTTTCAATGCCGGAGGTCCAGCGGTATTCCGGGTGCCCCGGACAGCGGCTGTCAAGCTGGCGAAACCCTTTGATGTCGTCCAGGCTGACGGTTGGTTCTCCGGTTTTTTCATACTTGCCATTGACTGCTTTGACGCCTGTCAGGTGGAGCATGCTATAGAGCAGCATGGACGCATGTCCCATCGAGAGCACAAAACGGTCACGGTTCGGCCAAATCGGGTCTTCAGGATCAAAACGCAGGTAATCATTCCACAAGGTGTATGCCACTGGAGCCATTGCCATGGGGGTTCCGGGGTGACCGGAATTGGCCGCCTGAACAGCATCCATTGAAAGCGTTCGAATACAGTTGACACTCATGGTGTCGATTGAACCGGCAGGTTTGGGGGTGCTCATGGTGTGTCCTCTTTTAAGGGTTCAGGGTTCAGGGTTCAGGGTTCAGGGTCTTTCAAAGTCAGAAGTCAGAAGTCAGAAAGAAAAACCTGCTGGAATCCGGGATTTCAAACTCTGTCTTCTGCCTTCTGCCTTTCAGCGACCCTGAACCCTGAACCCTATTCAGTTGAGATGATCCGAATGCGATATTGGGCGCTGCCGCTGGAGGCACTGATTCCAAGCAAATAATCGCCCGCCGGAAGCTGGGAGACGATAAACTCGGAGGAGGTGGGGCCAAAGCTGCCGCCCAATATGCTGGGGTCACGAAGCGGAATGGATTTTCCTTTCAGACTGCCAGCGAACAGGAACATATCAATGTCGCCGCTTCCTGAAATTGGATCCAAAGCGATCAAATAGGTCCCGGTTTTAGTGACCTTAAAACTGTAAAAGTCATGAATGGCATCGAACCCGGCGGATCCGAAATCAACCTTGACTTTGGCTTTGTCGGTTTCATTGACCGAACCGGTTAAATCGCAGGGAACGGTAATCCCCTGGGCTTTGCTGATTTTTTCGTTGGGTTCGGCTTCGGTGAATTTGCTGAGTGCTGCGGAACTAAATCCACGCAACACAATATCTATTCCCGTTGTGATTTTTCCAGGCGTGACAGAAATTCGTTGGAAGGCGGTTGCGTTTTGCCCATCCGTGGGGCCATTGAAAAATCCTTGGAACGGAAGGGGAATTTGCGCGCCCAAGGGGCCAATGCTGGAACCACCCAGGGCGTTGGGGTTGATCCGCTGGGTTTCGAGCAGATAGTCGCCGGGCGGGAGTCCGTTGAAAGCAAAGACTCCTGGCGGACCTGACAGCCCGGTGACGATGCTGGCAGCCGTGGCCAACGGGTCAGTCTCGTCACGGTCAGGTGGGGGCAACGGGGCCCCGTCTTTGTCCACTTCGATCTTTGAAATATCCGGATAGGCTGTGGTTCCGGGTTTGGGGGGATAGGTTCCCCGGCTGACGCGGCGGGCCACCACATTGATTCCCGTCAATGGAATATCGCCGCCTGAAGTTCGGATCACCACTCTTCCGGAAATGCCTCCGTTGGGGGACCCGGCATCCGTCGCCCGAAATCCCGGTTCCGGATAGAGGTCGGAAAGGGCAATTCGGGTATCAAGGTCAAGGGTCGCCACAAAAAATCCGGAACTGCGGAACCGGGCGGCGATTTGCGAATCACCCGGTGCGCTGAAGAGGAATGGATACAGCGTTTCGGTAAAAGGCGCGTACAGATCAAAAATCTGCCCGGAGGAAAAACCAGTCGGCAGGACTGCGCTGGTGCTCCGGACCGCAATGTTGCCATTGATTTGACCATGGTCCAGCGGTCCGGCAAAGTGACCGAATTCGTGAGTGAAAACGCCTAAAAATGAGGCTTTGCCGCCCACACTGTCCACTGCCCGGCCATTCAGGGCAACTGCTCCTTCAACCAAAGCATTGTCAGAGCTTCTGAATTGGAGGAATGTGAAAAACCCCAGGACGCCGCCTCCTCCGGTAATCGAACCGTCGCTGTCAAAGACAATCGGATTTTGAAACGTGGGACGGTTGCCGAGGAATTTACCGACGTTGCTGCCGGTCACATCCACTGGTTGTTTGGTGTCCGGGTCCAGAATCCGGCCTCCGTTGACGAACACAATCGAAGAGGTCGGAATATCCGTGTAGGCTTTGAAAATCCGGTCAACCAAAGCGGTGCCGTCCTCATTGGTCAATGTCCCCAACGGACCGCTGTCAACGTGATACACGACCCGGTTTTGGGCATCCACGGTCTGGGAGTTCAGCGCACCGCCGGAAACCGGACCTTTGGCCCACAAAACCGGTTTTCCATCGCTGGTGGTCATCAGGGGGCCGCCAGCCAAAACCTGATTCACCAACAGACCGCACATACAAATCACAATCAGCGAAAACAGACGAAACAGGGGTTTCATTGGATGACCGCTCCTTTCTTTTCACCGTGCATCTTGACGATGTGGTCAACCAGATTGACAAAATCGTCATAGGGCAGGTCACCACGCCGGGTGAGCAGCGCATCTTCGTCCACGCCTTCGGCATTCTTGGCAGCGATGGGCTCAACTTCCGTCGGGAAAATCACCTTGGCATCGCGGGCTGACATTTTGAAATTGTTATAAGGGGTTGAGAAAAGCCCCATATTATTGATGTTGTTGCGGACCAGTTTCTGCCCGGAGGGCATTTCCGCCAGATAAAACGCTCCTTGGGCAAGGCCCACCGGATAGGTCACTTTCCCACCCAAATAGTTCGGAATCAGAAACAGCACCAGGCTGTCGCCGATGTGATAGTGGCTCATCCCGTGGGCAAACAGGTTGCCGGGTTTGACCACCTGCCCGTGCATCAGAATTTCTTTGCCTTTGCCCGTGCCCCATTTGGGTTCGTGGCCAAGTTGTTGAAATGTCAAGCGTTTGGGAATCTCACCTTTAATGGCCCGTTCCACTTCAAAGGTATAACGGGTGACCGGCATCATTCCTTGCGCCACCATATCCTCGGTTTCCTGGGCTGCCACGCATTTGCCAACGAAAATGCGGTCTGCCGTTTTGGTCATTTCCTCCAGGTTGAACCGAAGCACTGCATGGTGTGCCTGACTCGGTCGGACCTGGCTGAAAATGGCCAGCCCGGCGAGCATGAATAAAATCCAACGTCGTGTCATGGGTATTTCTCCGAAAAAGCCATTCGGCTATCAGCATTCAGCTATCAGCTTTGACAAAGAAGGCTGCAACGTAGTACTTCCATTGAGTTTTTTCCTGGAACCATGGAAGTTGGTGTCTTTACAAGGCTGAAAGCTGAAAGCTGGTGGCTGAAAGCTGATTATTTGTCCAATGCTTTCAGATACTCTTCAATTGAAATTTGAAGCGAGTGAAACAGTTGTAATCCATCATTGCCGCCCAGAATTTCCTCACAGGCGCGTTCCGGGTGCGGCATCAGACCCAAAACGTTTCCTTGTTCGTTGATAATTCCGGCGATATTGCCGAGTGAACCGTTCGGATTTGCAGACTCGCTGGCGTTGCCTGCCGCATCCACATACCGAAAGACAATTTGACGATTTTGTTCCAGTTTCAGGTATTCATCCGGAGTGCAGAAATAATTGCCTTCGCCGTGCGCAATCGGAAATGAAAGAATGGAATTGGGAGCGCAATCCCTGGTATAGGGGGTCTGATTGTTTTCCACTCGTAAATTGACGAATTGGCATTGAAACCGGAGGTTATTGTTACGCAAGAGCGTGCCAGGGAGCAAATGGGCTTCGCACAAAGTCTGAAATCCGTTGCAAATGCCCAGCACAAACCCGCCGTTTGCGGCAAAGGTTTTGACCGCCTGCATGACGGGAGAATGGCTGGCCAATGCGCCGCACCGCAAATAATCGCCGTAGGAAAAGCCGCCGGGCAGAATCACCGCGTCACAATTATGCAAATGGGTGTCGCGGTGCCAGATGAACTGGACCGGTTGTCCAATCACCTTGCTGATAACGTGATAGGTATCGTGGTCGCAATTGGAACCCGGAAAAATAATGACACCAAATTTCATGCGTGTCCTCCGGAATGTTCTTCATCGTCGCCACCGGCAGAGCGCGATTTTTCAATCGTGACGCAGTAATCCTCAATCACAATGTTGGAAAGCACGTCGTGCGCCAGTTTTTCAACTTCGGCTTTGGCGGCTGCCAAATCAGCGCCTTCCGCGATTTCAATTTCAAAGAATTTGCCCTGGCGGATGCCAGCCAGGGTGCTGTATCCGAGGGTTTCGGCTGCGTGGTGGATGGCCTGCCCCTGCGGGTCAAGCACTCCGTTTTTGAGTGTGACGTGGACGGTTGCTTTCATAATAGTTTTGAGTTCCGCCTTCAGGCGGCAGTTCTGAGTTCCGCCTTCAGGCGGCAGTTCTGAGTTCCGCCTTCAGGCGGCAGTTCTGAGTTCCGCCTTCAGGCGGCAGTTTGGAGTTCCGCGTTTACGCGGCTGCTTTTTCTTTTTTTCCAAAAACAGCCTGAAGGCGGTCCTCCAAACTGCCGCCTGTAGGCG
>JAIBAN010000108.1 GCA_019695185.1 Blastocatellia bacterium | reverse complement strand
GTTCTACAAACACCTCTTCCAACAAAAGCAACGTCCGGCGGCGGCTTTGCGGGCAGCGCAACTGGAAATGGTGGAACAAACCCCGTGGAAATCCCCTTACTATTGGGCGGCTTTTACCGTGAATGGAGATTTCTAACCGGTTCCCGGAATTCAGAATTTGGTTTGCAGGGAATGTTCCTCTACAACCCACATCAGACTGTCTGACCCGTTGATGTTTCGGCAGGAAAAAAACGGAAGTCGCCCGCAGTTCTTGGTCCGCAGTCCCCTTTTGACCCCAGAGATGGTTTGAATGTTCCGGCTGGCCCGTGATAAGAATCGCGCTCCAACTCAGGAACGCCTCTCCCAAAACAATCACCTTATAGTTTTTCAGGAGACCATCTCATGTATCGCACCATTGCAGATTTTGAACGACAGTGGGACCACGAACGGGAAACCTCGCTTAAAATTTTGAAAGCCCTGACGCCGGAAGCTCTTGGACAAGCCGTTGCCAATGACCATCGCACAATTGGCCGGATTGCCTGGCACCTGGTTCAAACCATGCCGGAAATGCTCAATCAAACGGGCCTCAAGGTGACCGGCCCTCACTGGGACACCCCGGTTCCAACCACGTTGGCGGAAATTATTGCCGGCTATGAAGCTTCGGCCAATTCAGTGCTGGACGAGGTTAAATCCAAATGGACGGACGAGACGTTGCTGCTTGAGGATGACATGTACGGCGAACGTTGGACCCGTGGCTTCACCCTGATGGCCCTCACTCATCACGAAGCTCACCATCGGGGTCAAATCAGCGTCCTGATGCGCCAAGCCGGGTTAAAAGTGCCGGGAATTTATGGTCCTTCCAACGAGGAATGGGCCGCGATTGGCATGGCCGCGCCAGCGGTCTAAAACTTGAGTCTTGGGAGTCTTGGGAGTCTTGGGAGTCTTGGGAGTCAAGACTTTTTGACAAATGCTGCCAGTCTGTCAGGATGGCAGGTATTGGATTTCCCTGGACTCCCAAGGCAAATGTTCAGGAAATCCATTGGTACAATTCCGGGCGGGTAATTCCTTCTAGGGACGTGACAACATGAGTGGCACGGTTAAGTGCCTGGGCCGGATAGGAATTAGTGACTGCCAGGCATTTCATCCCTGCGCGCAACGCTGACTCAACCCCATGGATTGAGTCTTCTATCACCAGACATTCAGCCGGAAGGAGCGGAGCATCAAATTCAAGCAGAGAATTGAGTCGTTCCAGTGCCAGGAGGTACCCTTCCGGATGAGGCTTACAGTAGGTTACATCTTCTGCACTGACAATGGTTTTGAAGAGTGGCCGCAACCCACTGGCGGCTAGTACCAGTTCGATTTCCTGGCGCAGGGCTCCGGAATTGATGGCGAGCGGGAGATGCTCCGCCAAATGCTTGATGAACTGCGGAACACCGGGAAACAAAATCCCGGTATCCGTCAGGCGATGTTCCAAAAGCGCCGCTTTGCGTTCAATCAGGCGGTGCAGGGAAACCGCATCCAGTTCCCGGTGCCGGTCGGCAAACACGGTGGAAAAGCAGGTTTTATCGTCAAAGGCCAGATACCGCTCGGTATAGGTGGCAAAATCAAGGTCAATCCCGGCTTCGGCCAAAACCACCTGAAGCATTTCAAAATGAAGGGGTTCACTATCCACAATCACGCCGTCAAAGTCAAAAATCACGGTTTTGAGCATAAAACACAAAGTCTTGGGAGGCTTGAGAGTTTGGGGAGGCTTGGGTAACACAAAGCAGAAAATAGTTGGAATGTCCCGGTTTCTCAAGTTTGACCGCCGAAAAAAGAGTTGTTGCGCGGTGCGGACGACAGTTTACAAACCTGCGCTGAAGGACCCCACTGCTTGACAATCGCGCGTTTGAGTCGCTATGTTTGGGCCACTCGCGTACATACTCCTTCCCAACATCGTTTTTGCCCTTGTCACTTCCGGAGCTTCGGCGGCTCCTCGCCGAACGCGCCCTCAGCTTGTGCGCGCAGTATCCTGTTTCGGTTCAAAGATTGCTGTCATCCATTTCAATCTCTCTGCAAAGGAAATTCAGTATGAAAGTAGGCGTTCTCGTTGGTCGTGAAAACACTTTTCCTCCGGCGCTGATTGAGCGCATTAACGCCAGTAATTCGGGCGTGACGGCTGAGTATGTCAAAATCGGCGGTATCCAAATGGAGGGTGCCTGTCCCTACCGTGTGATTGTGGACCGTATCTCGCACGAAATTCCGTTTTATCGTGCCTATTTGAAGAATGCGGCGCTTTCGGGGGCGACCATTGTCAATAATCCGTTCTGGTGGTCGGCGGACGATAAGTTTTTCAATTATTCGTTGGCCGTCCGGCTGGGGGTAGCCATTCCCCGCACCGTTCTGTTACCACAAAAAAACTATCAGGAACGGGTTTCCTCGGCTTCACTGCGCAACCTCGAATTTCCCCTCGACTGGCAGGGAATCATTGATTACGTTGGACTGCCAGCCATTTTGAAACCGCATGATGGCGGTGGTTGGCGTGATGTCTATCGGGTCAATTCCATTGAAGAATTGATTCAGGTTTATGACCGGACCGGTCAGCTCTGCATGACCTTGCAGGAATTCGTGCATTTCGACCGCTACGTGCGCTGTTACTGCATTGGCAAGAAAGACGTGCTGATTATGCCGTATGACCCGACCCGGCCCTACCCGAATCAGTATGTGGACATGGCCCCCGAGGATTACCTCAGTCCAAAACTTTATGACCGGGTAGTGGCGGATTGCATACTGATTTGCGAAGCGCTTGGCTATGACATCAACACGGTTGAGTTTGCCATCCGCGACGAGGTTCCTTACGCCATTGACTTTATGAACCCGGCTCCGGATGCCGATTCCTTCTCGGTTGGACAAACCAACTTCGAGTGGATGGTGGACAAGGTGAGCAACCTGCTGATTCGTTTGGCAAAAGAAGGTCAGCCAACCCAGTCCATGCATCGTTGGAACAACCTCATGAATGCTCCGGTTTCAAGCAAAGCCGAGGCTGCCGCCGAATAATTGAGAATTGAGAATTGAGAATTGAGAGTTGAGAATTGAGAAGCAGGAAGCAGACAACCCAAGCTGAAGCTTTCTTGTTTGAAGTTTTTCGTTTGGATTCCCTGCTTTTTCCGATTCCCGGTTTTCAATTCTCAATTCTCAATTCTCAATTCTCAATTCTCAATTGAAAAGACCCTTATGGAAAAAGTTCGTGCTGCTGTTGCCCACTACAACAAGCTGTTGGAAGCCAGCCCGGCAACCATGGCTGAATCACGTGATTTTATTCGGGAGCGCATCCAGGCGGAAAAAATGATTTTCGGCGGACGCCCGCTTTCGCCTTACCTGCGGCCCCACTTTCTTTCCACTGCCCAGTGGAACCGGATTTGCGACGTTTGCAACACCATCTGGAGTTGTGTCGAAGTCGTAGGAAAGGCTGTCCGCGAAGAGCCACGGCTGATGGATGACCTGGGGATTACTCCGGGCGAGGCCGAGCTGATTAAAATCGAACCCGGATTCACCGGGATTTCCGTCACCTCGCGGCTGGACTCGTTTTTGGCCGATGACACGTACAGTTTTGTGGAACTGAATGCGGAAAATCCAGCGGGGATTTCCTATTGCGAAGTCATGGGCAGGATTTTTATGGAACTGCCCGTGATGAAGGAATTCGTCAAGGATTATCCGGTGGAACCGCTCTATGCACGCCACCTGATGCTGGAAACCCTGCTCACGGCCTACAAGGAATGGAGCGGTGGGCGCGACAAGCCCCGAATTGCCATCGTGGATTGGGAGGGGCTGCCGACCCAATGTGAGTTTGAGCAGTTCAAAGAGTTTTTCATCCAATCCGGGTACGAATGCGAAATCGCCGCCCCGGAAAAACTGGACTATTCCAACGGGCGCTTGCGGTTTGGCGACTTTGAAATAGATTTGGTGTATCGGCGGGTCTTAACCAATGACATTTTGGAAAAGCCGGATGAGTGCAAGGCGCTGGTGAGTGCCTATCGCAACCACGATGTTTGTGTGGTGAATGGGTTTCGGACCAAATTCGTCCATAAAAAGATGTTTTTTGGCGTGCTGACCGATGAAGCCAACGGTCATTTCTTTACCGAAACCCAAAAAGCCGCCATCCGGGCTCATATCCCCTGGACTCGCCGGATGGCCGAGGCGAAAACCCAGCATTACGGTGAAGATATTGATTTGCTTGCCTTTACCCGTGCCAACCGGGACCGGATGGTACTCAAACCAAATGACGAATATGGCGGGAAGGGGATTTTCATTGGCTGGGAATCATCGGAATCCGAATGGGATGCCGCCATCCAAACGGCTTTGACTGGGGATTATCTGGTGCAGGAACGGGTTAAAACCGCCCATGAGGTGTTTCCTCACTATACGCCGGAAGGTGACATTACCTTTATTGAGCAACTGGTTGACCTGGATCCTCTGCTGTTTTACGGCAAAGTCGGCGGGGCGTTTACCAGACTTTCCAGCACCGCCTTGTGCAACGTGACTTCAGGTGGCGGGATGGTGCCGACGTTTGTATTAAAATAGGGAGAAAGAGAATTGAGAATTGAGAATTGAGAATTGAGAATGAAATCCTGATTTTAGATTTCGGGCTTCAGATTTTGAAACTCAGGGTAGGGGCAGGGATTTTGGTCAAATACAACCATCTCAATTCTCAATTCTCAATTCTCAATTCTCAATTCATTAAGGAGTGAGACACATGGCACAGGAGTTTACCCTCGGCATTGAAGAGGAATTTCAAATCATTGACCCCAAGACTCGTGAATTGCGCTCCCGTGTGGCTGAAATTTTAGAAGAAGGGATGATGATTCTGGGTGAGCAGGTCAAGCAGGAAATGCACCAATCGCAAATCGAGGTGGGGACCGGAATTTGCAAAAACATTCAGGAAGCCAAAGCGGATGTGACCAAGCTGCGCCGGACGGTGGCCACCCTCGCGCATAAGAAAAATCTGGCGATTGTGGCGGCTTCGACCCATCCGTTTTCCCACTGGAAAGACCAGTTGATTACTCCCAATGAACGGTATTACCAGTTGATTGAGGAAATGCAGCAGGTGGCGCGGGCGCTTTCGATTTACGGCCTGCACGTTCACGTGGGTGTCGAAAGCCGCGAGGACGCCATCAACATCATGAACGAGGCCCGCTATTTCCTGCCGCACGTGCTGGCGCTTTCAACCAGCTCGCCCTTCTGGATTGGCCGCAATACGGGGCTTAAATCCTACCGGTCGGAAGTGTTCAAAGCTTTTCCCCGCACGGATATTCCCGACCATTTTGTGTCGGCGGGCGAGTTTGAAAATTACGTCCAGTTGCTGATTAAGACGGGTTGTATTGATAACGGGAAGAAAATCTGGTGGGATGTGCGCCCTCATTCGATTTTCCCAACTTTGGAATTCCGGATTTGTGACCTGCCCTCACGGGTGGACGAAGTGATTGCGATTGCCGCACTGTTTCAGGCGATTGTGGCAAAGTTATATCAGCTCCTGCGCAAAAACATGGGGTTCCGCCAGTATCACCGGGCTTTGATTCAGGAAAACAAGTGGCGGGCCATCCGCTATGGGCTGGACGGCAAATTGATTGACTTCGGCAAGCAGAAGGAAGTGCCAGTCCGTGATTTGATTTGTGAGCTGCTTGAATTTGTTGATGATGTGGTTGAGGAACTGGGGAGCCGCAAGGAAATTGACTACATTCACACGATGATGCAAAACGGCACCAGCGCCGACCGGCAACTGCGGACCTTTGAGGAAACCGGCGACTTGAATGCGGTGGTGGACAACCTGATGAAAGAAACCCTCGAAGGCGTACTATAACGGTTGAGTTCCACAGCGGTGCTTGAAAGAGACTGAAAAAAAGGCGCAATTTTGCGCCTTTTTTGTTTATATTCAGCGGATTGAATTCGTTTTGGGAAAATACTCTGAAACCACACAAAGACGAAAACAAAAAAGATTTACTATGCAAGAACACCCACAGGATTGTGCAGAATTGGTGCAGGAATTGGAGGTGCTCCGCCAGCGGGTGGCGGCTTTTCAGGAACTGGAACGACATTACCAGCAATCCCTCAACACCATGAAGTTGTTGAAAAAAGCCCTTGAAACCACCCAAATGGGAGTCACCATTTCGGATGCAGCGGGCAAAATCATGTTTACCAACCCGGCTGAAGCGGAGATGCACGGATTCGAAGTGGAGGAACTAATTGGCCAGGATGTGCGAATTTTTTCTCCCAGCAAGTTGTGGAATCCCGCTCAGCCCCTGCAAATCAAGCACTTCTCAAAATTTAAGCGGGAAAGCGAAAACGTCCGCAAGGACGGTACGGTTTTTCCCGTGCAGATTATGTCCGATGTGGTTTTGGATGAAGCCGGGGAACCATTGGGGGTGGTGACCTGTTGCGAGGATATTTCCGAACGACGGCAGTTGGAACAGGTACGGGTCCAGGCCGAGGTGGCCGAGGCCCGCACCAAAGCCGTGGAAGCCACCAACCGGGAACTGGAAGCCCTGTATGCCAAAGAACAGGCTGTGACCCGCACCTTGCAGGACCTCAACCAGATGAAAACCAATTTTCTGGTGGTCATTTCTCACGAAATGCGCACTCCGCTGGCCATCCTCAAGGGATACAATGATTTATTGCTGGAGGATTCCGACTCGCTGGGAGCGGAGGCTGTTTCCTTTTTGAAAGTCTCCCAAAAAATGACTGAACGCCTGACGGTCAGTTTCGACAACATTTTGGAAATGCTCAAGCTCAATCATGGGCAGCGGGTGCTCCATTCCGTGACATATGACCTGTGCCAGTTGGCCAAAAATGTGACCGACACGGTGTCACGGTTTGTCAAACGCCGCCAGCAGGTGTTTGAGGTGGTCTGCCCGCCCCATATTTTTGTTTCCGGCGATGCCGAAAAAATGGAGTTGGTGATTTTCAACTTGTTGCAAAACGCCATCAAGTTTACCCCGGACGGTGGAACCATCAGGCTGCAATTGGAGTTACGAGGCAGCGAAGCCCATGTGGTGGTGTCCGATACCGGCATTGGGATTGACTCCGGCGAACTGGAACGGGTTTTTGAACCTTTTTTCACCCACCCCGACCCTGGGCAGCATTCCTCCGGTCATTTTGAATTTGGGACGCGAGGCATCGGCCTGGGTTTAGCGGTTGCCAAGGGGTATGTGGAGGCACACCGGGGAAAAATCTGGGCTGAATCTGGCGGAGAAGGAACCGGAAGCCGGTTTCATATCCTGCTGCCGCTCCATGCCCGGTCCCGCAAAATTGCAGCCGTCACCCTGGAACCAATTCCAACTTTGTAAAGTCAACTATGATACCAACTCTTGAATGTGACCATCTGAGCAAAGTCTATGGGGATTTTCGAGCAGTGGACCAAGTGACCCTGGCGGTTGAGGCCGGGGAAATCTTTGGCTTCCTGGGACCCAACGGGGCCGGGAAAACCACAACTATCAGGCTTTTGATGGGAATGTTGATTCCTTCCGCCGGAACGGCCCGAATCGGTGGCCGGGACTGCCATCTGGAGCGAACCGAGGTCAAACGATTGGTTGGTTATTTGCCGGATAACCCGACGTTCCAGGATTATTTGCGGGGCGAGGAGATTTTGCGGTTTGTGGCGGATATGCACGGGCTGGACGGCCCGACCAGTCATCTGAAAGTGACGGAGTTGCTGGAACGGTTTGGACTGACCGAGGCGGCACGGGAATTTGCGGTCAATTATTCGATGGGGATGAAGCGCAAGCTCGGACTGGCCTGCGCCCAGATTCACCAACCGCAGGTGCTCATTCTGGATGAACCAACCAACGGATTGGACCCGATTGCCGCCAGAGAGGTGCAAAACTGGATTTCCGAAACGGCGCGGGCGGGGAAAACGGTCTTTCTCAGCACGCATTTGCTGGATATGGCGGAACGGCTCTGCCATCGGGTCGGTATCATCAACCGGGGCCGTCTGTTGGCGGTGGGGACTCCCTTGGACCTCAAGGCCCAGCTATGCCCCGATGGTTCGCTGGAGGAAGTATTTTTTGCTGTCACGGAACATGGGCAACCAGAGGTTTTGAACCGTTCGAATTGAAAACGGCACAGTACAGAATTCACAATTTTCCCCAAAAAGAGAACTTCAGTTTGAAGTGTTTCAGACCGGAACCCCATTATGTTGTCACAACCACTTTCACTGGCTCATACCCTCCGGTTACTGATTCGGCTCAAAGCCCGCAAGCTTTTGAACCGGTTTCAAGCCACGCTCATCCAACGGAAAGGAAAAAAAGGCTCGTCCGAAGAGCGAACCGGAACCGGGCGCAAGGCCGATGCTTCGCCCCTGCGTGGTGCCGTCTTTGGTTTGCTGGTTTTTGGATATGCTTTTTCCATTGGTTGGTTTACTGTCACTACCCTGCCTGCCTCAATTGAACAACACAATGAAACAAAGCTGATGGTTTGGGGAAAAAACGAGCCTGTCAGCCCTCCGCCAATTCCTCGTTTTTCACTTTCAGCCAGGAAGGAAACACTCCATTCACAGTCCTTTGAAAACCTGATTTCCTTTTTAGTGCTGCTCTGGTGTACGGCTTCCATTGCTTTCACCATAGGATACCAAAACAAGGATATTGCCCGGCTGGATGCAGACGTGGAATGGCTGTTGACCTTGCCGGTTTCGGTTCAGACCATTTTTCTGTCCAAGGTTCTCGAAGCAACGCTGCTCAGTCTGGGGTGGATGACGGTTTTTCCCCTCTACACCTGTGCCTTGTGGAAATGGGGTTTCCGCTGGAGTGCATTGCCATTGGCTTTGGGGCTGACGGTCGTTTGTAACCTGGTCTGTGCGGTGGTGCAGGTTTCCCTTGAGCTTGGAATCCGCCGGTTGCTTTCCATCACTTGGCTCAATACCCTTCAGGCAGTGGCCACCCTGTTTGGAACCTTGCTCAATGTCTGCGTTATTTATTTCCCGATTTGGCTGGGAACCCACGATTGGCTGTACCAGTTAGCCCAAACTCTGGGCGGAATGGGGGGATATTTGCCCACCTCGTTGGGAATCCAGCTTTGGCGGGGTGAAACCGGGGGCAAAGTGTGGATGCAGGTTTCCGGGCAGGTGGTGGGACTGGCGGTGATGGTTGCATTGGGCTGGGGAATGGTGGGATGGGCTTCCCGCCGGGGCCTGGAGGCCGTTCAGGGAACCTTTCGTGGTTCACGGGAAAGAGGCGTCCCACAGGCATCGTCCCGCCGGTGGTTGCAGGGCATCCTGTTTAAAGATGTGCTTCTGCTGCGACGGGACAAAACCCTCATGGCCCAACTGTTCATTCCCTTTTTTACCATGATTCCCATGATGGTTATCCGTGGTTCGTCACGGTCCTTAGTGGACAATCCCAAAAACTGGTCCATGTTTGCCTATTCGTTTGGGGTCATGCCGATGTTTATGATGACCACCGGGGCCCTGGTGCATGAAGGAAAGGCTTTATGGTTGCTGACCACCTTTCCCCAACCGTTGCAACGGATGCTGCTCAATAAGGTCAAAATCTGGAGCTGCATTGGCCTCACCATTTTTTTTCTGATTTGGTTGACGGGTGGTCTGGTCCGGGGGCATTTTGGCTCGGAAGCGTATCTTTCGGGACTGTGGGGGGCCGCCTGCCTGCCCTTGGGTGGGGTTTTGGGAGTTGCTTTTGCCATTCTCGGCACAGACCCCTTTGCGGTTGAAAAAAACCGGCGGCTGCGGGGAGACCTGGTGGGGCAGGCCATGATTCTCATCATGGCGATGGGGGCTGGGTTGTTCATACCGAGCTGGTGGGTCAAAACAGTTTACCTGGGGATTTTTGGTTTCGTGGTATTTGCCTTTTGGCAAAAGGCGGCAGCCAATGTGGATTATCTGCTCGACCCGACTGCCGCTCCGCCGCCTGCCATCAATCTGGCCGATTCTATGACAGCAGTGTTGCTGTTTTTGCTGGGACAAAGCCTTTTTTCCGCTTTGTTAGTCACAGCCAAAGGCACGCTGGTGCTGGTGATAAGTTGTGTTGGGTATTTATTGGCAGCCTTGATTACAGGAATTCTGGGGGTTGCTTCCATTCGTGAGGAGAGGATTCCCTTCAAAATGGCCTTTCCTTTGTGGAATCCAGCCGAGGAAGCCTTGCGGCCTGCTCTAGTCGTAACCTTGACGGGGGTAGTTTGGGCCATTCTCACGGCCCTTGGCTGGTTGTGGTATTTTAAAACCCATAACCTGCTGGCTTCGATGGTGGACTTACAAACCAGCCGGTCGACAGAGTTTGCCAGTCTGAATCCGGTGGCCGCCGGGTTGGTGGTGACCATCGGATTTTTGGTCAGACCGGTTTTTGAAGAACTGCTCTATCGAGGTTTGGTTTTCCAGGGATTTTGTCGTCAATGGCGGCCAAGTGTGGCTGCGGTGGTAACAGCAACTCTATCGGCAGTTTTGTTGCCCCCGTTGCTGGGCGTGCCGGTTTTTCTCCTGGGACTCGTGTCAGCTTGGGCCTTCAACCGATCCGGGGTTTTGTTGCCGGCGATTGCAGTCAATTTTGCATTTAATGCTACGGTTTTACTTCTAGGGTTCGGTCTGGGAATTTTTCGGCTGTGAATCAAAAGATTGGCTTCCAAACAGCCGCCTGAAGGCGGAACTCAAAACAAACAACTCAAGACGAGAGAGAGCTAAAGGAAACCACCTTGCCAAACCGTACAAACCGGGCCAGCCGGTCATCCGTCTGCTGGAGGTGGGTGAACAGAATTCCGCTGGAACTGTTGACCACCACTTTGGAAAGGAACTCGCTGTTGGATGCCTGCCGGGGTGTTTCACTGGTGTCCGTTTCATTGTCAAAACGAATTAATGCCAGTTCATGCAGCAATTTATGCAGGTGTTCGTGAGACGAATCAAACCCTGAATCGCTGGTTGGGGTGACAAGGCGCACCTGAATATTGGAATCCACCAAACGAAACGCAATCGTTGCCGCCCGGCTGACCGCCTGTTCAAACTGGCGGTTGAATTCCGGGCTGGGCTGGGCCGGAGCCATTGTGTCAAAAAAGATAGTGACACGGCGTTCATCCTCACGGGTAAACTCTTTGACCATGGTCCGGCGGGTTTTGGCGGTTGCTTTCCAATCAATGTGGCGCAGGTTGTCACCGGTCTGGTACTGCCGAATGGCATACAGCTCGGCTCCGGTACCTTTGAATAAGTGCTCCAGATTGCCTGTCAGGGTGCTCAGTCCGTCAAGGATGTCGCGGCGGCTTTCAATCTCAGGGTACACAATCAGTTCACCATGCGCCTCGATATGACGGGTTTTTTGGACAAACCCAAAGGGGAATTTGGTGCTCACCACAAAGCCTTTAATCACATACCGGCCCCGCTGCTGGAAAGCGTAGGGAATGGTCTGGCGCAACCGTTGCCGCCGGGGGACGACGATGAAATGAGCCAGTTGTGAAAGGCCGTGTTTATCGAGCAACCCGAATAACTCACGCATTTTGGCGCGAAATCCGGTTTTGCCTTTCCGGGTGGCGATTTCAACCCCAACCATCAGGGAAAACGAAGGCACTAGGTGTTTGTGGTTGGTGACGGTAATATCGAGGTGTACTTCCTGTTTGGCATAAATATGGTCGGGGAACCGCAACCCGACATCAATATCGCGCAGGGAATTGTGCGAAACCACTCCGGAAGTCAGAATCAGCCCGACCAGAATCGAGAAAATCAGATAGAGCAGGTTGTTTCCCGTATTGACGGCGGCAATCCCCACCACCAAGAGAATCGTCAGGAAAAATGCTGTTTCCGTTGTAGCCGTGTAACTAAGGTTGAATTGAAGAAAATCCCATTGGACCCGCTTGGCCAGAATGGGAATCGAATAAATCCCTCCGGCCACCCCCAACACCAGCGAAAGCAGATAAAGGACCTCGGCTGTCCGTGGCTCCCCCACCGATTGCGCCATAATTGCAACAAACAATGAAACGATGGCACCGCCTAAAAGCAGGCTGGTAATAATGAAGTTGATCAGCATGGACCGCAGGTCCGCTTTCATTTCAGGGGTAAGGAACTTTTCATACCATTTTTTCACTGAACGACTCCGAAGCGGTGGGATTGGCGTGGGGAAAGTGTCGTTCAATTTGTGCTTTTGGGCAAGCGGCAGAAACCAGTTTGGAGTTCCGCCTTCAGGCGGCTGTATGGAGTTCCGCCTTCAGGCGGCTGTATGAGTTCCGCCTTCAGGCGGCAGTATGAGTTCCGCCTTCAGGCGGCTTCTCTGGTTTTGAAAAACTCAAACGACCAACCTCAAGGCTCCCATCAAAACAGCCGCCTGAAGGCGGAACTCCAAACTTTTATTTAAGGGAATTGGCCATTTCAATCAGGTCTACGTTGTTGGCTTTGCCCATCAGGGCATAAACCAGATTGTTTTCCGACCAAAGCAGCACAGAGTGGCGCGGGCGTCCATCTTTGGAGGAAATCAAAAGCCCGGTGGTATTGCGCACCTGGACCTCGCGGAAGGCACCGGCATCCGCTGGAACCGGAACCAGCAACGTGCTGTTCCAGTCAATTTTGCGGGCAAACTGCCGCGATTCTTCCGGAGACATGCCTACAATGCGGAGGCCGATTTCACCAATTTGGGAAAGGTCCACACCAGGCGGCAGGGTAATTTCCGGGCTCCGGGCCTGAATCAAAGCCACCTGTGACCGTTCGCCTTTGAAATTCATAACGACCGCCGGGGGAATATTGATTGAGACCTGCGAGCCGTTCAGGTGATGTGGAATCGAAACATCAGTGATTCCCAGGGTTTCAAGCGCGGCCTGAAGTTTTTCGGTATCAGCTTTGAAGCGGGCTGAATGGCCTTCCTGCACCAGAATCTGGGTGTCGGTTACATCAAGCGGCAGTTGGGTTGGTTTGAGCACCGGAATCCGGGCCAGGTCCTGGGCAATGGCCGTATTGTCAACCTTGACGGGCTCGGCAGGGCGTTTTACATCAGCTTCGGTGGCAAGCAAATCGTGAAGGTTGAATTTCTTGTCACGCAGTTCGGCCAGACGTTCAGGTGAAACCGATATGGCAGCGAATTTCTTCACCCGAAAGAGGTCCAGAAAATCCTGAGCCATCGCCTGGACCGAGGGAAAACTGAAAAGAGCCACCGTGCCGGTCACAACCAGCATGGCTGCCAGGGCTGGTTTCCAATAACGAAGGGTTGGGTTGGGTTTGGTTTGGGCCGGAACTGCCAACCGTTCCCACAGTTCCTGGGAAAAGTCAGGCCGGGGGTCTTCACGAAGTTGGGTCAAAAATTTGTCGTCCATGATTTTATCCTTAATGAAGAATCGAGAACTCCGGAATTGAGAAATCCTGATTTTAGCCATGGTGAAAAATGTACTTTCAGGATGATTTTCAGAATTCTCAATTCTCAATTCTCGATGCTCCGTTCTTCCGTCCACTGCTCCCGCAATTTGCCGATGGTGCGGTGCAAAATCGTGCCGATATTTGATTCACTCAGTCCGGTGACCTGCGCGATGGCGCGGTTGGTCAGCCCAGCTCCGTATTTGAGCGACAGCAGGTCCCGCTCACGTTCCGGCAACTCGGCCAGCAAAGCAGCCAGACGCTCATTTTCAGCCCGGCGCAACACTTCGGCCTCCGGGTCGTGGGTTCCGGCATGGCGGGAAATTTCCTCCAGTGGAACTTCATGATGGGAGCGCCGAAAATGGTCGGTGGCCACGTTACGGGCAATCGTAAAAAGCCAGGTGGAAAAGGCCGCCAAATCGCGCCGATACCGGTGCCGGGCCCCCCAGGCTTTTTCAAAGGTGAGTGATGTCAAGTCCTCGGCGACGGCGCTGTTTCCGACACGATACCGAAAGAAGTTGTAAATCCTTGGCAACTCCTGTTGGTAAAGCGCCTCCCAGTCGGCTTCGGTCGCGGAGAGGGGTGAAAACGGTAATATCCAATTCAAGACTCTCGCCTGCGCTGTCATGTGATGGTTCTCACGATTGTGTGGGATTGTGTTTGATGTGGTATACGCGCCCTGGGAAAAAGTATCACGCAGTCATTTGCGATTTGCGATTTTGAAAAAAGCCATAGACCTTCTAAAAAAGGGCTAAACGGGCCACCGGGGTTTATTATTGGGGGACCAATTGAAAATGAAAAATCGCAAATCGCAAATGAAATCACTCAACCCGCACGACCACCAGCGTCACATCATCATCTGCGGGCCGGCCATTCAAAAAGGAGCGCACTTCGTCCAGGATGGCGTTCCGCATTTCAATGGCCGCCAAGTGGGCATGTTTTGCCAGGGACTGTTCCAAGCCTTCAAACCCAAACAGTTCGCCTTGGGCGTTTTGGGCTTCAAAAATGCCATCGGTGAAAAACACCACGACATCGCCCGGTTCCAGTTTAACGGTGATGGTTTCGTATTGGGAATTTTTCCGGACCCCCAGCGGATAGGAGGGACGTTCCAACGGAGTCACGGTTTGGGTTTGGGCACGGAAATGATACGGATGCGGGTGGCCTGCGTTGGCCATCTCCAGGGTTTGGGTTTCGGCGCAGTAGGTGGCCAGCACGAATGACATCAAATTGCGAGTGTTGCTGGTGGTGCAAATCAGGTTGTTCATGGCAAACATGACAGCCTTGGGGGAAGGGTCGGTTGTCATCTGATTGAGCAGACCGCCTTTGGCCAGCGCCATCAACAGCCCTGACGACACGCCATGCCCGGTCACGTCGCCCACGGCAATGGCAATCCGGGTTTCCGACAGTTGAAAGAAATCATAGTAATCACCACCCACGTCATAGGCAGTGGTGGAGTACCCGGCAATATCCGCCCCTGGAATATAAGGGTCGCAGGCCGGCAGCAGGCTTTGCTGCAAGTGGCGGGCAATTTCGATTTCCCGTTTCAGGCGGGCTTCAGCCGTCACCCGTTTGATGAGCAGGGCATTTTCCAGCCGCAAGGCCGTTGCCTCAGCCACCGCCATGAGCAGTTGTTTGTCCTCGTAGGTATAAGGTTCCTCTGAACGTTTGGGTCCCAGGCTGAGGAATCCCATCATGCCATCCTTGGTGGCCAAGGGCACAATCAGGTTCGAGTCCAGGGTTTCCAGAATTTGTTTTTCCGACAGGCAGGCAATATAACTGTCTTCGCTCCGGGCGTTCAGTTGTTCGGTCCAGGAATCAGGGTCGTCAAAATAGACATCCAGCGGCTTGTGGCTTTCAGCCAGTTTTTTAAGGACCAGTGAAGTGGAAGGCAACAGCAGGTTGGGTTCGATGCTGCCCAGGGGCGAGACATCCAAACGGCAGACAAATGAAAAGAGGGTTCGCTCACTGTTGCCGGCGGTTTGGGGCAGGTTGAGAAACTGCCCCTGCACCATGAAGGCAATCCGATTGACGTGGAGGGCCGTGTTAATCTGGGCGGCCACCCGTTGCAACACCTCGTCGGTATGGGTCAATTGGCGGACGGACCGGCTGAGTTCGCTCAAAACGTTCTGGGCGTTGTAGGCATCCCGGAAAAAAGCCCGGTCAATCATGGCTTGCAGATGCGGATTGACCCGCCACATTCCATACAGTCCCGTCCCAATCAAGGCATAGTACATGCCCTTCCAGGTCAAGTCGGAAGGGGTGATGTCAAGCGAGTTGAAAACCGAGTCCGCCGCCCAGGAGAAGGGATAGCGGATGATAAAGCCCAGGGCAATCAGTTCAATCCACAGATAGGCATTTGAAACAAACGCGTATTTGACGCTGCTCCGCAGAATCTGCTTGATCCCCAGCACCCGGTGTTTGATGACCGTATACCCAAACGTGAGCGGGAACAGGGCATAGAGACTAATCATGGCCAGCACTGCCCAGCGGGGGAACCGCATGAGGCTCATTTCACCATACCAAATCCAGTGAAATAAAAGCGACGCCAGCAACGGCCCGCACCCGATCAAAATGCCCAGCCAGAGAACCCCAAACCGCCTTCGCTGGTCTGCCGCCCATTGCGACGACCTGATTCCCGGCAGTGCCGACAGGGGGGACCCCAGAAATCCCAGCAACAGAAAAGGACCCACCACCAGATCAATCCCGCCCCCGGTAAGCTGGTACAGTTGATGCGCCAGCCGGAATGAATACATGTCGAGGCTTTCCGAAGCCAGCAACACCGGACAAAAAAGGATGCTGAAAACCAAATACCCGGCTGAAAGGTGTTTCCATCTGGTAGCCAGGGCGGAGGGGGCGGGAAACTGCGAGAAAAATGAAAAACAGAAATACCCGGCAAAGGTCATGCCAAGTCCGCTGTAAAGCATGTAAAAGTCGCGCGCTCCCAGCGGAACCGTATTCAGATACATCCCGAAAAAGGTCGGAGCCGAAAGGAAAAACAGTCCGCCGTTGCGGGCGGTGGGGTCTTCCCAGCGCAACCAGCAAACCCACAGGCCAATCACCGTGCAGAGCAGCGGAATGATGAGCAACACCAGATAAAAACAAAACTGAAGCGACCAGAAACCGGATTGAAACGGCGGTACCAAGTCAATGGTGCAGGAAAAAAGTTCGCCGTTTGACCGGCGTACCGTGACCGGCAGACGTTTGGTGGATTGGGCGGTGCGTACTTGCTCAATATAGTCAGCCCGGCCTTTGTAGGGAGCGCCGGTGAAGCTGACCAACTCGTCCCCTTTTTGCAAGCCGGAAGTGGCAGCATTGGTTTCCGGAAAGATTTTTGCAATCCGCAGCTTTCCTTCCTGAGCCTGGAATTCTTCGGCAAATCCGGTGGGCGACCAAAGAAACAGGGCATTGGTTGAGTAGACCACTTTGATGCCGAAATAAAAGATGGAAAGAAAGGTAATAATCCAAAGGGTTGTGCGTGGAGGTCTCATGGCACCGGACGCCTCCTGAGTTGGGAAAGTTTTGAGTTTTGAGTTTTGAGTTGGAGATAAAAGAAGAAATTCCGAGTTCAATTTTGAAAAAACTGCATAACCAAGGCTTAAAACTCAAGGTCAAATTCAAAATTCAAAATTCAAAATTCAAAACTCAAACCGGGGATTGATATAGGAACGGTGTTATGAATGGCCAGTATAACGCTTCACCTGGAAAAGTGTTTCAATTTTCCGGAAAGTCAGCGGTTTCCTTCGGTTGTTTGTCATTTCAAATCAGGTTGCCTCGGAATTGCAATATTTTTGCAAGAAGAACGTGTTTTTTTAATAGATGATCGCTGCTGTTTTCCCCGCAGCCGAATCCGCCTTGCCAGCATAAACTAGGTGGTGGGGGAATTGGTGAGATACTTACGCCCCCGGCCCCTGATAACCCAACCAGAACCTGCGTATTTCTCAATTCCGCAACCGCATCGGGAAAAAGCCTGAGGCTGCATCATGTTGACCTGCATTCAGACTCCATCGCAAAAGCTCATGACAGTTTCCAATCGAATTTCGTTGGGCGCTGCCGCGGCTGCTGCTTTCGTTGCCGGTGTGACGTTGGCGGGGTGGTGGGGTGGCATTCCCCAATTGACGTTTGTGGTTCTCAAATTCAGTCCCATGATGCCGGGCACGGCTGCCATGATTTTATTGTTGGCGATAGCCCTGTTAACGCAAGGGCTTATGGGCCATCGATTATGCCTCCTTCCGTTATGGAAAAGAAGTTGTTGTTATTTTATTGCCGCAGCATTGCTCCTGAGTCTGGGAGGTTTGCTTGAACATGCCGGGGTTCCCCATGCCAGTGGCGTGGGGGGCTGGGCTTGGTTGACTGCCCCTGCGCTCCGGTCACAGGTCGGGGTTTCATCCATTCACACGCTGGTGGGCATTGTGTTGGCTGGTTTGGGCCTGGGGTTGGGCGGCCTGGAGCGGAAAGGGTTCCGCTGGTTTTCCCATGTCTGTCTGCTGTTTGGGTTTCTGCTCAATTTTACGGGGGTTCTGGCGCTTTTCTATAATGAATCGGCGGTTTATGCCTTTTCTTCGCCCATCATCATTTCGGTCAATACCACGCTGGCGTTGTTGTTTTTGCACATTGGGATTCTGGCGGTGCGACCGGAGCGGGGCATCTGGGGCATCATGATGATGCCAGGTGTCGGCGGGACGCTGGTGCGCTGGCTGCTGCCGCTGACTCTGATTGTGGTTCCTCTGCTGGGCTGGGTCCGAATTAAAAGTGAACAACACGGAATGATTGATTCCGGCACCTCTGCGGCTGTGTTTGTCATGGTGATGGTGTTGCTCTTTTCCACTATGATTTTGTGGGTGGGAGGTTGGGCGGCTTCCAAAGAAGCGGAAGACCGTCGTGCCAAAGCCGAATTACAATCCCGCGAGGTACAGTTCCGCACCCTCACCACCTTGGCACCGGTGGGAATCTTTCAAACTGATAGCCAGGGGCAATGTATCTTTGTAAACGAAGCCTGGCAGGAAATCACCGGGGTCACTTTCGAACAGGCGCAAGGGCCCGGCTGGAGCCGGGGGCTTCATCCGGAAGACTGTCAGCGGGTCGAAGGAAAGTGGCTGTCAGCGGTTCAGGATGGCACGACCTTTCAAAGTGAATACCGGTTTCTGCGGTCTGATGGGGCTGTGGTCTGGGTTTCGGCCCAGGCGGTTCCATTGATTGCCGACACCGGGGAATTAACCGGATTTTTAGGAACCGTCAATGATGTGACGGAGCGGAAACGGTTTGAAGCCGAACTGATTGAGGCCCGTGAGGCCGCCCTGCAAGGGTCACAGGCCAAATCCGAGTTCCTGGCGGTCATGAGCCATGAAATCCGCACCCCTTTGAATAGTGTGATTGGTCTGACCGGATTCTTACTTGACACCCGGTTGACCACGGAACAGCGGGAATATGCCGAAGTGATTCAAAGTTCCGGTGAAGGGCTGCTCTCCATTATCAATGACATTCTGGATTTTTCGAAAATCGAAGCCGGGAAACTGGAACTGGAGCAAACCGAATTCAGATTGCGGGATGTGGTGGACGAAGCGATTGAACTGGTTTCCAACCGGTTGCGGGGAAAATCGTTGGAACTGATTTCCTTTCTGGATTCAAATCTGCCCCGGCACTTCCAGGGTGACCCCGTACGGCTCCGGCAAATCCTGCTCAACCTGCTTTCGAATGCGGTCAAATTCACCGAAGCGGGCAATATTCTGATTCGTGTCAGGGGTCAATTGGTGACTGGCTCCAAGCCGCAAACCATGGTGCTGCGGTTTGAAGTCGAGGACACCGGTATCGGAATTTCCCCTGAGCAGCAAAAGCACTTGTTTCAGTCATTTTCGCAGGCCGATTCGACCACAACGCGCAAGTTTGGCGGCACCGGGCTTGGCTTGGCCATCTGTAAACAATTGGCGGAACTGATGGGAGGGGAAATCGGGGTCAGCAGTCAGGCCGGAAAAGGGTCGGTGTTTTGGTTTACCGTCAGGTTACAACCCGCCCCGGTTCCGGCCCGCAAACGTTCCAGTCGCTCAGGCATGTTTCCGACCTTGCGGGCGTTGGTGGTTGTAGCCCACCACCAACTGCGGGCCATGGTCAAAGGATTGCTGTCTGAGCAGGGGTTTGAAGTGGTTGAGGTTGAGAACGGCCATGCGGGACTTGACTGTTTGAATGAAACCGAAGGGCATTCCTCTCAGTTTCACCTGGTGGTGGTGGATACCCATTTGGCAGATGGAGAAGGACGGGAATTCATCGCTGCTCTGGATGCGTTGGGGCTTTCAACCCGCCCGATCCTGTTGACCTATGGCGGCAGCATGGACAATCTGATTGAACGAACTGGAGGAGGCAAGACCTACACGGTTTCGAAACCGGTCAAAACCTCCCAGTTTATCCGCGTGGTCCGTCAGGTCATGAATCAGGAAAGCGCTTCCGGCGAGGTCTTTCCGGCAATTTCGGATTCGACCGGGGATTTAGTCTGGTTCGGATTTTCCACCCGCCTGCTGGTGGCTGAAGACAACCTCATCAATCAACGGGTGGTCAAAGGCCATTTGCGCAAACTGGGGCTGGATGCGGACATTGTTTCCAATGGAGCGGAAGCTCTGCGCACCTGGGAACAGAATCCTTCTTATAGTTTGATTCTGATGGATTGCCAGATGCCTGAACTGGATGGGTTACAGGCCACCCGCGAAATCAGATTACGGGAACAAAACAGTGGCTATACTCGGCCCATACCAGTGGTTGCGTTGACGGCTGATGCGTATCTGGAGAATCGGAAACGTTGTTTGGAAGCAGGCATGAATGATTTCCTGACCAAGCCCATCAAACGGGAGGAACTTGGCCGGGTCCTCAAGCGCTGGTTGCCGCGCGGAAATCAGGACCGGAATCCGGTTTCGGAAGAACAACCGATTTGCCCCGGACCGGGCTTGAGGCAGGATTTGGACGAGTCGATCTTTGACCGGGCAACTTTGGACCGGTTACAGGCATTGGGCGGAACCGATCCCGAGGTTTTGCAAAATCTGTTTGCAATGTTTTTAGCGGAAACTCCCAAATGCCTGGACCGGATTCGCCGGGCTGTCCAAGTCCGGGATGGAGGCTCCCTGAGAGCCAGTGCGCATGAATTGAAAGGTATGAGCGCCAATTTGGGTCTGGTGCAAATCGCCCGCCTGAGTGAACAACTGGAAAACAGTGCTTCAGGAACCTCGGTTCAGATGGATGCCTTGTGGCTGCAAATGGAAACAGCCTGGGAGCGTGTTCGTGGTGCGCTATCAGAAGGGGCAATTGTGAAATATGAAAATACTCGTGGCTGAAGATAACCCGGTATCGGGAAAAGTGATGGCGGCAATGCTCGAAAAAATGGGATATGAACCGATTCTGGCAGAAGACGGTCAGGATGCCTTTGCGTTTTATGAATCACTGGGCCTGCGGGTGATAGTCAGTGATTGGGACATGCCTCTCTGGAATGGCCTTGATTTATGCAAACAGATTCGCTCCCATCCAGGGGCAGGGTATCCTTATTTTATCCTGCTGACAGGGGTTCACACCTCACAAAAAGAATATGAAGAGGCGATGGCTGCCGGAGTGGATGATTTTTTAGCTAAACCGATTGACCCCGTGGCCCTCCAGATGCGGCTCAGTGTGGCGAAACGAATTGAGAAATTCCAACATCAGGTTGTTTCACTGGAAAAACTGCTGCCCCTGTGCATGTACTGTAAAAAAATCCGTGACCAGCATAACAGTTGGCATTCGATTGAGTCTTTTCTCACCAAGCGGGTTACCAAATCCCTTTCCCACGGGATTTGCCCTGATTGTTACCCACAGGCTCGCCGAACCTATGGGTTAAAAGACTAAAGTGGGTTCAGGGGCTTTCAAAGTCAGAAGTCAGAAGTCAGAAGTCAGAAAGAAAAACCCGCTGGAATTCAGGATTTGAAATTCTGCCTTCTGCCTTCTGCCTTTCGACGACCCTGAACCCTGAACCCTAAGCTCGACTTTGGCCATTAGGCAGCAAAGCAGAGCGTGTCGGCTAAACGCTTTAAAAGGGAAATGGGGACTTTTTCCATCTCCTTTGATTCCAACGACATTGAAAAATGAGCCTCCCACCA
>JAIBAN010000107.1 GCA_019695185.1 Blastocatellia bacterium | reverse complement strand
CTTAGAACCGAGGATGGATTCAGCCGCAGGCCGGAGAGCAAACTGCGTCAAAAAAATCCAGATTGGGTTCTGAAAAATACAGAAAAGGAATTGGCCTTCACCTCTTGGTTTTTTCCAGTTTGGGGTTCCTTCCCCACCTCAGCCCAACCGTGCGGCACAGGGCAGGAAAATCCGCTCAGTCTTCAATTGTGGGACCTTTGTTCAGATCAGGTTCCGGTTCATTTCCAATGCTTGAACCCGCCACAGCATTCAGCAGGGTCGGGCTCGCCAGACAGGCTTCAATCGCTTCCAGAATGTCGTCAAATCGGTAAGCCTTGATTTTGACCCGCAAATCCTCCGCCAAATCCGGGTTTCGGAGGCGGATTTTCTCCACCACCCGCAAGGCATTTTCCGTGTCACCGGCAGTCATGTGATAATGCAACCGTTCCAGCTCTCTGACTGGAATCTGAACCATGTGGTCTTCCTTCAGTTCCCGGCTCTGATTGGAATCAAGCTTGAAATCAAAGCCCGCGGCATCTTCCTCATAAACATATCTGACCCCCAAATAAAACGCCATTTTTTCGAAAATGGTGGATTCGCGATAGGGTTTCGCCACAAAGTCATTGCATCCCCCATTGAGAAAAGTCTTGCGGTCCTGGTCAAAGGCGCTGGCTGAAAGAGCCAGGATAATGACATTGGGCCGCTGGGCGCTGGTCAGCTCCTCAAACATGGAAAGTTCCGTGCGGCGAATGATTTTGGTGGCGGAAAAACCGTCCAAAACCGGCATGTGCATATCCATCCAGATCAAATGAGGCCGCCATTCCCGCCACATGGCTACCGCCTCCTCTCCATTGCCGGCTTCCCGAACTTCAAACCCGACCGGCTCCAGCAGGCGGGCCAGCAAGGTCCGGTTTTCCCATTTGTCATCAGCCACCACAATGCGAAACGAAGTTTGGTCCGACTCCAAACCGACGACCTTTTTGGGCTGAGGTTGGGCGGGAACTTCGACTGCGGGTAATAACCGGATGCGAAACTGAAAGACCGTTCCCTGGCCAACCGAGCTTTCCACTGAAATGCTGCCTCCCATCAGTTGGACAAAGGTCTGGCTGATGACCAGCCCCAAACCCGTTCCTTCATTAGCTTCGACGCCGCTTTGGGTTTGGGAAAAAGCTTTGAAGAGTTTATCCATTTCATCCGGAGCAATCCCTTTCCCGGTGTCTTCAATTTCAAATTCGGCTTCCCCCTCATACCAGCGACCGCGCAGGGTAACCCGTCCCTGGTCGGTGAATTTGAAGGCATTCCCCAGCAGATTGATAAAGATTTGACGCAGTTTTCCCTCATCCCCCCAGACCGACCGGGGCAGTGAAGGGTCCATATCACAATGAAGTTCGACCTTTTTGGCTGCGGCTCTCATTCGGAACATCTCTTCCAGCCCCTCAAACAGACGGCGCAGGTTAAAGGTCTGTTCATTCAGAATAACCCGCCCCGCTTCAATCTTGGAGATCGAGAGAATATCGTTGATGAGGCCCAGCAGATGCTCTCCGCTCCGATTGATGATTCCCAGATTTTCGCGCTGGTCGGGTCGCAACTGGGCGTCCCGCTCCAGGAGTTGGACAAAGCCCAAAATAGCGTTTAACGGTGTTCGTAATTCATGGCTCATGCGGGCCAGGAAAATACTTTTGGCCTGGCTTGCCTCCAGGGCTTTGACTTCGGATTCCTGGGCTTTGTTGCGGGCCTCAAGAGCGGTTTGCTCAGAAAGGCGCAACTGTTCCACCGTCTGGGCCAGTTCCAGGGTTTTTTCTCTGGTGACGGCCTCGGAAAGCTGAAGCTGGCTGACCGTTTCCGCCAATTCCGAGTTTTTGTGGTCCAGTTCGAAGGTTCGTTCCCTGATTTTCCGCTCCAACTGAAGATTGCTCAACCGGAGGGACCGCACCCGCCAACGGTAACTGCCATACACCCATCCGGCACCAACCATCACATAGAAGGCATAAGCCCACCAAGTCCGCCAGGGAGCCGGCTTGATGACAAATGGAATCACCAGCGGACCCACCACCGTTCCCTGGTAATCCCTGGCCCAAACCTGCAACTGAAAGGTACCAGGAGGCAGATTGGTAAAAATTCTCCGGTATTCGTTGGACCATTCCACTGCTTTGTTCTCAAACCCAATCAATTGACTGCGATATTCGGTCTCGGCCTCATGAAAGTAGCCGGTGCGGGCAAATTCAAACGAAAGATTGTTGTCGGAATAGGTCAAAACCGGAGTAAACGGCCCATCTCCCGGCCCAAAACTGGTTCGAGGCTGGCCATTGATGACTGACTGTTCCAGGACCAGGGGGTTGGCCGGATACAAATTCCGCCTGGATTGCCTGGCATCAAAAGAGGCGACACCAATGGCCGTTCCCACCCAAACTTGACCGGATTTGTCCAACAGGGCCGCCCCGCTGCACTCCCCAGTGGGTAAACCATCTTCGGTGGTAAAGGTGGAAAGGGAAAATTCGGCTGGGTTCTCCTGGTCCGGAGTTCGGGGGGTCAGCTGGGCTATTCCTTTGTTTGTAAATAAATACATTCGCCCCAACGAATCCTGGCGGATATGATGAACCACATTGTTGTGCAGTGCCGGATTGCTGGTATCGGAGAGGAGGTTCCAGGAAACCTGTGGGTTGTCCGGGTCCAGCATGGCCACCCCGGCATCAGTTCCAACCCAGAGGCGTTGCGGCCCTGCCTCCGTTTTCACTACCGCCAACGAACGAACGATATTATTGGGTAAAGGGGAATTTTCCGTGGTAAAGGTGGTCAGGCGGGGGGTGACCAGGGCCGGGTCGCTCCCCGCCGGAAAATCAAGGCGCGCCAAACCGCCCTCGGTACCTGCCCAGAGCGTGTGGGTTCCGTTTTTTGATTGGGTTTCGGCCAGCATGTAGACGGCATCATTCGCCAGCCGAAAGGTATGACTATCAAAAACGGTCCATTGATGGTCTTTGGCCTGCGGCACAAAGCGCACGACCCCATTCCCAAACGTCCCAATCCAGATGGTTTCGGTTTGGTCGGGATTTTTCATGGGGAGCAGCGACCAGACAATATTGGAGGGCAAGCCTGAATTGTTCTTTTGAAAAACAGTCAAAGCCGGGGCCGGTTGCTCCGGATGTTCAACGCGGGCCAGCCCCCCTCCATCCGTTCCAACCCACAGCACCCCAGCCGTGCCGGGATTGACCGACCGTTGAATGGCCCACACGCCTTTGGCCGGCAGGAAGGTATCCTGCCCGCCCAGGGTGCGGCACCCGCCGGTTCCCGGCGTGAACAACAGTGCCCCACGACTCGAAGTTCCAATCCAGAATGAGCCGTCTGCCTCCTGGTCCGACTGGTAAAACGTCCGGATTCCGGTTTTGGGCAACTGAGAGTTTTCCGGATCCAACGTCAGCCATTTTTGATCCACCAGCCGCACCAGCCCGCGACCGTACATGCCCACCCAAATGGCCTGGGTTCCATCCATTTCGATGGTCTGAAACAAAGTCCAGGCTTCATCTCCCGGCAATCCGCCGTTGGATGTATTAAAAACGGTCCATCCGTTCCGGTGGTGATACTTGAAAAGCCCGCCCCCCCAGGTGCCGACCCACAACACCGGAGTCCGGCTTGAGGGTTCAAATTCCTCCAGCACCGCATACACCGGCAGGTTTCGCAAGGGGAGATGCGGCTGGTTATACAGGGTCCAGCGGGGTGGACGAACCTCCTGCACCTTTTCCACAGGATAGGCTTCGAGCAGAGCCAGACCGTTTTCAGTACCAATCCAAACGGCTGATTGCTCGCCATTTGACAACTGGCTGTGTTTGATAAATCGGACGTTATCACTGGGCAACTCTGAATTATTGCTCCGAAACCTGTCCCAGCCAACCGGCTCCAGTTGGGGGCCGCGCAAGGTCAACCGCACCACCCCGCCGCCATTGGTACCAATCCAGACTTCGGTCACCCCATTCGAGCGGCGCACCTCATCAACCACATTGATATAGTCGTTTTCCAATCCCGCATTTGCCTTGGTATAGGTTTTCCACTCCCCTTCCAGCCAGCGGCCCAAGCCTTTGTTGGTACCAACCCAGAGCACGCTCACGCCGGTTTCGGTCTGGCTTTCAAACAGACACTTCACTTGGTTGTGGGGCAACCCGGAACTGGTATCAAGCACGGTCCAGGCCCCATCCTTGAGGCGGCAGACGCCGCCGCCATTGGTACCAAACCACATGCTGCCGTCGGCTCCGGCAACCACGCTGAGGACGGAATCCGACAAACGGCGGTTGGGCATGTGGACTGGTTTCCAGGTCCGTCCGTTGTAATAGGCAGCCCCCTCGCGGGTTCCTACCCAAAGGAACCCGCGCCGGTCACGGGTGATGCACTGAATGGTGGTGTTGGGCAGGCCGTCCTGGTCGGAAAAAACCCGGAGGGCCGGTCTTCCCCGCACCGAATGGATTGAGCCTCCCGCTGCATCCGGCTTTTGCAGTTTGGGTGTCTGTGCCCATACAGGCCAAGTCCAGGCAAAGCCCATCAAAACCAAAAACCAGCAAAGCCAACCGGAAATGGAGCGGGGCGTGGTGGGTGACATGACCTGGAAATGAAGGTAAGGAATCAAAAGGGATTTGGCAAACGTGGCAGGGAGAATAACACAGGGAGCCAGGTTCGGCAGTGAATTTCCAGAAAATCACAGACTCCAACCAAAGGTTATCAACCAACGAATTTGCCTCAGTTTTTGGTTTTGGATTTTCCTCCGGGATTTTGGCCAGAAAACTGAAGGGCAGGTGCCGGCCAGCGGTTCTGATTTTTTTGAGGTTCCCCATCACGTTCAAAATTGCTTGAAACAGCTAACAACTTTCCATTTTTTCAATCGCCTCTATGATTTCCTCAAACCGGTATGCCCGCACAAAGGCACGTAATTCTGAGCCCAGCTCCACATTTTCAGCTTCAATATCCGCAATCACGGCCAAGGCCGTTTCAATATCACCCGCAATCAACGCCTGCTGCAACTGGCGGAGCACAACCGGAGCCAACTGGCCCACCCCGGCAGGTGCGGCACCCCCAATCCCACTGGGGGCCGGGCTGACTGGCCCCACCTCGGCATATTGATAGCGGACATCCAAAAACTGTTCCATTTTTTCAAAGATAATCGCCTCCCGAAAGGGCTTGGTCACAATATCATCGCACCCCACCTGGAGGACGATTTCCTTTTCCTGTTCAAATGCGCTGGCTGTCAGGGCAATGATGACCGTCCGGGCCGGTTGTCGCTGGTCGGCGTTCCCCAGAAGCCCAGCTTCCGCCGCAGGAACACCTGCCATCTCTGTTTCCAGCCTCCGAATCTCACGCGTGGCCTCTTTTCCATCCATGACCGGCATGCGGATATCCATCCAAATCAAATCAGGGTGACGGTCTTTCCAGAGCTCAACCGCCATCCGTCCGTCCACGGCCTCCTGAACCTCAAATCCTACGCCTTCAAGGAGCCGCCGGAGCAACAGGCGGTTTTCCAGTTTGTCATCCACAATCAAAATCCGGAAGCGAGGCTGCCCCGGCTGCAAGCCAATCACCTGTCTGGCCGCCACCTCCAACAGGCTTTCCGCAACCTGCGGCAAGGGGATGTCAAACCGGAAGGTGGTGCCTTTCCCCAACTCGCTGGAAACCAGAATCTCGCCGCCCATCAATCGCACAAAGCTCTGGCTAATCATCAATCCGAGCCCGGTCCCCTCGCGCACCCTGCGCCCGCTTTCCGTTTGCACAAAAGCCGTAAAAAGTTTTGGCAACTCCGCTGCACTGATGCCAAATCCGGTGTCCTCGATTTCAAAAAAAGCCCGCCCGTTTTCCCACTTGAGCCGGAAAGCAATCCCGCCGCTTTCGGTAAACTTAAAGGCATTTCCCAAAAGGTTGATACAGACCTGGCGCAGTTTTCGTTCGTCGCCCTGGACAGCCTGGGGCAGACCCGCAGGATAGTCAACCAGCAATTGCAAGGCTTTGGATTCCGCCCGCAGGCGAAACATGTCTTCCAGGTCCTGAACCATCCGCAACAGGTTGAAGGGCTGTGCCACCAGGGTGATTTTGCCGGCTTCAATCTTGGCAATGGAAAGCACCTCATCAATCAATTCCAGTAAATATTGGCCGCTGTGACTGATGATGACGAGGGCTTCCTGGTCGTCCTGGCTCAGATGGCGACTGCGCTTCAAGACTTGGGTGAACCCCAAGACGGCATTTAAGGGAGTCCGTAACTCATGGCTCATGTTGGAAAGGAACAGGCTTTTGGAATGACTGGCCTCCAACGCCCGGTTTTTGGCTTCGAGGGCGGTTTGTTCCGATTCTTTGAGGCGTTGGACCAGGGCGGTCAATTCGGCGGTGCGCTGTCTGACCTTGCCTTCCAGAAGCTGATTGCGGCGGCGTAACTGGCGGCGGCTTAGATGGAGGGTTAAAACCGCCGCCCAGACAACCAGGAAACCATACAGGCCATACGCCCACCAGGTTCGCCAGGGAGCAGGTTTAATCCGGAAGGCAACCACCGTCGGTCCCGATATATTTCCAGCGTAATCGCGGGCCAGCACCTGAAACCGGTATTCCCCTTCGGGCAGGTAGGTAAAAATCCGCTTGGACTCAGTGGTCCAATCAGTCTCCTGTTCCTCCGAACCCAGCAACCGGGTTTTGTATTGGGTTTCCCCCTCCTTGTAATAACTCAACAGGGAAAACTCAAAAGTCAGGTTGTTTTCCTGGTAGGGCAACTCAGCCGGAAGGGCGGTTCCCGCCCAGGTTTGCGTATGGCTCGCAATCCGTTCGATAAACAGCGGTTTGCGCGTCTGGTCCTTGATTTCCACCATCGGGTCAAAAACCGCCAGTCCTTCACCGGTACAGGCCCAAATCCGCCCCAGGTGGTCGCTGGCCCCACCGTGGAAGGTGCATTCATTGCTGGGCAGACCGTCTTCGGTGGTAAAGGTGTAGAGGTCAAAATCAGCCAGACGGCGCGGGTCAGCAGTGCGGGCCGTCAAACGAATCACGCCTTTGTTGGTAAAAATATAAATCCGCCCAAACCGGTCGGTTTTGATTTGATAGACCACATTGTTGGGAAGCCCCTCCAACTGGGTCCAGCGACCGTCCTCCAACACCGCAACGCCTCCGCCAAAAGTGCCCACCCAGAGCGTTCTGGTTCGGTTGGGTTTCTCGATTTCACACAGGGCGGATACCGAATTGCTGGCCAGCGCCCCTGATTTGACATCAAAAATGGTGGTTTCGTCTCCTTCGAACCGCACCAGCCCACCGCCGGTCCCAACCCAAATGACCTGCCTGCCCTGGGCAGTGGCAGTTTCCAACAGTGCCTCCACCCGATTATCCGGCAACATTCCGGTCTGGGTTGAGAGGTACCGGGTTTCCGGCCCGAAACGCCCGGTCACAGGCTGGTCCAAGGGAAGGACCACGATACCGCCTCCATAGGTTGCCACCCATAACCAAGGTCGCCCAGCCGGGTCAGCAATAGCCGTCAGGACCGAAACCCGTGTATCAGGAAGCCCTGCATCTTTGCCAAAGAGCGTCCACTTGCCCTCCTCCTTCCGCAACAAGCCCCCTACCCCTGCCTGAAAAGTACCCGCCCACAAGACCGGAGTCCGATTGGGTTGCCGGGTTTCACACAGCGAGTGAAACAAATGACTGGAAACCACCGACTGGGTTGCCAAACGGGTGGCGACCCCGTTTTTCAGCCGGACCAGGCCATTGTCGGTACAAAGCCACATGACTCCGGTTCCATCAGGGTCCATGGTTTCAAAAATGGTTTCCACGCGAACCGGCTCCAGGCCGGAACGTAATCGTACCCCTTCCCAGCGACCCAGAGTGAAACGGGTCAAACCACCGCTGTTGGCTCCCACCCATAAAACCGGCAATCCCCGACTGGGATTTGAAACCAGCAACTCGGAAACATAATTGCTGGCCAGCCCTGACTCTTTGGTGTACGTGGTAAAAACCGGTTGGGGGACCAGCGGAGCAGATGTGCTTTCCAAGGACGTGCCAGTGGAAACTACAGAAAACTCCAAAGCCGTCAACCCGGCCCCAAAGGTTCCTGCCCAAATCGTCCGTTGACCCGCCGGAGAAACGGTTTCAACCAGGGATGTGACCAGATTGCCCGAAAGCCCTTCCCGGTCGGTAAAGGTGGTCCATTTTCCGTTTGCCAGACAGGTTACCCCGCCGCCAAAGGTGCCCAGCCAAAACTCGGTCCCGTGCGGCCCCTTCGTGGCCAGCATTGCGGTAATGGCAAAGGGTGGAATATGACCTTCGGCGTGAGCGGTTTCGACTTGCCCCTGCCTGATGCGAGAAAGGCCGCCGGCTGCGGTTCCCACCCATAAGACCGGGCTTCCATCCGGTTCCCTGGTTTCAAACAGGGACCAGATTTCGTTGTTGGGCAAGCCGGAGGCAGTCGTATAGGTCTTCCATTTTCCATTTTCCAGGCAGCCCAACCCTCCATAGGTTCCCACCCACAAGACCGGGCTTCCATTCGGTTGGGTGGAGCCCAGCAAACAACGGATACGGGAGTTGGGAACCCCGTCGGAAGTGTCCAGTGTGGACCACTTCCCTTCCTGTAAACGAACCAGCCCAGCCCCGTCAGTGCCAAACCACAAAGCTCCATCAGCATCCGGCAGGATACACATGACCGTATCGGACCGTTTGGGTTCGGGCATGTGAACCGGCACCCAGGTGCGCCCATTGTAATAAGCGGCTCCCTCACGGGTACCCGCCCACAAATACCCCCGTCGGTCAAATTCCATCGTCAAAATTGTCAGATTGGGCAATCCCTGGTTTTCATTGAAGACACGGGTGGCGGGATATTTGGAACAGGTCAGCAACACTTCTCCTGCGGGAGGCTGGGGGGCACCTTGGATCCGCACTTCCCCCCCTCCCCAAATCACCAGCAGGAGGCAAACACCAATCAGGCGATACATGGCTTGAACAAATCGAGAATTGAGAATTGGGAATTGGGAATTGGGAATTGGGAATTGAACAAGCGGGTTCATTTGAGTTTCAAAGGAACCGAATTGTGAACTTGGGAACTCATCTTGCAGATTGGCAGGGTTTCCCTTCTCAATTCTCAATTCTCAATTGCTTTCGGCTTATCGGTCGTTGTTGAGCGTGATGTAGCTTTCGTTCAACGTATCGGCTTCGGCCCGCACCTGTTGAATGTGCTGTACCGGAAACGAACCGGAAATGGTCAACCGGACCCGTTTGGTATTGTCCAGGGCCGCCAGCAGTTCCTCGGTCAGTTCCTTGGCCGTGGGGCGTTTGTCCGGGGACTTGGAAAGCGTCCGCATGACCAGATTTTCAACCGAGGGAGGAATGTGCGGGTTCAGTTCCCGCATGGGCTTGGGTTCTTTGGTCAAGTGCATGACGGCGACCGTACAAATGTCACCCTCTTTGGAAAAGAAGGGCGGCTGCCCGCACAGCATTTGATAGAGCGTGATGCCCAGAGAGTAAATGTCGGTCTTTCCGTCATAGGGCAGATTGCCCAGCCGTTCGGGCGACATATAGGTTGGCGTTCCGATGATTTTCCCCACCGTGATATGCTGCAAATCCACATTGGTTTCGCCCAGCAGTTTCGCCAGCCCAAAATCCACCACTTTGACGACCTCTTCGCCATTGGAGGTCTGGTGCAGAAAAATATTGTCGGGCTTGATGTCGCGGTGGACGATATTGGCCCGATGGGCTTCGGCCAGGGCTTCACAAACCGGCAGGATGATTTCTGCTGCGCGTTCGGGGGAAAGCACTTTTTTGCGGGCCAGTTCCTTGGTCAGCGTCTGCCCTTGCAGCAGTTCCATCACCAGATAGGCAATGCCCGCCGAGGAAATTCCAAAATCCATGACCGTCACGGCATTGGGATGATTGATGCGGCAGGCGGAAACCCCCTCCAGGCGGAACCGTTCCAGGTCTGAAGGTCCGGCGTTGCCGGTGCGCGGTTGAAAGATTTTGACGGCGACATGCCGGTTGAGCGCCAGATGCGTGGCCTGATACACCGAGCCAAACCCTCCGGTCCCGATTTTCTTTTCCAACCGGTACTTGTCATCCAACACCGTGCCGGGCAACACCTCGGTCAAGGCTGAGAAAATCAGTTCGGCCCGTTTGTAGGAAGCCACCAGTTCCTCTTTGGAACGCATGAGTTCTTCGTTTTTCCGGGCCAGTTCCAGGTTTTTGGCTTCCATCTCCTTTTGCAGGCGCGAGATTTTGAGCTGGTTTTCAATCCGGGCCAGCACTTCTTCAAACTGAAACGGTTTGGTCACATAGTCCACCCCGCCGACTTCAAAAGCGCGCACCTTGTCCATCGCCTCATCCAGGGCACTGATGAAAATCACCGGAACGTCATGGGTTTTGGGGTCGCTTTTTAATTGATGACAGACTTCGTAGCCGTCCATTTCCGGCATCGTGATGTCAAGCATGATTAAATCCGGCAAAGCCGACCGGGTGGCGGCCAGGGCCCGTTTGCCGCTCGTGGCAACCCGCACGTGATATTTGCGCTCCAGCAGCATGCTTGATAACAAATTCAGGTTAATCGGATTATCGTCAACTATTAAAATATCGCCTTTGGTATCGATTCCTGGGGGCATACAGAAAAACTCCTCAAGCCACAACCTCCAAACCACTCCAACCGGTTCGGGATGTCTGACAAAAAACACATTGTATCGGGAAGCTGCAAAAGGCAAGCGGCGGCAAGAATACCACATTTCACTTCATTTCGTACCAACCCAAACCGGAAAACTTCCGGCTGTGGGCAGAAACCAGCCCGGCTGTTACAATCGGTGCGGCCAGGCATCTGCCTGAGCGCCATACCTGAAAGAAAAAACCACTGGTTCCGCTGAGTGGTTTCACGTGGTTGGGATTCATACATGGACGAAGCCAAAAAACTCACGAAAGCCGAAGGTACCCGGCTGGCACTCCGGCTGTTTGCCAATTACGGAAAACCTTATCTCCGCTGGTTCCTGCTGGCCATGCTCTGCCTGCTGGTCGCCAGCAGTTTCGCCCTGGCCTTCCCTTTTTTTATTGGCAGGCTGCTTGATTCCGCGTTCAAAAACCGGAATGCCCACGAACTGAACCAAACCCTTGGGTTTCTGGTCGGGGTTCTGGGTCTGCAAGCCGTTTTCAGTTTTGGACGGGCGTACCTGCTCAATGCCATTGGGGAACGGATTGTCACTGACCTGCGCAAAGACCTCTATCGCCATCTGATTGGCCAAAGCGTCACTTTTTTTGCCAACCGCCGGGTGGGCGAACTCACCTCCCGGATTGCCTCGGACGCCACCATCATTCAGGGAGCCTGTACTCTGTCCTTGGCTGAAGCCCTGCGCCACCTCATGGTTTCGAGCGGCGGCATTATCGTCATGTTTCTGACCAACACCCGCCTGACGTTGCTGATGCTGGGCATTGTTCCGTTTCTGGTCCTTTCCGCCGCCTTTTTTGGTCGCCGGATTCGCGGCATCAGCACCCGCATTCAGGACCGGCTGGCGGATGCCACCTCCGTGCTGGACGAAACCTTTTCCGGCATTCGGACCGTGCAGTCGTTTGCCCGCGAAGAGCATGAAATCGGTCGCTACAGCCAGTTTGTCGAAGCAGCCCAACGGGAAGCCCTGAAACGGGCGCTGGCACGCGGTCTTTTTAATGCCTTTATTGTGTTTGTGATGTTTTCCGGGGTGGTCGTCCTGCTCTGGTACAGCGGCCATCAGGTCCTGGAAGGTCGCCTCAGCGCCGGCCAGTTGATGGCGTTTATGCTCTATACCATGGCGGTCGGGACGGCAGTGGCTTCCTTCACCGAACTATATGGTGAATTCAACCAAACGCTGGGAGCCTCTCAACGGATTGTCGAGTTGTTTGCCACCCGCTCCGAGATTGCCGACCCGCCCCAGGCCAAGTCCCTGGTGAGTATTCAAGGCCGGGTCGAATTTCGGAACGTGGTTTTTTCCTATGCGGAACGACCGGAAATCAAGGTGCTTGACGGAGTGAATATCCTGGCCCAACCGGGCGAGGTCATCGCCCTGGTTGGCCCCAGCGGAGCCGGAAAATCAACCCTCATTTCACTGATTCCCCGGTTTTATGACATCCAGGCGGGAACCATCCTGGTTGACGGTTGTGACGTGCGGGAAGTCAAGCTGACTGATTTGCGCGAACATGTCGGCATCGTGCCCCAGGAAACCCTGTTGTTTGGCGGCACCATCAAGGACAACATCCGCTATGGCCGGCTGGCTGCAACCCAGGCGGAAATCGAACAGGCGGCCCAGGCGGCAAACGCCCACGAATTTGTCACGAAATTCCCTCACGGCTATGAAACCGTGATTGGCGAACGTGGGGTCAAACTCTCCGGCGGGCAACGCCAGCGCATCGCCATCGCCCGCGCCCTGCTCAAAAACCCCAAAATCCTGATTCTGGACGAAGCGACCAGTTCCCTTGATTCCGAATCGGAAAAACTGGTGCAGGAAGCCCTGGACACGTTGATGGAAGGCCGCACCACCTTTGTCATTGCCCATCGTCTCTCAACCGTCCGGCGGGCTAACCGGATATTGGTCCTTCAGGATGGAACCATTGTCGAATCGGGCACCCATGACGAGTTGATGGAACTGGAAGGGTTGTATCGCAAACTCTATGACCTGCAATTTCGGGATGAGGCGGTTTTAACTGAATTGGGGACTGAGGGCTGAGTAAAAGCCGGATTCAATTCGGAATCTCAGTTCGCCCCGTGTTGTTTGAGCAGGGCCACAATTTCCGGATGGTGGCCTTCCCTGGCAGCCTCCAGAACCGAGCCATCAAGGCTGGTGGCGTTGACATTAGCACCCTTGGAGATGAGCAACACAACGGTTTCCCGATGCCCGGCGTAAGCCGCCCTTTCCAAAGCAGTTGCACAAAATTTGTTTTTCTGTTCCAGGGAAGCTCCCTTTTCCAGAAGGTAGCGAACCACTTCAGTTTGCCCGTTTGTTCCGGCCTCCACCAAAGGCTGTGTGCCAAAAGCAATGCAATTGGTATCTGCTCCCAACAATCGGAGCACCCTCAACTCAAAAATATTCCCCTCTCCGGCGGCGGTGACAAAAAGCTGGTCGCGTTGCTCACCAATGAAATCAGGATGTGCCAGCCCCCATCCCAATCCGAAACAAAGGAAAAACACCGCCCCGCGTTTCAACCCGCTTATGAGCCTGCTCATTCGCACCTCTCGTCCAACCAGCCAAACCATAATGTAAAAGGAGCCTTGGGAAACTCCCAAGACTCCCAAGACTCCCAAGACCCCCAAGATTGTTTTTTGGTTAATCCGGAATGTCATCCGGCTTTTTCGGTTTCTTTTTCACATCGCCGTCTTCCGAGGGGGCACCGATGTCATCCCCTGGCTTGGGCGGGGTTTTGCCGTCCCCTTTGCCGATGGCCTGCTTGGCGGATTCGCTGCCCGTATCTGGGAGCATGTCAACCGCACCGGCCTCCAGGGCTTTTTGGGCTTCCTTGGTCCGTTCGGCCTGCATTTGCTTCATTTTTTCGTCAGCTCCCGGACCTTCGGGGAATTTTTCAATGGGGCGGCCTTTCATATAGTAGCCCATGAATTTAATCCACATGGGCAAGGCAGCGGTGCCGCCGGTTTCCTTGTCGCCCAGCGAACGTTTGTCTCCCTGATAGCCAATCCAACAACCACTCACGACCGACGGCGTGTAACCAATAAACCAGGCATCCGTAAAATCGTTTACCGTGCCGGTTTTGCCCGCGATTTCCCGTTTGTTCAAATCTGCTTCCGTGATGGATTTAATCCGGGCAGCGGTTCCGGATTCAACCACCCCTCGCATGAGGGAAACCATATTGGCCGCAACATAAGGGGAAACCACGGGAAAGGTTTTGCTTCCCTCTTCCCGGTCATAATCATAGAGCGTCCGCCCGTTCCGGTCCTCAATCCGGCGGATGAAATGCGGCTTGGCCCGCTGTCCCTGATTGGGAAAGACCGAGTAACCGGAAACCAGTTCAATCAGCGGAACTTCTGTGGCTCCGAGGGCCGATGGCAGGAACGGTGCCATCGGATTGGTGATGCCAAACCGTTTGACCATTTCCGCACCTTTTTTGATTCCGACGGAAGCCAGCAACCTAACTGCCGGGATGTTGCGGGATTGCGCCAAAGCGGTTCGCAATGGAATTGCCCCCATAAAACTGTTGTCATAGTTATGTGGTGACCAGTTTCCTGCGGTAAAAGGCGCATCCAGCACGGTATCTTCCGGTTTCCAGCCGTTTTCCAAAGCTGCGGTGTAAATAAAAGGCTTAAAGGTGGAGCCGGTCTGTCGGTTTCCCTGCACCGCGTTATTGAATTTGGAATAGGCAAAATCGTACCCACCCACTAAAACTTTGATTTCGCCGGTATGGGCATCCAACGTCAGAAAGGCACCTGCCACCAATGGCTGTTGCTCCAGTTCGACCCCTAGTTCAAACGGGTCACCAACCGGTTCCGGCTTGGCTTTGGACTCTTTCTTTTTCTTGTCCTTGCCGTCACCTTCCTTGGCTTTTTTGTCCTTGTCCGAAGCAGTTTCGGGTTTGGTTTCCTCAACAATTTTGGTAATTCGGAAAATCGCCACATCTCCAACCTTGAAAACGCTTTCCGGCGAACCTCCGGCAATGGCGATTTCCTTTGAACCAACCGTCGCGTGGTATTTTCCAAACGATACCTTGGCTTTTTGGGAACCGACTTCGGTAATCAGCCCCCGCAGGTACATGCCGTTAAAAAAGGACAGTTCCCAATCGGGGTGTTTGAACTTGGCAATGTCCTTGTAGCCATCGTTCAGAATATTGGGCAGATTGCCCCGCCATTTGCTGTGCCGCCGGTCATATTGATGCAGTCCCAGCCGGGTGGCATTGACTCCCTGAATCTGCGCTTTGGCATCGAGGGTGGTAAAAACTTTCAGGCTGCCGGTATGGGTCTGTTTGGTGTCGTATTTTTCTTCCAGATAGCGGCGGACTTCCTCGACGAAATAAGCATACGGCCCGCTGTTGTTGCCATCGCGGATGGCGATATTCAGTTTGATTTTGGTTTTTTTGGCAGCTTCCCCTTCGGCTTTGGTAATAAAGCCTTCCTCAATCATGTTGGTGATGACCAGATTCCGCCGTTGCAGGGCTTTTTCCGGATTGAGTTTGGGAGAATAGGAAGTCGGCGCTTTGGGAATTGCCGCCAGGGTGGCGCATTCCTCAATCGACAGCTCTTTGCAGGATTTCCCAAAATAATATTGGGCTCCAGCCTCAACCCCATAGGCACCGCCCCCAAGGTTGATTTGGTTGGCGTAGAGTTCAAAAATCTGCTGTTTGCTAAACTGCCGCTCGATTTGCAAAGCCAGCAGGGCTTCTTTGGCTTTGCGGGTGAGGGTTTGTTCCGGGCTCAGAAAGAGCATTTTGGTCAATTGCTGGGTCAGGGTCGAACCCCCTTCGACGGTTCGCCCCGCCGCCAGGTTTTTCACCAGGGCGCGGGTGATGCCAATCGGGTCAACTCCCCAGTGTTTCTCAAACCGGGCATCTTCAATCGCCAGAATGGCATGCCGCATGCGGACGGGAATTTCGTCATAACTCAGAGGAATCCGGCGTTCCAAGGCAAATTCACCAATTACGGTTTTGCCGTCATCCGCCAGAACCTGGGTGACCCCGCTGGGCTGGAAATTGGCCAGTTCGGAAACCTGTTTGGCATCGCTGGTCAAACCACTCTGATAGGCAACGGTCAGCCCGGTCAAACTGCCGGTTACGGCTGAAAGCAAAAGTACCGCCAGAAACGTCGCCCGGCGGAAAAACCGCTGGACCACCGGCGGCTTGCGTTCCCGCGAAGCGGCCAGTTCTGCTTGACGACGTAACGGTTGCTGAGGCGAAGACATACAAACCTCCTACTTGCAAAGACTTGATTTTCAAAGCACCGGAAAAATCCAGGACTATTGCGGATTTCCCATCATACCCCAGCCCTCCGTTCAAGGAAACCTTGGCGGCGCAGCAGGACTTGGCAAAGAGGTTTTGACAAGTCCGATTTTCTTGTGTAAACACTTATGTTTCATCATTTTGATTTTGAAACGGAGGATTTGCCAATCTCATGCCCATCTATGAATACGAATGCACCAACTGTGGGAACCAACTTGAAATTATCCAGAAAATGTCGGACGCCCCATTGACCGATTGCCCCAAGTGCCATCGCCCGACCTTGGAAAAGCTGCTTTCTCAGTCAAGTTTCGCACTCAAAGGTGACGGCTGGTACATCAGTGATTACGCCCGGAAATCCGGCAGTGCGAGTTCAACCGGAGCTGAAACCTCAGGAAGTTCAGCCTCCAGTTCAGCCTCGGAAAAAACCACCGATTCCAGTACCACTGCGGATTCCACCACTTCAAACTCCACCTCTGAATCACCCGCGAAATCATCGGCGGGACCGCAGGCTGCCTGAGGAAACCAGGGCTCAGGGTTTAGCGTTCAGGGTTTAGGGTTCAGGGTTCGGGGTTTAGCGTTCAGGTTCTTTTTATAAAGTTTTGAATATTTGGTTTTGAGTTTTGAGTTTTGAAACCTGAAGTAAACTCTCAAAATTGGGGTATTAGAAAACCCCGAACCCCGAACCCCGAACCCCATTTCAGTTGCCCAATCGCCACTTTTCGTGAAATAGTGCGTCCTTTTCAAAATTCCACATTCCATCATCAGGTACAGCGGCAAACACCAGACCACCTTGGCAGTTTGTGAGGTCGCCAGTCATTTGCCGCTTATCACATTTTTTGCTTGAGGGAGCCTTGTCACCGTGCTGAAAAGAACCATTCTTGCCGTTGTATTGCTGGCGCTTATCGTGTTGCCTTCACTGACCGGCTGTAAATCCAATCCCAACCAAGCGGTTGCCGTGCTGGAAACCGACTATGGAAAGATCGTCTTTGAATTTTATCCGGATGCTGCTCCCAAGCACACCGAACGGATTCAGCAACTCATTCGCTCTGATTTCTATAACGGAACCGCTTTTCACCGGGTTGAACCCAACAGCCTGATTCAAGGGGGCGACCCCAATACGATTCGTGGAGACGAAAAAACCTGGGGGCTGGGTCAACGTGACCAACCCCGGATTCAGGCCGAGTTTAGTAAACTTCGGCATGTCCGTGGCATTGTCTCCGCTGCCAGAGTGGGAAATGATGTCAACAGTGCCACGTCACAATTTTTTATTTGCTGTTCCGACCATCCGGAATGGGACAATCAGTATTCGATTTTTGGTCGGGTTATTGTGGGCATGAATGTGGTGGATATTATTTCCCAGGCCCCCACGGTAGAAGGAACGACCCGCCCCAAAGACAAAATCAAAATCAACCGGGCCTATCTTGACCTCCGGTCAAATTATCCCGCCACTCCGGTCAGCAAATAATTGAGTCTGGAAGGTCTGGGGAGTCTGGGGAGTCTGGAAATCAATACCACCTTGTCACCCTGTCAGTTTTGGACTCCCCAGACTTCCCAGACTCCCCAGACTCCCCAGACTTTTTTCTTCTCAGAGCAGCAACCCTCTTTGGTGCAGCAGGAACTGGAGGCGGCCAAACCGGGTAAATTGTGACAGGTTGTCAATGATGAGAAAGGCTTCCGTCGCAATCTTTCCCACCCCAATCCGTTTCAGCGGTTGCCGTTCGGTGACGGTTGAGAGAGGCCAAATGGGTTCCATCATCCGGGTCCATTTCCGAAAATCCTGAATCACCACAGCTTGTGGCATCAGCTCCTGCAGCCATCCTCCCAGTTCTTTGAAATTTTCCCCGGCCAGCATCCGCATTCGACCTTTCAAACAAGTGTAATCAAAAGAATCGGGCCGAATCCGGTAGTGGTCTGTCAGGCTTGGCCCCAGCAAATCAATAATCAGCTCATCGGAATACCGCTCATTGATGTCTTTGACCTCGCGGCCCCGGCCATAAAGTTTATTGGCTTCGGTGACCTGAACATGCCGGGTCCGGATACTCCCAAAGACCAAAATACAAATGTCAGTCACTGCCACTTTTGCCAGTGGAAGCAGTTCGGATGACCATAAATGCAATTGGCCGTCTTCCAAGTGCAATTTTCGGACCCGCCGGGGGGCACCGGTTTGTAATTCCAGATCGGAAACAATCTGGGTTTCCACCCCGGAGGATTGCAGCCGTTGCCTGATTAGCGTGGCATCCTGTTCATCAACCGTCCGGGCGAGGGGCAACGGCACTCCGGCCTGAATGATTCCGTCAATCTGGTCAAAGCTGAGACGGGTCACGATTTCGATTTCCTGCCTGCCGGCCTCCCCCACTGAATTTGGACCCGGCAGGAAAATGACATTGTATCCATGCTCGGTTTCCTCCATCGGTCGGATGACCGGGAGCTTGAGCAACTCCTGTCCTTCTTCCATTGGCATTAGAAAACCACAATAAATACATGTTTGCCGTTGGATGTTATTGTTTCGACCACAACTGGGACAGGGTACCAGGATAACATCAGGCACAGAGCACTCCTTTCATACTGAGCTATTTACAGATTGGCATTGGAACAGATGCCATAGCCCATTTGCCATTTGAAAAAGTTGCGGCATGCGCTTATTTATTGAGGACTGAGAATATCGCACATTGCACATAAGGCCGGACTGTCTGCCCCAGCGGCACACCACCAGCAATGAAAACCGGCTCAGTCCTCAGTCCTGTTTTCCGGTCAGAAACATCAAAAACTGAATTCGGCGACAAGTCGCCGAGAAACAAAGCGGTGACAAGTCCCCGCACTCCAAAGTCCTCAGTCCTATTTTCACGTCAGACTTCATGCGGCGGCGGCGCACCACCAACCATGAAAACCGGCTCAGTCCTCAGTCCTCAGTCCTCAGTCCTCAGTCCTATTTTCAGGTCAGACCTCATGCGACGGCGGCGCACCACCAGCCATGAAAACCGGCTCAGTCCTCAGTCCTCAGTCCTCAGTCCTATTTTCACGTCAGGGTAAGGTAAAAGAAACAAAGTTGGTGACGACCCGCCGACTTGAAGAATTAATCCGCTTGATTTCAAAAACGACATCATCGTTGGATTTGAGCATTTTGAGAGCCTGATTGAAATCCTCTTCATTCTCGATGGGCTTCCGGTTGAGTGCAACAATCACATCCCGTTCCCTGACACGGGCTTCAAAAGCGACCCCGGCGGGGTCCACGGCCACCACAATCGCGCCTTTTTCCTTTTCATCGTAGGCTCCGGTCAGACCAAACTGCTGGAGCCGCATTCGGGAAAGGGTTCCCACCACCAAACCTAATTTGCGGGGTGGAAGGGGGTCGGCTGCCAAAGGTTCGTTCGGGTTTTTGCGGCGAATCTTGGGTGCCACGGGGGTCAGGTTCTTCGCTTCCGGTGGAAGGCGTTCCTCAACCAGCATTTCGGCTTTTTTCAAATGACCGTCCCGGTAATATTTAAGGTCTACGGTTTTCCCCACCGGGGTGGCGGCAACAAACCGAATCAGGTCACGGTCAGTGCGGATGGGACGCCCGTCAAATTCCACTACCACATCCCCGCTTCCGAGTCCGGCATTCCGGGCCGGGCCATAATCGTCCACATATTGAACCATGGCCCCTTCAGCTCTGGGGATATTATAAATTTTGGCGAACTGCGGGGTGACCCGGTCCAGAAAAACACCCAGATACCCACGGGAAACCCGGCCCTGGCTGATGAGCTGACGATACACCTCTTTGGCAGTCGAGGAGGGGATGGCAAAACTGATTCCGTTAAAGCGTCCGTCCTGGGTGGCGATTTGGGCATTGATACCGACCACCTCACCGCTCAGGTTCAATAAAGGTCCACCTGAATTGCCTGGATTGATGGCGGCATCTGTCTGCAAAAACTGTTGCAGGCTCCGCCGCCTATCTGTTACCCGCTCTTTGGCGCTGATGATTCCCGCCGTCACGGTCTGGTCCAGACCAAAGGGACTGCCAATGGCAACCACCCAATCACCAACGCGGAGTGAATCGGAATCCCCAAACACAACCGATTGCAGGGTGGACCGGCTGTCAACCTTGAGTACGGCTAAATCGGTTTCCTCATCCGCCGCAATAAAGCGGGCTGTGGTTTCCACCCCAGTGTTGAATTTGACCTTAATCCGGGAAGCGCCCTGGACCACATGATAGTTCGTCACCAGATACCCGGCACTGTCCACCACAAATCCGGAACCGGTTCCCTGGCCCAACTCGCCATCGGTGGTGTCGACGGTGGTAATGTGAACCACCGCCGGTTCCACACTTTCCGCCACCCGGACAATGGCCAAATCCAATGGCGGAGGATTTCCGCCCCACCAGGCCGCCTGGACCGTTGCGCCTTTTCCCTCACCCGGTGTTTTGATCCCAGCCAGTCTCCAGCCCAGAGCCACGCCGACTCCAAACAGCACCACCACTCCGGCAAGAAGCCAAAAGGTCCGTGGGGAAATTCTGATGACAATCTGTCTGCCTTCACCTGTCATAACGTTGTGATACTGCCTGTGAAGCTGTCCTTACGGTCCCGAAGATTACCGTTGGTCCTGGACACCGGTTGGGATTTCTTGACGGGAGCCGGCTCCTCCATCCTGAATTGACTCTTTCCGAGTGGAAGAAACACCTCAGGAATTGGTAGGATGCCCCGTCAAAACGGATTGAAATGCAAAGCCGCCCTCGGTAGTCTCTCCCTCCAAATGGTTTGGCGTCAAACACTTTTTGGATTTTTGCCGTGTCACCGACACCTCACTTCGCCCCACCATTCCCAACTTGATTGAATATGGCAGCAAAACCACCTGAACTCCGCCCACCACTGGAATTTGATACAAACTCCGGCCCAATTTTGCTTTTTGATGGCGTTTGTGGTTTTTGTAACCATGTGGTTCAGTTTATTGTGCGGCATGATCGAAAAAAAACATTGCGGTTTGCGGCCCTGCAAAGTCGGCTGGGTCAGGCGGTCTGCAACCGGCATCCGGTTCTGGCACACGTTGATTCGGTCGTAATGTTCCATCCTGCCACGGCAAAAACACCGGAACGAATCGCTTTTCGGTCGGATGCGACCTTGGAAATTGCCGCTTATCTGGGTGGCGTCTGGCAGGTGCTGGTCATCGGACGCTGGGTCCCACGGTTTATCCGGGACCGCCTTTATGACCTGGTCGCCCGCTTTCGTTACCGTTTTTTCGGTAAATTGGATGCCTGCCTGCTTCCAGCTCCTGAAATGCGTGCGCGATTCATTGAAGATGAGTAATATCCTCTCAAGAACTGATTTTACATTTCTTTACGTTGTGAGGTTGCTTCGTGTCTGAATTCACCCCTGAACTGAGCACCTGGAGTCTCAATCAGGAAGCGTTTGACAAGCTCCTGAGCTGGTTGCACCAGGACCGGGAAAATGCTGGTGAACTGTATGAATCCATTCGTTCCCGGCTGATGAAGTTTTTCGACCTGTGCGGCTGGAAGCACTCAAGGGGTGAGCTTGAATTGAATCTGGCCGGTTTTGAACCAGGATTGAACCTGTTGGTTTAATTTGAGCGTGGCGAGCGCCGCCAGTGCCTGGGACCCA
>JAIBAN010000106.1 GCA_019695185.1 Blastocatellia bacterium | reverse complement strand
GGTGCCCAGTCAGTTGCTGGGCCTGGAATATTTCAAACTCAATGCGAGCGGGAAAATCGACCGGACCGCGCTGCCCCGGCCCGTGGATGTGCTGTCGCTGCCGGAGGCCCCGGCGACGGAAACGGAGGAACGGCTGGCGGAGTTGTGGGCGGAGGTGCTGAGACGGGAACGCGTCGGGGTGACGGAAAACTTCTTTGCGGCAGGGGGCCATTCACTGGCGGCGGCGCAACTGGCGGCCCGGCTGGAAGCGGAATGGGAGCGGCGGGTACCGGTGCGGCTGCTGTTTGAAGCGCCGACCATCCGGGAGCAGGCGCAACGGCTGGAGGAATTGAACCTGTCCCCCAGCCTGGGGCCGCCGCTGGTGGCGCAGGACCGGCAGGGACCGGTGCCGCTCTCGTTCTCGCAGGAACGCCTCTGGTTCTTGGCCCAGCTCGAACCGGATTCAGGCGATTACAACATGCCGATGGTGCTGCGGTTTCAGGGTGAACTGAACGTCACCGCCTTGATTCGGGCTTTTGGCATGGTTGAAAAACGCCATGAAATTTTACGGACCCGCTTTGTTGAAATTGACGGAAAGCCGTTTCAAACCGTGGAAGACGATGGGTTTTTCGATTGGCAAATCACAGACGTCAGCAACAAACAGGAATCCGAAATCAAGCGGGAAATCGGTGAATTTTGCCGCCAGCCGTTTGATTTACAACACCAGCCGCCGCTGCGTTCCCGACTCTATGGCAAAAGTAAAACCGACCATCTTCTGGTTTTGGTATTGCACCACATTGCGGCGGATGGATGGTCAGCCGGAGTGTTGTTGCGGGAAGTCGCCGAGGTTTACCGGGCGGCTTGTTCCAACCGGTTTCCACAATTGGAACCTTTACCGATTCAATTTGCCGATTACGCTCTTTGGCAACGCAACCTGGAAGCCGCCGGGCAATTGACCCGCCAGCTTGATTACTGGAAAACCAAACTGGGTGGCGAGTTGCCGGTTTTGCATCTGCCGCTGGACCGGCCTCGCCCGGCGGTTCAAACATTTAACGGAGCGGATGTCTCAATCACGCTCTCACCGGAACTGACTTCAACACTGAAACAGTTCAGCCGAAAAAATGACGCAACCCTGGTGATGACCGTGCTGGCTGGATTTCAGCTTCTTTTGGCACGATACAGCGGGCAGGATGACATTCTGGTTGGGATTCCGGTGGCCAACCGCAGCCGCGTGGAACTGGAAAACCTGATTGGCCCCTGTTTCAACACGGTAGCTGTGCGCGGAAGACTTTCGGAAAGGCTGGATTTCCAGTCGTTCCTGAAACAAATCCGCGAAACCTTGCTCGAAGCCTTTGAAAATCAGGACGTGCCGTTTGAAAAAGTGGTCCAGGCGGTTGAAATTGAGCGGGATTTGTCCCGGACACCGGTCTATCAGGTCATGTTTGATTTGACCCGGCGGCGGGATGCTCAAGGGGAAGCGCTTTCGCTCCCCAATTTGAAGATTTCGACCATGGACAGGGAAAGCCGTTCCGCCAAGTTCGACCTTTCCCTGACCGGATATGACGCAGGTGAAACGCTGGCGCTCAACCTGGAATACAACACCGATTTGTTTGAGCCGGTAACCGCACAACAGATGTTGACGCATTTGACCGTGCTGTTGGAACGTGCCGTCAGCGAGCCGCACACCCCGGTTTTCCAACTGGATTTGTTGACCGAAACCGAACACAGGCTCCTCAGTTCCTGGAATGAAACAACCCTTGATTATCCAAAAGACCGGTGTTTGATCGAGGTTTTCGAGGAACATGCCCACACCCGACCCGCTGCAATTGCGGTTTTATGCGGGGAACGGGTGCTGACCTACCAGGAATTGAACGAGCAGGCAGAGCAACTCGCCGTCGAGTTGCGGAAAAAAGGCGTTGGACCCGAAGTGCTGGTGGGAATCTGCCTGAACCGTTCCTGGTTGATTCCGGTGGCGTTGCTCGGAATTTTCAAGGCCGGAGGCGCATATCTGCCTTTGGATCCAGGTTATCCAGCCGAACGGCTCGGTTTTATGCTGGAAGACGCCGCACCAAAAGTCATCCTGACTCAAACCGCTTTAAGGAAGCTGCTTCCACTTACAAAAGCTGAAATCCTTGATTTGAATGTTTTTCTCAGTCCTCAGTCCTCAGTCCTCAGTCCTGAAGCACGTTCTCAGTCCTCAGTCCTCAGTCCTGAAGCACGTTCTCAGTCCTCAGCCCTCAGTCCTGAAGCAAGTCCTCAGCCTTCAGTCCTCAGTCCTCAGTCCTCGGCCTATGTCATTTACACTTCCGGTTCCACCGGCAAACCCAAAGGGGTGGTGATTGAACAGCGCAACCTCCTCCATTTTTGCGTAGCGGTACAGCAGGTGTTGAACCTGACCGCCGCTGACCGGACCTACAATTTCGCCACCTTGAATTTTGACACGGCGGTGGAGGAAATCTTTCCGGCTTGGTACTGCGGAGCCAGCGTGGTGTTTCGGGAAACGGATGACGTTCCGTCAGGGCGGGAATACATGGCGGAATTGGACCGTATGGGCGTGACGGTGGTGAGTTTGCTGACGCCTTACTGGAACGAGCTGGTCCGTGAGCTTTCGGAAGGAACATTGACGTTGCCGCCCAGGCTCCGCCTGGTTTTTGTCGGCGGCGAAAAAGCGACGGTCACCAACAGTGCCACCTGGCAAAAGCTGGCTGGTAAACAGGCACCCTGGATAAACGGGTATGGTCCGACTGAAACCACAGTTACGGCGATTGCTTTTGCACCTCCGGCATGGTCACCGAAACAGGAAACCTGGCTGGAGTTGCCGATTGGAAAACCACTGCCAAACGTCCAGGTCCTGGTATTGGACCCGCATGGGCAGCCGGTTCCGCCAGGGGTTCCAGGCGAACTCTTCATTGGTGGAGGGGGCGTGGCGCGCGGGTACCTCAACCGTCCGGAATTGACGGGGGAGAAATTCAAGTCTAGGGAGTCTAGGGAGTCTAGGGAGTCTGGGGAGTCTAGGGAGTCAAAACCCCAAGTCAAAACCCAAAACCCAGGACAAAATACGCCAAGTTACGGATTGGACTCCCCAGACTCCCCAGACTCCCTAGACTCCCTTCGTTGGTATCGCACCGGCGACTTGGTTCGCTGGAATCGGGAAGGAAATCTGGAATTCCTGGGCCGGGTTGATACGCAGGTCAAGGTACGCGGCTTCCGGATTGAACTGGGAGAAATTGAAGCCGCCCTGCTTGCCCATCCTGAAATTTCCAAAGCCGTGGTCATCAAACGCGAAGAGCGGTTGGTTGGCTACATCACAACCAGGACTGAGGCGAAAGGACTGAGGGCCGAGGCAGAATTAGAAAGCTCAGTCCTCCGTCCTCCGTCCTCAGTCCTGGCTTGGCTGCGGGAGCGTTTGCCCGAATACATGCTTCCGGCGGCACTTGTGGTTTTGGAGGAAATGCCGCTTCTTCCCAATGGGAAACTCAATCGGAAGGCTTTGCCTGAGCCGGTGTTTTCCACTGGAGAGGTTGGCACGGCTCCGGGAATCTCAACCAGTCAGGTTGAGGCTACGTTGGTTGAAATCTGGAAAAAGGTGCTGCGCGTGGCAGACATCAGCGTCAATGATAATTTCTTTGGGTTGGGCGGGGATTCGATTATGAGCCTGCAAATTGTGGCACGGGCCACGCAGGCAGGTCTGGGGTTGAGTCCGAAGGATATTTTCCAGCACCAGACGATTGCAGAACTGGCGCGAGTCACCACCTTGTTGGTCGGTTTCCAATCTGAACAGGGAATGGTGGCGGGAGCGGTTCCTTTGACGCCGATTCAGCATTGGTTTTTTGAACAAGACCTGCAAGCCCCCCACCATTGGAACCAGTCCTTTTTGATTGATGTGTTGCAACCCCTTCAGTTGGACGTTTTCCGAAAAGCATTGCTGGCGCTGTGGCAGCACCATGACGCCCTCCGGTTGCTGTTTGCCAAAACTGAAACCGGTTGGGTGCAGTCGCATTCCGAGGAAGCTGAGCCTGAATTGCTCAAAGTCGTGAATCTATCCGGGCTGCTTGATACTGATGAAGTGAAGGAGGCATTCAGACGGGCTACCGAAACTGCCCAACGAAGTTTGGACTTAGGCAAAGGACCGTTGTTCCAGGTCACCTATTTTGATTTTGGAACCGCCCAGGCTCCAAAATTGCTGTTTGTCGCCCACCATTTGCTGGTGGATGCCGTTTCCTGGCGGATTTTGCTTGAGGACCTGACCACTGGTTACCGGCAGGCTGCACAGGGCAGGGAAATCAAGTTGCCGCTGAAAACCACCTCCTTCAAAGCTTGGGCAGAGGGTTTGCTCCAGGAAGCCGAACGGGAATCTCACTCCAGTTTATGGTACCCACAGCTTTCCCTGCTGGCCAAACCGGTTCCCCGCCTGCCCGTGGATTATGCAAGCGGGCAAAACACTGCAGGTTCGGAACGGTTTATCACGATTGAGCTGGCCGAAAGGGAGACGGGGCTGCTGCTCAAACGGAACTCAGGCCAGGTTTTTGATGCCATGCACCACATCCTTTTGACTGCTGTGGTTTGGGGGTTGCAGGCATGGAACAAATCACCGTTGCAGCGAATCGAAATCGAAGGTCACGGAAGAGAGGAGCTGGCCAGTTCGGTCAATGTTTCCCGCACGGTCGGATGGTTTACCACGTTGGGCCCCATCGTTTTTGATGTGACGGCTTGCCAGACCTTGGCAGAGGCGGTGGGGCAGGTGACAGGCACAACGAAGGACGGGGCTTCCGGCCTGCAATTTGGTTTGTGGCGGTATTTGACCGCGCAGCAGGAAATTCGAGCGGCTTTTTCCCAACTGCCGCCCGCCGAAGTCAGTTTTAACTATTTTGGAAAACTGGAAGGAAAAGCCGCTGTTCCGGTGGAAAACCGCTTTTTCCGGGCAGCCCAGGAATCAACCGGAGCGTTGCGCGACCCGGAGGGCCTCCGGAGCCATCTGCTTGATATTCAGGCTTCCGTAACAGCCGGAGTTTTGACGGTCAGCCTCAACTACAGTGAAAATCTGCACCGAAGGGAAACCATTGAAAAGCTGGCGGGTTCCATCCGGGCGGCATTGGTGGACCTGGGACAGCACGGGTCAGATCAAAGCCTGCAAAAACCTGCTCCGGCAGATTTTCCGCTGGCCAAACTGGACCAGCGGAAGCTGGGAAAAGTGCTGGGCAAACTGGGGACTGCCAAGCCCAAAAAAGAGCCGCCGAAATAGCCTGTCAAAGCGTCTTTGACAACAAAATTGTCAAAGCTTTGACAATGCAACTATCGTCTTTATTTTCATTGAATTGCAGGGAGTAAGAAAGAGCTTCGTGAAGAATTTCGGGGCATGTTTCGAATACCCCTGGGAACCCGGTTTTCAGGGGGTTCCGTCGAGCGATTTGCGAAAGCAGATGACCCGCTCGACTTCCTCGTAACCAAGGGCGGTATGGGCAAGCAGGCTGACTTCATTGGCAATGTCGCAATCGCTGGCCATTTCGCTCAAACCCAGTTCCCGCGCCCAGTCTTCAGCCGCCTGAAGGAGCCGTCCGCCCCAGCCCTGGCGGCGCAAAGGGTCATCCACATACCAGCCTTCAATGTAGCCGATGCGCCCGCTGCTGCACCCTTCGGCGTAGTCACGGATGTTGGTTTCCACAAAACCTCCCAGACGGTTCCCTCCGCAATCAATAACGAAGGTGGCCAAATCGGGATTGGGTTTTTCAAAAAATTCGATGATTTCGCGTTCGTGGTCTTCCGGGGCTCCCGGCCACAGAAGGTCACGCATTCTCAGCCATTCAGGGAAATCGCTGGGGACAACGCGGCGGATTTTCATAGGGGTTGGCTCTAAACTGTGATTGTAAAGTTGGAGGTTGTGGAGCAGCGGAGGTTTTGTAAGGGAAACCACCTCCGACCGGGTACCTGCCCATCCTACAGGGTTTTCCTGTGAATTGCGATTTGGTTGCACAAAAACCACGTTGGACCAACCACAAGCAGGAACCCACCCAAATGAAAATGAAATGTCCAACAAGGGAAGGCCGGTACCACTTCATTTAACCCGCAAGGTTCGGATGACTTTGACGATACGGGAGCGATTGCCGGCGGCCAGCAACCACTGTGGCAACCGGCTGGCCATACTCCGGTTTGACCAACCGGTGGCCTCGTCCTGGCGTCGTTGCCGCAGGGTTGCAGCCACCAATGACTCAAGCTCATTGAGATGCCGGTGGTTCAGCGCCCACAGCAGATTGTCTCCCACGGATGCCTGCAACCAGAGTACCTGCCCCAAATAAGGGTCCGTCATTTTTCCCTTGCGCAGTTGCACTCCAACCTCAGTTCCGCTCCAGGATTGCCCATACCCACAAGTATGACAGGCCAGCCGCCGTTCACGAAACAGGTCAAAGTCAGGGCCAATTGGCAGAACCTTGGAACAGGATTGGCATTTTGGGCATTCAACCAAAATCTCGTCCGTAAAATCCCAGAGTTCATGTCCAGGGTCAAGATGGCGTGTCATGATTGAACTCGTCTCGGTCAAGAGAAGGCGGTTGGTTCCCTGGGACCAATCAGTAAAGTCACCTCGCACTGTTCCCTGGAACAGACATTTTCCACCCTGAAAAAGCAGATTTGGGTCCTTCGGATACCGGGTGCAAGTTGGTGAGGGGTTGCAATTGTCAGGATTTGCTGAAACCGGTTGCACTCAAGATAGCATATTTCACAACTCAGTAATCAGAGGATGATATTTGGATACGAGTCCGGAGCTTGCCGGAGGGGGGCCTCGACCAGTCATGCTGCCAGGGTATTTGTCACGGGCCACTTCCAGCCAGTGATTCAACTTTGAAGCACTTCAAGCAACCTTCAGCCTGACAATGCACAAATTTGTTACATCCAATTGTTCCCAGGTGATTCCGGCAAAAGGTTCGTCGAAGGGACCACAGGGTGGGTTCGGGATATCTGGTTGAGAAATCGCCATTCAAACACAACTCACCCGAAATCAGACAGGTGGGAATAACTGGTCACATGGGTTGGTTGTCCTGTTTGGTATCCACTTTTATCCATTCTTGATTTCGATGGAAAATGGAATAACTTGGAATGACTCGAAGGAAAATTGGGTTCTTGGTCTGAATTATGTTAGAGGTTTGATGCTCAACCAAGTAAACCTGAACAAGGGTTCAGGTGCAAATTTCGCCCATTTCTGTTTTTAGGAGAATTGCCAATGAACATATTCTCAATCGGATTCCTCACCGGGGTGCTTTTGGCTGGAACTGGCAGCCCCTTGATTCCTCCGAACCACATTTCTCTACCAACGGTTGCAATGCAGTCAAAAACCATCCAGGTGGGACAAAAAGCACCTGATTTTACCTTAGAGTCCCACACCGGCCAGAAAATAAAGCTTTCGGCAGCATTTGGGAAAACGCCAACTGTGCTGGTCTTTTATCGAGGGTATTGGTGACCCTGGTGTGTTCGGCAGGTTGCCGAACTCCGCACTCTGTTAACCGGGACCGACCAGGTCCAGCTCTTGGCGATCAGCGTGGATACTCCAAAACAAAGCCAGGAACTGGTTGCCAAAATAGCTTCTGACGGAAAGGGTCCTATCACCTTTCCAATCCTTTCAGACCCCAAACATGCCGTGATTGATGCTTACGGAATTCGCAACCCAAAATTCAACGGAGAGGATGGGGAAGGGATTCCTTACCCGACGGTCTGTGTCATTAACAAAAAGGGCGAAGTGACTTGGCTGGTTATTGAGGAAGATTACAAAAAACGTCCGAGCAATGAAGAAATCCGGACTGCATTGAAGCTGAGTGGCGGGAAATAAAAAAACCAGTGGTTGGTCAGGCCAGCCACTGGGCACTCTGACACCTCAGGGCTTATACAAAATCACTGGCCGCCTGAATGGCCGCCTGTGACTGCACCCGTTGCTTTCTTTGAGAAATGCCAGGGGGCTGATCTGGATCGAGTAGGCAGGTTGTGTTGCCACAATCCGCCCCTCTCAGAACGGAGCGTGCGGTAGAGTAGTCGGTCAGCGAGTTACCTTGCAGCACTTTTCCAACCGTCCCTCCCCAAACCGCTCGTGAGTCTTTCGATCTCAAGTCGGCTTTACAGTGATTCATTCCGTGCGTGTGCGCCATGAAGGACGTTCCCGGTGAATGTCTTCATGACATTTTTGGCAAACAACCAGGGTTTCGCGCTGGCGTGCGGCCATCCGTCTCACCCAGAGCGGTTTTTCCCTTTGTCCCGGCTGGTTCAGATCTGCCAGTTTGCGGATATGATGAACCTGACCCGATTCAGTTGGACCGCATAATTCACATTCCTGAGCCAGCAGGGGTTGGATCAGTTCCGTTCGGCTACCAAAGATCGGTTTTGGAAGTTCTTGCAAAACCGTCCATTTTTGCCTTCGGAGTTCAATTCCGCCAAATCGAGCTACGAATGGTGTCTGGCCATCCTTGCGGGGGTGGCTCACTTCAAGCACTTTGTGGGTTCCGTGGAGAGTTGGAATTCTCTTTTGGTACGTGCGATAGATTCGGTTGACGCTAGTGGGTCACTTGGCAATCAGATGGCCATAAACACGCAATTTGAGTAAACTCCGGCCAGGAGGATACGCACATGAGCCGACGGAAGAAAGAACCTTTGCGAGCCCTAACGGAAACGGAACGAAGTTGGTTGGAGCGGATTGCGCGGTCCGGCAGTGAGTCGGCCAATTATGTGATCCGGGCCAAATAAATTTGAGCGGTGGAGGCCGGCCGTGGCTGGAATGAGGATCCAACTCCGTTTGAATGGGGTGGGAAACGAGCGACACGACGACTGCGAGCCCGTTACCGAAGGCATTCGTTAGCCGGATCAGGGGCGGTCACCCGGCGTTCGTTCCACCACCGCCCAACCTTGACTCAACCATGGCGATCTGATTGCCAAGTGACCCACTAGTTCCTTTGCTAACCCGCTGTCAAACCAACGGAAGCACAAAGCCAACCGACCACACCACTGCCACGGCCTGGCCAGCCGCATAACCAAAGGTAAACACAGATCGAACCCAACCAACCTGCCACCCGGCCAGCAACCTGACCGAAAAATCAACCCAGGTTTTTTGCAAAGAAAGACAAGCCAACGACCGCCATCACCGGTTTGCGAAGCGGCCACCAATCTGCGCTTCATTGGTGTTGCCCGCTGAAGCAAATCCGGGTGCCTGGCAGGGTTGGGTGGCGCAAACAGTGCAACACCCTATCAAACGACGGCTTCAGACTTGAACGATGGAACTGACAAAGCCCAGCGGTCGTGCCTGTACGACGGTTTTTCCGTTGCGGTATCAACTTCTCCGGCTTTGAATTGGACCGGTTGCACGAAAGTTGGGGCCGCAGTGTCAAGAGTTTCCCGATTCAAACCACGTGCTGAAGCTTGAACTCCAATCCTGGGTCAGTTGATTGAAAGCTGGTACCGCCCGGCTCTCTGCGGGTGATAAGACCCGGCCACCACTCGCGCCTTCCCCGAACTGGTCAGGCGGATTTCCAATTCCGCTTTAAAACCGGTTCCCTTTTCGGTCTGCGAATCAACTACCTGGTCGGCGGCGTCCAGCAGGTACAGGATGGTTTTGAAATCCGGGCTGGTCATGCGCACTGTAACCAAGCTGTCGGGTGGCCCTGTCACTTCATAGACTGTGGCGTAAGAACCATCGACCTGGGGGCAATCCGTCGAGGTGAGCGTCGTTTCAAGCACTACCGGAGCCGACACCTCAACCGCCGGACAGGCAGCCAGACTTTTCCGAATCTGGGCGGTCAATTGAAAAGGCTGGGGCTGGTCATTGAAATAAACAAGCGGGTTTGCCATCCGGATTACATAGGGTCCGGGCTGGGAAATTATGATTGGAATGCTTACAACCTGCCCCAAACCGTACGATTCACTCTGGGCCAGCACACTCCCATCCGGACGCAGGATGGTCAAACGAAGTTGCTCCTGACTGCTTCCCGTGAAGACAACCTCCGTCCCAATCAGGGAGCGGAACCGATATTCACGAGCCCTGATGCCATTTGACAATAAACAATCGCCCGGTTCCATCGTTCCGGTCACAAACGCAGGCAGTGCCAGAAACGGTGGGGGATCACAGGCCACAGTTGGGGTTGGTTGTGAAGTGAGGACCAGTTTCATACCTCCCCGGATGCTTCGATCCAATCCTATGAGAATCAGCGTATAGCTTCCGGTCACCGGTATGGTGGCCCCAATGAGAATTTGTTGTTCAGCCAGGTTTTGAGTGATATTGCGGGTATGGTACTCGCCTAAAACCGACCCATCAGGAGCCAGCAGGTAAGCTGAGAACGGTCTTTCGTACTCCTGCAGAAAAAGCCCGAGAAAGCGCCCGGCGGCAGCTTCAAACCGGTAGCGGTGAACGGCAAATCCATCATCAAACTGGCAGCCTGTTTCTCTGAAATCCGGCTGGATAACGGCTGGAATCGTGATGGAAGCTGGCGGGGCGCAAGGTTCAAAGGTTGTCAGATCAACCGGTACCGCTCGCACCAAAAGTTTAAAATCAGCCGGAGCCCCTGCCGGGGTGGAGCGAGCCGGACCGACCAACACCCGAATCCCATAGCGGGTCCGGGCCGGGCAGACAAAAGAAAACTCTCCCGGAAAACCATTCTCAGCCGCTACAGAACCCAAAATAATCAGGGGTTCCTTTTCATCAAACAGCAGGAAAGTAGCACTTGCAAAGGTGCCTGCCAGCAGCCGAAGATAATATCGTTGCCCTGCTTCACCAGAAAAAGCGTAATCCTGCGACCGAAAGCTGTTCCCGGCCGGGCAGACCGCTGCCGCCAGCGAACCCGTCACTTCCGTCGGGACCTGGAGTGGGACCACTTCGCCACAGCCACCCCCCGGCAGATCCGGCTGCTTGATCCCCAAAGTGTAAGAAACCTCAAACCGAGAAAAAGGAGTTTCAACCACCACCAGATAAGATCCGTTTTCCGGCAGAGTCACAGTCAAAGGGATCGCCTTATTGCCTGGAAAGAGGGAACCCAGGAGGCGGCCGTCGGACCCCAAGACCGTCAAACCGCCGCTCCGGCCAAAGGCATTGTAGGTGAGTGCCACTTGCTGCCCGGCTTTTCCTTCAAACCAGTACACATCTGCCTCAGAACCATCTTCCAACCGGCAATCGTCAGGGGTCAGAATACCTTCATATTGAACAGGCAGTGAAAGGCGGACTGGCTCCCGGCATGAAAAGACCAACCGTGGTCCGGTAAAAGCAGTCAGGGTAAAAAACCCCTGTTGGATGGAATCAGTGCAACTGACTACCACCCGGTACAGGCCGGTTTGCGGTAGGTTGGCTTCCACCCGGAATGGAGTCACGATCAAACCTGGTTCCCGGGGAGACATGACAATCCCATCGGGCCGAATCAGAAACAGCTTTGGCTCTGAAAAAGTGACGTCGCGGAGAACAAATCCGATTGTCTGCCCAGCCTGTCCGGCAAAGGTAAAACCCTGCGCCAGACCGCCGTCACGAATCCGACACCCGTTGTCTTCCAGTGTCCCATACACAAAACCGGGTATGGGTATGGGAGCGGTCTGGCTGCAGGCAGTCGGATTTGGCCCATCAACAGGTGAACTCAACCCCAGTTCAAGCTGGTAAGGGCCGGTGCGGTTGATCTCCATACTGGTCACCCGCACCGAATATTGCCCCGTCCCCGGTACTTCTACGGACCATTTTCCCTGAGTGGGCAGTTCCTGGTTCCAAAGAATGGTGGTTCCAGCCGAGTCAATCAGTCTGACCAAAGGGGTAAATCCTTTCGCTTGGCCTTGAACTTCAAGAATTTGACCGGCAAAAGCTGAAAAGGAGTAGGAATCAACCCAGCGACTGGCTTGCAAGTGACAATCCGGCGGTGCCAAATCACCCACGATCTGGGCCGGGATTGTCACCGGCTTGACCATTTCGCACTCCCGCAAAAGTTGCGGAATCCGGTTGAGTTGAATCCGGAAGGTGCCAACCGTATTGGCCGGGGCCACCAACGCCAGCACAAACTCCCGGTAGGACGAGCTTGGTTCCAGCAGCAACCGGGCCTGGTTCACCCCAACTGGGGCGGATTTCTGGAGGACATGTTGAAATTGGGTCAGATAGAAAGTCGGTTCAAAGGTCTGCCCTTCAATCAGGATTTCATAGGATTCATTGGCGGGAACAATGACTTTGGAACCATCGACGGAGCGGCCATCGGCCAACCGGCAGGAATCAAAACCAAACTCCCCTTGGAGACCCGTAGCTCCGTTCAGGGTCCGTTCCAGGCGGCAGGGATAAACCTGTTCGCTTGACAGGGCCTTGAAGGAAATTGTGTGCAGGCGGCAGGTTGTAAAGAGTGAAACCCGGTACAGGCCGGTGCGGGGCAGGAAAGGGGTTAATTGCAGTCCGTCCTCGGAGCGCTGAACCCGCTTTTCAATCAGGATACTCCCATCCGGGTTATAGATTGCCAGCGAGATGGGGTTGCTGGAAAAACAACTTCCCAGGTAAGCATCAACCTCGACCTCCACGCTGAGTTGCTCACCAGCATTGCCGATCATTTCGTACTCAGTTCTATAATTGCATTCCACCGGAATCACGGAAGTGATGGCACTTGGCACTGAAACCCTGAGTGGGCCGCAACCCGTCTGGACTGTCCCAGCAGCGGTTACCCGAGCCGGCTGGATGAATCCTCCGCTGCCAACCAAGGCAAAAAACCCCAGCAGTAAAAGTACACGAATGCAGTTCATACAGGCCTTTCAACCAACCCTGACAGGCTGGGGATGAGTTGGCCTGATGGTATGGTTCCAGTCCCGAAGATAGGTTAAGTGGAGGTAAAAAAATTGTTAAAAATGTTAAAAAACGATTGGAGTTCAAAGAGTTCTCAAGACGAAAAGGCTTTAACCCGGATATTTCATGAAAAAGAACGGCGAAACTAGTATAATCCTTTTTTCAAGAATAGGTTACAGAAAGAAAAAGGGAGGGTTCCGTCGTGACACATCGTACCGAAAAAACCATTTCGTTTCCGGCCTGCCGGAAACGGAAAGTGGAAGCGGAGTTCAGTGGGGGAGAGGTGACGAGCGATGGCGGGATGGTCTTGATCCGGGGCCTTGATCGCCGCCTGGGGCTGACGGCGAAAGTGGCGCAGGTCCTTGCGGACCCGCGCGAGCTGGGAAAAATTACCCATCGGGCGGTGGATTTGGTGCGGCAACGGATCTTTGGTCTGGCTGCGGGGTATGAAGACCTCAATGACCACGATACCCTGCGGCATGACCCAGGGTTTCAAACAGCGGTGGAGCGGGAAGAAGCGTTGGCGAGCAGCCCGACCTTGTGCCGGTTTGAACAATGGGGGGACCGGCGGACCGCCTGGGAGCTGCATCGGATGCTGGTCGAGCAGTTCATCGCTTCCCAGCGGAGTGCCCCGGCGGAGTTGATGTTGGATTTTGACGGGACGGACGACCCGGTGCATGGGAAACAGGTTGGGAGTTTCTTTCACAAATATTATGACGGGTATTGCTTTTTGCCCTTGTACGTGTTTTGTGGCGACCAGTTGCTGGTCAGTTATCTGCGGCCCGGCAACAGCGACGGAGCCAAACACGCCTGGGCCATTCTGGCCTTGCTGGTGCGGCGCTTGCGGCAGGCCTGGCCGGACATACGGATTATTTTTCGGGGAGACGGCGGCTTTTGTCGACATCATCTGATGAGCTGGTGCGAACGCCAGGGCATCAAGTATGTCATCGGCCTAGCCAAAAACGCGGTCCTGCTCCGGAAAGCCGGTGAACTGTTGGCCCAGGCCGCCACGGCGTTTGCCGCCACCAAGGAAAAGCAACGGTTTTTTGCTGAATTTCAGTATCAGGCCAAATCCTGGCACACCGACCGGCGGGTTATCGCCAAAGCCGAGCACACCGCGCAAGGGAGCAATCCCCGGTTTGTGGTGACGAATCTGACCGACCCACCCCAGGACTTGTATGACACCTTGTATTGTGCCCGTGGAGAGTCGGAAAATAGAATCAAGGAACAACAACTGGACTTGTTTGCGGACCGGACCAGTTGTCACCGGCTGGTGGCCAGTCAATTCCGACTGCTGCTTTCAGGTTTGGCCTATACGTTGGTGGAAGCCCTGCGGCGGTTGGCGCTCACCGGAACCGAACTGGCCCAGGCTTACTGCGGCACCATCCGTTTGAAACTCTTGAAAATTGGCGCGGTGGTGGTCCGCAACACCCGCCGCGTCCGGTTTCTGCTCTCCAGCGCCTGTCCGTTTCAGGATCTGTTCGGATTGGTCGCGGCCCGGTTACGGACCGGGTAAAATTTCACCCAGTCCTGTCCCCGGCACGCTGACAAACAACGGGGGTTGGGGGAGGTGTCGGCACCGATGGTAAATTTGGTCCAAAGCACGGAAAAACTCCCCCATCCTTTTCTGATTGGTTGATTTTCAAAGTAAATCTGGGGTTCCCGAAACGAAAAACCCCAGGTGCGCCAGCTTCATGAAATATTCGGGTTAGGTCTGTTTTTTTCGGATTTCATCCAACACTTCGGTAAGCACACTGCCACCATAGTTGATGCCCCGATTCGCAGCCAGGTGTTTGATTTGTTCTGCAAATTCGCCCACTGTCAGGGAGTGGCCCACGAAACGGGTTCGGACCTCTTCCGCAATTTCGCGCAGTTGCCTTTTGTTCGCCGTCCGGTTGAACTTGGAAGGTTGGTGCTGGATATTGATTTCCGGAATGAAGTAGGCGAGTGATCTGGGCGGAGCGGGAGCCCTGCTAAATGCCACTCTGATTGCTGCTTCAATCGTTTCTGCGGGAATGGCCTCAATCTCACCATAGGCTTTGGCATCTTTAGCGGACCAGAGGTTTCCCGTTATGGTTTGATAGCTCGTTTTGACTTGGCCTAAATGAGTTGGCTCTGGTTGGCCGTCTTCATCCTATTGTGGACCCTGGGGCCGTTGATGATGATTGCTCCTTTTATGATCATTATGATCATGTTTTATTATGGGGCTACTGGCTGGCTGAGCTATTGAGTAGCTCAGCTTTTGTTCGGCATCAGCGTCCAGACAGGCAGGAATCATGTCCAGCCTGGGTCTCATGTTCACCACATAATTTGAATAGTCACCTTGTTCATCCAACATCAACCGGTGGGCCGTCCGTTTGGTATTTTCCAAATCCTCCAGGTCAATTCCCAAAGAAGCCGACAAATTTCCCTGGGGGTCAAGGTCCACGGTTAGAACCCGGGAGCCCGTCGCTGACAATGTAACCGCAAGGTTGAGAGCAACTGTGGTTTTGGAACAGCCCCCCTTGTGGTTTGAAATACAAATCACGCGCATATTGGCACTCGCAGAAGAAAAAAATTGATTGGAAAATACTCTTTGTACCACAATCACTCAGGGGTTCTGAACCAAAAACAGGTCCAACCACCAAGAAACTCGGTTTGGCCGAAGGAAGGCGGAAGCCACAGGATTGCTTCAAACAGGCCACAGTTTTGGTTTGCAACTGGAAAGTCAGGAAACAGCGCGTTCACTGCCAAGCGGACTGCCCCAGAAATGAAACACGGTCGATCAAATTCAGATGTTCCGAGGTTTTGGCCTTGGTCACCCAAGGTATCGAGTTCAATACGATAATACGGTCATTTTTTATGAAAACACTGTTTGGTATGTTGCTGGTAGGCAGTTTGCTTGCCATCTGGGCCGACAACCTTCCCCTTGCCACCGCCAGCGCTCGACTTCAGGAAAAACCTGAATCGCCCGCTCCAATACCACTGCTGCTCTTCCCGGTCCAGCCCAAAACCCGGTTGCCTTTCCAGACTCTGGAAGGAACGGCGGCACCGGGCTCTCAAGTGACTTTCAAGACTGGGAATCAGCAGGTCACAACGACCACAACCAATGATTCAGGTTTGTTCACAGTGAATCTTGATTTGGCACCAGGTCCGAATCTGATTACCTTCAGTGCAACCGACGAACAGGGAAAATACCTGCCGCCGAAGCAACTGACGATTATCAGCGAACCCAAGGCTCCCTTGCCCCCGGCAGACGGGCCTTACCAAATCAACTGGGCGAGCGGTGCGGCTCAATCAGGATTGGTTGATTCTGAACTGCCCCAACCCCTGGTGGCCCTCGTAACTGACAGTGGTGGCCAGCCGGTGTCCAATGTGCCCGTAACCTTTCAGGCAGTGCATCAGGGAGGTTGGTTTTCCAACCGGTTGCCTCAAATCACGGTGAAAACCGACCGGCACGGTCATGCCGAAGCTCGCTACCAGGTGGGCAGCAAGGCGGGGATCCAGCTTGTCCGCGCGACCTTTGATGGCAACATGCTTTCTCCAACCGTGTTCCTCGTCAATGCCAAAGCCTCCTCGGACAATCAAACCACTTGGTTGCACGGGGCGCTTACCGACAATTATAACCGGCCTTTGGAAAATGTGGTGGTCCGGGTGGGAAAACAGGAAGTGCGCACTGCATCGGATGGCCGATTCAATTTTGAAAAGCCGCCCACTGGCCCCCAAATCTGTGAAGTTCTGGGTGATAGCCACCAGAAATATCCAGGCAGATGGCCTGGTGTCATGAAATTTCCGGTCACCATCCTGCCGGGTGTGTATAACTTGACCCATCGTCCGTTCACAGTCCCCAAACTGCATGATGGAATTGCGTTGCCACTCGATTCCAGCGGGCGGATCACACAGGATACAACATACATTGTACCTAGAATTGATACCAACCCGTCGATTGAAGTGGTCATTCGGGCAGGCACCCGGGTGACCTTTCCGGCCTCGGTCTCGGACCGGCGGCTTTCCATCACCCAGCTTTCAGATGACAACGTTCCCTTTGGTCTGGATGAAGGACGGGCCTCAAAACTCTTTTTTCTGGTTGAACCAGCGGGGGTCACCTTTGACCGACCCTTGGAAATCACTGCCCCCAATTTGGATAAATTACCAGTGGGAATGAAACTGCTGCTGGCCCGATATGATGAGGCCGCCCACCGGTATCTGGCGGCGGGCACCGGGTTGGTCGTGAACCCTGGTACGGTTCAGAGTGATGACCGCAAGGGGATTCTCCAAGCTGGTTGGTACGCCCTGACCCCGATTGCGCCAGCCCCCGAATCCACCTCAATTGGCTATATTAACGGCACCCGATTTTGCAACTGTCTGGTGCATGAAGGACCCCACCCCGCTCTACCCATCGGAATCAAACGGGAGAAACGGGACGATGAACCCATTTCCCTGATTGTTTTCATGGCACGGTTTCCTTCCTGGGAAAAGCCAACCAATCAGAGCCCCAAACTTCTGCATTGAATTTCGGTCCCGCCGAGCGAAAGAAGGAAGTCAAACCACTATGCCAATTTGGAAACCTGGTCAACGCGCATTCCTCCTGTCATTGAGCCTGCTGACTGGCCTGCTTATTCTGTTTCAGCCTGCTCCGTTGAGCGGACAATCTCCGACTTATCAAGGAAAGGTGAAGACCGCTCCAGAACCACATAAAACAACCGATCACGGTGAAATTGCTCTCAAACGCGACAGTGACAGTGATGGTATTCCGGACGAAGATGAAATCCGATTTGGTTTGAACCCGAATGACCCACGAGATGCGGACCTGGATGCGGACCATGATGGACTCACCAATTTGGAAGAATTTGCCCTGCACCTTAATCCGCTCAACCCGGACACAGATGGTGATGGGATACCCGATGGAGCTGAGATGGCTCTGGGCACGGATCCACTTGACCGGAACAACCGCCCCGTCCGGCCAGTCCGGCTGGTCAATTTCCAGGTCCGGCCGCCTGCGTTAAGTCTCACAATCAATCCATTGCTGGGAACCAAACCAGTCCAAATCACGGCAACAGGAATGGACAGCAATGGCAACCAGGTTGATGTCACCACATCCAACGCATTTTCCTACTCCTCCCAGAACCCCAAGGTAGCCACAGTCACAGCCACCGGAATGGTCCTGGCCCATACTTCGGGTACAACCACCATCTCGGTGCGCCACGAAAAAATGACAGCCAGCATCCCTGTCACCGTGACGACTGCCACTCCAAAAGAAGTTGGATTTCTTCCTTTTTCCGGCTCCCCCACGTGCCTTGCCGTGACCAACCAACTGGCGCTGATTGGAACTGAGGATGGTGCCTTGCGGGTGATTGACCTGACGGTTCCGGAACAACCAAACCTGGTGGGAACAGTCCAACTCAGTGGCTTCGGCAACGACTTGGTCATCACCCCTGATCAGTCGTTGGCTTTTCTGGCACATGATAAAGGGGTGGATATTGTGAATCTGGCAGTTCCGGCAGCTCCCCATCTGGTGGCTTCTCTCTGCACGGGAGCACCAGTCAAAAAACTGGCTCGCTTCGGAAGCTATCTGTATCTGGCTGGCCCGGACTGCCTTCAGATTGTGAAGGTCGAACCTCCTGCTGAACCAGTTCTCCTGAAAACGATCCGGATTCCGACCGAAAAAGCCATCACCGGTCTGCTGGTTGCTGCTGACCAAGCGATCCTTGCCGTTTCGGGCGGGTTGGGAATCACCTTTTTCGACTTGACCCTTCCGGCCACCCCCGAAGCGATTTCGCAACTTCAGGTTCCAGGTGGCTGCACGCTTCTGGGTGCTTTGGGAACAACGGTTTTGGCCCGTCCTGAACCGGTAAAACCGGCTCTCAAGCAGGCTCCCCTGGTTACCGTTACGATTGCCGACCCCCAGTCACCGAAGATTACCCAGCCGGGAGCAGGTTTCGCAAAACCCATTTTCACAGGGTGGACCCTGCAAAACCTGGGTTTTCTGGTACTGGCCGACCCGATGAAAGCAACCTCAACCACTTTGTCCTGCCTTGACATGGAATCATTGGCTGTGTTGGGCAAACTTGATCTGCCCCTGCCACGGGGAACAATTTCGCAAGTTACGGCAAATGACCGGTTGCTTGTGTTGACGGTGAGAGGGAAGGGTGCCACATCATCCCCGACCACACTCAAAATCATTCAATACAGTTTCGGCGACTGAATCCGCCCACAACGACGAAGTTGGGGGGTGTTTTTGATCAACCATGGTATGCACTCTGATTTGCTTCACTGTGCAGCATCAATGAAGGGAAGGTTGGTCGCCGCTTCGCAAACCGGAGATGGCAGTAGTTGGGTGATTTGAAGAAGTAGTCAAAATGAGACGACTTATGGGTATGAAAAGGAAACATTCCTGTTGTTCTGGAAATCCATGTTTCATTCTTTGGATCCTGGGCTTTCTCTGTTTTTCTTTACCTGTAATGGGTCAGCACTCCCAAAGACCACCTGCTTTGAATTCAGATGAGGTCCTTGATGTAATCTATTACCCAGGGAAGAAAGAAACACGGCAATTGACCTTGAAAAAGATTGCCTTACCACCCCCTGACCCCCAGGATGATGACCGCCTGATTCAACCATTGCCACCCAACAGCAAAGGGACTCAGCCAGATAAAACTGACTGGTCCGGGTTTGACAATTCCACTGGAAACACCATCTTTCTCGTGATTGAGTCCCCAATTACAGGCCCAACCGAAATCACCAGAGGGCAAGTTGTAGGCATTTTGTATGGTTTTTTCGATCCCTGGACGGCCCCTTTTGCCCATTGGGCCGGAAAACTGGTTTGGGCCCCGGATCAAAAGGAGGGTTTTGTGGTGCTCTCCCGTTCCACTTCCCGGACGACCCTTTGTATCAGCGCCTTCGACCTAAAAAACAAGAGCTTCGATTTTCCTGCCAAATTTGAAACTACCAAACGGTCCGAATTTCCTCAGCCAACCCGGTTGCTCTCACAAATCAGTGATTTAGAGCTGTATGGCGGTGGTGGGACCTGCGGCCTATCGAAAATCAATGGTCTGATTGAAAAAGATTCTGTGTTCATTCAAGGGGAACGAAGTACATGTGACCAGGTTTTCCTCCGGTTCAATTTGGCAACTAAAAAATGGACCCAGTTGGTATTCGGGGAAAAACCAATAAAATCAGGAGATGCCATCGAAGCCAAATGATTCATATGCGGGCTGAATCATTTTTCAACGATGTTCAGTTCTGTTTGCACCTCATTGTTTCGTACCGTCGGGTAAGTCCAATATCGTCGCATCGATGGCATGTTGCACTGTTTGCTGCACCCAACATTGCCTGCATTTGGACTCACACAGCACGGCACATCGGTCCTGGGGAAAATTGGTCGGTGCTGTGCCCGCTGGTGATGGCCACCGTTGGGCTGAAGAGACGATCTGATCTCAAAAGGTGAGAATAACAGTTGGGTCAAAAATCATTCGTTGACCTGTTCAATCAAGGATAATATGACGGAGACTAAAGAATCGCAGGCACTTCGGGCTGGGCAAATCTGGCTCTATAAGACTCGCACTGGGGAAGCCAACTCTCGGTTAACCATTCTGAAAACCGAAACACATCCGAAACTCGGCTCGATCATTCATATCTCAGTGAAGGGTTTGGAAATGAATAACCGTCGTGTGGCTGGTGGGGTCAGTTCGGCCATAGGCCACATCCCTTGCCAGGAAATGGCGCTCCGTGAGAGTCTTGTCAGCATGGTGGGTCAAGCCGACACTGCACCTGACCTCGCAGGGTATGATATTTGGAAAGAAGCCTTCAACCAGGGCAGGGCAGGAATTTGGACCATCCCGGTTTCAGATGTGATTGCAGCCATCGAGCAGGTTTCGAGCCAGTAAAATTGTTCGCACGGGCGAAAGCAGAACCAATCCTCAACCATGCCCTCCACACGGATTTGCTGCAGGGTTGATTGGTATGGAGAAAACAGGTCGGTGCTGCGGCAACTGGTGCCGGCACCTATGAGACCACCCAAGGTAGGGAGTTGTTCATGGAAGAAAAGGCAAAGTCCAAACCGACACTTCGGGTAAGAGCAGATAAAGTCAAAGACTTTCGGTGCAAGAACCTGATCGCCGTCATTGAGAATCCGGATGACATCAGAAACATTGGCACCATCATTCGCAATGTCAATGCTCTGGGGGTTGAAAAGGCTTACGTGATAACGGACCAAAAGGCTTTGCCGGATGAATGGGAGGAAATGCGTACCAAGCCGAAGCTGAGTGCCATTTCCGCGTCGGCGATCAAATGGAGCTTCGTCAAAAAATTTAAAGACACGGAAAGCTGCCTGGCGCATCTGGAAAAAAATGGCTTCGTTTCGGTGGTTACCTCACCTCACATGAAGGGGTACCATAACGCAGTTCTGCACGAACACGACTACACCTCCTATAAAAAACTGGCGGTCTGGTTTGGGAATGAGGGAATTGGAATCAGCCAAACAGCTCTCGCCAGAAGCGTGCTCTGCATCAATATTCCAATGTATGGAATTATTGAGAGCCTCAACCTGGGAACCGCTTCGGGTATCGTGCTGTATGAAATCACCAAACAGCGACGGGAGTTTCAGTTCAAACTGAAGCAAAAAATTTCTGCGAACAAGGCGGTCAAGCGTTTGGTTGAATCCCTTCAGCCGAGGCCGCCTGCGCAATAAGAGCCTATCCCAAAACTCAGGAACTTGACTTTTAGTACAGCGGAATCTAAATTTTCTAGTATTATTGCTCCAAATGAAACATAATTCGGAGCATGAACAAACAACATGTGACCTTAACCGAATCTGATCGCCAAACCTTACAAGAACTGGTGGCTGGAGGCCAGTT
>JAIBAN010000209.1 GCA_019695185.1 Blastocatellia bacterium | reverse complement strand
ATTTCGTAGAGAGTCTGATTCAGTTCCGGGGTCAGCGGAGTCGGATGGAGGAGATACTGGTAGCGAAACAGCGATTCCAGGAAAAAATCCCAGACCTCGTCAGGCTGCATGTTGTCCCAAATCAAATCCCCTTGACCGGTTCCCCGCCGGATTTGCCGCAGTTCGCCGGTCAGTACCGCTTGCGCCTTGTAGGTGCCAACCAGCACCACCGGCAGCCCCAGTTCGTTCGACATGGTCACAAAAAAATTCAGCATGAGTTTTCCGCCACCACTCTTGGACCCGCTGAGGTGTTGCAGTTCGTCCACCACGATGACACCCACCGAATGCAGCGAGGCCACCCGTGCCATGCGCGGAATCAGTTCATCCACGGTGCGGCGTCCGGCGGCGTAGGTTTCGTAATAGTCGGTGCCGAGCAGGTCGTCCACCGCATGAAAAAAGTTGAGACAGAGTCCCTTGGTGGACCCGTCATAGGGGCAATCGAGTTTCAGCCAGACAAGCTGAAGATGGTCGAAATCCCGCTCCCAATAGCGCGAATGGATCACCACCTGCGGGTACAGCCGCAACACCGCCGTCAGGGCGGAAGTTTTTCCCACCCCGCTCATGCCGAGGATGGTGAAACCCGTCGGGATGGAAGTCGGGCTTTCCATGATTTCAGCAAACCGCTCCAACCGCTGGTTCAAGTCTCCAAAATATGAGGTGGCGGTTGGATTGCGTCCCTGATACCCAACCCGAATCATCCGCGAAAAGCGTTGCTCCAGGTCAATATGGACTGGCAAGGCCACAAAAAAACGGAGCGCCGCCTGGACCAAATGCAAGCGGATATGGGCGGGTTGACTTCTTTGGGCCTCGTCAAACCGGGGATAAACCGCCATCCGGCCCGCTGCTTCCAGATCACTGTAAATCGGCGGCAGGGCTTCAATCAAAGGGTTGCCGACATAATCCGGCACCGGAGATTCGGTATAAACCGCATGGACACGCCGTCCCCGCAAGACCCGAACGGGAGGAAGGTATTTACTTGTCATTTTTCCACATCTCCTCCCGCAGTTGTCTGAGTTTGGCCAGCGGGCGCGGCGGCGGCAGATAATCCGGATCGGTTTCATCCGGCGCAGCGGCAGGCAGCATGACCACCTCAGCCGGGCAGGAGGCCGGAGGCGGAGCGCCAAGTTCCCAAGCGTTCTGGTCCCGTTCCTGGTCCTGTTCGGCTTTCCGGTTGGCCCGAATGCCGGTGATGCGCTCCTGGCGGCTTTGGCCCGGTCTCCGGTGTCGTTCGGTTTGTTCCATCGCTTCCGCCACGATTTGCTCCACCTGGGCATGAAAAGCGGCTTTGCTGCGCTGGGTGCGGGAGCGGGCGGCCACCGCTGCCTGTTTGCGGATTTCCATTACATCCAAAGCATCATGCCAGTCGCGTCCCTGAAAAGCCTTTTCAGCGCCCAGCAACACACACCGTTCCAGCCGTTTTCCATTTTCCATCCGGAGGTAGATCACATCCAGCAGGCGGGGGTCGTAGGCGACCGAAATCCGCCAGGTGCCTTTGTGCCGCGCCTTGACAAACCATTGTTCCTGCACCGCCAGTTCCGTGGTGTAGAGCAGCCCGCGAAAGCGGATGCCGCGATGGGTCACGGTTGCCTCGTCCGAAGGCAGCAGGTTGAGTCGCAGAATATCCCGCGCAACCGGACGCAAACTTCCGGACCGGCACCGGATGCCCCACTCCCAAAGTTCGAGCGGGTACGGCTCAACCCGGTCGGCCATCATTCCTTCAGTCAAACGAAACCAGTCCATCCGGTGGCTGTGGTTATGGTCCAGGGCGCAGAGAATGAGCAGTTTCCGGAATTGCTGCAAATCCAGGGTGGCATCCAGCCGGTAATCCGTTTCGCCGCGTTCGCGTGGTGCCCGCACCGCCCCAGGGAGCCACTGAATCACTTTTTCGTTGGTGGTCCGGAAACTCCGTTCAACGATCCCTTTCCAGTCCGCCCGGTAGGGAGGGGCAGTGGAAATCCGGATATTCAGCGCATTGACCAGATTGTCGGAAGCCTGACTGAACAACTCCCCCCGGTCGGACAGCAACGCTTCGGGCAAGCCGGCGCAAGGCCAGTCCGCTCCTGAAATCTCAATGCCGAACTCCTTGCAGAAGGACACTTTTTCCGAGCAGGCATTTTCCAGAGCCAGCAGAGCGCCCAACCAGCTTGGTCCCTCCAGCCCGACACTGAGACCCGTGATCATGCGGCTGAAGACATCCACCACCATGTAGATGACCGGTCGGCCAATAATCCGTGACCGGTCGAAGGAACTGACCAGATAGATGTCCCCCACCGTTGCGTCAATTTGATAAAAGGAACCCGGCCCGTGCGCCATTTCCGCCGAATCGCCCAGCACTTCCCGGTGTTTGAGGTGATACTGGCGGCTGCCTTTGCGGGCCGTCAGGGTTTGCCGCAGGTTATGTTCCTTTTCATACCAGTACCGAAACTGGCCAAACGTCGGCAACTCCGTTGCCGGGGGCAGGCATTTGACCACTGCTCCGTTGTGTTGTTCGTATCCCTTGTGAAAAAACCGTTCCAGGGTCAATTGGTAGGCATCCTGGAAGGAACGTTCGGACCGGTTTTGGTAAAATATCCGAATCCCGCGCCGAAACTTCTCGCGCATCGCTTCATCCACATTCACCCCGGCTGCCTGGGTCAGGCGGGCAGGCCGCCCCCGCTTGGCGCTGGTTGTCCGCCGGATTTTTCCCGGCCCGCCACACCGATTGAAAAGTGGCAGCAGGGCATTGCGGATTTGCCCCCCTTGCCAATAACGACGGAGATATTTGTATATGGTCACCACCGACCGTCCCGTTCGGTCATGCGTCTGTTGCACCAAAGGACCCCGGTCTGCGGGAAAAAAAATACGCCCGGTTTCATTTTCAACCAGCGGGCCAATGACCTCCCAGGCGGCATTCCGGATGGCGCGATGGTGGGTTGAAATGGCGGTTTCAGGCTGCTGCAAGTGGGAAAACGGGTCTTCCGCAACCAGCCGGGCTTCTCCCTTGGCCAGCGCCGTTTCCAATTCGTCCCGCCGGTAAAAAACCGGCAGCACGCTTTCCCCTTCCACCTGGATTAAGGCAATTTGGTCGGCGTCGGGAGCAAACCACAAAATCCGCATCAGCGGCCCAGGCTTTTCGCCATCCAACCATTCCAGCAACCCGTTTTTCTTCAAAAACACACGGTGCCTTCCTTTCCCCTGATTATCCAAACTCAATCCGGAAGCTGTCATTCTTGGCAGCAACAACCGGTGCCTGGTTCATTTCCAAGCGGATCCGACCGACCGCCAACAGGTGTCGGAAGGCGGTTAATGTGCTGCCATGCGGAAGCCCAAATCTATCGTCGGTTTCGTGACAGATTTCGTTCAAAGTCAAACCGGAATCAACCAATGACATTTGAAAAGCTTTGAAAATCCGCTCCAGATTCGTTTGCACCAGCACTGGCAGTTCGTTGAAATCATGCCATGGATGGACCCACTCGACGTTGTGAACGAGGGTCTCCGGTATCTCACGCTCGGTCACAATGCCCCAGTCAATCCGGCGTTGGGCCCAGTAACGGCGCTCAATCTCAAGTTTTTCCAACGTGCGTTCCGATTGCAGGTCGGCCGCATATTTGGTTGACCGCACCACTTCAAGCAGGTCTCCCTGACTTTGGACCGTAATCACAAAATCACTGGTGAGAACGTGGAAGTTCGCCGTGCCGGGAGCAGTCGGATGTTTGAACCCGCAGGCTTCAGCAATGGCCAGGGTTTCATCCAGCGGTAGCAGGGGAAATTGTTCCCGGATGTCAATGACCAGCGGAGACCATTCCAATACCAGAAAGTATTTTCGCTCCAGCTCGCTCAAAAAATGATGAACCCGGCCGGTTTTCCATCCTTTCAGCCGACTGGAAAGCCCTTGGGAGGGGACATCCTGCACCCGATGCCAGGGATGGTAAGCAGCGAGCCGTCCGTGACTGTTGCTGTCCCGAAGCCAATCAACCGCTTTGTCCTGATTTTTGGCAGAGGTGCGTCGGGGCATAAGAAGGTTTGAAATATTGAAATTTCATTTCAAAACATTATTTACCATTTCACAAATTTTTTTGCAATTTCAAAAGTTTATTTGCAAATTACAGCAGGCCCTGTGTATTCTGCTCAATGTGCCCCATTCGGGGAAAAAGGCTGACCTGCACACCAGGTTGTTCACCGTCGGCAAGGTGCGGGGAATGCTTTCAGCCATCAACGAACCGGGGGAACTGGTGGCCGCCCACCGCAGCCGGGAGCTTGCGGAGTTTTGCCGGACGGTGGGAGTCACCGCCC
>JAIBAN010000105.1 GCA_019695185.1 Blastocatellia bacterium | reverse complement strand
ATTCCGCACATGGTTTCACAGGGGCTGTTTCGCCAGGATTTGTTCATGCGGCGGGATTATCATCTGCACCTGCCACCATTGCGTGAAATCCCGGAACAGATTCCCGTGATTGTGGAAAATCTGGTGCGAGGCATTCATGCTGAACTGGAGCGGAAACGAAAAGCTGTCGCCTTCCCTGAATTGGACCCCGGCGCAGTGGCGTTCCTGGCCCAGCAACCCTGGAAAGGAAATGTCCGGGAGCTGAAAAACTTTCTTCAGCGGCTGTTCAATTTTGCCTCGAAGCAAGGCATTCAACAAATTGACAGGGCCATCGCCCAAACCCGATACCAGGCGGTGGTGGGCGGAAAAGTGGTGCTGGGCGACAATCAAACCGGGTTTGAGCCGGAATACCAGGCCCAACCGGAAATTTCCCAGGAAATCCCAATCCCGTTGCCCTTCGCGCTGCCTGTGACAGGGCTCACCCAGGCTCCCAGTGTTTCTGCCCTACCTCCCGCCAGTCAGCCTTTGGCAATGGACCAGACCCTGCTTTTGACCACGTTGACGATTCGGGTGGAACAACTCACCCAGGTGGTCCAACACATGGCCAATCAGGGACAATCCCCCAAGCTCTCCACCAACCAGGGGCACAAAGAAAAATTGCGGCAGGCTCTGACCGAAGCAGTCGGTTTGTTGCCCGCAGCCCGCAACAAATATTTCACCCCGACCGAAATGTCGATTCTGTCTCAGTTCCTGACCAACCCGAACAAAACCATGCGCCGGTCCACCCTGGGGCAACTGTTTCCCAAACTGCAACAGGCATTGGCCGGAGTGCCGAAAGCCCAGGTTGTGCTCAACCAACTTCAGTCCTTTGTTTCAGGGGGCAATACCTCCCAGTGAAAAAAGCCTTCAACCAGTGGATGCTTGAAACCGAAAGGAACCTCCATTCAATGTTCAACGAAAATTATATCAAAATCGCTCTCTTCAGCTTGTTAGCGTCGTGGTTTCTGACAATTTCAGTAGCCAATGTGAAGGCTGATGGTGAACTTCGTTTCACCAGTGAGGAATGTCATTTCTCAGTTGAGTCCACGGTTAAGCCCGAATTGTCTACCAATGAAACCAAAACCCCCATCGGAAAAAACAAAATCAAACAGTTCAACTTTCGGGAACCCCATTGCATCCTGATGGTGGTTTGCCAGGAGATTTCGGTCCCCAATACCCCGCGCGAAAAAATTCCGAACTCTCAACGGTTGGAATTGGAAAAGGGTGGTTTTGATGGTTTGGTGGATGGGTCGTTGAAGGCGGCACGGGCCAATCGTGAAATTGTGCTGAAAGGAATAACCAAAACCAGTTTGGATGGGGTGGCCGGAACGAAAATAGAGATGATCGGACCAAATAAAATACCAATGGTTTCCCATTTGTTCGTGCGGGACCTTCGATGCTACGGTTTTACCTTTTTACTGGACCCTAACGACAAGACCAGTCCGGAACGTATGGAAAAAATATTGAGTTCAATCAGATGGATTGATTGAAGTTGAAAAGCGGAAACCGATGACTGCCAGGCTCGGGCAACCTGCTTTTCCGGGAAAATTATGATCATCATCTATGGCACCAAAATCAGAAAACACAGTGTGGGTTGGGTCAGTGAGTTTTGCCCGATTTGTGGGGAAATCACCAAAGGGAATTTGACCGAACTCATCGTGTATGACCATGTTTACTTCATCCCGACCACGAGCGGGACCGTCATCGAACATCGCTCTTATTGCGACCAATGTGGATTCGGAACTGTATCTGATCGAAACAGCTTTATTGGGACAAAAAACGACCGCATCTATGCTTTGGAAGACCTGATTCGGGAAACCTGCCCGGATATTCGTGCCAAATACGCAATGCCCCTCAAGGCCGAGGAAAACCTCAAGCTGGGCCTCACCAAGACAGCCTCACCAGCGCAACGGTTTGAGCAGATTGCCCACCCCTTTTATTTGCTCGAACGCGATTTCCGCGAGTTTTTTTCCGGTGAAACCAAACTGGATGCTTATGGCAACACGGCGCTGTCGGTCGTGCTGTTGGTTGGCATTTTGGGGTCAGCCCTCTGTTTCTATTTTTTCAATAATGCTGAACTTTTTTTCTGGACTGGAACCGGGACTTTGCTTTTGACGGCGCTCTCTTTTTGCGTCTTTCTCTATTTTCACGCAACGACCAAACGGCGGTTTGTGGCGGGTGCGATTGTGCCGATCTTGCACAAACGACTCAGGATTGTACAACCCACCCGTGAGGAATTGGAATCCTGCCTGGAAGCCCTCAAATCCCGCCGAATTCAAATTGCTTCACACCTGACAATTGACCAATTGCTGGGCAGATAGCCTTTGGCGAAGGAGGTCTTCGACTGGTGCCAGGGAATGGCACGCTTTCCTATGCAGGGTCGAGGTGGTGGCTCATGCCTCCTTTTCATTGGACAGGGCAGGTGATTCTTTGACTTTCTTGCCGGGACGCCGCAATTTTCCTTCGCGCCAAAGTTCCGCATGGCGTTGCGACACCATGATTTCCGCTCCCCAGTGATGCGACCAAAGCACCTTGTCCGCAACCAGGGCCTCCACTTCAGTGGTGGTAACCCCCAAGAAAATTGCACACTCTGGGATTGAGAGATAGTCAATGGGCGGCATAGTTCCTCCTGCAAACGAGGTTGAAACTGTACCCCTGATTTCAATCCAACTCAAACGGAAAGTTCTCAGTCAAGGCTGGTGCTGTGATTGGGCTTTTGGTCTTGAATTTTATGGTTTTTTTTGATTTTGGTGGTGCTTCGCAAAGAAGGAAATGTTCATGATTGACTTGGAAAGTTCTGATTGGCTGGACTTGCCCAATGCGTATGAAGACCTGCTGTACATTCCAACCTTTCTGAACCGGTTGGCAGCCATGGACCCAACCGTTTCCGTGATGGACTGGGGGGATTTCATGGGTTCCCTGCTGTGGAACGAGCACCTGTTTCCAACCGCTTTTGCTGTCTTGCCCCACGTGGTTGCTTTCGCTGCCAGGCGCAAACCAGAAGACCGGTTGATGTATATGTTGACGGTTGGTTTAATCGAACTGCACCGGAGGCGCAGGCAAACTACAGTCCCTGAAGTATTTTCGGATGATTATTTTTCAGCCCTCAAGGTTGTGCCATCCCTACTGTTGGAGTGTGCCGCCTGTGATTGGAATGCCGAACAGTTGCAGATCCTTTTTGTCTCGATGGCGGCGATGCGGGGAAAACTGCGCCTGGCAGCCGCGCTCATGGAAGGCTTGTCAATGGATGAATTCCAGGACTGGCCGGAAGAAAGCTAACCTTGGCCAACGCGCCGATTGGCAAACTCCTTGGTCACACTGATTTCTTTTTGAGCAGCTTGGGCATTCCCGGAAGGGTTTGCTGGGTTTGACTGGTGGTTGCTGGGGTGGGCGGGTTCGATTCTTCGGAAGAAGCCGGCATGGTCCGGCGAGGGCGGCCTAACCGTTTTTTTATCCTTTCAGCTAGCCAGCATGACACAAGCACATTCCCTGCATCGTTCACGCCAGCCAGCCGAATTGATACGGTGATTTTACACCATACCCAATTATGTCTAATGAATCAAAAGTAACTCTGACACAGACTGATGAACTCATTCGTTGTCATCAGGTCCGGACTCATCCCCATAATCATCATGAAGGGGATAGGACCCGTATTTTCCTTGGTCCCGGCGAAAATACCCGAGTTCTTTTTGTTGACTTTGGGAATTCTGTTTCAGATGTTTTGGTCCTGCTGGGATATTCATTTCCAAACCCCTTTGGGGATCTACATTTCCACTCCTCTCAATTTGAAACACCCTGGTTTGGGTGGGAGGACTGCTCTTTTTTTGGGGTTGGACAGGTGCTTGTTTGGATGCTGGGGTGATAGACTTTTCGGTCAGGTTTACTCCAGTTGGTTTTGAAGTTCCCTGTTTGTTGATAGCCAGAGTGTTGATTTTTTTGTCATCCACTTTTGCCAAGTGAAGTTGCCCAAGTTTACGGTATAATTCTGCTCTTTTTCTGAGTGCGGGAAGGTAGTTCGGGTTTAACTGAATTGATGTGGAAAAATCACTTAACGCAAACGAAATTTTGCCAAGATTAAAATACTCCATCCCTCGAAAATAATAACTTTGACTATCCTTTTGACCAAGGGAAATAGCAGAACTATAGTCTTTTATTGCTAAATCAAATTCTTTCAATTTGTGATAAGTAATTGCTCGATTATAGAAAAATTCAGGATCTGCCGAGTCCAATGAAATTGCCACTGTCAAGTGCTTAACAGCCAAATCATATTTACCGACCTCATCATAGGCGGTTCCCAAATTGTAGTGAGCAATAGCAAGCTTTGGAGCAAGTCGAATTGATTCAGTGAAATATTGAATTGCCTTATCAAAATCCCCTTTTTGATAGCATTCACTTCCCTGATTATTAAGCAAAATTCCTTGGTTTTGCGTTTTGTCATAATCAGGGGAAAGATTACCAAGGTTAGTATTTTTGATCCCGGTTAAATCAGTGTTTAAATTTGCACTGACAGAGCTTTGCTGATTCGTGGGTGTAGGTTTCTTGGGGTGGTCCTTACTCGGCAAGGATTCCGATTGGGGGACAATGCTAAATGAACCATTTACAAAATGCTGTTTCTCAACATGTCTGCGATAGTTCTTCCTTAAACACGGTGACTTGCAAAATTGACAGGTTATCCAATCTCCCTGGTTTTTAACCTCTTCTTTGCCTGAAGGTTGTTTGGCCTGTGCAGTCTTATTGCGGCCCCTTGAGCTTAACTCAGAGGGGGAACTTACACAGCCGTGGTTATAGAAACGCCCTGGGGGAAAAAGTTGCTTACACCGGGAACAATACCTAACCTCCGGGTTGGAAAAGGCTGGGTTGGCCTTTGAGGTATTTTCACCCAGTATTCCGGTTCCAGAACATTTGAAGCAATTTTCGTTGGTCCCGCCACACGAACAATATAGAGTCATAAGGGTGCCCTCTGTTCATGAGATAAAATCAGAACGAACCCTGACCAGAATTATACATCCATAGAACCACAGAAGAAACCTTGGGTTTGCATATTATTCATTGGATTTGGAAGAGTGAAGTGGAAGTGGAAGAGGCCGTCCCATCCTTTTTCTTGAGGTAGGTTAATCTTGGCCACCGCGCCGATTGGCAAACTCCTTGGTCACACTGATTTCTTTTTGAGGAGTTTGGGCATTCCCGGAAGGGTTTGCTGGGTTTGATTGGTGGCTGAGGAAGTGGGCCGGTTCGCTTCTTCGGAAGAAGTCGGTATGGTCCGGCGAGGACGGCCTCGTCGTTTTGGTTCTACCGGTTCAACTTTGACTTTGGGTTTTTGTCGGGGCCTGCGGGTTTTTTTTGCCGGGACGGCTGCAATGGGTTCGGGCACCGGTATGTCGGTCTCGATTTGGACAGCGGCGGGAATGTCTGATTTTGGTGCCGCTTGCAAAAGGGTGTTTTCCGCATCCTCGAAGTAACCCCGCACCGTTGCGATGAGCCTCGTTTGCAGGCTGGGAAATTCCGGCAGCCGGCGCTCAATGCCATGGGCAAAGAAAAGGTCGCCTTCGTCCACCAGGACCTCAAGTCTGATCTGCCGGTTTCCTTTTTCGTCTGCAAACACGCTTCTTTCGGTTGTGAAATCAAGTTGGATGGGGAGCATAAGGGTTATTTGTGAGAGATGTTTTCGATAAAGGCCAAGTGAGCCAGCATGAGGGCCAGGATCATCTGCCATTGGTCGGGGTCCGCCGTCGTGGGCGCAGTCAAAATGGTTCGCATTCCCAACGAGCTGCCACCTGAAAAAACAAACAGCCTGAGATTGTGCTGGGCGGAAAAAACCGTGGTTTCCTGATGCCCGGTGGCGGACGTGAGAAAGGTGAACTGGCCTTCCTTGACCTGAATCGTGCCTTTCTTGAGGTCACCTTCCGGCTGGAGCCAGGCAATCAGGGCATCATTCCAGAAAGCGGAGATTTTCCCGTTCTTTTCCCGGACCAGCGAAAAGGACACGTCACGAGCCTCATACAAGGCTTTCGGCAGGGCCGAATCCAATTTGAGAACGGAAACCGGGAGGTCATCCAGGAAGATTTCGAGTTTTTTGGACCGCAGGCCACCAATGACTTCTAATAGGCCGCCGTGGTCGAGGATGAGCTGGATGGTATTGAGGGACATTGTGCTGTGGTTTCGGGCTGGAGTCCTTTCCATCGTTGCGATGGCTGGGAGCGTTGGTTCCAGAATATCCGCAACCGGCCGATAATTGTCAAGCAAGAGTTTGGACGGAAAAAAGGGCCAAATCCGGCAAAGTGGGAGCCATAGGAGCGGGAAAAAAACAGTTGCTTTCGGTAATATGGGTACTGTTCCTGGAATAGGCCATGAAGACTTAAGTCGCAGGTCAAAGGCGATACAACCCAAAAAATGGAAGCCGGTCCTCGAAGTAACCTCCAAACCTGCGCCGGGCAGCAGGTTTCAATATCAAAGGAGTATGTCATGCCTAAAACAGTGTTCACTATTGAAGTGGCTGAGGCTGTGGCTGAGTCGTTGAATAGTGAAGCCACACGGCAGAAGATTTCACCTGAATCACGAATCAGTCAATTGTTGAGCCAGCATCATGAGGAGTTTCTACAGTTTCCAGACGGTATGCTCAGGGAAGGCAGGCGGCAATTGATTGAAGTTCTCAGCCAGGTTTCCTGTTTGCGGAATTTTACATCCAGCGGGGTGGATTTCCGGTTTTGGTGGGTCAGATTTGAATTGGATACAACCTCACCAATTGCCTGGACGGTGGTTCGGAAACTAGGCTTATTTTTAAACACCCAATCGCTGGAAATGATGCTTCCGACCGTTTTCAAGCCGGTTCCCGGAGAATGGCCAGATGCACCATTTTGTTGGGAAATTTCCTCAACCGCTCCTCGTTTGGACCCGACTGAGGTGGCGGAGTGGCTGAAACATCAACTTCCCCAACCCCTTGGTGATGCTGCTGCTTGGATGCAGGAGCAAAGCTGAGGCCCTCAATATTGAGGATGGTAAAGACCGCTAAAGGACAATGTGATGGAATCTGCAAGAGTGTTATTAGCCTGGATTGGGCAAAAAGATTTGGAAGCCGGAGGTGGCAATCCAACGGTTGGGCTTGGTCCAATTGGCAGAGCCATAGCAGAACGGACCTACCAATCAGTCATCCTGCTTTCAGATTATGTTGAATCCAAGGCAGAAGCCTATCTGATCTGGCTGCGCGGGCAGACTCCGATTCCTATCAGGGTGCATTACCGAAAACTTTCAACCCCAACACATTTTGGGGAAATCTATGAAGCGGCAGTGAGCGTCATCCAGTCCGTCCGAGCGGAATTTGGTGTTGCAGTTCCTTTGACTTTCCATCTCAGTCCAGGCACCCCGGTCATGGCTGCTGTCTGGATCATCATTGGAAAAACCCGGTTTCCTGCCGAACTGATTCAATCCGATCCGAAGTTTGGCGTACAGACGGCTTCGGTTCCATTTGACCTGTCAGCCGAATACCTGCCGGATCTGTTACGGGGTCCGGATGAAAAGCTGGAACGACTGACTGCCGAACTGCCGCCTCTGACGGCCGAATTCGAGGCCATCATTCACCAAAGTGTGGTCATGAAGCGGCTGGTGGCCCGTGCCCGGCGGGTTGCGATTCGGTCCGTGCCAGTCCTCATCGAAGGCGAATCCGGAACCGGCAAGGAACTCCTGGCCCGTGCCATTCATCAGGCCAGCCCTCGTCGCGCCCGCCGGCTGGTGCCGGTTAATTGCGGTTCAATATCCCCAGAACTGGTGGAGGCAGAACTTTTCGGAAGTCTCAAGGGTTCCTACACAGGCGCTCAAACTGACCGCAAGGGATTTTTTCATGAAGCGGACGGCAGTTCACTCTTCCTGGATGAAATCGGGGAACTGCCCCTTTCCGCCCAGGTCAAGCTGCTGCGTGCCTTGCAAGAAGGCGAAATCACTCCGGTGGGAGCCAATCAGCCGATCAAAGTCAACGTGCGGATTATCGCAGCAACAAACCGCAATCTGTTGGTGGAAGCTCGGGAAGGACGGTTTCGGGTTGATTTGTTTTATCGGCTGGCGGTTGCGATTCTCAATCTTCCGCCATTACGCGAGCGGGAAGGCGACGTGAGCCTGCTGATTGACCGTCTGCTGGAACAGATCAATCACGAAAGTGAAGAGGAACCAGGCTATCGACCCCGGCACATCTCCCCGGCTGCCAAAAACCTGTTATTGCGGCAAAGCTGGCCGGGCAATGTTCGTGAACTCCAAAACACACTTCGCCGGGCAGCCATCTGGTCCACCGGTTCGACCTTGAGCCTGGAAGACATCCAGGAAAACCTGTTACCGTCCCTTTCCGAGACTCCTGCCGACATCCTCAACCGCCCGCTGGGAAATGGATTTCAACTCCAGGAAGTCATCTGGGAAGTCACCCGACATTATCTGGCGCGGGCTGCCGCCGAGGCGCAGGGAAACAAAACCAAAATGGCCAAATTGGTCGGGCTTTCGAGCTATCAAACTTTGAACAGTTGGATGAAACGGTACGGGCTGGATGAAGACTGACATCCTGCCAACCATAGGTTTTTTTCTGATTTCATAAGCTTCTTTATGTCTCTGACCCGGCAGTTTAAGCCACAAGGTTTGTTGGATGCTCCCTCTTTTTCCCTGGAACTATTTGTGTAGAAAGGGCTTCGTCCATATCACCGGGCGAGTCCGGAAGACTGCTTCACTTTGGTACGCGGATTGTAACTCTCCCAACCAACGATTTCACAAGTAACTTCGCATGGTTTGGAGGAGCAACCGTATGGATGAAACCCGGCGCAGTCTTTTGTTTTGGATGTTGACCCTTCCCTTTGCCTCGCTTTGGCTGGAACGCGGAGGCCGGGGAATTGCAGCAGGCTTACCTCAGCGGTATGCCTTGAATGAGTTTTTTGTGGCCGGGTTTCAATTCTATCCCGGACCGGACCGGATTGATGGATTCCTGCCGGCAGAGCGGTTCGCCTTGATTCCAGAACCGGAAAATCAATATGACCGGTATGCGGTCCGGATTGAGCGGGAAGGCGAAAAAATTGGTTACATCCCGCGCACCCAAAACCAGACCATTCACCTTCTGCTCCAGCAGGGGGCGACACTGTACGCCTCAGCAACCGCAATCAACCCGAACGGACCAACCTGGTCCATGCTCAAAGTTCAGGTGTGGATGGAGCCATAACAGAAATTTTCAGATTGAATAAACCTGTCCTCATCCCAGGTCAGGTTGGTTTTCTCCTCAAAAGAAAGAGGTTTTATATGTTTCACAGACTTTGTGTGGGTTTGGGACTTGTGTGTCTGCTGGCAGGGATTTTTCCAGGAATCGCCGCCATGCAGGAAATTTCAACCGAACAGGCAGGCCGGGCCGATACCCGTCCGAGTCGAAGACATGAAAGCGAAATCTGGCTGAAAAACCAGACAGTGTCCCTTCGCCATGTGGCACCGGAGCGAGTGGTGGCATTGCGCGATTTTCGTCTGCGAAAAGCTGAAACCGCTGATGGTTCTGAGACAATTCCGCTGGGGCTGGGTGTCGAGCCACAGCAACAGGCAGTCGAATACATCCGCAACGGAGGGTTTGAATCCGGGAAAACCTCCTGGGTCTTTGACGGGGGCATCATTTCCTCGATTGCCCGCACAGGAACTTCTTCTGCGGCCCTGGGACTCATCAATAACGCTTTTGACGAAGTGCAGCAGACCGTCAGTCTGCCGTCGGGAGCCGGGCCGACCCAATTGAGCTGTTATATCAACCTCATTTCGGATGAGCCGGCCAGTTCAACCAGGGATGATGATTTGTTCGGCATCCAGATTCTGGATACAACGGGGAAAGTCCTGGAAACGGTGGATGCCTGGTCCAACCGCGACCAGCAGCGGATTGGAACCTTTACCCTGCGTGGTCCCTACAATCTGGCTGCTTATCGCGGACGGACGGTGGTGGTTTCCTTCGTGGGCATCAACGATGCCTTGTTACCTTCCACCATGCGGGTGGACGACGTATCGCTCAAAGTGACCTCGACCTCGCAGGGGGATTTCGACCTGATGATTTCCCCGGCCTCCCAGACGGTCCAGGCCGGTGAGGCGGCCAGCTATGTGCTTGGCATCAATGCCAGTGGCCAGGTCGGAAACGTGACAATTTCAGCCCAGAATCTGCCCCCGGCGACCAGGTTTGAATCCAACTATGGAAACTTCCCGTTTCCGTTCCGGATTGTCACCAGCCCGACCACTCCGCCCGGCACCTACTCCTTTATTGTGACGGGCGAAATTCCGGGCATTCGCCGAAGCACCTCGGCCACCCTGGTGGTCACCCAACCCGTGACAGCGGATTTTTCGCTGGCCGTGACACCAGCCAGCCAGACGGTGCGAGCCGGACAAAGCGCAACCTATACACTCAACCGCACCAATCAGGGAGGGTTTTCCAGTGTGGTGTCGGTTGAAGCCACAAACCTGCCTCCCGGTTGCCGCTGGCAGATTCCGGCTGAATTCCAGTTCCCGGTCAATTTCCAGTTGGTCACGAGCGGAACGACTCCACCGGGAACCTACAGCTTTACCATTCAGGGTGAGGGCGGCAACCTGCGGCGCAGTGCGAGCGCCAGCCTGACGGTGCAGCCCGGCGATATAACTGCACCCATTGTGCGAGTCGTCGCTCCCAATGGTGGCGAAAAACTCAAATGGGGCAGCAGCTTTACCATCAGTTGGGAGTCGTCCGATAATGAAGCCCTGGCCCGGCATGACCTTTTGCTGGCCTTGGACGGAGTCAACTACTCGACCACGGTGGTAACGGGACTCAGTGGCGCAGCCCGCAGTTTTACCTACGCCATTCCAGCAACTTTGCCCAAAGCCAAAGCGGCCAAAATCAGGGTGATTGCACTGGACGCGGTAGGTAACGCTGCCCAGGATGAAAGTGACGGCGGAGTAAAAGTGAAATAGCCCGGCAGCCTGGTCTGAAGGTTTCCCTCTAAAACAGGGGAAACCTTCAGTTGGATCAAAGGTATTCTTCACTCACCACCTGTATTTGTGATTCACTCAACGGCAGGAGTTCGGCCAACAACCAATTGGAGGCAGCAAAATGGTCCGACTTGAAGAAATCAAACCGGGAACAATCCTGAAAGGGGTGCGGCCCAACCTTGCCGTGACCGTTATCGGAGCGGAGGGGATCGGAGACGCGGCCCTCAAGTTAACCTACCAGGATGCCAACGGGAATCTGGGCCAGGAATTATTGTACCGAAACGATGAAGCCAAACTGGAACTGGTTCCGACCGGCAATCGCTGGACCTTTGCCGCCGATGGAGAATTGCTGCGGATGGCGTCGGAAGCCTATCGGATTCACTTGGCGTACTTGTTTGACCCGATGCTGGCCGTCCATATTTCGGATATTGACCCGTTGCCGCACCAAATCACCGCAGTTTACGAGGAGATGCTGCCGCGGCAGCCGCTCCGGTTTTTGTTGGCCGATGACCCCGGCGCGGGAAAAACCGTCATGGCGGGGCTTTTCATAAAGGAACTGATTTTACGCGGGGATGTGCGACGGTGTCTGATTGTCGCTCCCGGCAGCCTGGTGGAGCAATGGCAGGACGAATTGGACACCAAGTTTGGATTGCATTTCGAGATTTTCAGCCGTGAAATGTCCGAATCCTCCCGCACCGGCAATCCTTTTTTGGAAAAAGACCGACTGATTGCCCGACTGGATCACCTGTCGCGCAACCAGGATTTGCTTGAGAAGCTGGAAATGGCGAACTGGGATTTGGTGATTTGCGACGAAGCCCACAAAATGTCGGCGTCCTTTTTCGGCGGGGAAGTGCGGTACACAAAACGCTACCGGTTGGGCCAGTTGCTCGAAAAGCAAAGCCGCCATTTTCTGTTGATGTCGGCCACACCCCACAACGGCAAGGAAGAGGACTTTCAGCTTTTCATGGCGCTTTTGGATGCCGACCGGTTTGAAGGGAAGTTCCGCGAAGGCGTCCATGTGGCGGAAACATCGGACCTCATGCGCCGGATGATCAAGGAACAACTGGTCAAGTTTGACGGACGCCCCCTTTTCCCAGAGCGCCGGGCCTATAGCGTGGAGTATACGCTCTCCAGCCTGGAAGCGGAGTTGTACCGCGAAGTCACCAGTTATGTGACTGAGGAAATGAATCGGGCTGACGAGCTGGAAGGCAACCAGCGAACGGTGGTCGGCTTTGCGCTCACGATTTTGCAGCGCCGGCTGGCTTCCTCTCCCGAAGCAATTTTCCAGTCTCTCAAACGCCGCCGGCAACGGTTGGAAATCCGGCTGGCGGAAGAACAGGCCAAAAAGAAAAGCGCGGAAAGCGAGCTTTCCATGCCGAAGGAACTGGCTGGTGTGGTCCCGGAGGATTGGGACGACTTTGAGGATGCACCCGATGCGGAAGTTGAAACGGTCGAAAACCAGTTGCTTGACCTGGCTTCGGCGTCCCGCACCATCGCGCAGTTGGAAAAGGAAATCGAGACGCTCAAAAGGTTGGAAACCAAGGCCCAGGTGGTGCGCCGGAGCGGCGTGGACCGGAAATGGGATGAACTGTCCGGGATTTTGCAAAACAATGCACCCCAACTTGAGGAAGGTGGCCGGCTGCGGAAGCTGATTGTTTTTACCGAGCACCGGGACACGCTCAATTACCTGCAAAGCCAGATTCGCAATCTGTTTGGCCGGGCCGAATCAGTCATCACGATTCATGGGGGACTCAATCGCCGGGACCGCAAAAAAGCCGAGGAAATCTTCAAAAATGACCCTGAAGTTCTGGTCCTGGTGGCGACCGACGCAGCCGGGGAAGGCATCAACCTCCAACGCGCGCATCTGATGGTCAACTATGACCTGCCCTGGAATCCCAACCGGATTGAGCAGCGGTTTGGTCGGATTCACCGGATTAAGCAAACCGAAGTTTGTCATTTGTGGAATCTGGTGGCCGTCACCACGCGGGAAGGCCAGGTGTTTCAACGCCTGCTTGAAAAGCTCGAAAAGGAACGCGAAGCGCTGGGTGGCAAGGTGTTTGATGTGCTGGGCAAGGTCTTTAACGATGTGCCGCTCCGGAATTTGCTGCTGGAGGCAATTCGCTATGGTGACCAACCCGAAATCAAAGCCAAACTGAATCAGGTGATTGACCAGCACATGGACCGCCACCGGCTGGAGGAACTCCTGGAGGAGCATGCCCTGGCCCGCGAAACCATGGACGTGACTCGGGTTCGCTCCATCCGGGAGGAAATGGAATGCCTGCAAGCCCGCCGGTTGCAACCCCACAATATAGCTGCCTTTTTCCTGGCTGCCTTTAAGCATCTGGGCGGGGCTGTGCGAAACCGCGAGGCCGACCGCTATGCCATTACCCATGTCCCCGCCGAAATTCGCAACTGGGAACGCAAAAGCGGGCGCAGGGTGGCAATTGCCAACAAATACGAACGCATCACTTTTGACAAAACCCGGATTGACGTGGACGGAAAACCTGGACCGGCAGAATTCATTTGTCCAGGCCATCCGCTGCTGGATGCCACGATTGAGCTGGTTCTCGAAAAGCACTTTTCCCTGCTTAACCAAGGTAGCGTTTTGATTGACCAGAATGCTGAAATTGGTGATGAAATCCGGGTTTTGTTTTTCCTGGACCACATCATCCAGGATGCGCGGCTCAATTCGGACGGCACCCGACGGACCATTTCGCGCCGGATGCAGTTTGTGGAAATTACCGAATCAGGCGCGATTATTGATGCCGGAATCGCGCCTTATCTGGATTATCGTCCCATGGAATCAGATGAAACACGTGCCGTGCAAGACCTGTTGCAGACAGGTTGGCTCCAGCAGGACTGCGCTTCGCAGGTGGTCAATTACGCAGTCGCTGAAGTGGTTCCGGGCCACCTTGACGAAGTTCGTTCCCGCCGGTTGGCGGCAGTTGAAAAAACACGAACCGCCGTCCGGAAACGGTTGCTGGCGGAAATCAATTACTGGGACAACCGGGCCAACCATCTGCGGGAACAGGAACGGGCCGGGAAAGTCAATGCCAAGCTCAATTCCGAAAATGCCCAGGTCCGGGCCAATGACCTGGAGTTGCGTCTGAAACGACGCGAAGCCGAACTGGAACAGGAACGCCATGTATCGCCCCTGCCTCCGACTGTGATTGGTGGCGCAGTGGTAATTCCGGTCCATCTGCTGCGAGAAATGGAGTTGGAAGAAATCGTCATTTCCCAGGAGGAACGCCGCCGGATTGACCGTTTGGCGATTGCCAAGGTCATGGAAACCGAGCGTCAGCTTGGTCGCATCCCTCGTGAAATGGAACATAACCATAATGGCTATGACATTTGTTCGACCGAGCCTGAAAGCGGGGAGGTGTTTTTTCTGGAAGTGAAGGGCAAAGCCAAAGGTTCAACCACCGTAACGGTTTCCCGGTCGCAGATATTGACAGCGCATAACAAACCGGAGACCTTTATTTTGGCAATTGTTGAGATAGAGGGCGAATCTGTCAGCGCACCCGTTTACATTCGCAAACCCTTTGACCAGGTGGTTGAGTTTTCCGTCACAAGCGTCAATTACAACCTGAAAGACCTGCTCCAGCGGGGACAAACCCCGGTAGCCACCAAAACCAGTTTCTGATTGGGCGTGATGCCTATGAAAAACCTGTCCCGTTCCTATGGCGGCCTTGTCATCAATCCCGAGGGCCACATTTTGCTGGTGGAACCGAAGAATCATTTTGATGGCTACGTTTGGACTTTCCCAAAGGGAAAAGCCAAACCGGACCTGAAACCCTTTGAATCAGCCCAGCGGGTGGTACAGGACAAAACCGGTATTTTTCCCTTACCGCTTCTCAAACTGCCGGGTGAATTTGCCGGCGGAACCTCCCTCACCGAGTTCTTCGTGATGAACCCATTCCGCGAAATTACGACCAAACCAAACAAGGAAAACAATTCCAAGTGGGTTCCGATTGAAGCTGTTGAGCCACATATTTCACAAACCCTGAACCCGGTTGGGAGAAACCGGGACTTGGAAGTACTGGCAAGGCTGTTTGAGGTATACCCGAGGATTTTGGGTGGGTTTCGCCTGGATGAACAATTTGAAACCAAGGAAAACGAAGTTGTAACCGCGTATTCATTGCGCTTTGACGGCTATGCCTATGCTGAAACAGGAAACAATCTTGAGTGGCAACAAAACGGAAGTGATTCAAAAGTCGAGTGGAGCAAATCCTTCATTTCCAATCCTGACTATTCCCAAAGCAAGGACCGCTTGTGCATGGTTTTATTTTTCATCCAGCGGGGTTTGATCCGGGAGCGGTGGCTGAATTGGAATTCCCACACCGCCCAGGTTGCCCGGCGGCTCTTCTTGGAAACCTACAATTACAACGTACCGGAGGCGGTTCGGTATGAAGGTCTTTACACCACTTGGAGCCGGAAATCGGAGAGTGAACGAGAGGCCGATGCGGCATTTATCCGGATGAGAGACTACACCACACTTTATTTTCCGGAATTAAGGGATTGACATCCTCCGCGAAAAAACGCATAGATTGCCACCAATTCCCTGTTTCTTCCCGCCGGTTCTTGCGGCATCTGGTAGTACTTCCAAAGCACTCGAAATCAAAGAAAAACGCTGCCTCCAGGGCAGACGCTTGGGCCTCGTCGTATGACCTACAAAAAGAAACTCATCGAAGTCGCGCTTCCGCTCGAAGCCATCAATGCCGAATCGGCGCGGGAAAAATCAATTCGGCACGGGCATCCCAGCACACTCCATTTGTGGTGGGCGCGGCGACCGCTGGCGGCCTGCCGGGCGGTGCTTTTTGCGTCGCTGGTGGATGACCCGTCGAGTCTCCCCGCTGAGTTCCCGACCGAAGAAAGCCAGGAGAAAGAACGTCAGCGCCTTTTTCGCATCATCGAGGATTTGGTTAAATGGGAAAACATCAACAATGAAACGGTGCTGGCAGCAGCCAAAGTGGAAATCCACAAATCCACCGGAGGTAATCCGCCGCCGGTCTATGATCCCTTTTGCGGCGGTGGCTCGATTCCGTTGGAGGCGCAACGGCTGGGCCTCGAAGCCCATGCCAGCGACCTCAACCCGGTGGCGGTTCTCATCAACAAAGCCCTGATTGAAATTCCACCGAAATTTGCCGGGATGCCGCCGGTCAACCCCAAGGCGAAAACCTCCCTCCTCAAAGGCGGAACCTGGAAAGGGGCGCAGGGGCTGGCGGAAGATGTGCGCTACTACGGCCAATGGATACGGGACGAGGGGGAAAAGCGCATCGGACATCTCTACCCCAAAGCGATCTTGCCAGATGGCAGCCAGGCTACGGTGATTGCGTGGCTCTGGGCACGGACGGTGAAATGTCCCAACCCAGCTTGTGGGGCACAAATGCCGCTGGTGCGCTCATTTGCGCTTGCAACAAAAAAAGGCAAGGAAGCCTGGGTTGAACCGATGGTGACACCTGGAATCGATGGAAAGCCGCCGGTGATTTCTTTTGAAGTCAAAACCGGCAAATTAGACCAAACTGAAGCCAAAAGGATTGGGTTTGGAACCAGTGTTTCCAATGAAAAAGGCAAAAAAGTGAAGGCTTCTTTTCAGTGTCCCGCCTGTGGAAACGGGGTGGCTAAAGGGGATTACATTGATTCTGAAGCAAATGTAGGTCGAATGGGGGCCATGGGTTTAAGTGTGGTAGTTGAAGGTAAAAACGGACGGAATTATTTATCCTTTGATCAAATTCAAACTGCCATTAGCACTGAAGAAGTCAATCAGTACATCAAGATCAATCAATTGGAGAGTAAGTTTCCAAACGAGCCCGCCAAAGGAACATTTGCAAGTAACGCTCAAGGAAGAATTTACGGTTTTAAGGTTTTTTCTGACTACTTCACTTCCCGCCAACTCGTTGCCCTTACAACCTTCACCGATTTGGTGGAAGAAGCCCACGAAAAAGTCCTGGTTGATACTGAGAATGAAGGAATTCCACCGGGACAGGCGCAAGCCTACGCTGATGCAGTGCGAACGTATTTGGGATTTGGGATAAGTAAACTGGCTGATTATAACAGCTCATTGGTAATGTGGAGTCCAACTAGGGATCAGGCAAAATCCACCTTTGCCCGACAAGCATTGCCAATGTGTTGGGATTATTCAGAAGTAAATGTGTTTGCTCAGGCGGCTGGTGACTTGCAAGTCACACTAAGAGGAATTGGTGAGGCAATTGAAAGAGGGTTTGCCGTTAATTCCAAGCAAGGTTTGGTAAATCAAAAGGATGCCACTTCTTTTGAGGTGAACAATCAAGTTGTATTTTGCACTGACCCACCTTACTACGACAACATTGGGTATGCAGACCTTTCCGACTTCTTTTACGTTTGGCTCAGGCGCTCACTCAAAGACATTTATCCCGACATTTTAGGTACGTTGTTGGTTCCCAAAGCACAGGAATTGGTGGCAACCCCCTATCGTTTTGGCGGGGATAAACAAAAAGCCCAGGAGTTTTTTGAGACGGGATTAGGAAAAACATTTGGGCAAATGCGCAAAGGTCAACATCCTGATTTTCCTTTAACGGTTTACTACGCTTTTAAGCAGTCTGAAACCGAGGAAGATAGTGAAGAAACTGATTCCAATGCAAATGTGTCCTCAACCGGTTGGGAAACCATGCTTGAAGGGTTAATCCAGGCGGGTTTTTCCATTAATGGAACTTGGCCGGTAAGAACCGAGCGTGGAGCACGAAGTATCAGCATCGGCACCAACGCCCTGGCTTCGTCCATCGTGTTGGTCTGCCGCCCGCGACCTGTAACCGCACCGATGGCCACCCGGCGGGAGTTTCTGAATGCCCTCAAGCGGGAATTGCCGCCCGCACTCCGCAATTTGCAGCATGGAAACATTGCCCCGGTGGATTTCGCCCAGGCGACAATTGGGCCGGGAATGGCGGTGTTTTCGCACTATGCCCAGGTTTTGGAGGCCGACGGCAACCGGATGTCGGTGCGAACGGCGCTGCAAATCATCAATCAGGAACTGGATGCCTACTTGGCTGCCCAGGAAGGCGAAATGGACGGCGACACGCGGTTTTGCCTGACGTGGTTTGAACAATACGGCAGTGGTGAAGGCCCGTTTGGCGAAGCCGATGTGCTTGCGAGGGCGAAAAATACTTCGACGGCGGGACTGGTTGAAGCCGGGGTGCTCCATTCGCGGGCCGGCAAGGTACGATTGCTCAAGCGCGAAGAAATGCCTGATAATTGGGACCCGACGGCTGACGACCGGGTGACGATTTGGGAATGTGTCCAGCATCTGATTAAACGGCTGGATACGGGCGGTGAGCAGGCAGCGGCAAGATTGGTCAACCGGTTGGGCGGTGGTCGGGCGGAAAATGCACGAGCGTTGGCCTATCGCCTTTATGCCTTGTGTGAGCGGAAAAAATGGGCCGAGGAAGCCTTGGCCTATAACATGCTGGTGGTTTCGTGGCCCGCCATTCAGGACCAGGCCGCGCAGGTTGCGAGCGTCGTGCCGACCCAAGGCACACTTTTTGGATAAAGCCGGGAACTTAACCTATGCCGAATAATTATCAACGCCTGACGGAAGGCTTCTCGCTGCTGACTGCGGTGCTGGCTCCTTATGTATGCGCCAATCTGGAATCCAAGTTTGGCAGTTCCTGGTGGCAAACCAGCGTGCTCGACAAACTGTATGATAATCAGCGCCAGGATTTGCCGAAATCCGGCACGGAGGATGCCCTGGTTGGTTCCCTGGATGCCGCCCGCTGCCTGATTTTAATTGACCTGCATTGGAACGAAATCTTTAAGCAGCGGCTGACCAAAGACCACCGCAACTGGGTCAAGGAACTGCTCGCCACACGCAACAAATGGGCGCACAAGGGCGCGGGCGACGTGAAGGATGACGACGCGTGGCGGGCGCTCGACACCATGACCCGGATGATGGAGCAGCTTGATGCGGAAGCGACGGAACGCATCCGCGAACTCGCGCGGGAAGTTCGCTATGGCACCACCGGAGCCTCCACCACCGCCCCAGCCACGGCCCCACCAGTTGCGGAAAAAGCCGTGGCAAAAGCTGCCGGTCAACCGGGGGGGCTGCGGCCCTGGCGATTCGTAGCAGAACCGCACCCGGATGTGGCCGAAGGTCGGTACCGGCAGGCGGAATTTGCGGCGGATCTGTCGCAGGTGCTGCGCGGCACGGCCCAGGTGGAATATCAGGACCCGGTGGAGTTTTTCGGACGGACCTACGTTACCGAAGGAATGCGCGGGCTCCTTGGCCAAGCTTTGCAACGGGTATCGGGCAAGGGCGGGGAACCGGTCATTCAACTGAAAACGGCCTTTGGCGGCGGCAAAACCCACAGCATGCTAGCCCTTTATCACCTGCTGCGGGGAAAAGTGGCCTCCGACAAAATACCGAATGTCCGGGAAGTCAAGGAATTCGCGGGAGTGGCGGAGATTCCCAAAACCAACGTGGCGGTCTTGGTGGGGACGGCCCTAAATCCAAACAAAAGCCGGCGTCCAGCAAATTTTCCGGGTATCACCATCCGGACGCTGTGGGGCGAAATGGCCGCCCAGTTGGCCGAAAGCTCAGGGGTTCCGGAAATCTATGACATCATCCGCGACTCGGATAAATCGTCGGTTCCGCCGGGTTCCGAAACCCTGGTGGAACTGTTTGACACCTGTGGGCCGTGCCTGATTCTGATTGACGAACTGGTCGCCTATGCGCGGAAAATCTACGGCGTCCAAGGGTTGCCGGCGGGTACGTTTGAGTCGGTGCTGACCTTTGTGCAGGAACTGACCGAAGCCGCCCGCGCCAGTCAAAACAGCGTGGTGGTGGCCTCAATTCCGGAATCCGAAGTGGAAGTCGGCGGTGAGGCCGGACAACGGGCGCTGGAAATCATCGAACACACCTTTGGCCGGATGGAAGCCATCTGGAAACCGGTGGGAGCGGAAGAAGGCTTTGAAATCGTCCGGCGGCGGCTGTTTTTGCCGGTCCGTGACACGGGCGCACGGGATGAAGTCTGCCGGGCCTTCAGTGAAATGTACCGCTCCAACAGCAGTGAATTTCCCAGCGAATGCCGCGAACTAGCCTACTTTGAGCGGCTGAAAAGCTGTTACCCGATTCATCCCGAAATTTTTGACCGGCTCTATAACGACTGGGCCACGATTGAGCGGTTTCAAAAAACCCGCGGCGTGCTGCGTCTGATGGCCGGCGTCATCCACGATTTATGGGTCCGCCAGGATGCAGGGTTCATGCTTATGCCGGGCAGCGTGCCGCTTGATTCGGTCACCGTCCGTGAAGAACTGACGCGGTATCTTTCAGAAGGCTGGAATACCATCCTCGAAACCGATGTGGACGGACAACGTTCGGTGCCGTTCCGGATTGATTCGCAAAATCCGCGTTTGGGCCAGGTCATGGCGGCCCGGCGGGTGGGCCGGAGCGTGTTTTTAGGCAGCGCACCTTCAGTCCGGGAACAGCGGGTGCGAGGGATTGAAGACATCCGGATTCGCCTGAGCGTGGTCCAACCCGGAGAAACGGTTTCAGTCTTTAACGATGCTCTGGGGAAAATGACGGACCAGTTGACCCACCTCTACGGCAGCAACCAGCGGTATTGGTATGACCTGCAACCCAATTTGCGGCGCACCGTCGAGGACCGCGCCCAGCAATTCAAACCCGAAGATGTGGAAGACGAGATCGAACGCCGGTTGAAACTCATTCGTGACCGAGCCGATTTCCGGGCGATTCACACTTGCGTCGCGTCGTCGGATGTCCCGGATGAAGCTGCGGCGCGGCTTGTGATTTTGAAGCTGGGGCATGTCCACAAGTCAGGGCAGCCTGACAGCAGCGCCATCCGGGCGGCCAGCGAAATCCTGAACCAGCGCGGCACCGTGCCCCGCAATTACCGGAACATGCTGGCCTTTATTGCACCGGACCAGGATTTGACAGATGGGTTGGAGCGTGAGACCCGCAAATTTTTGGCCTGGAAATCGGTCGTCGAGGACGCTGAGGCCCTCAACCTGGACGCCCATCAACGGCGGCAGGCCACCGAAAGCGAAAAACGGGCGACCACCACAGTAGACAGTCAAATCAATGAGGTATTTGGGTGGTTGCTGGTCCCGACCCAGGAAGGAACCGGACCCATTGAATGGGAAACCACCCGGATCGGCGGCGGGACTGAATCCATTGCAGCCAAAGCCACCCGCAAAATGAAATCCGGCGAGCAACTGATTCTGAAATGGTCGCCGGCTTTGCTGCGGATGGAGCTGGACCGCTGGCTCTGGCGGGACCAGGATCATTTAAGCGTCAAGAAACTGTGGGAATATTTGGGCACCTACAACTATCTGCCCCGCCTGCGGGACCAGGAAGTGTTGCTCGAAACCATTCGGGATGGGCTGCGCAGCCGGGACTATTTCGGGTTTGCCACCGGGGTGACCGAGGAAGGCCGCTACACCGGGTTGTCGTTTGGGGAAAGTACGCTCCATGTCTATTTGGATTCCGCGAGTGTGCTGGTCAAACCGGCTGCCGCACAGCGGCAAATTGACGCGGACCTGGCAGCCGAACAGGCGCGAAATGCGCTTCGAGCCCAGGTTTCAACCACCCAGCCTGTTCAGCCCCTGACGGTCACCCCTGTTTCTGCCCCGGTGGCGTCACAACCAGCCACCAAAACGGGCCTGTTCCCGGACCCTCCCGCAGTTTCGGTTCCCAAAGAAAAACGGCGTTATCACGGAGCTGTGGAACTGGACCCCATGCGAGTCGGACGGGATGCAGGCAGGATAGCGGAAGAAGTTATCCAGCATTTGACCAGTTTGCTGGGGGCTAAGGTGCGTGTGACACTGGAAATTGAAGCCGACCTGCCAAACGGCGTTTCCGAAAGCGTGCTTCGAACTGTGACTGAAAACTGCCGGACGTTGAAATTTGGTTCGCATGGGTTTGAAGAAGACTGAGGCAAATTCCTTCAAAATCCGGTTGATTCCAAAACACTTAAACTGACTGGATAATGACCACATGCGCCGGTACGTTGAGGAAACTTGATAAAAAGCCTCAAGTTCCCCAACTAAAACTCGGGACCAGTTGGCTGAAATGGCCGCCAATAATGTCGGGTACTTGGTTTAAACCCAATTTCCGGTGGATGTCCTGGGAATCTATCCCGGATATTTCATGAGGTTGGCAGGCCCTGGGTTTTTCATTTTGGGAACCCCTGGTTGACCTTGAAAATCAATCAGACAGCCGGGAATGGGGGAGCTTTTCGCGTATTTTCCGGTTTTTGCC
>JAIBAN010000104.1 GCA_019695185.1 Blastocatellia bacterium | reverse complement strand
TCCAGCGGCCCGGCGTCCTGCACGGCTGCCAGCCAGGGAATGGTTTCGCCGTCCCGTTTATGATGACGAATACCGCAATCCACCAGAATCCGGCGTCCCGCTGTTTCAATCAGGGTCCCGGAAGCTCCGATTTCATCCGCACCGCCCAGAAAGGTCAGTTTCATGTGAGTTCATGGTGGCGCGTTTTGTTTCATCGCGCTCGGAAAAAATTATTTGGTTCTCCAAATTGAGTGTAAGAGAGGGGCAAAAGCGCGATGAAACAAATCGCGCCACATTCCAACCTGGGAATGACTGGCATTTTACTTGAGCTTTTCCAGGGTTTGGAAAAACGCAGCCAGTTCTTCCGGAGAAAGGCTGGCGGTCAGGTTTTCATCCAGTTCCTGGACCGTTGCCATCCACTTTTTGAGCATTTTTTTGGCATCCCGGTGCAGGTAAATCCGGCGAATCCGCCGGTCGGCGGGGTCAGGAATCTGTTCGACCAGTTTGGCTTCGACCATGCGTTGTAAAATCCGCGTCATGGTGGTTTGGTCAAACCCCAGTTCTTCGGCCAATTCGCCAACGGTGACAGCGTTACGCTCTTGCAAGGCTCCCAGCACCAGCAACTGCATCGGGGTCAGGCCGATTTCGCGGCAGCGGCGCTCGTAAAGCCCCATGGTCGAGCGGGCCGCCCGCGCCAGCCGAAAACAAAGGTGGTGAGAGAGAGGGGAAGGCATAAGAAAGTGATGAGGGCTGAGGACTGAGTTTCAAAATCACTGAGGTTAAGGATTAAACCATCCAGAAAAGAATATGGGCTGAAGGTTGAGTGAGATTTTTTCAGGTTGAGGAATTGTCGTATTCCCTGTTTTTAGATTGAAACTCAGTCCTCAGTCCTCAGTCCTCAGTCCTCAGCCTTTAATTGGTTTTGAAAGGTTTTTCTTTTCCGGTCAGGGCTTCCTTATAGGCTCCAGCCGGAACGTCACCCAAGGCCAGAGCCTGGTTGTAGGCTTCAATGGCGGCATCCCGCAGATTGGCAAAATCATAAATGTGTCCAATCAGCACATAAGCCTGCGAAACCAGCCATTTTTCTTCCGGCGTGGCCAGTTTGATGGCAATCCGGTATTGCTCCACGGCGGCTGCCAACCGTTCCTCCTGAGCCGAGATTTTGTCGCCTTCCTCGGTTTTGTCATCAAGTTCGGCTTGGGTTGGAACATTGTTTAAAATCTGGGCGAGTCCGAACGCGGCCCGTGCGTTTTGAGGGTCTTCTTTGAGAATTCCCTCCAGCAGGGGTTTGGCCTCGTTAAAACGGCGACTTCCAAGCAACGTGTCAGCCTGCGCCAGTCTCGCCCGAATGCTGGTATCGGGAGCAGTCACCGGAGGCGCTTCCGCCCGGCGCTTTTTCACCCGTTCCCGCAGGGCGACAGTTTCTTCCGCCCGTTTCTTTTCATGGGTGAAATCAATGCTGTCAAGCATTTTGGGGAACTGTTCCGAAATATCAATGCCGACTTTTTCCAGAATGTCCAACTGTTCAAAGAAATGATAGGCCAGCACTGCGCCCCGGTCGTAAGCCGTTCCGACATCAAACAGGGCATCTTCCTGAAACTGGGTGACCAGCTTGGGGGCGACCGGATGGTTGTCGGCCATGGCTTTTTGCAGCCGCAGCCGGGCTTCCGCCGCCCGAATCATGGATTCCCGCACGGTTTCAAACACGTTGAACCGGGGGCCTTTTTCGTCTTTCGGGTCGGTTTTCAAAACCGCCGCCAGCAGGTCGGAAATTTCCGGACGACGCAGCGAAATGCGCGTGCCTGCCTTGGCGACAATGGGTTCCAGGACGAACCGCAGCACCACTAACCGCAGGGCGGTTACCGGAGTGTTTGTGGTTGGTCCCACAATCATCAGATAGTCGTCTCCGGCCCGTCGAACCGTTTGCGTGTCAGCCCCGTTGAGAACGTCATTGCGGGTATAAATCCGCCCGGAGGGGCCCAACAGGTCGGTGATGAGGAACAACCGTCGCACACGGGGCGGGAGGTTCGGTTGCGGGAGTTGCAGTCCGTCTTTGGAGCCTTTGTTTTTGGTGTCGGATTGGCTGACGGCTCCGGCTGTCCGGGACAACGGAACCGGGTCATTGGGCAGGGTCAAAACCGGAATGGTATGCAGCAGGGAAAGAACTTCCACAAACTGGGTGCTGGCGGTTTCCTTGAGGGCCTCGGCATTTTGATTGTAAGCCGGGGCAAATTTAGGAATCAGCTCCTTGAGATTTGATTTGGCATAAAATTCGGCCACCAGTGGGGCAAAACCAACCACCTGATTGACATCATCAGGCAGAAATTCCCGGTTTTTCGGGGCTTCAAACTTGGGAGCCGCACCGATGGCAAACGCCAAGGCCAGAAAGGGGGTCGCAGCGCTTTCCCGGTCCCGGCTGGTTTGCAGACTGGTTCGATAAAACGCCTGCATCCGGGAAACCAGTTGGGGGTCGGAAACCTTGATTTCATCCCGTAACAGCTTGCGCCAGGGATTGGGAGCGGCTCCGGGCGATTCATCCTCAAAACCGGCCACGGTCAGCGCTGCCATCACGGCAAACAGCCGTTCGTCAGGGCCAACATAGGTGTTTGCCTGGATGCCGTCGTTGGAACGAGCCTGGGGGGGAGCTGTCGGTTGTGCTTCTTTTTGAGCAAAAACCGGGCCGCCATTCGCCAGCAACAAAAAACAACAAAACCAAATCGGGAAAAGACGGGTCATTACTTTTTCAGGGTTCAGGGTCTAGGGTTCAGGGTCTAGGGTTCAGGGTCTAGGGTTCAGGGTCTAGGGTTCAGGGTCTAGGGTTCAGGGTTCAGGGTTCAGGGTTCAGGGTTTTTCGAATTGAGAATTGAAAGCCTTCAAATTCCCAGTATTCGAAGCCCGCAAACCCTAAACCCCAAACCCTGGACCCTAAAAAGAAAAGCGAAGCAGGAGCACTCGTGCCCACGCCTCGCTTTGGTCATGTGCCGGTACCTCAAACAAACGGTACAGCCTTATTTGTAGCTGTTCAGTGCGGTTTCCTCACTGTCGAAGGTTTCAAACACGGTCAACAGTTTGGTAATCATCAACAAATCCTGAATTTTCTTGGTCAGGTTGAGGAGCTTGAGCTGGCCACCTTGTTTGTTGACGGTGGTATAACTGCTCACCAGTTCACCAATCCCGGAGCTATCAACGTAACTGACGTCTCCCAGATTTAACAGAATTTTGTTGTTTCCCGCTTCAAGCATTTGGCGAACGGCTTCGCGGAGTTGAACACTGCCTTCACCAATGGTGATTTTCCCGCCCAAGTCCATAATGTGAACTTCGCCAGAGGTACGATTGTGTATCTTCAGAGACATGAGGTTTCGCGCTCCTTGAGGTTGTAGAGGTTTGGTTGCAACAGGTTCAAGACTTATGGAAGTCAATCCAATACCGAACAGTCATCAGTCAGGAATTTGGTCGGGTCAAAATTCAAAACTCAAAACTGTTTTAATTGGCGTCGTCGCTGCCGGTTTCCGAATTGTTTGACAATGCGCTTTTGCGTTTCAACATCCGAACCACGGTGCCTCCTTGCGGGTGCATCGTGAAATTGACTTCATCCATAAACGTGCGCATGTAGAAAATGCCGCGTCCGTTTGGGTTTAAAAGATTTTGTGGGTCCAAAGGGTCGGGTAAATCATTGGCATCAAAGCCGTGTCCCCGGTCACGAATGGAAACATCAATCTGCTCATCAAAAATGGCAAAGCGCACATCAACTTTTTTCATGATGTCATGCTGGTTGCCGTGTTTGATGGCATTGATGACCGATTCACGGACAGCCAAACCAACCCAATGAGCTTCCTCTTGCGAGAAACCCACGATTTGGGTCAGGTTGTCAGTGACGGCTGCCACCAATTCAATAAAGCGATAATTGCTGTCAATTACAAGTTCAATGACATTTTCCGCCGTTTCCATGTGTTTTGGGGCAGACCCTTTCCAGGAAAAATCTTAAAACACAGCCTCTCCGAACCTTCGCAGCCAAAAAAACAAGGGCGCAGACCGATTGGAACTGCTGTATTTTGAATTTGTTGGACGATGAAACGGAACTAATGTAGCCTGCGCTCTGTCTAACACACGAAATTGAATCAAGTCAAGAAGAGCATAACAGGACTGAGGACGAAATCCAGGACTGAGGACTGAGGACTGAGGACTGAGCATTACTTGGTTTGTCTCCTGAAAACACTATCCCCCTCATGAGGCTGAAGAACTTTGGCTTTCAATATTTAGGTCCCATCAGTTCTGGGATTCAGTTTTCAGTCCTGGATTTCGTCCTCAGTCCTCAGTCCTCAGTCCTCAGTCCTGGATTTCGTCCTCAGTCCTCAGTCCTCCCAAATTATGGTTTTTTCCGAAAACAGCCCATTCAATTGGACCCAGTTTCGGGTGGTGCTGGGCATGTCGCTGCGGCAGACGTTTCGGCCCAATGTGGACAAGGAAACCAATAAAAAGTCCCGTCCGCTGCCATCCATCATCTTTTCCATGCTCTTTTCCGGCCTGATGTTTACCAACACTGCCGGACGTTGCACCGATGGCATCACGTATCTGTACCTGTTTTGTGCCGTCGTGCTGGGGTTGGTCGTGTTTATGATTGTGCCCGATACGCATGACGTGCGGTTGCGCAACCTTGACGTGCTCCATGCCAAGCCCATCAGTTTGCATACCCAGGCCCTGGCGCGGGCGGCCATCCTCGGCGTGCTGGCTCTGTTGGTGGTGGCCTGTTTCGGCTTTCCGGCCTTGGTTGGAGCCCGCTTGACTTTTGGGTTTTCCTTTGGGGTTTTGGGCACGGTTTTGGGATTGCTGGCGCTGACCTGTCTGGCGGGAGTCCTGATTTGGCTGTCGCTGCTGACCATTGCTTCGTTGTGGGTCAGCCTGGATGTTCTGCGGTCATTCAATATGGTCCTGCTGCTGTTTATTTTGGTGGGACAATTGCTCTTTTCCATGGTCGGGGATTTGACCGGGGTCCGGCGCATTACCCTGACCGGGATTTCGTGGGTGAAATGGCTGCCTTCCACGTGGGTCGTGGATACGGTGACGGGCGGGCTGGCGGGACAAGTCAATTTCGAGCGGTTGGCGCTGCTGGGGGTGTTTGCCCTGGCCGGATTTTTTGCCTTCGGATTCAACCAGTCGGAAGCCTATGCCCGGATAACCGAAAAACTGCTGCAACCCGACGCTCAGAAAGTCGAGGCTCCGCTGGTGATGTATCTGTTGCGTGGGGTCCGGTCAATTCCACGCCTGGGGCCGTGGCTGTTGCCGGACCAGGTGTATGCACTGGCGGCTATGACGGTCACGGTTTCGCGCCGGGAGGAGTTTTCCCGGCTCAAAATCCTCTTTCCCCGACTGCTGCTCATCGTTTTTTTTGGCAGCACGCTGTTTTCCCGCGAAGCCTGGGTTTACCTCCAGTTTGTCGTGATTTCCTATGGCTTTATGAATCTGATTGAAGGTGTGCTGATGTCAAAACAGACTTCGCACGCCGAAGCCGCCTGGGTTTCCTGGGCTGCGCCGGTCACCGGACGCCGCCTGCTGCATGGCATTCAGGCCGCCGTGCTGCTCAAATATTTCACCTTGCCGTTGGTGCTGGTCACGATTCTTTTTTTTGTCAAACATCCGGCGGGCATTGCCGTGGTGCTGACCGCCAATTTTTTCCTGGCGGCGCTTGTGATTATTTCCTTTATCAATGTCTTGCGCCCGGTTCCGCCGCTGTCGCAGGACAGCAAAACCGGCCAGACCTTTGTGAGCGGCATTGCCGCCGGGATATTCGGATTTATCAGCAGCGCCTATTTGATGGTGGTTTCCCTTTTGATGAACCAGTTTCCCGATGGAAAATCAGTGGTCGGATTGGGGAGCGTGCTGGTTTCCCTTGTGGCCGTGGTCGTCTTTGACACCTGGGCCGCCCGTCGTTTGGGAGTCGGGGAAGCTCCTGCCGCCAAATCCATTGGCTGGGCCATGGTGAAATGGCTGGTGGGAGCAGGCGTGGTGGTTCTGGTGGTGCCGGTCATCTGGATTGGGTATCTCTTGTTTGTGCCCCCGGCAGGACCCCTGCCGCAACTGCCCGAACCGGTTTCGAAACCCCTGCCGCCCCAAGAAAACGCCTGGGTGGCCTACCAACAGGCATTGTCCTCGCTCAAATTGAACGACCGGGGCGACAACCGCCGCCAGTTTGAAATGCTGAATGAGTATGTCAGCGGTGCGCTCCCGCTCAATCAGGACATCATCACGATTCTGGACCGCGACCAGGAAGCCCTCGTCCACGTGCTGGAGGGAGCCCAGCGCCCGGCCTGCCAGCCCGATGTGGCCAAGGCCAATCAACCCGGAAAAGACGATTCGGTCAAGTATTATCTGTTGGAACGGCTCATCCAGGCTCAGGCACTCCGCTGCCGGCAGCAACAGCAGCCGCAAAAAGCGGCTGAGTACCTGCTGGCCGGGTTTGCATTTCAATCACAGGGCAATAGCCGGTTTCTGTGGGCGGGCATCACCGGCCATGACGGAACCAAGCTGTTGTTCGATTTCCTTCTCAGCGGAGAGGCCGACCGTCCAACCTGCGAGCTTTTGGTCCGGGGCTGTCGCACGTGGCGGACCCGTTTGGAAACCCCCTCACAGGCTGCCTTTGCCCAGTGGCTGACGCAGGCCCGCCACATGCACTCGTGGTATATCAAAGAGGAAGGGAAGTACGTCCCATTCCGGGCTTTCAAGGGCTTTCGCTACCGGTTTTTCCGGGATTATCTGGACCTTTCGCGCCGTCGCCTGGAAGCCATCCGCCCGTCTTTGGAAACCTGGGATTTTCAACGCCTGCGCACGCTGGAAAACCTGGAAATGGAGCGCTTCGGAGCCGGTGAAGGAACTTCCTTTCTTTCCAATCCGAGCCGCTGGTATGCCGAACGCATGACCGGGTTTCCCCTGGCCGGTCGGAACATGGCTTCACTCTATCTCATCAACGCCAATCTGACAGCGCTGGAATGTCTGGCCGCAGCACGGGCCTTCAAATTTGCGCATGGTTCCTGGCCGGGTGATTTGGTCGCGGTTTTTGCGGAACTGAACCTGGAGGTCCCCACCGATGTCGCCACCGGAGAGCCGGTCGGCTACCGCCTGGAACCGGACGGGCCACTGGTGTGGTTTGCCGGTTTGGACAACCAGAACAACGGCGGCAAAGTGCCCTATCAGCAGAAATTCGGACAATATGACGTGGATGCTCCGCCGGGCGGTGACATTTTGTTTCGCGCTACCGCCTTGCCCGCCCATCTCCAGCCCGCTGCAACCAAACCAGGACAGCCGGAAGAAGGGGATTGAGGTTGAAAGCGGGGTGGTATCCTGCTTGGGACTGGAGCGCAAGCGTCTCGCTTGCATGGTAAAAAAATGAGAGGGAAGCAGAATGCTTCCGCCGAAAAAACAATCCGGGGCGGTCCTTTAGTCCGCATTCTTTTTCAGACAGGCAAGCGGGACGCTTGTGCTCCAGTCCCGTTTCTTAATTCCCCCGATTTTCCCAGCCTTCGCCGCCAGGCAGTGTTCCGAGCATTTCGTCCAGCGCGTCGGGAAGCGATTCGCGGGAATGGGCAAACATCAATTCCAGCAGGTTTTCAGCCCGTTGCAACACTGCTTCGCGGTCAACCAGCGGGGCCAGTTGGGCACGGCGGTAGACCCCGCCGAAGGCTTCGCGGGAAGCGAATTCGAGTGCATCGGGGAAAGCTTCTTCCAATGGAGCGCGCCATGCTCCAGCGACAATCAACCAGGAGGACCGGTTGTCGCGGAGGTTCCGTTTCCGGATTTCCCGCACGGAGTCACTGATGGAGACGGCCCAGGAAGTCGTCAACCGGTTTTCCACATGGTTTTTGATGAGGTGGACCAACAACCGGACCAGAAACGAATCAATCGCGTTGAGCTTGTCCTGTTTGCTCATTTCTTCCATCTCTTCAACAACAGCCAGAGCATCGTTGTACCGTCCGGCCAGCAGGTGTTCTTTCAACAGACTGAGTTCTTCCATAAAGCTGTGTCTCAATAAGGTTTTTCGTGAGTGAAGCCAAAGTCTACACCCGACCGGTTCAAAAACGGAAGTCCGGCAGGGTTCCGGCACATTCGTGTCAATTCCCGGTGAACCAATCCGCGCCGGAAAACGTAGCCGCTTTTCAACCACAACTCAGCCTGCTCCAAGGGTATTTCCCGTTCAATCACAAACCAAAACAGGCACCCGAACAGTTTCAACCGGGTTTGCCTGTTCACCAAATTTCCTGGGAGGAAAACATGCGTTTCAAACTTGTCTTTGGGTTTTTGTGTTTCTTATTGATGGTGGTTCCGGTGGCGGCGCAGGAGAATAAATCGGCATCCGTTCCAGACCCGGCGCTGGCCAGGCAACTGGGTGCCGACGAGCGGGGCATGCGCAAGTACATTCTGGTGATTCTCAAAACCGGTCCTCAGCGGGTACCGGATGGACCGGCGCGAACGGACATGTTCAAAGGCCATTTTGCCAATATTCAGCGGCTGGCGAAGGCTGGAAAACTGGTGGTGGCAGGGCCGTTTGGCGATAAATCCGACTGGCGGGGCATGTTCGTTTTTGCCGTGGACACCCGTGAAGAAGCGGAAAAACTGGTGGCAACCGACCCGGTGATTCAAAGCGGCGAAATGGTGGCCGAATACCATCAACTCTATGCTTCGGCGGCCCTCATGGCAGTCAACGGGATTCACGAGAAAATTGCTCCCGCCCCGAAATAAAACTCTTTGTTTTCACCACAGGCTTCATGTGCCTGGAACGGCACATGAAGCCTGTGGTGAAGAATTCCAAAATTCCAAATGCCTGGCGGCCTGATTTCAATTGCGCTTCCGGTTTATTGGGCGCTCAGGGTGATTGAGTATTTGGTCGGTTTCCTGAAGCCGGAAATAACGATTTCGTAATCGCCGCTGGCCGGGGCCTCGCCGCCCCATTTGGTGCTGCCGGGCGGATTTTCCAGTTCTTCGCCATTCTTGCGCCGGACTTTGAATGCCACATCATCATCGCTATAGGTCTGGGCTCCGAAATATTGCCCTTTGCGGACGTTGAGCACATACACGTGGGTTTCGCCCTGGGAAATCGTGGCTTCATAGTCGGCTGAAGTTGCCCCCCGGTTAAACTTGACCACCTGGGTGGTGACATTTGACTGGTCCGCTTGGCTGCCTGTGTCAGTCGCCGGGGCAGCCGCTGTATCCTGGAGTTTGATTTCGTCAATTTTCCAGGTATTGCCCTGGGCCAGGACCATGAGATTCAGCTTTTTGGTGGCATCCTTGCTTTTCAATTCCACGACCACCTGAGCCTTGCCTTCGGCAGGTTTTCCGGCCACCGCTACATTCAGGTCACGCGCCCAGGCTTCGTCAAAATCCGAACCGCGAATGATGACATCCTCGTCGGTGGTGTCCTTTTGCTCTTTCAGCATGCGTTCGGTGAGATACTGGCCCAGGGTGGCAGGCGGAGTGCTTTTCCCGCCGGTCAGGTTCTTGAGATACAACTGATAAAATTCACGCACCACGGGAACCGGGTCAGGGGCCGGAGCTGTGGCTGCGGCTGAATTGGCTGTGGCGGCAACCGCTGAGGGCGTGGAGGCGGGCACGGGGGCGGCCGGCGGGGCGGAGGAGCCACAGGCTCCGCCGGTCACACAGGCCGCCAGCAGGGCAGACAAAACAACAGTTCGTTTCATGATGAATTTCCTTTGCTTTCCTACAAAGTGGAGGAAGGGGCTGGAGCGCCGGTTCGGTTGTGGGTTGACCACGTGACCGGCTGGCTGGTGACAATCAATCTTCCTTGGCCGGATTGCCAAAGACCGCAATCAGATACCAGTTGCCGTCATCGCCTTTGGCCACCCCAAAACCAATCAGGGTGACGGATTGCCCGTCCAGGTCCCACCAGGGACGGTAATGGGTTTCGCTTTTCATCCAGCCGGTGGGGTACGCCTGGAGCGAACCCGAACCGGCGGCCTCAAACCCGCCTTCGTGGTGGCCAAAGGCTTTCATGCGGTCTCCGAGGGTGGCCAGTTTGGGGTTGTCCTGGTCGTGGGTCGCCTGTTTGACCTTGGCACAATATTCAGCCTGATTTTGCGCGGCCTGATTGAGTTTGTCGTCCAACGCCAGCGGTTTCAGTCCGGTCGGCAAATCAAGCGCTTTTTGGCATTTGTGCTGGCGGCGGAATTCGGGATTGGCCCGCCCGTCATTGGCAACGGCCAACAGGTATTCGCGGACTTCCTCCAGTTCGTCGGCTGAAAGGCTGGCCTTGCTGTTGAAGTCGGTCAGTTTCCAGACCGCCATGGTTCCTGCACTGGGCTTGCCAATCGAGCCGTCCAGATTGACCTTGACCGAAGGGGCGGCGGAGCCGGAGCTTTCAACCATGACGACTTTGGCATGGCTCCAGCCGTCGGAACCGGAACCAAGTGCCGCCAGTGCTTCGGCAAAATCAGCCCAGAGCGGGTCTTTGGTGCTACAGGTTTTCCAATCTGCTCCCATGCCGGCCTCGACGACCCAGGTCAGGCTGCCGGTTTTGAGTTTTGGCGTTTCCCAGCCGATTTCATTGCTGTGAAACCGATAGGTTTTTCCGTCAATCGTGTGGGAAAAGGTTTGATAGCGGGGTGTTGTGTCGTCGCCCCGGTTGGGTGCTTTCTTCTGGTTGAGAATGACCGCCACGGCATCGGCGGGAACCTGAACTTCAAAGCGAAGCTCTTCCCCCTCACGACTGCCAATCCAATAGCTGGTTTGAGCCTGACCGATGATGGTGAATCCAAGGCCGAGCACAACGGTGGCCAACAAACGAACAAGCAGGTTTTTCATATTTTTTTCTCCCGGACTGGATTGAAGACTGGCGGACTTTGGCCGGATTTCCATCAACCGATGGCAATTGCCTCAGTCCTCAGTCCTCAGTCCTCAGTCCTCAGTCCTGTTTTCCGGTCAGTTCAACGGCAACGCCAGGACTTTGAAGTTCAAATCCGCGTCCACCGTATGGACCAGCATTTTGTTTTCCACCACGTCTCCAGCCAGGAAAGCGGCCTTGCCGTTCCATAAAACCGGCTCGTCGCCGCGCGTAATGCGGACCGCATCAGACAGTTTGACGGCTTCTTTGAGCACCTCGCCGTCCTGGTTGATTTTCATGGCCCAGGTGGAGTCAAACGCCCCGGTCAACTCGTTGCGGTCGGCTTTGACCGTGTGGGTCCAGCGTTCCCACAACACGATGTAGTTGCCATCGGCCAGCCGCACCATCTTCGGACGCGAGGCGCTGTAGCTTTCATCCTTGTTGTAATGGGTCAGAAACGTGCGGCCAATCAGGTTAAAACCGTCCCGTTCCTCTGACTTGACCATGCTGTTGAGCACCGCATCGAGCGCCTTTTTGCTTTCGGGTTTGTCGGCCATGGCGTCAATTTCCTGGGCAAAGCCTTTTTTCACCCGAATCACCAGCAGATTCCGGTGACGCTGCATTTCGGCCTGCGAAGCCTTGCCCGAAACCGATTTTCCAATCACGGTTTCCGTGTTGTTGCCCGCCACCAGCACCAGATACCCGTCACTGGCCGGAAGGAGCGAACCCAACTGGGTGAAACATTCGTTGCCGTCGGTGGCGGAGGCATAGAAAAAGTGGAAAATCAGCGGATAGGGGCGGGTGTAGAGGTAATTGGACATGAGCAGCCCGCTGTCGCTTCGTTCGGCGGTAATCACGCCTTCGTCGGAAACCAGCAACTGGCTGTCAAAGCTGTGGGCCATGGCGGAACCGTTGAGGTTTTCGACCGGTTCGCCGGTTTTGGCATCCACCGCCCGCCAGTAAGCGTTCTGATGCCGTCCGCTGATGGCTTTGTCCCATTCGGTGGCGGCCCCGTAAAGCCCGAAAATAATGGGCGTCCCCTTGTGGACGAAATACCCAATCCGGCTGGTGGAGGCGTGGCTGTCATGGCCGGCGATACGGCCCGATTCCTCCGCATTTTTGTTGGGCGACATGGGAGCGATGAACCCAAACGCATTGCCGCCTTTTTTGGCGAAATTTTTGGTCCAGAGTTCCTTCCCATCCTTGTCCAGCTTGGTCAGTTTCATCATTTCGGGCCGGTCCCAGCTTTTATCCGTTTCGCCTTTTTCGTTGCGGGGCGGGTCGGGCTGGTCCTTTTTGTCGTGGTCGCCTTCGTCCTGTGCCCGCAAAATATAGATATTGCCGTCGGGGTCTTCGGTGAAACCGGCCAGCAGTTGGTGCTCATTTGGATTGACGCCCGGCACTTCCTTGGTAAAAACCTTTTCGCCTTTGGCCGAATAGCGGGTCAGAAACACCCTGGGCGGCGCACCCATATCGCGCCAGGCCACATCGAGCGAGCCGTCGGCTTTGACAAACGACGTGATGTTGGGCTGTTTGACGTTGAGAGCATCGTTCCAGGGTGGGTTCTGGTCTTCGCGCGGGTCATAGGGTCGGTTGGCAAACTCTGATTCTTTGAGCAGAAACGCTTTTCCCCGGAGGGCGCTGGCGCACATCAGGTAATCATCGTTTTCCCCCGGTTTTTTATAGATGCCGAGATATTTGAGGTTGGTCCGGCGGAGTTCGCGCAAGGCGTCGTGGTTGCGGTCCGCCGCCCACCACATGAGCACCCGTTCCGAAGGCTTGCCGCCGCCGCCGCGCCAGACTTCGACTTTGAAGAGGTTGTTGTTGCTTTTCCCGCCGTCTTTGGCGGCCAGGGCGGCCAGGTCGGCGTCCCATTCGAGGGGAGGCAGTTTTTCTCCTGCTTCAATCACCGACTTGATGTCATCCATGTTTTGCAGGCGGGTTTTTCCGTTGATTTTGTCTTTGGAAAAGGTTTCGCTGGTGGCAAATTCCGGCTCCTGTGCCGCCAGCATTTTGTCGAGTGCGGCAGGGAAGTCATCCGGGGCCGTGCGCATGTGGTTGATGGATTCAAACAACCCTTTGACCTCTGCCGGGGGCTGGCCGGCGGCATCGGCCTTGCCCTGCGCCTGGACGCGGGTCGGAAACGCCGGTCCGCTGATTCCTGCCAGGGAAAGGACCGCAAGAAGCGAAAACGTGAAAAGAGAAGACTTGGACATAGGATTCACTTTCTGCTGGAAGCGGCAACGCAGGCGTGACTGAACCCGTCACGCCCGGCTTTATTGGGCACCTTTGGCCTTGAGAAATTCAGCGCTTTGGTTGTTCCCCCGACTGAGGGCTATCTGCAACGCTGTTTTCCCATCGTTGTTTTTCAGATTTGGATCCGCATTGCGGTCCAGCAGGAACTGGACGACGGCTTCGGCTCCCTGATGGAAGGCCGCCCGGTGAAGGGCCGTCGTTCCGCCGATATCAGCGGCATTGATATTGGCTCCTTTGTCGAGCAGGAGTTTCAGGACGGGGATGGTTTGTCTGCCGCTCCGCAGGTTTTGCAGCAGCGCCGTGCAACCCTGGGGGCCGACTTCATTGACATTGGCTCCCCGGTCCAGCAGCAACTGAACCAGTTCCGGACTCGGCCCCATTTCGGCAATACCGAGCAGCACGGTCCAGCCGCTTTTGGTTTTGGCATTGGCATCCGCCCCTTTGTCCAACAGCAGTTTGACCAGTTCGAGGCGTCCCAGGGGAGTCGCCAGATGGAGGGCGGTCTGGCCCAGCGAATCGGTTGACTTGATGTCGGCCCCGTTTTCCAGCAGCAGTTGCACCAGGGGCAGGTCGCCTTTTTTGGCGGCCTCCAGCAGGGCGTTGCTGGAGTTTTTGGCCGGCAGGTTGACCAGCGCCGGTAACATAAAACCAGCCGTCAGAATCAACCGCAGCGCTTCGGGATTGCCGCTTTGGATGGCCTCCACCACCGGCGTATTGCCGTCGGCATCCACCAGGAAGTCTTTCACGCTGTTGACCCAGCCCGCCTGTTCCTCAGGTTTCATTTGCTGATAGGCAGCCTTGTCAATATTGAATGACCGGAAGGCATCAATCATGAGTTTGATTGAATCGGCGTTGCCGCTCGAAACGGCATAATGCAAGGCGGTTTTTCCGGTTTTTTCATCCTTGGCCGTAAAATTTGCGCCTTTGTCGAGTGATTCCTTGAGTTTGGCGGCATTACCGGCTTTTGCGGCTTCGAACAATTCTTTTTTCAACTGCTCGTCGTTCTGCGCAAGGGCTGTGCCGGTTCCACCAAGTAACATTACCAATGCCACCAGGACGTGTATTTTCTTTAACATAATCTGAGACCTTATCGGGAAAATGGGTTTGAGCATCTTGGTCGGCTCCTTTATTGAGGGTTCATTCGGTTGGAATTTTCTTTTCCAGTGGTTGAGGGTTGAAACAATCACTGCTTTTCCAATTTCCATTTTTCGTCATGGGTTTCGTTCCGGGAACGAAGGATGGTCTCCCCGTCATCCTTATTGACTTCCAATGCCCGGCCACCCAGTTTGAAATTAACAATCAACACGCCGTCGCCGTTTCGCTCAAACCTCCAGAATTGCTCTCCGTCGGGTTTGTCCTCGTTGTCCACAATGGCGAGGGTGCCGGTTTCCTCATCTGCGATTTGCAGGCAATGATTCTCTTTTCCCACCGGAACGATGCGATAGGATTTGGGAAATTGTTTGGGCGCAGGCTCAAATTTCCATTTCTGGGCATGCTCGCCGTCATCTCGTTTGGTGGACAGGACGCCGCTCCGGTCCTGGTTGAGTTCGAGGTAATAGCCTTCAAATTGAATCACATACGCTTCGCCGCCGGTTTCCACGGCGACGAAATCGGGTTCAAAGTGGTCGTCCTTGAGCGGCGTTCCGCTGTATTTGCGGCGAAATTCCATAATGCCGGTGAAGCCATCGGTTGAAGCCCATCTCCCTTTCAGGTATTCGTAGTCGTCACCGTCCTGGTAGCTGTAAGTCAAAGACCGGATGATGGTTTTGGCGGCTTCCGTCTTGCCGCCGATTTTTTGTTCGGGCTGCCACACCATCAATTTCTTTTCGAAATTGAAATTACCGCTGAACGCATAGTGACCCGAATTTTTGGGGTTGAGCTTGTCATCCGCCGAATAATTGCCGGTCAGGTTGCGGTAGGTCCCTTGAATATCCAGTTTGGTGGAATAGCTTGACCAGGTTCCGTTCGGCAGGGTGAAATTCCAACCGCCTTTGTCCCACCGATAGGCTGCCGTGGGGGGAATTTTCGCATTCCGGTTCACCGACACGCTGTTTCCTTCCCAGACACCCTCCAGGGTTTGCCCGTATACACTGGCCGGACACAACGCCAGGAAAAACCAAAAGCCAATCACAAAAAACCGTTTTACATTGTTCATAGTGGTGTTCCTCAGATTATTTGCCTCCGATGTGACGGAGCGATTGGGAAATTTTGGCGATGGTGGCGTCATGCTTTTTGACGCCATCATCCACACACCGAATCAGCAGCACCGTCAACTCGGCGTCCTGGCTCGTATCCTTGGCAAATTCGACCGTGATGGTGACCGGCTTTCCGTTGAGTTGGGCCGTGTAGGTCACCATCCGAAGTCCCAATCCGCCTTTGGCAATATCGTGTTGGGTGTCGCCTTCCTCCAGTGCCCGGAGCCCCGGCAAAAGACCGGCGAGGAGTTCCGCCATTTTTTCCTGCACCGGGTCATAACTCGTTTGTTTGGTTCCTTTCAGAAACAGCCGGACACTGTTGTCCGGACTGACGGAAGTAACCAGACGCGCTTTGTCATCCCGGCTATTGGTCCAGTCCTGGGAAAATTTGACCCCGACCTGTTCGACCGAAAATTCCTGAAACAGGCCGGTGGCCGCAGGTTTGGCGTCAGGTTTGGCGTCAGGCTTGGAGGTGGTTGGGGGGGCCGATTGGGCGGCGGTTTCGGGTTTGGGGTCGGGCCGGCTGGGCTGGCTGTTGCTGGATTTGGCATCGCCAATGAGCGGCAAATCAAGCACCTGATGGGTCAACCCGGCGTCAAGCAGGTTTAATTTGAGGGATTTGGTGGCTTCACTGCCTGTCACCCAGGCGGCTTTGCCTCCGAGGTTAAAAGCATCGTCAAACGCCATGACGCGGACTTTTCCCAGGTCCTTGGGGGTGCCGCCCTTGATCCGGACTTTCCCGCCTTCATCGGCCAGGGTGATGGTCATGGCTTTGGTGGTCTGATAGGTCCGGTCACACATCCGCTTGTCCCACGTGGCACGGGTGGCGCTGTGTTCCTCCCAAATGGCGATATAGCTGTTGGCGGCCAGTCGGACCAGTTTCGGATGCACGACGGTGGGAAAGGATTTTCCCGTGGCGGGCAGTGACTTGGAGGTTTCATACGAGGCCCCGTAACCGGTCAGCCAATTGACGCCGCCGGTTTTATAGGCCCGTTCCGCCAGCACGCCGGATTCAATCATTTTGGCGGTTTCGGCATTGTAATTGGGCCAGTCCCAGCCATCGTTTTTGGCGTGATAGGTGACGGTTTTACCCGTCCCGATGCTGTTGACCACACCGGTTGTGTCCACCAGTTTGGGAGCCTGGGAAATTTCGTTCCCGTCAATTTTCTTTTCCTCCGGGGTGGCCTTCCAGTTGATTTCCTGTTTGTCAAAGTCCTTCCGGACATGCACCACTGCCAAATCCCGTGGTTGCAACTGGCCGCCCAGCCCGGTTTGCTCGCCGGGTTTGTTGAGCCCCTCCATCTGGTCATTCCAGTCCCGTTCGCTGGCAAAGAGAACCAGATAGCCGTTGCCGTCACCGACGCCGGGCTCAATATCACCGAGTTCGGTAAAGATACTGTTGCCATTGTTGGTCCGGGTAAAGACCGACCGCAGGCGTTCCGCATAGGGTTCAAACGGATATTTTTCAGTCGGGCTGAATTTCATCAGGGAAAGCGTGACTTCGTGGTCCCGGTTTTCAATCGCCAGAAAATCCTGTCCGTCAAACAACACCCGCTGGTCAACATTATGGTGCCACAGGGTTTCGCGCGCGCAACGAGCGGCATTCACCGCCGGATTTTCCAAATCAAGGATCACGTTATAGGCATGGGACGGCAGCAGGTTGATGTCGAGAAACAGCTTTCCCGCACCGGTCACAATTTGGGAGGTGCCGTTGTCAAGCGGCAGTTTGGGCAATTCGCCCGGCTGGTCACCATCCTGTTTCTTGAAATCCCAAAACTTCTGTTTGTTTTTGTAGAGGATAATCCGTTTCGGTTCCTCGCCTTTTCCCGGTTCCGCCGTCAGGTGATAGGCGTTGCCCTTGGTGTCTTTGGTAAATCCGGCCAGCACGCCGAGGCTTGGAAGCTCCTCCGCTGAAATCCGGTTGTAGCCTTCGCCCGTTTTGGCAAATTTGGTCAGATAGATTTTGGGGGTCGGAGAGGAATGGTCCCGCCAGGCAATGTCCAGACTTCCATCCGGATTGGCAAAAGGGATGATTTCCGGGAGGTTGGTCCATTCCTGGGTTTTTTGTTGGGCGGGGTCAAAGGGTTTGGGGTTGGATTGCGCCCAAACGCCGGGTAAAGAATTGAACCCCAGCGCGGATGCCAGAAAAAAAGTGGCAAGAGTGGTTGGCCAAGTGCGTTTCATACCGGGTTTCTCCAGTTTTTTGGTTATCAAACAATCAGCCCGCAGGTTTCGCCATTCGGTTGCAGGCTAGCGCTTCGTCAGCTTCCAGAGTTGGCTGGCGTCGTCATCCTCTTTCCGCCGGACAATCGTATGTCCGTCCGCGCCTGCGTTATCATTGTCAAGCACCTGGGTGCCTTTGGTGCCGATACAACGCAGGAAGTAAAAATCGCCTTTTTTCTCAATGGCCCAATATTGTTCGCCGGAATCCTTGTCTTCGATGGGTTTGACCGAAACCTTTCCGGTGTCGGCATCAACCTCCAGGCAATGGTCATCCTGACTGGCGGGAATGATGCGGTAATAGTCGGCGTATTTCCCCGGAGCGCTGGCAAACTTCCATTGGGTTTCTTCTTCGCTGCCGCTCTCGTCGGTGAGAATTGCCTGTTTATTGGTGGTTAGCCGCAGGTGGGTCGCTTTGTCGCTTCGGATGATGTGGTAGGGGACATCCACCTCCAAAGCGGTCTCGTGATTGGCAGGATGCGCGTCATTGGGTTGTTTGGCCGGCCCGCCTGCGGTTCGTCTGAGGGCAATCTTTCCCTGCCACCCCGGAGCGGCTTTGGTCGTTTTCCAGAGTCCTTCCAGATAGTGCTGCCCGTTGTCCTCCCGCAGCGTCACTTCCAGATAGCCGGGGTTGTTTCCACCCTTAACAGGCAACCCTTCGGTGGCTCCCGCCAGCGCTGTGTCCGAAAGCACCGCGTCAAAGCGAAACGTGGAGGGAGCGGTACAGCCCTGGCAATTCATCGAATAGGTGCCGGTGTATTTTTCCCCCCGGACGTGCTGGAGTTCCACCACCACCTGATAAATCGTGAGTTTGGTGTTCCATTTGTGCAAATCCCAATCGTAGGAGATAGCGTCAAATTTTCCGTTAAATTGTTGGTAATTGAGCTCGCCTTCCCATTTTCCCGCCGCTTCCTGCCCCAGCGCGGGTGCGGTCAGCCCCAGCAGCCAGAGGAAACCGAAGACACTCAGGCGAAAGGTCCATGCCAGTTTCATACAACTCTCCTGTGCTTTGGTTCAGGCGCTGTCAAATCCAGCGTTATTTTTCCGCCGGTTTCCATTCGCCGATTTTGAAACTTGCGGCAGTGGCTTTCTTTTTGTCGCGCGTGGTGATGCTCAATTCGATTTTGCCCAGTTTGAGCACATACACTTGGGGGTTGAAGAAATTAGTTCCGGGGAACTTTTGGGTGTCAAAATTTTTGGAGTCCTTGAGGTATTCGCCCAGGTCGGAAATACCGAATTCGGGTGAGAGCAGAATGATGTCCTTGCCGTCCTCCAGATCGAGAATGGCGGTGTTGCCGCATTCGGGCGTGATGACAAAGGTGTCTTTGCCGTCCTGCCCGTAGGAGGCCACGGGGCTGTTGTCGCCGCGCATTTCATTCTCACCGGCTCCGCCCACCAGAATGTCGTCCCCGCCGCCGCCGGCAAAGAGAAAGGTGGCTTTCCTGCCATCCTTGAGCGGGATGTCACCGCCAATCAAGGTATCATTGCCGCCGTATCCTTGCAGGAGGTACGCCGGGGAGCCGTCCGGGTAATGCATGGTCAGGCTTTGTTTCGGATGGAGGGTAAATCCCAGGTTGACCGGCCCGCTGGCTCCTTTCAGGACGGGAATCGTGTAACCCATGTCGGCCAACACGGCCAAATCCAGAATCGAAAGCAAATCACCGCCGCCGTCGGCCATGCGGGGCGACATCCCGTTGGGGTCCACGACACTGCGGGAAAAATGGCCGCCGGCTGCTTCCACCGGTTTGCCGTTGTTCATTTTGACGGTGATGGGGCCGGTAAACATCCCGCCCTTTGAATATCTGGCATAGGCTTTCGCCGATTCGATGAATCCCAGAATATGGAGCAGTTCGTGAATCGTGAGCGAAGCGATGCTGGCCTGCTTGTCATTCACGTCGCTGATGCTTTTCGGGTTGAACGCAATGCCGCCCGCCACCGGAGCGGCTTTCGCGTCGGTGTTTTCCTCCCATTCCGAAGGTGCCGCTGAAGCAAAGGCTTTAATCGCGGGATTTGTCACCACCGTGACGGTGACTTCCCGGTCATCGGCAATAAATCCGGCGAGAAAATTGGCGGCGTCTTCCAGTTGTTCCCGCACGGCTGGCGTAAACGACTGGTCAGCTTTCCCATAGTCAAATGTGATTCTGAAACCGCTGCCGGGTTCGGCGGGCGGGTGTTTTTTGGCTTCCTCGCCGGGTTTGGCTTCAGGGGCGGCGGCGGTTTTTTCCTCTTCGGCGGCATTCGGACTCTGCGCGCCGTCAATATCGGGTTTTTTCACGGAGTAGGGGGTGGGCCAACCCAGTTCTTTATATTCGGCTTCCGTGGCATAGTGGTGAGCCATGCCTTCGTATTTGAACATGCCCAAGTCCACTTCCACATCCAGGAACACCTTGCCCGTGTCGAAACTTTTGGAGCCGATGCCGGTGACTTTGCCTTTGAAGACCTTGTTGCCGGGTCCGTCGCCAAAATCAAAATTCATCACCAGATAGATGGTGGAACCTGCTGCGGGCATGTCATAACCGGCGGTTTTGGCGGCGGCGGGCGTACCGCCTTTCCATCCCTTGTCCGGGTCAATGTAATAGACCATCCCTCCCGTCAGTCGTCCGTGGCGGTAACAAGGGTAGGTTTTGCCCTGGATTTGCAAATCGTAAGTGTTTTTTCCCTCCAGGGTGACGACTGCATAAGCTCCGTCTTCAACCTGGGCGAACCCCTCGGCAGGGAACGCCAGCACCGCGAGGAAAATAGCAAAGGCCAGCATCGGAAAAGAAGGAAAGGTATGAATTCGCATAGGTCATTTTCTCGAATGAAAGGCTGAGGTTTGGTCTTGGGAAGGATGGTGAAGCACTGGTATGGGGAACACTCGTGAGCCCGGATTTTTAGGGAAACCTGCCGTGGATGACCGGCAGGTTTCCGGTGGTCTGGGAAACGGGTTCGGGAGAGTGATTACCGTTTGGTTTGGTTGAACCGGTTGTAGGCGTCCTTGGTGTTCAGCACCTGCACCGCCAGTTTGGCCCCTTCGCGGGCCAGCCCGGAACTTTCCGCCGCTTTGATGAGATTGGCACCGTCTTTCAGTTCTTTGGCCGCTTCTCCTTTTCCGAGCAAATTGGCCCCGGATGCGCCCATGCTGAGGGCAGGGCCGCCAAAAGTGGTGATGATGGAGGTGGCGGTCAGAATATCGTTCCGATTGAGTTTGGCACCACTGCGAACCGGCGCAGCAAATGGATTACCGGTTTTGACATAGGCGGCCCGCATCAACTGCACATCAGCGCCGTGGAATCGGTCCAGGGCGGCAGAAGCTGTGTCTTCCAACGAATCTCCCTCGGTTTCCAGCCGGATTTGATGGTGTTTCTCGCCGTCGAAAATCTCGATGAAAATCCCTTTGTCCTTGTCGTTATCAACGAAATCGGTACCGTCTTTCCATTCTTTGTCAATCTCAAACACCTGCTGTTCCTCTTTGGCGTCCTCCACTCCATCGCCATCCTTGTCGGTATCCTTGGCGTCCGGAGTGCCGTCGTCATCGTCATCCGCATCATCGGTGCCGATAAAAACATACATGGTGAAAACATCTTCGTCGTCACTGGCTGTGGCTTCCTCCTGGGGTGGCAGGGCGGATTTGTAAGCAACCGGAGCAACTGCCGGTTTTCCGTCCTGCAGACTGGCCTGCCGGATGCCAAACGGGTTTTGGTTGCGGGCTTCGGCCTGGGCAATCTTGCCGCGGAGGGTTTTGGAAAGCGGTACATTGTAGGTCTGGGCCACCTGCTTGAGGGTACTAAAGAATTTGGACGGGTCGAACCCCTTGAGGCTGCCAAAGGTTTGCAGCACAACATTGAGCACCGGGGTTTTACCGCTGGGTGGAGGCGGCAGCGGGGCGGAAAACGGGGTGGAGGCCAGGCCGGTCAGGCCCAGCAGGCCAAAGGTCAAGCCACTGCTGATAAGTTTTTGGACGGTACGACGCATGGTGGAAACTCCTTTTGATGGTTCGAGGTGGTGAGTCAATTCGGGTTTGTGCAAGAGTGAAAACCGTCGTTATTTTTCTGCCAGTTTGGCCAGTTGGCGCAGGTCCTGCTGACTCCACCCGATGACGTGGCAGGTCAGCACCGGGCAAGGGCCAATGGCTCCGTCGTCGGGCTGGCGTTCATCCAGCAGCGAGACCAGTTTTTTTTCGTCCAGTTCATTTTTTTCGAGCGGGGTCGGGTCAAGGGACAGGTGGAAGGGCTGTTTTCCGCAAAATGAAATTTGCACCGCATAGAGGGTGGGAAATTCCCTCCGCCGTTCTTTTCGTTCAAATGCCCCTTCAATCAGCGGAAACGCATCAGTCTCGATACCGGCCCGGCGTTTCAGTTCCACAATCCGTTCCCGGTTGGAAGCCAGCACATGCAAGGTCACAACCTGCGCCGGTTTGCCGTTAAAGACGGTTTCCTCGGCGCGCACCAATCCGTCGTAGGCGCGGATGTCTCCGGCCAATGCCTCAGGGTTCAGGCTGATTTGTTTGGTTCCGTCCTGAAAGACAACAATCTGCATCTGAAAGACCTGGGGAAATTCGTTTCCCGCCCGGACAACCTGCGCCCAGCCGGAAATAATGAAGTACAGACTGATGCCAACCAGAGATACAAGCGCCCGCATAGAACCCAGCCCCTTCTGTTGGAATTTCGGTTCAGTGCCGCCTGCGACTGCGGGCGCGTTGAAGCCTGATGGTTTACCTGTTGTTTGACGGAGGGGATTATCGGGTATGGAAGCGGCGGCGGGAATCCGTAGGACTACTCATTTTGCCTAGGTAGGACTACTCATTTTGCATAGGTAGGAATACCTATGCCTGGTCCTTTTGGAGTGCGGGGACTTGTCGCCGCTT
>JAIBAN010000103.1 GCA_019695185.1 Blastocatellia bacterium | reverse complement strand
CCGGGTCGGATTTCGGTCTATTTTTTGAATTCTTTTGGATTTTATTTATTTATTGAAACCGAGAAACACGCGAAATACGCGAAAATATAAGAAAAATTTTTGGTTTTATTTTAGCGTATTTCGCGTGTTTCGCGGTTAAAAAATTAAGGACAATTGACCCGTGAAATCTGATAGAGCTTGTCATAGGGCTGCCGCACATGAACCGGCTCTTTGAGCGGCACCTTGACCATGACCGCTCCGGCATCGTTCATTCCGGAGACCCAATCGCCTTCACGTTTCCACTTGGGAATCAGGGCTTCGGTCGAGCCAAACAGTTGCAGGAGTCCCGCCAAATCCAAATCCTGCTGGGCGTTGCGATAGGCCGCCTGGGCTTCCTGCACACCCGGCCCAAACATCATGTGGAGGAAGGAATTTGGGGCATGGAGCGGCGGAATGTAGTAAATGTTTGGCTCCAGACCAAATTGGGGAAAGAGCGGCAGGGCAACTTTTTTGATATGGACCAGATAATCAATCGGATTGTCGGCTTTGGCGGCTTCAGGCCGTGAAATCCAGCCCGCCAGCCGAATCTTGCCGATGCAGTTGACGAAGCATTGCGGTTGCAGCCCCGTCTCGATTTTGGGGAAGCAGGCAATACATTTTTCCGAAGTCCCCGTCATCGGGTTGAAAAAGACTTTTTTATAGGGGCACCCTTTGACGCATTCCTGATAGCCCCGGCAGCGGCCCTGGTCCACCAGCACGATGCCGTCCTCCGGGCGCTTGTAAATCGAGCCTCTGGGGCACGAAGCCAGACAGCCGGGATAGGTGCAGTGGTTGCAAATCCGGGCCAGATAGTAAAACCAGGTCATGTGCGGAATGCTCAGGCTGGCCCCGTTTTCGATTTGTCCGGCGCAATCGTCTTCGCCCACGTTGGGGTAGGCATAGTCCAGGTCGTCCGGACGCCAGCCCAGCACCCGTTCGCCTTCCGGTGCGGCCTCGAAAATCGTCCGTCCGTCATAGTGGTGGCCGCTCCATTGCTGGCCGTCGAGCCGGTTCAGCAGGTTGATGTCCCAGGCCAGCGGATAAAACCCGTAGGGCTTCGTTTCGACGTTGTTCCAGAGCATGTATTCCTGGCCCTTGCCCGAAGTCCAGGTGGTTTTGCAGGCCAGCGTGCAGGTCTGGCAGGCAATGCACTTGTTGATGTCAAACACGGCGGCGAATTGTTTCTGCGGACGTTCCTCCGGATACCAGTAAGACATTTCCCGCCCGATTTGCCAGTTGTACACTCGTGCCATAACCCTCACCCTTCCTTTCGGTTGGCGATAAATTCGCCGGCCAGATATTTTTTCATGGCGTCGGATTCATAGCGGGGCCGGATGCCCAGCTCCGCCGGACGCCACAAGCCTTCGCCACCGATGCCGCCCGGTTCCGCTTTCGAAATTTTGACGATGGCCTCGCGGGGCGCTCCGGTCGGACAATGGACATCCGGCAGGAACCCCGCACCGATGCCTTGCCCGAACATGTTTTTACGGACCAGGGAATCGGTCATCCAGGTTGGTTTGAGCCAGCCCCGCGTGGCCGACTGGTGCGAACCGGAGCGGAACATGGCCTGATAATTGGTGCGCGGATTTTTGGCCAGCCCGTCGGGCCGTTCCTGCTGCCCCTGCATGGAGCCGGGCGTGGCGGCATACATGTTGAACCACATCCGCGTCACCCCGCGCGGCGTGCCGGGGTAATAACGGGCCCGGCAGAGCAGGCGGGCAAAGGCATAGTCGCGGCTGTTGTTTTGCCAGCCCCGGAAAGGCCGGTCTTCGGGGTCGGGGTCCACCCAGACGTAATCGCCGTCCTGAACGCCCAACTCTTTGGCGTCCTGCGGGTTGATGTCCACATAGCCTTCGGTCACAAAGGGCATCCGTTTGTCGCGCCGGTAAATGTCGCCAAACGGTCCAAACAGAATCGCCACCATATCCGTGTCAATCGGCGTGGTGTGCGAACCATGCCGGTATTTGGGTGTGTGGAAAATGAATTTGTAGCCGGATTTGATAAGTGGATGGGGTGAGTTTTTGGCCTCCGCCCAGGTCATGACCACGTTGCGCCCGCACCGGACTTCGCAGGACAAATCCTCCCGTTTGACGCCGTAGACCTCCGGCCCTTCCGGTCGGATGGCCTCGTGTTTGGGGGCAATAATGATGTTTGGTTCATAAAAGGTGGAATCCACCGGTTCCCGATGTACCGGCAGGTTTTCCCCGGCGGCGATAAATTCGTTTTCCTCCCGATAGAATTCCAGGCGTCCGGTTTTGGTGTACCAGGGCTGCGAATCAGTCACCTGTTCATAGCCCACGGTTTTGGGCGTGGTGCGGCTGTTCATCAGGGCGGGAATCCCTTCCTGAGCCTTGGCAATCAAATCCTGGATTTTGTAGCCCTTGGTATTCGTCGAGGCATTCAGAATCCGTTGCAGGTAGACATCCGTTCGGAAGTCGCGGACAAACTTCCAGCAGTCGTTGAAACGTTTGTCTCCAGTCAGTTCAGCCAGCTTGGAACCAACCAGCGCCTGCACCTCGATGTCGCCCAGGGTTTGGAAAATCCGGGGCAGTGGTGTGGCCGGGAAAATCTGCAAAAAGGGATTGGTGACCGAGGCGGTCATATCCGGATGTTTCAGCTCCGCCCAGGAATCCACGCCGAACACCACGTCCGCCCACTCGCAGGAGGTGGACCACCACCATTCATTGACGGCAATCATTTCAATCCGGGGCAGCACGTTAACCACCGTGTTGAAGTGCCATTTGACGTTTCCCAGAATGGAATTGGCATTGGCAAACCACATGGATTTGGTCGGGGTCGGAATATGCGTGGAACCCGTCAGCAATTTGTTGCCGACCCGGAGCGGGTGGTCTTCGTGGTTGTAGTAATGCGCCGACTCGGCTTTCCAGTATTGTTTCGGGCGGGCCGGTTTTTCCGGGTCCAGTTCCAGGTCAAACGGATTTTCATTGATGTACTGAGGGCAGCCGTTAAACAGCGCCACGCGGTAATTTCCCGCATAGGAACCCACATTTCCGCTGATTTTGCCGACGTTTCCGGTCAAGGCAGCCAGCAGGAAAATGTCACGGTCCTTGTTGTCGTTGTTGAAAAACTGATTCGGCCCCATCCCGATGGCAAAAAGCGTCGTGCCGGGGTCTTTGGCAAAATGGCGGGCCAGGGATTCGACCGCATGGGCCGGAGCCCAGGTCAGTTCCTCAATTGTTTTGGGGTCAAAATGAGCGGTGTATTCCTTGACCAAATCAAACACCGGACGGCAGCGCACGGTTTGCCCGTTGGCCAGTTTGACCTGCACCGCGCCATCCAGCAGCGGTTCCGCCGTGAAGGAATTTTTCCCCACCGCATCGCGGGTCAGGGTCTGCGGAGCATTGGCGGTTTTGTCCCACCAGACGAAATCGCCCCACGCGTTGCGCATTTTTTCCGGAATCACCATGCCGGTGTGCTGGGCGGCGGGCGGTTCTTTCTCACCTTCTTTCAGAATCTGGATGTAGTTTTTCAATTCCGCCGGTTTTTGCCCAAAGACTTCCTCGGCCCGCAGATATTTCAACGTGTCCATCCGGACCAGAACCGGGAGGTCGGTCCATTGGCGGACATATTCCTTGTCCCACAGGTTGTCGCGCAGGATGACATGGGCAAACCCCAACGCCAGCGCCGGAGTCGTGCCGGGCCGAACCACCAACACCTCGTCGCCTTTGGTCGCCGTGGCCGAATATTCGCAGGCAATCACCACAATTTTGGTGCCCTTGATGCGGGCTTCGGTCAGCCAATGGGCGTCGGGCATCTTGGTGGTAATCCAGTTCATGCCCCAGACCACGACGGTTTTGGCATATTCGGTGCAGTTCAGGTCAAATTCCACGGTTTGCTGTCCGGTCACCATGGGATGGCCGGGCGGCAAGTCGGTGTGCCACGAATAATTGTCAAAACCACGTGCGCCGAGGGCTTTGTCGGGGCCAACCTTGCGAATATGGGCATCCAGCAGGGCCATCGAATTGGCCATGCGATACATGCCAAACACACGGGTAATGCCGAGCAACGGCATTCCGCCCCGGAACTTGAGCACCTGCGTACCGACGCCCTGGGTGGCCTGGATGGTCGCTTCGTCGTAGTGCTGTTGTTTGAGCTTTTCCTTGCCGGCGTCGCCAGTGTAGGTTTCGGCAATGTTTTTGAGCGCTGCGGCCACGATTTTGGCGGCTTCGTCATGCGTGACCCGCACCCACTCGTCGCGCCCGCGCTGGAAATATTCCCGCAGCGGCAATCCGTCCGCCTGCCGGGGAAAACCGGCTTCCACCCATTTCTTGAAACCGGCCCGGACCATACATTGATGCACCCGCCGGTCACCGTAAAAACGCCGGGTCAGCGCCAGTCCTTTTTGACAGACACGCGGGTCCCAGCGATGGCTGGTGCCGTTGCCCTCCAGGTCCACGGCCTCGCCGTAACGCATCGTCGGGCCGATACGGGTCACCACGCCGTTGCGCACATGGGCATTGAGCAGGCAATTGTGGGTGTCATTGGGAGCGCACAAAAATGTGTATTTCGAATCATATTTCCACAAATCACGATAGACCCGTTCCCAGCCCCGGTCAGGATAGACCGCCAGCGGATTGGTGATGGCGTCCAAAGCCCAGGCATCCGTCGTGGAGGCGACCAGCGCGCCAAAACCGGCGGCGGTTGCCAATTTGAAAAAATCACGCCGTGATAGTTTCGTTGTCATGGCTTTTTCTCCTCCCAGGTGCGAATGAAGGCTGTCACAGCCTCAATTTCGGCAGGTGTCAGAGCCGGGAAGACGGATGAGGGCTGGGAAAATCCCCGCATGGCGGTTCCCTGGCGACCATTCTTGATGGTCTCGGTTAAAAGTGAGTCGGTGGCGGAACGGAGGAAGACTTGATTGTTGAGAGCCGGGCCTTCAATGCCTTCGCCTTTGGTCCCGTGGCAGCCCGCACAGGAAGCGGCAAAAAGCTGGCGGCCCCAGTTCGGGTCGGCTTTGACCCAGCGGGCGGGCGTCGTTTCCACTTTGGCAGGTGTCACGGAAAGCTGCCGCAGGTAGCCAATCAGGGCCGCAACATCCTCCGGCTTCAAACCGAGTTCGCCCCATTTCGGCATTTTTCTGCCGGGTCGGCCTTTGGTGATGGTTTCCGTGAGAAATTCATCGCTGACCAGACTCAGAAAATCAGACTTTCCAATGGCGGGGAACGGTGGCAATCCCGGATAGCGCATTCCCTGCCCGGTGGCTCCGTGACAGCCGGAACAAAGCGCACTAAACAGCGTAGCCCCATCGGAGGAAAACTCCCGTCCGTTAAACCGCATGGCGCTCACCCGGTCCTTGGGCAGATAACTGCCGGGCACATCCCGCCGCCGCAGGGACAACACATACAGGGTCAGCAGTTCAATCTGGTTTTCCGAAAGTCCAAGCATCGGCATTTGGGAACCGGCCACCAGTCCCGCCGGCGAACGGAAATGTTCCGCCAGCCAGTTGGAAAGGGTCGGAGCACCCGGCACCTGGGCGAAATTGAGTTGTCCGGGGTCCTTCAAGCCGCTGCGGGCAAGGTCCACTCCGGCGTCTCCGCCCATCCCGCCACCGATTTTGTGACAGCCCATGCAACCGAGCGAATGAAACTGGGCTTTGGCTTCAACCAGTCTGGGCGCTGCCACGCGGGTCGAGAGGAATGCTTCGGCGGTCTTTTGGTCGGCTTCACTGATGGGACCAAAAGAGGTCTTCCACACACCGGTTTGGGCTTCGTTGTGTTTGGCCAGATGCTGCGGATACCAATCGGCTTTGAATCCCGTCATTCCGACGCGGGAAAGGTCGGGACCTTCCATCCCGCCTTTGTCGGGCCGGAGTGTCCCGCCTCGCCCATCCACCCTATGGCAAGCAAGACAATCCAACCGTTCAAAGGTGCTGCGGCTGTGCTCAAACACCGCTGCATTGGGAATATTGAGTGTGGTATGGCAACTGCCGCACCCGGCATAAAGATGGTTTTTGGCCAACATCGGTTCGGGCCAGAAATGCACGTCTCCGTGGGCGTCATCTTTGTCGGTGGCAGCCCCCTGGCCTCCGTGGCAGGTGGTGCAGCCCATTTCCGCCGGGTCATGCACCACCGGTTTATGCACCACCGCCAGCCTGGGGCCGGAAATGCCGCTTTCGCCCGGAGCCATCCCGACGTGGCAACTCACACAGCGGTCGGAGATATTCAACGTTGGATTGACCACCTGCCGCAGCCGGATTTCAAGCGGGCCGTCGGGTGCGGTGGCTGATGCCTGCACCTGTCGCCATTCCCGCCAGTAATTTTCCTGAACGGCTGCGACCACCAGCAGCAACCAGACGCCGACACTTGACCAGAGCAGCAAATGTTTTGTCTTGTTCATACGGCCCTACCTGAACTTTTTTGTATTTTCACTGCAAACATTCAAAAATCTCAGTCCTCAGTCCTCAGTCCTCAGTCCTCAGTCCTTTTCCTAGTGTTTGGGCCAGTCCGCAGGTGACCAGAAAAACTCCCAGTTTGGCCCCCGGAAATAGGTTCCGATGATGGTCAACACCAGAAAACCACACAGGAAACAGGTAAACAGACCCAAGGCACCGGCCCTGGTAGAATTCCATTTGCGGACGAGCCAGACCGAATAAGCGGCATACAGAAGCGTCAACACGGTTCCCGGATTGACAAAGGTAATGATGAGTTGGGGAATTCCGGGGAACCATTCGCGCAACCAGCCAAACCGGATGACAAACGCCTCAACCAGCAGGGCGGCCCCCAAACCAATCCAGATGGAACGTTTGACCAGCGGCCAGCCTCCGGGACCGCCAAACCATTCGCCAGTGCCCGCTTTTTCCCGGTCCAGAAATGGAATCAGCCCCAAACCGAACAGCACCACCGTCGGAATCCCGATGCCTCCCATAAAGGCTGAAAAAGCGACCATTTCCTGCAATCCCAGGAAATACCAGGGCGCTTTGGCCGGGTTTTCCGGAACCGACGGGTTGGCCAACTCTTTCAACGGCGCATCCAGCACCAAAGCCAACCCCAGACAAATCAGGGTTGTCACCATCAACACACTCAATTCCACATAAAACAGATGCGGCATCGAAGGAACGGTTCCCTCCGGCCCATTGCCGACAGCCGGTGTGCGGCCTTTGACCAGCGCCGCCAGATGATAGGTTTTGGTTGGCTTTTCGGTGAAAACCGGCTGGACCGGCTCCAGGGTTTCGCCGACCCGCTCGGTTGCATCCGCCGGGCGCGCCAGGCCGCCGTCTTTCCGGATGCGCCAGAAATGGACCGCCATCAAGGCCACCAGCACCAACGGCAAAATCATGATATGGAGCAGGTAAAACCGAATCAGGGCTTCCGGTCCGACTTTATCCGAACCCAGCAAAATCAAACGGTTGAGCCCGCCAGGGTCAAACCAGGTGGTAATGTTGTGGATGTCGGTCAATTCACGCGGAGATTGGGCAATGTTGGCTCCAATCGTAATCGCCCAATAGGCCAACTGGTCCCAGGGGAGCAGATACCCCGTAAATGAAAGACCCAGTGTGGTCACAAAGAGCCCCATGCCAATCAGCCAGTTGAATTCGCGTGGTTTGCGGTAAGCCGCCGTATAAAAGGCCCGCGCCATGTGCAGCATCACACAAATCACCATCACATTCGCCGCCCAGCGATGGATGTTGCGGATAAACCGGCCCGTCGGCACCACGAAATGCAAGTCTTTGATGGACTGATACGCCACGTCCGTGTAGGGCTTGTAATAGAACATCAGCAAAATGCCAGTCACCAGCGTAATCAGAAACGCCGAAGTGCTGGCAATCCCAAGCCCCATCGTGGTGGACCAGCGCAGGCTCCAGCGGTGGGTCCGGACCGAGTGCAAATGCAAAAACACATTTCCGAAAACAAACGAAGACCGGCTGCGGTCTGTGGTCGGTTTGCCCGTTCGAAAAGCCGTTTCCTTCAACAGACGCGGGGCCGCTTTCAGGTTCTTCCAAAACTCGGAGAGCGCATCGGTTGGCTGAGAGTGCGTGGGTTGCTGGTCAGCTTGGTTCATACAGCCATCGGCTTTCTTTTTTTATCCACGAAGCAACACGAAGCAACACCAAGGAAGAAAAAAACAGATTTTTAAGAAATCGACTTCTGACTATGTATTGAATTCCTTGGGTTTTCCTTCGTGTCTTTTCGTGTTCCTTCGTGGATGAAGGGTTTACAGGTTTGGCTACACCTTGGTTCCTTCTTTGACGGTGGTGCCTTCGTCCACGGTCACTTTCCCGCCGCTGACCGAAATTTTCAGCCAGGGCAGCGGTTTAGGAGCCGGACCTTTGGCCACCGTTCCATCCGGATGAAACCGCGAACCGTGGCAGGGGCATTCAAAGCCCTCGGCTGAAGGTTTCACCACACAGCCCAAATGGGTGCAGATGGTGGAAATCGCATACACGCCTTCCTTATCCTTGAAAATCGCGGTGGCCCTGCCGGGCGGCACAAACGCTTCGCCTTCGGCCAGATTGTCGGGCAAGGAGGCGGTGAATTTTTTTGAAGGTGACGAGAGCACCGCCGTCCGGGGCAGACGCAACATTCCCAGGGCTGCGAAAAACAAAGCCCCCGCAGTCGCCCAGAGAGAAGCCAGTCCGAGAAAATCGCGGCGCGGCAGCGGTTCCGGGTCCAGTCGTGATTTTGGTTTGCCGGCTTTGACGGTCATGCACACCTCCACTCGGTTGAAAAGGTTACCCGTTCCATCGAGATGGCTTCCGCCGGGCACCGCATGGCACAGAGCGCACAGCGGATGCACCGGTCTTCATCCTTGAGAATGGCCGAGTTTTCGTCGTATTCGATTTCCCCGCCCAACGTGGCTGCAATGGCGGCTTCCAGTTTTTCATCGCTTTCGAGGGCCGCCAGGGGAACGATTTTGAGGCATTGGGTTGGGCAGACATCCACGCAGCCGCCGCACAGCACGCACCGCACTCCGTCAAACACCGGAGCCACGCCGCAATCAAGACAGCGGGAGGCTTCGCGCATCGCCTCGGTGCAGGTGTACCCGCTTTCCACCACGTTGTCGGGATGTTCCAGGCGTTCTTCCGGGTGGATTACCGGAACCGCCACCCGGCGCAGGCTTTCGTAGCCGCGTTCCCGTTGATAGCGTTCCAGCACCAGATGGGCGGAAACGGCCTCGGCCTGGAGTTTATGCCCGGTCAGATAGTGGTACATGCTCCGCGCCGCCGCTTTGCCCGAAGCCACCGCATCAATCAGCAGCCTCGTTCCGTGGGCCAGGTCACCGGCGGCAAACACGCCTTCCAGGCTGGTCGCCAGCGTTTTGGGGTCCACTTTGGGCCAGCCGGGCCGGAGCATCTCAATCTGTGGTTCGGCTTCGCCCAGAAACTTCAGCGCGGGAGCCTGTCCCACGGCCAGCAGCACCGTATTACATTCGACTGTTTTCAGGTCACCGTCGTCATACAGCGGGGAAAACCGTTTGTTTTCGTCATACACCCGGAGGCATCTGCGAAAAACAACCCCAGTCACCTTGCCATCTGCGCCCCGTTTGATTTCAAGCGGTCCCCAGCCGTTCAAACGCTCCACGCCTTCTTCATCGCCTTCCATGATTTCGACCGTATCGGCGGGCATTTCCTCCAGTCCTTCCAGCGAAACCAACCGCACCCGCGAAGTTCCCGCCAGCCGGGCAGCCGTCCGGGCCGTGTCGGCGGCAATCTGGCGCAGGACTGTGCGGGCCACGTCATAGGCGACGTTGCCGCCGCCAATCACCACCATATCGGAACCCAGTTCCAGCGATTCACCCAACGAAACCGCCCGCAGGATATCAACCCCGCCAAAGACTCCGGGACCCGATTCCCCCGGCAGGCCCAGACCCCGTGAGGACTTGGCCCCGACCGCAATCAGAATCGCCTTGTAATCCCGTTGCAGTTCGCCAAACGTGACATCCCGTCCGACTTTGACGCCGCACCGGATTTCAACCCCCAGCGCCTCGATAACGGCGACCTCCTGGGCAATCAGTTCGCGGGGCAGGCGGTAAGCCGGAACCCCGACCGCCAGCATTCCGGCTGCCACAGGTTCAAGTTCAAACACCACCGGGCTAAATCCGAGCAGGGCTAAATCATGGGCGGCAGCCAGCCCGGCGGGACCGGCTCCGATGATGGCAATCGGTTCACCTGTACCTTTGACAATTCGTTCGTCAATTCCGGCTTTGAGAAGGGCGGCCATTTCCTCCACATCGGCTGCCACTGCCGGAAGATGATGCTGAAGCGCATCAATCACTGCGGCTGCCGGACGGGCCTCCGGGCCAGCCTGCTCACAGGCAAACCGCTTGAGCGCCCGAATCGAAACCGGACGGTCATGCGCCACAAAATTCCCATCGTCATCCACCCGTGGCACCTGACCCCGGCGGCAGGCGGCTTCGCAGGGTGCCCCGCAAATCCGACCACAGATTGATGCGAAGGGATTGGGTCCACGGGCAATCAGATAGGCTGCTTCAAAGTCTCCGGCGGCAATCGCCCGGACATATCCCCGTGCATCCGTATGCACCGGACACGCCCGTTGGCAGGAAATCAATTCCTGGTGGTAGCCTTCTTCAGGAACCTGGACCTTGAGGAGCGACATGGGAAACTCCCTAAATTGAAAATTTGGAGTGCGGGGACTTGTCACCGCTTTCATTGGTGGCGACTTGTCACCACCGGCTCATCAGAAAAAGCAAAAAACGAATTCGGCGACAAGTCCCCGCACTCCAAAGCAAAACAGGTTTTCAAGAGTGGCTCAGGCCGGCAATGTTTTTGGATTGGAGCAGGTGCCGCAGGTTTTCCCTGAGGACCTGCCACTCTTGGTGCAGCGGACATTCCATTTCCGGCGTGCAGGCGGCATGTCCCAGCATGCAGGTTTCCAAATCCGTTTCCGGTTCCAGGATTTGAAACACCTCCCACAAGGTGATGGTTTCCGGTGCGCGGGCCAGTTCGTACCCGCCGTGGATGCCACGGGCGGAGCGCAACAGACGGTGTTTTTTCAAATCACGTAAAACCTTGGCCAGATACTCAGCCGGGATATGTTCTGCCTGTGCAATTTCCCGGAGCCCGCATGGTCCGTCAGAACGATGGGCCAGATACGACAGGGCGCGGATTCCGTAACTTGTGGCCTTTGAAAAAATCATGGGGTTCCCCTTCCACAAGTGAACAGTGCCGACGACAACCGGACTTCTTTGTCCGGAAAGACTATTTACCGATTGCCCTTTTTGAACAATGATGAAAACTCATCATTTTTTTGGTGTGGATGATTGGCGGAGCAGAAAGGAACGGAGCGCAGGCAGGGGTGCCGGCGCTCCGGTTGCGAGCGGGAGGATGGCTGATTTAGCGGGACAGAATCAGGCAGGAATCGCCAAACTCATGGCTTAAATACCCGGTGGCGGCGGCATGCCGCATGGCTTGGTCAAACAGTTCGCGGTTGAGGAAACAGCTTAACAACCGGTAATGGCTTTCCGTCGGCTCGTGCATGCCGGAAATGATGCCGTCCACAACCTTTCGTTCAAATCCTTCATGTAAAATCAAATCCGTCATGCCCAAACCTGGTTGCAGCCCTCCTCTATCGTGAAAACAGCCTTCCAGCGCACGGGTGGCCGAGGTTCCAACGGCGATGATGCGGCCTCCCTGCGCTTGCGCCACCCTGATGGCGTCAATGGTTGGCTGGGGAAGGTGATATTGCTCCGGCAGGGGCAGCAGGCGGTCCAGTTCTTCGTCACCGCTGGAGGAAATTCCGGCAGCATGGGTCAGCGGCACAATTCCAATGCCTTTCCGGCGTAACTCAACCAGCACCTTCCATTCCAGGGCTTTTCCCGCCGAAGGCATTTCCATCGCCCAGGGCCGACCCGCATACGAAGTCTGCACATCCCACAATTCCAAATCACGATTCAGATGCGAATACTGAATCGGATGCCCTTGCCGGTACAGTTCCCGCCAGGTTCCCGCCTCATCCAGATTGAAATCAAGCTCCACGGTTCGGCGGGACAAGGGCGAATACCGAATCAGACGGGCTTGCAGCGGAGAATGCTCCACCTGCAAAATTTCGTTCGGGTGCAACGCCGGAGCGTCCGGACGGTCTTCAGTGCGGGTGCGCCAGTTCCCTGCCCCTAAAATGACCGCCAGAAACCGGTTTTCCGCTTGCCGGCTGACCAGTCTGATTTCGGTTGGTTCACCTTTTTCAGTGCGGGCAAAAAAGGATGCTGGCAAGGTCGCGGCATCATTCACCACCAGCAGGTCACCCGGACGAAGCAGCCCCGGCAACTCCTCAATCCGGTGGTCCTGCCACTGCCGACCGGGTTCGTCAATCAATAACAGCCGGTTTTTCCCAAGCTGGGTTCTGGGATTGCGGGCCGGGGTCATCATATCGCCTCCCCTGCCACTGAACGGCTGCCACTGGAAATCTGGCGGATGCCTGTCAAAAGGGAAACAAGCTGCACAGCGACTGCCTCCGGTTTGGCAAGTTGGGTCCGGTCAGCTTCGGGCATGGCTTCGGCGTGCATGTGGGTATCCATTTCACCAGGGTCAAAACTGAACAACACGATGCCTGTCTCAGCCAGTTCGGCGGCCCAAATCCGGGTCAGGTGGTCAAGCCCTGCTTTGCTGACGCTATAGGCTCCCCACGTGGGGTAGGCCGAAACAGCGGCATCCGAAGAAATATTGACCACCACGCCTCCGCCCCGGAGGAGCATGGAACCGGTCACGGCTTTGGTCAGGCGAAACGGAGCCAGCAGATTGGCTTCCAAAACTTCGCCAAATTCCTCGCACTCGGTGTCATTTAACAACCGGAGCGGCACCGGCCCCAGTGTACTGGCATTGTTTATCAAAATATCAATCGGCCCGGCCAGTTCCGCCGCCTGGGCGGCAATCGGATAGATGGCCCGTTTATCGGCCACATCGGCCTGGATTGAAAAAGCGATACCACCCTGGGAACGGATTTCCTGCTCAACCTGTTTGAGCGTTTCCAGGTTTCTGCCCACCAATGCCACTCGGGCACCTTGCGTCGCCAATAACAGTGCCAGTGCTTTTCCAAGTCCGCGACTGGCTCCGGTAATCAAAACGGATTTTCCTGTAAAGTCCATAAATACAATCTCCTTTGGTGAGATTGAAGGTAGCAGATTGCGCCAATATGCCAACTTTCTTGCTAATATATCAACAAATGGTTAATCTATCGGCATGTCCACGCCAACTGACGTTTCAGCCAATCTGGCCGCCAATATCAAACAACTGAGAGAGGTGCGCGGGCTGACGCAGGACCGCCTTGCCAAGTTGTCGGGCCTGCCGCGTCCGACCTGGGCCAATCTCGAATCCGGTTCGGCCAATCCGACGGTTTCGGTCCTGGTCAAAGCCGCTGCCGCGCTTCAGGTTTCGGTGGAGGAGTTGATTGGCCCGCCCCGCTCTGAAGGACGCCTGTATCTGGCGCAGGAAATCCCCATCAAAATGCGGGATGAAGTCACCATCCGGAAATTGCTGCCGGATACGCTCCAGAACATGGAACTGGACCGCATGGAACTGCCCCCCCACAGCCGGATGAGCGGCGTCCCCCACCGTCCTGGCACCCGTGAATACCTCACCTGTGAAGCCGGTTTGGTCGAGATTGTCCTTTCCGGCCAAAAATGGGTTCTCCATCCGGGAGATGTCTTTGTGTTCCGGGGAGACCAACGGCATTCCTACGCCAATCCGGCGGATGAAACGGCCATTGCCTACAGCGTGGTGCTGTTCGGAGCCCAAGGTCCGTATTGATTTCAGCCCCCTCAATTATTTTTTTTCAAGAAATTTGGCGGATGGTAATAACCCCTCAATTTCCCCGTCTTGATGGCATAACGACCAAAAACTTCCGTTCAATTTTCAAGCAGGTTCACCTGGACATTGCGCCTTGGGGGAACTCCGGCTGTGCTTTGCCTGAAATTTGTGCGGGTTTCTTAACGTGGCGAAATTGCACCGACCTCTGGCCAACTGGTTCGACTCGTTTTATGGGCGACCTGGGATGAGCACGAACAAATGCCTGGCAGTCAATTTTCCAGTTGGCTCAGGGGTTGGTGTTTTTTTTATGAAGACGGATTGAATCAGATTATGAAAAAGGTATTTGCCATTTTGGGGTTAATGGTGGGCATGCTGGTTTGCATCCTGGCCATTGTCCTCTATCAGCAGGGCGGAACGCCCATCCCGGTTCAGTATGACAACATGTGCAGTCAATCCTATGACGGAAAGCTGGTAACGGTTGAAGGGTATCTGGAGGTTGGCAGCTCTGTCATGGTCAACAAAAGTCGGAACGGCACGACCTACAATATTGAATTCAAAAAAACGCCGGCGGACACCAAATATGTCTCGGCTGAAGTTGAACAAGGCCGCTGGTGGAATTGCATGGAAGGACTGGCGAAAAGCTATAAACCTGAGGACATCAAATTTCACACCAATGACGGAACCGTTTTGACCCCCAAAGACCGGATGCGGATAACTGCCAGAGTGCGCTCCACCACCCAGGGCGGGACACGGGAGGTTTGTTATATCAAGGTGACGAAAATCGAAAAGGCTTAAAGACGTTGCTCCAAACTGGAGTTGACACCACGTTGATACGTCCGGCAGCGTTAGGCTGTTTGTGACGTATCAACGATTTTTCTTTTTTTGCCAAAAGCTGACCGGCTCACCATCATGAAAAAAACATCTGACTTTCATCGTCTTCCGGAAATGAACCCGCAACCGCATCACCGCTCGAAATCCGCCGGCCTGCTGTTGGTTGGAATTCTGTTTTTTTCTATTGGCACCCTGTGGGGGCAGACCCCCGAAAGCATTGAAACCCAGGTGCAAACCCTGCTGGCCTGCAAAAATCAGGCTGAACGGGATGCCTATTTCAAACAGGAAAAGGACCGGTTGTCACCCAAGGTCTGTGAAGCGCTCATTCACCGTTGTGAAACCATCCGCCGCGAAGGAAGTCTGGCCGATGCCCTGACGGTGGCAGAAACGGCGCTGGCGCTGGCGCTTGAGTTGAATGACCGTTCCTGGATTGCCACCGCACGCACACAATGCGGACATATCTACCTTTCCCAAGGGGAATTTGATACCGCGCTCCGCCTCTATGAACAAACCCTGCTGCCGGGCGAACCACCCCTCAGCGAAGGGCGGGCCTGGCTGAACATGGCCAACGTCCATTATTACCGGGGTGATTACGACCTGGCGCTGGAGACCTATCGGAAAGCCCTGGGGATTTTTGAAACCATCAGCAGCCAGGCGGGGATTTCCCGCACGCTTAACAACATCGGCAGTATTTTGCAGCTTCAGGGAAAATATGCAGCGGCGTTCTCCACTCTTCAAAAGAGCTTGGCCATCAAGGAAAAAATGAACGACCTGGCAGGGCAGGCCAATACGTTCAACAACATCGGGATTTTGTATTATGACCACGGCAATTTTGAAATGGCGCTTGAATTCCACCAGAAAAGTTTCCGCATCCGCGAAGAATTAAAAGACATTTCAAGCATGGCGCAATCTCTCAACAACATGGGAAATGCCTATCGGCGGATGGAACAATTCAAAGAAGCCAGGGAATGTCATGAGCGCAGCCTGGAACTGAAACGAAAAATCGGGGAACGACTTTCCATGGCCGGTTCCTATGCCAATTTGGGAAACGTTCTCGGAGCCCAGGGCAAATTGGAGGAAGCTTTGGTTTTTTTTGAGAAAGCCAATGAAATCAACCGGGAATTAAAGGTTCGGCCCTCGCTTTCGCTGCTCAACAATATGGCCTCAACCTATCGCCACCTGGGGAAATATGAACAGGTCATAGCGTTGGGGATGGAATCCGCCCGGTTGGCCGAACAGACCACCCAACCGGATTTGTACTGGATGGCCATCACCGAAGCAGGTCTCGGCCATTATGAAATGGGAAACCTGAAAGCAGCCAGGGATTGTTTTGAACAGGCGATTGCAGCGGTTGAAAAGATGCGGACGCTGACCTTGGGTGACGAACTGGAGAAGCAACGGTTTTTTGAACCCCGCCTCGACCCATATCAGGCAATGGTGGCAGTTTGCTTGCAGGAAGGAAATCAGCTTGAGGCTTTGAAATGGGCCGAACAGGCCAAGGCCCGGATTTTAGTGGAAGTCATCCAAGGGGAACGGAAACGCCTTTCGGCCCACCTGACTCTGGAGGAACAGCAACAGGAGCAAAAACTGTCACGGCAAATGACCCAACTCAATCGGGAACTGATGTTCAATCAGGGTGGAAATCTGCCCGATGCCAAACGAAAAACCGAAACCGAAGCCCGGCTTTCCCGCCTGGGGGCCAATTTTCGGGCACTGCAAAACCAGTTGGCCGCCAATCACAGCGAAGTCAGGCTGGCGCAAGGTACGTTTCCGGCCATCACACCCGACACCTTGCGGGAGTTGGGTTATGGCAGTGACACCGCTCTGCTCGAATTTGTGGTGGTTCCTGATTATCTGTATCTGTTTTGTCTGACCCGCCCTGCCTCACAGCCCGGTAAAGGAAAGCAGGCAGAATGGCGCATTCGGTCGGTGGTCATTCCTGGCTCGGTACGGGAACTTGGGGGCAAGGTTGACCAGTTACAAACCAAGTTGGCCAGCCGGAGTCTGGGATTCAAACCTTTAACCCAGGAACTGTACCGTCAGTTGTTTGGCCAAATCGAAGCCGAATTAAAAGGGAAAACCAAACTGGTCATCATCCCGGACGGCCCGCTGTGGAACCTTCCGTTTCAGGCTTTACAAAACCAAGCAGGGCAATATCTGGTGGAAAATTATGAAATCTCAGCCGCGCATTCGTTGGCTTTATTGCTCGAAATGACCCGCCAGCCAGCCCGGACCGCAGGTTCCCCCCGGTTTGATTGTGTGGCTTTGGGAAACCCGGCAACCCAAACCACCAACATTCTGCCGCCCCAGCCAGCCGGTGGACTGGCTAGCCAGGCAGCGGCACAAAAACTGATTGAGCAAATCCAAAGTCTGTACGGCCCGGAACGGTGTTTGACCCTGACCGGTGGCAACGCCACCGAGGACAAACTGAAACAGGCGGCTTCCGAGACGAGGCTGTTACATCTTTCGACCCACGGTGTCTGGAATCACGGAAACCCGCTTTTTTCCTATCTGGTGCTGGCTCCCGGACTCACCGAAAATGAGGATGGCCTGCTAGAAACCCGTGAATTGCTCGAACTCAAATTGCGGGCGGATGTGGTGATTCTGTCGGCTTGTGAAACAGCCCGAGGGCGGCTGGGGAACGGCGAAGGTTTGATTGGCATGACCTGGGCGATTTTATTGGCCGGGACCCCGCAAACCATTGTCAGTCACTGGAAAGTCGAGGCAGTGGCAACCAGTGCCCTCATGACCACCTTGCACCAGACGTTGCGGGTCCCCGCGACCACTCCCACCCAACCTTTGCCAGCGGCGGCGGGGCTGCGGGCGGCAGTCTTGCAATCCCTGCGCAGCGGTAAATTTTCGCATCCATTTTACTGGGCCGGGTTTTCGGTCATCGGAGAAAATCCGCCACGCAATCGGGCCGGAAACTGAAGACAATGGATGCAGGATGAAACGTCAGCATTCCCCAAACCCGGTACGCTCACAACCTGACCGCATCCGCCTCTCGCGCTTGCACCTCACATGGCACCAACTTCTGATTCAACCAACCATTCCTATGACGCCCAGTTGGAGCCATTGCTCTGCGCTTCCCGGCAGGCGTTTGAGGAAGCGGTGCAGCGGTTGGTGCATGACGTGGCCCAACCTATCATCCGAAGGACGGTTGCGGCCAAACTCCGCCCCTGGCAAAGTGGCGGCAACCTGGGAATGTTTGAGGTGGAGGATTTATGCAGTGAAGCGCTCCTTCAGGTGTTACGCCGGTTGGAGGATTTTCGCCAGGCCCCACAAGAAAAAGGAATCCACAATTTTCAAAATTATGTGGCGGTGGTCAGTTTTCGGGTCTGTTCCGACTATTTCCGGGCAAAATTCCCCGCCCGCTTTGGGTTCAAAAACAAGGTTCTCTATATCCTGGAAAACAATCAGAGTATTAGATTGGGCGAAAACCCTGACGGAAACCTTTTTTGCGTCTCCCTGAAACACCCGGTCAACTCGAAATCAGAAAAAACACCCGCCGCGAGGAAAGAGCAATTTCTGGCACAACCGGTTGAGACCGCAACCGAAATATTTCCCGGTCAAGCCCCTTCAGCGCTTTCTCTGGCTGAATGCCTGACCGGAATTCTGGACTGGATAGGCAAACCAATCGAAGTAGACGAATTGGTAGCCGCCCTGGCGGTGGTACAACAGGTCGAGTTGCGCCAAACCATGCTCGCACTTGAGGAACAGGAGCTGGATAAAGGGCGACGCCCGGTTTGCGCTCCGGCCCCCAAACCCATTGAACGATTGGTCAATCAGGAATTTCTCAAACGGCTGTGGAGTGAGATTCGCCAGCTTTCCCCGCGCCAATGCGCTGCGCTGTTGCTCAATTTACGGGAACCCGACGGCGGCAGCGCCCTGGAACTTTTTTTTCTGACCGGGATCGCCCAACCGGCGGAAGTGGCTGCCTGTCTGGAACTGACATCAACTCAATTCTCCGACATCTGGCACAAGATTCCGCTGGATGACACCACCATTGGGGAAATGATTGGAGCCACCCGGCAACAGGTCATCAATTTGCGCAAATGCGCCCGCGAGCGACTGGCCCGGCGGATGAAAAACGATTGAAAGGAACGGTAATACAAAGAGGATTTTTCCGTCTTTTCCAATCAAACGGGAACAGACCGAAACAGGAACAGCTATGGCACCACATCTCACACCGGCCCAAATCCGGAAATTCACCCACCACCAATGCTCTCCGGCGGAATTGCAGGAAATGAGCCGGCATGTGCCGGATTGTGCCGATTGCCGGCAAAAACTGGGCTATCCGGCCAGAATTGAATCAGGCGTTTCTTTTTTGAAATCCTGGCTGGCAACCACTGATGAGCCACCGGTTGAGCATCTGGCTGCGGATCAACTCCTGGCCTACATTGGCAACAAACTGGATGCGATTGAACGGGAACTGGTGGAAAACCATGCTGAAAACTGTCCCTCCTGTGACCTGCAACTAAAGGAACTGGCTGCCTTTGCAGCCCGCCAGAACCACCCCCGACCCAACCTGCCCCCACCTCCTGCCTTGGGATTGTGGGCATGGCTGCAAACTCTGTGGCAGGTTCCGGCGCTACCTGTTTTTCGCTGGCAGGCAGGTCTCGCTGGCTTGTTGCTGGTGACAGGTGCCTGTGCCTGGTTGTATTGGTTTCAGGCAACCCCCAACCGGATGGAACCCCTGGCCCGACAGCCGGAACTTCTGGTTCAGCAAAAACAACCTGAACGACCTTCAGTTTCCCAGGTTGAACCGACTAACGAGTCATCCGTGGCACCAGTGACGCCACCTCGTTCCCTCCCAAACCAAAAGCCCGCTTCCACCGCAACCCGTCTCCCTTCCAATGGGAAAACCCTGTTGCCGCGTCAATTCCGAGCCGCTTTCTTTCAACCGGGAACCTTGCTTGGAAAAACCCCACAGGAGCTTGAGGTCAAAATCGTCGGTCCCTGGACAACCTTTGTCGCCGAAACCCAGCCCATCCTGCGCTGGGAAACCGGAAATCAGGGCGGAACCACCGTCGTCACCATCTTTGACGCTCAATATAATCAAATTGCCCAAAGTCCGCCTTTGTCCGAAACCAGTTGGCAGGTTCCTTTTGAGCTTGCACCCGGCCAATTTTACAGTTGGGAAGTCAGCACCACCGTCAATGGAAAAACCGTTGTCGCCCCGTTGCCTCCCAGCCCCGAAGCCCGGTTCAAAGTGCTTTCGCGGATGGAACGGAAAGCACTGGAAGGACAACTGGAAAAAGCCGGTAACGAGCCCGTGCAACGGGGTTTGGCACTGGTCCAGGCGGGTTGTGTCGAAGCCGCCGAACGCGAATTTGCCCTGGTTTCCCCTCATCATCCGCAAGCCGCAGCCGTGCGGAAACTGGTCCGGACGTTGCGCCAAAACCAGTAACCCTGTTCCTGCCAAGCAACGCTCAACAGCCAAACAAGGGGCGCGCCGCCACCAGGCGCGCCTTTTTTATTTGAGCGCAACCACCTGCTTCCCCAAAAATACTTGCAACTTTAGTTTGATTACACTAGTTTAATTAAACTATGAAAGCCGATTTACTGATCCTTGGTGTTTTACACCGGGGGGATTTTCACCCCTACGAAATCAAACGCAGGTTGTTGGCGGCGCAGGTCGAATGCTACATCGAGGTAGATGTGGGCACCTTGTACTATGCCATTCGCCAGCTTGTGAAAGAGCAACTGATTGAGGTGCGCGGCCAGGAAAAAGTCGGGAACAGTCCGGAGCGAACCGTGTACGGCATTACCGAAGCCGGGCGGGCGCATTTTCAGAAACTGCTGTTGGAACGTTTTTCCGACCCTTCGCCGGTGGCTCATCCGCTCTATCCACCCCTCCTGTTTTTACATTTGGCGGACCTTCCGCAGGTGTTGAAAATCCTGCGGGAACGGTTGGCCCGCATGGAGGAAGGAATTCAGGTGTTTCGGCAATTCCGAACCCACATGGGGACCAAAATCGGGACCGGCCCCCGGTTTTTGATGGACCATATCGAACGGCACAAGCAAACCGAACGGGAATGGCTGCTCAGTTTGATTGCCGAAATCGAGGCGGGCAATGTGATTGATGTTCGTCCCGAAGAGGTGTGGAACGTGCAGGATTTCAAATGCCCCCGGTAAGGAACCGGGTGGAAGGTATACCATGACATCACCACAGAAACACAATACCCGTGGCAATCTCCTCCAGGATTCCAATTTTCGTTGGCTGTTGGGTGGCGGCCTCGTCTCCATGCTGGGTGACCAGTTTACCCTCATTGCGCTGCCCTGGCTCGTCTTAACCCTTTCCAATGACACTTTTATCCTGGGCTCGGTGATTGCGGTGCTGAGTATTCCCAGGGCTGTGTTCATCCTGGTGGGCGGGGCCTTTGTGGACCGCTATTCACCCAAAACAGTCCTGCTCCTGACCAAATACATCAATACCGCCCTCCTGGGGGCGTTGGCCGCTTTGGTGCTGACCGGAACCTTGAATCTGGGATTGCTGTATGTGCTGGCCTTGGGAATCGGGCTGGCCTCGGCCTTCAGTTTTCCATCCGGAACCGCCATTACCCCCCTGGTTGCTGGCCCGGCCAATTTGCAGGCAGCCAATTCCATCATGATGAGCCTCCGCCAATTGACTTTGCTGGGCGGCCCCTTGCTGGCAGGGTTGTTGATTGCCCTTTCAGGGACGAAAACCAACGGGGCTGCCAGTCCTCGTGGAATTGGGTTGGCCTTTGCCTTTGATTCTTTCAGCTTTTTGTTTTCCGCCTGGACGCTCATGAAAGTTCAATTGCATCCAACGGCCACCGTAGCCAAAGAAAAGCAATCCTCCGCTGTGTTCCAATCCATTATCGAGGGCCTGCGGTTTTTCTGGAACGACCGGAGTTTGCGCGCTTTATGCCTTTTCAATGCCGCCATCGCCCTGTTTATTGGCGGGCCGATTCAGGTGGCCATGCCGGTTTTGGCCAATACCCGGCTGGGACAAAATGCAGCCGCCTTTGGCGCGTTGATGGCCGCCCACGGAGCAGGCACGCTGCTGGGCATGGTGGTTTCAGGCATGAAACGGGAAGGTCAGTTCAAAAGCCTGGGCTGGTCCATTCTGGTCTGCAACGGAATTTCCGGTTTGTTCTTCATTCCCCTGGGTTTGATTAACGCAACCTGGGAAGGCATGGCGCTGCTGGGCGGAATTGGCCTGCTGGGCGGATTCATCCAGATTGCCACCTTTACCTGGATGCAACAGCGGATTCCAACCAGCATGATGGGCCGGGCCATGAGCCTGTTTATGTTTATCTTCATGGGGCTGGCACCGCTCTCCGCCGCGATAACCGGTTGGGTCATGCGGAGTTTGACGGTTTCACAGCTTTTTGGCGGAACCGGAGTGTTACTCTTGGTTATTGTGCTCGTTTCATTAACGAGTGCGGAAATCCGCTCCATCACTCCCATGAAATTGGCAGAGGAAAAGGAGTTTGTTTAGGAGTCTGAAAAAAAGCAGCAATCAACGGGTTTCGGGTTTCGGGTTTTGAATCCCTTGGACACGATTCAGGTTTACCCCAGACCAACCAACTGTCGCACTCACCTGCCTCAAAACCCGGAACCCGGAACCTGCCCCCCCTACCTAAATACGTAGTTGTTGCCCACCCATCGTTTTGATAGCCTCTCAGCTCGACTTTGGCCATTTTTGATCTTTGAAAAAATGAATCAGGCAGAATAAGTTTGGGAAAACCTTTTGCGAAAGAGATCCTATGCTGACCCTGCCTGAAGAATTCATGAACGTGATCGTCA
>JAIBAN010000208.1 GCA_019695185.1 Blastocatellia bacterium | reverse complement strand
GGCTTCAAGGGCTGAGGCCCTGAACACTTCGGGGCCTGAGAGACATCGGGTACTGGTTACCTTCCCATCGGCGCTAATGAGGATCTCAACAACCACGACTCCAGTCATTCGCTGTTCGATGGCGGTCAGAGGATAGGCTGCTCGCACTTGCTTTTTGGCCGCCGCACGCGCCACCCCTTCTGAAATTTGAATTGGTCCGGGTGGTGGGACAACTGGCGGCGGCGGTGGTGGTGGTGGTTCCTGAACCTCAAAGGTGGTTGGAGTTGCGCTGGAGGGTGTGACGGCTCCAGTACCAGTGCCGCTCGTCACTCCAAAATCAGAGCCCACAATATTGCCTTCACCCGTTTCAATCACGGTGGGTTGTTTACTTTGCAATCTTAACTTCTCCGGGTCCTCTGGCGGAGGCAACACTTTTGGTTTTTTCACTGGAACTGAAAAAGTAACTCGTTTGAGGCTGGTCGGGGTCTTTCCGATTCCTCTGGCTGGGGCAGGCAGGCTTTTTACTTTCGGAACCTGGGGCGCCACCAATCTCGTGATCGTGTCGGTTGCCAGGTTCAATTCTGCCGGAAACGAGAGAATGTCATAGATGATCAAGAGCGGAAGGCCCATCACCCACAGCAGTGCACCCACAAGCAGATACGGTTTTAAGCGAGGCAACAGGGTGCCGGCTGGGAGGCCACGTGCGGAATCACAGTCCAGAAGATTGTTTAGGGAGGGTTGGACAGGTCGAAGCCTGGTACGGATGGGAGGGACTGGCACCGAGGCCGCCGCCGAAACGGGAGGCAAAACGGGTTGGATCCGTGGTCCCGCCACTTTCGGTTTTTCCAGGTCCTTTGGTTTTTCAACCCCTGGTGGTGGTTTGGAGGATGAAATAGCAATCGTCACTGGCTTCAACGCAGGAATTTCAAACCGTATCTGAGGGCCACCGGGGCCAAATTCAATCACATCCCCGTCCAGAACAACTTTTTGCACAATTGCCTGGTGCTCAAAGTAGGTACCGTTGGTACTGCCGCGATCCTCAATTACAAAGTTGCGACCATCAAAAAGAATTCTGGCGTGATGAGTTGAGGCCAGTACATCCTGAAGCCCAAGGCAGAGATGACTGGCCGGATCACGACCAATCAAAGCTGGAAACGTGGTAAGCGTGATTTTTTCACCGTTGCGCAGTCCATGCACAAAAATGGCATCAAGGGCTGGCCCCACGCCAGCACTTTTCATCGTGCAGGTCGCGCTGGAGGCATCCTGATTGACGGTGGAGTCCGGTTCAGGTGATTTTTGTTTGAGACCCAGCGCCCCCACGATGAGCTGGGTGCCACAGTGGGGGCAAAACTTTGACGTCTCGGAAGTGAGAAAACCACATCCTGGGCAGGGCATAAGCGATTCCCTTGAGGTTCAGTACAGCCTGGAACGTTAGAAAATCAGTTTGACCGCCAGTTGGACCTGACGGCGTCCATCACGACGCGCTGGAACATAGGGCTGTAAGGCAATGTCGGTTTGGTCCAGCACGGTAAACAGGTTGGCATGATTGAGCACATTGAAAAATTCAAACCGGACCTGCACTTTCATCTTTTCAGTCAGGTCAAACCGTTTGGCAATACTGGTATCAAGCCGGTATTGGCCTGGCCCGCGAAAGGCATTACGCCCGGTCATGCCTGCGGTATAGGTTCCTTTGCCGTCAAATCCAAAATCGGAAAAATTGCCGGCGCCGTTAAGCCCATTGGCGCCGGCGCCCGCAAGCTGGCTGCTCAGGTCAAGATAGTTAAATGAATTAAATTCGCCTGGAACGGCTGCCGGATTCCCCGACCCGTTGCGGTCGAGCGAGCCAATTTCGGTCAATCTGGGCGCGTACAAAATTGCCCCGGTGCTATCAAACAGAGTGAACGGGGTGCCGGTCTGGCTTGAAAAAACGGAAATCACTTGCCAGCCGTCAACGAGGTGTTTTTTGGCACCACGAAAAGCACGGCCAAACGGAAGTTCCCAAATTCCACTCACAATGAACCGCTGCCGGGTATCAAAATCGGCTGGGCCACGGTCAAGTTCAGGATGAAAGGGATCCAACAACCCCAGATTTCGGTTGTTTGAGGACTCGCTCAAGGTTGAGCTCAGGTTATCAATCGCTTTGGAGTAGGTGTAGCGGGCAGTGAGGTTAACCCCTTTGAGATTAAACACATCAACTCCAAGGGTCATTCCATGGTAGGAGGAAAATGCATTGTTCCCGGTACTAATAATATCGCCAAGTCCTTGATTAAGCCGTGTTTGCAGAGATGCCTCCGGATCGAGATAGGCGCGGCGGGATCCAAACCGGTTCAGGTTTTCAATCGAATACAAATCTGAGCCTTTGGATCCAGTGTAGTCCAGCGACAGCAGTACCCGATTTCGAAACAGTGACTGCTGCAGCGAGGCATTCCAAAAATGGGCATAGGCCGTGCGGAGGTTTTGCTGGATATGCCGAACGGCAAATGCCGGGTCAATGGGCACTGGTTGAGTTTCGGCAAAAATCCCTCCATTCAGCGATGACAGGGAAACGCTAGTCCCACCAAAGAACGCATCCCTGGTAAATACACCATAACCGGGTGGATTTTGGATGGTTAAGGCGGTGATATTGCCGAAATTTCGTTCATACCCGATTCCATACCCACCTCGGAGACTGGTATTGCCATTCCCAAAAACATCCCAGGCGACCCCAATGCGTGGGGCGAAATTATTTTTGTCTGTGTCGTACAACTCTCCGTTGGGAGTGGGCACAACCATCCCGGTGCTGATTTGTGCGGGTAATGATTCGCCCTGGCCAAAACTGAAGTTTGAATCGCCTCCCTGTGTTCCATTTCGCTGGACACCATAAATCTCGTACCGCAGACCCAACGTCACCCGTACCCGAGGGTGGATTGACCAGCTATCAGTCACATACAGCGCCAGGTCGTGGTAACTGTACTTTCGGTCAAAGTTCGGGGCGGGGAGTGGCCCGTTGAGTCGGCCCGGAAATTGTCCCTGTGGATCAATCGCCCCTTGTTGGAGCCGAATGGTGCCATTGCGTAAATTCCCAATTGCATCCTGGAGGGTGGTTCCCAACACCTGCAGGGTATTGGCATAAGCGCCAATCTGGCGGGTATCCTGGGTGTACAAATAGGATCCACCAAAATCCAGAGTATGTTTGCCCCGGCTCAGCGTGAAATCCTGAAAAACCTGTAGGAAATTTTGACTACCCGAGAGTGGAAAGAAGGTATTTCCTGGATTCAGTGGAAGATATCCCGGAAAAACGACGGGAACGCCACCGACCCGTGGCACCCGAAATTGCAGCGCCTGAAGCCCCGGCGAATATCCGCGATCACCAAGCGGAAACTCTGCCGAAAGCCGGTTGTACACCAACCGTGACCGCATCGTGAAGGTTGGTGAAAAAATATGTGACGCTTCACCAAGCAGGCTGTGATTGGTTTCGAGGCTGCCAGTATCAAATCCGGTATAGGGGCTGACTGAGAAGCTTCCCGGGTCTCGATCTATGCGCTCGAAGGCGTGACGGGCGGTAATCCGGGTGTCATTACTGAGGTTCCAATCAACCCGATTGACAAGCTGAATCGAGCTTTGTGGTGCACCTCCACCAGCATCAACTGAAAGATCGGTTGCCCGAAACACATCAAAGAGTCCGCCGGGGAGTGGATTGGGGGCTGTTTTTTGCCCAAGCAGGATTGAACCCTGAGCTTGCCCGGGGACCAACTGACCATACTGGCTGAAAAAATCTTGTGTTGCCTTATTGACACCTGGACCAGTCAGAAAGGATTGAGCGGGTACCACAAAGAGGCGGTCTTCCCGACTGTTCACCGTCAGACCTTCCGCGCTGCTAAAGAACCAGGCTTTTTGCTTCCGAATCGGTCCACCGAACGAATATCCAAATTGATTCCGCTGAAAATACCCCTTGTCAATGCCGCGCGCATTGTTGTCAAACCCATTTGAAGCCAGCGCTGAGTTTCGATTGAATTCATACACCGTGCCGTGAAATTCATTGGTGCCAGATTTGGTTTTCACGGCCACCAGGCCGGCACTGGCTCGTCCAACACCTGCCGATGGGTTATTGGTGGTGATATTGAGTTCATTGACAGCATCGAGCGGCACATTCTGCCCAATGGTTGAGGTAAATGGGTTGACATTGAGCCCGCCATCGAGAGTGACCACGGTGCTGGCAGATCGTAACCCATTGATATTAAACCCACTCCCACGTACATCGGGGTTTATCAGTGTGGCATCAGTACTGGTGGCATTTGGGGGAGTGGTGGCGGTGATGTTGCCAGAGAGCGCCGTGAGCCCATAGATGTTTCGGGTGATGGTTGGTAATTCAACCACCTGTTTGGTTTGAATTTGGGTTTTGATATCAGCTTTCTGAACATCTGGCGTCAACGTTCGGAACGTTGC
>JAIBAN010000102.1 GCA_019695185.1 Blastocatellia bacterium | reverse complement strand
CACACCACAGCTTCCGGAGGTTTGAGATGCCCCCTGTCGATTTTCTCACAATTTCCCAATGTGCCGATTTTCTGGGCCTCACCACCGCCGAAGTGGAACTGCTGGTGGCCGACCGGGTGCTCTGGTCGCATCACTGGGCACAGGAAACCATGGTTTCCCAACGGCATGCCGAACTCTGGCGGGAAGGCAAGCTGCGGCGGCCCGGACGGAAAAACAAGGAAACCACAGCTCAGAGGAAAGAGGGGCAGGCATGAGCAACCAACCGTCTTCCCGGCAACTGCTCCTGCCTCTGGCCAGGGTTGCCGGCAACCGCCCTGGTTCCACCCGGCTGCCCCAGGAACCGGCAGGCACCGCTTCAGCCAAAAAAACCATCCCGGCCTGTCCACCACGGGTGCCGCAAACCGCCAAGGAACTCAACCGGGCCATTCTCCTGCTGGGATTTCGCAGCCGCTGTGACCTCCAGCCGGGAGCCCGGGATGAGTTGCGGGCGCTGGTGGGCAGCTATCCCTTGCCCGAAACCGCTGCCCTCTGGAAAGCTACGCTCAAACAAATCCGGAAACAAAACCAAGCCCATCCCCCGGAAGCCTCCACTCAGGGCTGAGAAGGCTCTCTGCGGGCCAGGTCCTTGAGGTGCCAGAGCAGGCGCTGGTGAAATTCCTCACCAGCCGGCAGGCTCCAGGCACAGGCAGCGGAAAGGCGGTGCGGACTGGTTTTCTATTGGATGGAGTTGAATTCCAGGCAGTGCTGGCCCTGAAGCTTTTTCACCTGATTTCACTCGAAAACGCCTTTGCCATTTTTGGAATGGGCCAAGGCTGAACTGTGCACGAGTTCAGGTGCAACTTGAGGGCCGGATTGAAATCAAGACAAACAGGGCTCCCAAAAATCAGGTGCCCTGTTTGTCTTGTAACCCCGGTAATCAGTTTATTTGTTCCGAACCACTGTAAAGCTGGTACCCGAGCTGGTGGTTCCGCTGGGACTGGTAACCGTGATTGGCCCGGTTGAAGCTCCAATTGGAACAATAAATGTGATTTGAGTGTTGGAATTTACCGTGAAACTCGCTGGCTTTCCGTTGATACTGACAGATGTTACCGTTGAGAAGTTGTAACCAGTAAGTGTCACAGCCGTTCCAAAAGGACCAAACCCAGGATCAAACGAAAGAATCAAAGGTGATTTTCCAAAAGGGAGAACCGTTAAGGTGAAGGTGGATGTCGTTACAGTGCCGCAGTTGTCGGTGACGGTAACAGTAAACGGAAATACTCCTGGATTGATTGGATTGGCGGATACCACGCCGGTTACTGAATGAATTGAGAGCGAACCGCCATAATCCACGGGGGCTGCCACTGTTATACCGGCCACGCTCCCGTTATCGGCTGGCGGTACCGTTGGGACAATTGTCACCAAATTGCCGGCAATCACATTTGTTCCTGCATACGTGCCAATCGTTGGAGCAGAATTGGGGTTGATGAGGATGGACACATTCCCGGTGGTTGACAATCCTCCCTCGTCAGTGACGGTGAATACCACTGTTTGATTTCCGACCGGAGCCGAACACCCGGCGGTAATGGTGGCAGTGATCGTTCCATTGGTATTGGCCACACCAAAAACCGACACACCTGGAGGGATTGAGGACGCCACCACCGACAAGTTTCCAGATGCCGATTCGAGATCGGACACAGTCCCAATGGTTGAAGTGATTCCAGGGCTGCCTTGTTGCCGCACCAAACCACTGGAAGGGATGAAGGTTGGCGGAGTGTTGGCAATCACAGTCAAGCCAAACGTTTGTTGTGAAATCGCCCCACAATTGTCGCTCACCACCACGTTGATGGTGTAAGTTGTATTCGTGCCTCCGAAAACCGGCCCGGCTCCTGAAATCGTGATTCCTCCAGTGGTTGCATCGCCGGATAAGGTTCCTGTAAAAGGCAGGCTGCCTGGTGTGCCGGTCGAGGCAGTTGCCGCCACACTGACGACCATCCCACCTGAATCAAAGGGCGGCGTAGCGGGAAGAACGAGGGTTCCACCACCTACATTGGCAACCGCCGCAGGGTAGGCACCTATGGTCGGGGGTACATTTGAGGCAACTGTCACAGGCACGCTTGTCGTTCCGCTACAGCCGTTGGCGTCTCTGACGGTTAATGGAACCAAATTGACACCTGTGGATGCCGCACAACCTGCCGTGACTCGTGCTGCCACCAAGGTTCCGGTGATGGTGGTTTCATTGACGGAGATTCCCTGGGGCAGGGTTCCCACCTCAATGGAGAATGGAGGATTGGGACTGCCAATATTGGCAATGGTTGAAACTGTTCCTGGAGTCCCCTGCTGTCTTGTCACCCCAACCGGGGTGAGTCCCGGATTTGTATTTACCGCCAAGGTAAAGGAAGCAGTGGAAATCAATCCGCAGGAATCGGTGGCAAAAACGGTGACACTATAGGTGCCGGGTGGATTGAGATTGGTCAGGGTCACTTCTCCGGTCGTTGAATCAACGCTGGCCGTTCCGGTAAAGGATTCGGGTGTCACTCGCACCGAAAGTGTGAAAGACCCGTTATCGGTTGGAACAAAACTTGGTGCCCGCGTCGCAGAGACAGTTCCAGAACACCTCCCGACGTTGAGATACTGTCCCTGAGTTGGTGCTGTATTGGTGATGACATTGACGATAAAATTGCCTGCAACCATACAACCCGCTCCGTCCATCAGGGTTAATGGAACAAGGTTATTGCCAAGTGTTGCCGTGCAACTGGTGCCGATGGAGGCCGTCACGGTTCCACCCGTTACTGTGATTGAGGTGACACTAATTCCGTTTGGCGTTGTGACAGTTGCCGTAAAGGGGGGGATTCCGGTAATAGTCCCGATGCTGCCAGTTGTAGCAGTTGAGCCTTGTTGACGGGTGAGGGTGGTTCCGGCAAAGACCGGCCCTCCGACTGTCAAGGCAAAACTGGAGGCGGTTGTTGCATTACAGCCATCCGTTGCAGTGATGGTCACGGTAAAAGTGCCAACCGGCCCGGCATTGGCAATCGACACCGCGCCGGTCAGCGAATTGACCGTGACCGTACCTGAAAAATTGTTTGGCGTCACATTGACAGTCAGGGAAATTGTCCCGTTGTCACTTGGGGTACTTGACGGAGTAACGGTTGTTGAATTGCCATTGCACAAACTGGCATTTGCATAGGTTCCAAGCGTTGGAGCCGAATTGGCAGTCACATTCACTGTGAAGGCGCTGGTGGAACTGCATCCGTTTGAGCTGGTTATCATCAGCGGAATGGAGTTGTTTCCCAATGCAGCCGTACAACCTGCTCCAACCAGGGCGGTGATTGTCCCGGCTGAGTTGGTTATGCCTGTAACGGTAATACCGGTGGGAAGTGCTCCGGTTGTGACCGAAATGGTACCAGTTCCGGACACCGTTCCAATCGTTGCGAGTGTTGGGGCTGTTCCGGATTGACGAGTCACATTCTGACCATTGAGTGACGGTGATTGAGTGACGTTGAGAGTAAAATTCGTGGTTGCAGTGGCACCACAATTGTCTGTTGCCGTCACGGTCACGGTGAATGAATTGGCCGGACCCGCGTTTGTTATGGTCAGAATCCCAGTGGCGGTGTTTCCCAAAATGGAGCCGGTGAACCCTGGGGCGGAGGCTGTCAAAGAAGTGAGGATGCCGTTGTCGGTCGGAGCCAGGTCCGGGGTAATGTTCAAGCCAGTGCCAGCGCAAATGGAAGGAGCCGGATAAGACCCTAAAGTGGGGGGCGTATTCGCTGTGACAGTGACCAGGAAATTACTCGTCGCCGTACATCCATTTCCATCGGTTACTGTTAAAGGAACCATTGTGTTTCCTACCGGTGCCTGACATGCCGCCGCCACTGTTGCAGTCACAACTCCGCTATTGATAGTGATGGTTCCAATGGTAATTCCTGCCGGAGGTGTGGCAACCACACTCAACGGAGCCGCACCGCTGACAGTCGCCAGGATGGCGGAGGTTCCACCGCTTCCCTGTTGCCGCAGAATAGTTCCACCTGGCGTCATGGTCGGATTCGGGTTGACCGTGAGAGAAAAGGCGAGTGTTGAAATGGCGTTGCAATTGTCGATTGCAGTGACGGAAACGGAATAGGTTCCCGCCGGTCCTGCATTGGTGATGGATACAACTCCCGTTGTTTGATTGATGGTGGCCGTCCCTGTAAAAGTTCCGGGGGCAATCCCAACCGTCAAAGTAAACCTTCCATTATCCGTCGGTGCTCCAGCGGGCATCACACTGGTTGTTCCATTCAGGCAAACACCCGTGAGCGGGTAGGCACCCAGCATGGGTGAGGAATTGGGTGTCACCATGACAGTAAAACTGGAATTGATGGTGCAACCATTGCCTGTGACGATGACCGGCACGGGGTTGGCCCCGACCGTAGCCGTGCAACTGGCCGAAACCATTGCCGTAACCGTTCCTGCTGTATTTGTGATGCCCGTGACGGTGATGCCCGCCGGAGGGGAAACGCTGACCGTTGCGCCAATTGGCGTGAGACTCCCCAAAGTAGCTGTGGCAAGGGTTGTACTCTGTTGAACCGTCACAGTTTGCGGAGTAAATACCGAAGGCGGATTGACCGTCAGGACGGCTGGATTGCTGGTTGCAGTTCCAGGTGGAGTTGAGTTGCTTGCCACACAGTCAAAGGTTCCCGCATCTGCGGCCAGCAGGTTGCTTAACATCAGTGTGGTGGAATTGAACCCTGTGACGATGGTTCCCCCTGGCAGCGGTGAACTTGTAATCGGTGTGCTGTTGCGTCTCCATTGAAGTGTCGGGGGCGGGTTCCCATTCACCATCGGGCCAACCGTAAAGGAGGCTGTTCCCCCGGTGCAACCGGTTGTGCTGGTCGGTTGGGTGACAAAGGACGGAGGGGTCAGATTGTCAATGGTCAACGTTCCTTGAGTTTGGGTTCCCAACGGGAGCGCCCCGCCACTGCCTGTGCGTGCTTGAAAGGTGCTGTCCCGGACATCAATCGAGCGCAAAAGTGGAAACGGCCCAGGCAGGTTCTGGATTGGAACAGCCACAGTACAAAAAAGAATATCCGTGCCTTGGTTGAGAAAAATATCGGTATTGGTGGTGAGCAACGTAACACGGATCCGGTCGCCGCCAACGGCAGTCGCATTGAGGTCATTGGCTGCATAACCGGCAGGGATTGCGGCCCCGAAAGTTGTTTGAAAAGGCGCAGCAGCAAGATTTGCAATCAGAGCTGTTTCATTCGTCACACCGTTGAGCAGGTCTATCTCGATGCGTATGGTATTGACTTGGGTCCCAACTGGAATTGTCAGCCGAATCGGGATATTTGCAATTCCGCCGGGGCTGACTGTGACTGAATCAAATCCAACCCCGATGGGACCCGTCTGAGCCGTCACTGTTCCCTTGTTGACGGTAACGAAAGACCCGACCAACCAGGAAAAAACAAAAAAAATGAACAAGCTTCCGATGACTGTATTTTTCATAAAACCGCCTCCATGACTCAGTATCTTTCCTTCACGGATCCGCCGAGCAGCCTCCGTCTTGAACGTCAATTCCGATGAAACTCGTTTCTGGCACTGTCCCAGAAGCTCATGGGGTGAATCCGGCTACAACTTTTCTCAACTCAATAAAATCATCCAAATCAATGTCCTGCCCCCCTGCCCCACGGCTTCCGTTGGGGTTGATTGGAAACATGTCAAGCAGGAGCGACTCAATTTGGGTTGGGGTTTGCAAACCTGCAACAACCCGACGGATGCGAAAGAAATCATCCAGGTCAATATCTCCATTCAAATCCGTGTCCCCCCAAATTAAAAACAAAGGATAGGTGGACTGAGTATTTTCCGGATGACTGGTGTTTTTGGGGAGGTTCTGGGTTGTCACAGAACCTCCCCCAGGTCTGGTCAGAGTGATAAACCCATTTGGATTGGTCCCAAGGGCTGGGACCTGAACGGTGAGAGTGGTTGCATTCACCACTTGAACGTTGCTCCCCGGAACCAGGTTGCCACCGCCAAAAAAGACCTGCATCCCGGCAACAAAATTTGTTCCCGATATGGTTACTGTTTTTCCAAAAAACGATGCATACGGATAAACCGAATACACCGTTGGCGCAATCGGCCCATTTGTCACCATCAAATGGGCTACTGGTGCGTTTGGGTTGACCGTGAAAAAGGCAAAGGAGCCGCCGGCACAGTCAATTCTGGCAATTTCAATCGGGCTGTCGGGCACCCCGTTAAATTGCATGGTCATGGATGTGCCGTTGGCCAGACCCGGTTTGATCGGGAAAAACAAGGTGCAAAAGATTGAATTGGACGCTTGATTGGTCAATGCGGCATGGCAAATATCGGGAGTCGAGGCGGAATCCCCAAAAGGTATCACCGTGATGCGAATCGCATTTTGACCGGGAACCGAATCTGCAAAGACATCGCTGGGAAGGAAAAAGGGTGGCCCAAGCGGGGGTAACGGTGAGGTGCCAAGAGGGATAAAAGGCCCTGCCACCACTGTTAATGGCCCTGCCAAATCCACTATGTTTGGGTCAACTGGTAGGGTCAATTGGATCGTGCTGGGCCGGTCGGTCGGATTTGGTCCGAGCGTCATGCGGATTGGCACCATGGCGGTGCCGCTGGCTGCCACACTCGTGCTTTCGATGAAAACATCGATTTGCTGCCCAAACGCAACAGCCCCAAACCAGGTAAAACACCAACTTGCAGCCAGCCCAAGAAAAACTCTTTTGAAAGTGGCAAACACCTTTTGAAATCGTTCTGCATGATCGACCGTCAGGTTGCATCGGAGCGCCATAAATAACCGTTCTCCATTTTCAGCCAAAGAAAAGACAATTCCAACCAAACCGCCAGATTCCAATTTGGAATACCAGTCACCATTTCACCTGACCGAGCGATGCTGCCCGAATCAGCATTAAATCTGAGGCGGAAAAGGTTCCGTCCCCCCGACTTCCATTAAAATTGAGAGGAACCACATCCACTGCCAGTTTTTGCCGTACTGTAATGCCGGATGAACGGCGGTAAAGATCGCGGGCGAGAAATGAATCTGTGGCATCCACCACCCCGTCTCCATTCACATCTCCAACCAGGACAAATTCGGCAAACGAGGCTGAACCGTTTCCCGGATTGGTTGTGTTGGTGGGCAGGGTTTTCGAGGTGGTTTCAACGTTCCCTGCGCGAATGGTAAGGTAGCCGTTCGGGTTGTGAGTTTTATTGGTTTCCGGAACAACCACTTCAACCTGTGTGGAGCTGAGAACCGTTACGTTGGCCGCAGGGAGACGGGCTGCACCTCCGAAAAATACCTGGAAGTTTTGTCCGCCAAATCCCGTTCCTTTGATTGTAATCGTTTTACCTGGGGCGGCAGCAATTGGATAAAACTGGGAAATGACCAGGGAATCCTGGCACAAAACCGGGCTGACTTTGAGAACAGCGCCGCCGACCAGGAACAGGCCGATATTGATGACCAACAGGAGAAAGTGAAAAGCAGCCTTCTGTGGTCTCAAATGAAGAAGTCTTGTCAACGGAGTCATAAAGATACCACCTCACCCAAACGGTTGCTGTGAACACACGGACTCCACCTGTGACGGATGGCGGATGCCATCAGCCCGGAGTCGCACACACTGTCACATCCAAAGAAACCAGTTGCTAAAACGAAGTTTGTCCGAATGAAACGGCCCGCAAAAACGTCAGATCAGTGGCAGTCAGTTGGCCGTTTCCGCGACTTCCGTTGGAGTTGAGCGGAATGACATCCAGGGCTGCCCGCTGACGAGCAGTCGGAGTTGCCTGGAACTGCAAAAAGGCCCGTGCCAGAGCTACGTCATTGGTGGCGAACTGGCCGTCCCCAGTCGCATCCCCCCACAGAATGAACTCCGGAAAAGTGGCGGCTGAATCACCGGGATTCGCAGCATTTTCCGGCAGATTTTGGGTCGTCACATCAAATCCATTGACCCGAATCGTGAGATACCCGTTGATATTTCCATTTCCAGTTGATGAAGGCGGCACCACCACCTGCAAAATTGTAGGACTCATAACAGTGACCGCCGCTGCCGGAATCTGCCTGGTGCCCCCAAACAACACTTGCGTATTGCCATTCACAAAACCGGTCCCGAAAACCGTGATGGTTTTGCCAGTTGTGGCGGCCACTGGAAAGAATTGGGTTACGGTTGGCGGTCCGCTGATCCCCAAAGAAAAGTCCCGGCTTCCAAAACAACCGCCTGATTCGGCTGCTTTCACGGTAAATGAATAATTGCCAGTTGTGGTTGGGCTCCCTGAAAGGGTTCCATCAGCAGCCAGGGTAAGCCCCGGAGGCAGCATTCCGGCTGTAACCGTTACAGTATATGGGCCAGTCCCTCCGCTGGCGGTAATATTCTGTGAATAAGCTGCTCCAACCGTCCCACCGGGCAGTGAAGTCTGGTTAATGGCAATTTGCGGGCAGGGTGCCTGGGTCACAGTGAATGATTGGCCGGCGATGGTGACAGTTCCGTTTCGGGTTGTTCCGTCAGTGTTGACGCCCACTCGGAAACTCATCGTGTCACTCCCACTGTTGAGACTGCCCGAAGTTATCGAAATCCAGGGTACCTGACTGGTTGAAGACCAGGGACATCCTGATTGGGATGTAATTGTAACGGTCCCGGTTCCCCCGCCTCCTTGAAACATCTGACTGGTTGGTGAGATTGAAAAAGAGCAAGGAGAAACAGAAACCATCAGGTTTGCGGTTCTGGTCAAATTTCCATCGGTTGCCATGAGTTGCGTGGAATAAGTTCCCGTTGGAGTAGTGGGCGCTATTGCCAAAGTAAAACCAATGTCAGTTGAGCCATTCACGACCGGCATGGTTGGGTTTGGAATGGTTGTGGCGGTGGCACCGGCTGGTAAATTATTGGCTGTCAACGTCACGGGGTTAGAAAACCCGAAAAGCGATTGCAGGGTACACGAACTGAGGGCTGTCGCTCCCTGACCTAAACTAATGGCACCAGGACTGGTGGAAATCGTGAAGTCAGGGGCAGGCAACGGCCCCGTGTATTTCAGGATGGTTCCATTGGCACCAACAGCCCAACCCGCGAAACTGTTGAAAAAGACCTCATACAGACCGTTTGCAGAGGGGTTGTTGACGGAAACCCAGCTCTGCCCTCCGTTGGTTGTCTTCAGGATGGTGCCTCCATCCCCCACCGCCCAACCTTTATTCGTATCAACAAAGCTGGCACTTTGAAGGGTATCGGTCGCGCCAGCTTCCTGTTCTTGCCAAGCTGAATCACCGTCGGGGTTAAAGACCGACTTGAAAAACAATGATCCGAAACCCCAGACTTTTGAGCCAGCAAGGCCAATGTCATTCATAACACCGCTTGTCGGAGTATAACTGGTCTGCCAAGTTGTACCTCCGTTCGTCGTCCGCAAAATCTGACCTGCCAAGGTTACAATCCAGCCGTTCTGGGGGGTGGCAAAGCGAATTCGTCGCAACGGACCAATTGACTGTAATTGCCAAGTTGCTCCGCTGTCAGTGGAAACCAGCAGCCCACCGTCGGTGGCAGTAAACAACTGGCTTGAATTGAGACCAGTGATAAACCAGCAAAGGGAATTTGGGTTGAATTGATCACTCCAGGTGGCCCCGCCGTCAGTGGTGTGAATGATTCTTCCCACCCCGTCACTATAACCACAGGCCCAACCGTTGTTGGCATCGGCAAAATAAACCGAACGGTAGTTATAAAATTGGCTTGGGCCATTTTGACTCGTCCAACTCGTTCCCCCATTAGTCGTATGAAGCAGATTCCCTGAGTTTCCGACCGCCCAACCGTTGTTGGCATCCGTGAAATACACCCCATTCAACAGGCTATTTCCAGTTCGTTGGACCACCCAATTGTCATCTGGTTTGGCAACAGCAGTACCTGTCATCGAAATATTAAGTGGGTTGGATAGATTGACGGCATTATGGGTAAAGGTGAGGTTTTGGGTAAAAGTACCTGCCGATGTTGGCGCAAAATGGATCAAAACAACCCTGGAAGCCCCTGGCTCAAGCGTAAAGCTTGATCCACCACCCGGGTAACCCGTAAGGAACTGCCCACTCAGATTGTTTCCCTGACAAAACAAAGTAGCTGCAGAATCCGTGTTATTGGTTACTGTAACCTGTCGCACAATTCGCTGACCGACTGAAATCGTTCCAAAGTTGATCGAAGCCGGGGTGACTGAAAGATTCACACCCTGCGTTGCCAATCCAGTGGCCGTGATTGGTATATTAATTGGGGAGGCAACACTGGTTGAATTATGTAAAATGGCCATGTTTCCGGTGTAGGCTTTAGGAACATTTGGGGCAAAGCGAATAACTAATGTGTTCGATTGTCCAGGGGCCAGATTATAAAATGGATTTCCGCTCAATACAGAAAACCCTCCAAGTTCACCGCCAGGAACTCCTGACTCACTCAATCCCATAGACCCAATGACGTTGGAGGTTGAAGTTGACTCGTTGGTAAGAGTGACTGTCCGATCAAGGAATTGTCCCACCTGCATACTTCCGAAACTCAGCGACGCTGGATTGAAAGTCAAAAAGGTTCGAGCTGCCTGAGCCGTAATCGGAATATTTGTAGGGCTTCCCCCGGCATTGCTGGTGATGACCAGCGTTTGGTTGACCACGCCCGGACCGGTCGGGAAAAACCGAACATCTATGGAATGGGATGCGCCAGGAGGAATTCCTACAAAGTTAAGTGGTCCTGTAATACTGAGCGGGCTGGTTAGATTGCTTATAGTTCCGGTTAAACTGCCCGTAGACGAAGCTGGATTGGTAATTGTCACAGTTTGGACACCAGTGTTTCCCAGCGTGATGTTATCAAGGACAACAGCGCTTGGACTGACAACAATGCCTACCGTCAAAACCGGCCCCCCTGTTCCAGAAAGAGAAATATTGGTGGCACCTCCGGCAGAGTTATGGGTAATGACCAGTGTAGTGTTGACGCCTCCGGGTGAAGTTGGCGTGAAGGTCACTGCGACAATCCGTGATTGACCGGGGGAAAGGCTGAATGCCCCCCCTCCACTGGCCACCGAATAGGGAGCCGAAAGCGTGCCAACGCTGCCTGTCAGAGTGGTGGTCGAACCGGAGGGATTTGTGATGATGATTACGTCGCTCGGCGCATTCCCGAGTGGAACTGTCCCAAAATTGATCGAAGTTTTATTGAAGGTGATATTGACGGCTGCCGTCGTTGGGATACCGGAGAAATCCTGACCAGTAGCATCTCCATTCGAAATAGTCACTGACCGATTGATGGGAGTAAAACTGTAACTTGCTTTAGTAGGCGTTACTGTATAGGCACCGTTTCCGCGACCGGTAAAGGAGTAGGTCCCGGTGCTGCTGGTCGTGGTGGTTCCCGTCCCTCCTCCGGAAAGCGTTACTGTGGCGTTTGGAACGCTGACCCCGACGGTGTCCGTGATTCTCCCATAGATGCCGTAAGTGGGGGTGACCGCAGTGAAAAACGTCCGGTCAATTCCGAAAGATGCCCCATGACTGTTGGTGGCCTTTAACCTGAAATGGTAGGTCGTGTTGGGGGCAAGCCCCGAAAGATTGGCACTGACGGGAACCTCTACAGTTCCAGCTCCGACTCCCTGCGAAGGTGTTTGTGACCCGTAACCGGTGGTGGTGCCGTACTCGAAAACAATACTCGTATCGAAACCGCTCGGGTTGACGGAACCGTTGACCTGGGCAGCATTGCTCGTGACATTGCTGGCGTTGTTCGTCGTTGCAATGGGGGAGCCGGTGTTGACTTGAAAATAGAATCGGGTTGAAAAACTGCTATACAACGAGCCATTTTTTGCCCGCATATTCCACCGGTAAAAACCACCATTCGTCAAAGCAAACCCGCTCGGCAAGGTAAATGGCGTGTTGGTAATGGCAGGTGCATAATTGACTTCAGAGTTGAATACCAAGTTGCCAATCGTACCATCAGAGTTCACTTGGCTAATATAAACATCATATTCAGTTGCAGTTGAAACCGGTTGCCATTGGAAAGTTGGTGTAGTGCTTGAAACAGAGGAACCTGGGAATGAATCTGAGCCTGGTGAAACAAGCGTTGGGGAAGGTGGAACAGTTGGAGGGATTTGGATCGTCTCAAGGTCTTGTCTGATTTGATCAAACAGGATGGTATCCCCCCCCTTACCAGTCCACATTTCAGTATGGTTATACTCATCAAAAAATCTCCAAAGTCCCCTAGGTTGCCCTGATTGGTTGTAAAACAACCCACTATTGACAGGAACTACCCCATCGGATTGCAATCCGAAAACTCCACTTGAAATCGTATTACCATAGCAATACCAGTCGAAGAGTCCACAAGCGAAGGTAGGTGTTGGAAAACTACCTGCATAGGCAATAATTTTATTATCTATACTTGCATCATTGTTCAATTCATTTATAAGCCATGTATTTCGTTCGTTCGGAAATAAATTATAATCAATTAATCCACTATTGTCATAATTATTTTCATAATTATCCCAATGCATATTTGATCTATTCAGTTGATTGAATGAAGGAATCATAAGATTATCAAAACGACTCAAACTAAGTAACCAAATAAATCCGGCTTTATTATCCCGAGCATCTCCATTAGCCAGTGGTGTTCCATGATGAGGAGTGCCAAGGGTTATGAGCTTGATTACTCTTTCACTTCCTTTTTTTCCCCCAAATACACCGTTAAGTTGCCAATGTTGCTGCATAAAAGACCTAGAAACCAATCCACCCATACTATGTGCCATTATAACTACTTGCTTACTACCAAAATTTGTTGGATCATTTGTATTCATAATATCAAGAACATCTCGGAGTTTTCCTCCTAAATCAAAAATACTAATATCATTACTGTAATAGGAAAAAGTATAAGCTTTATACTTATCTCTCAACGTTGGTTCATTATTGAAATAAAATAAAAAATAATTTTCCCAAACTAAATCCAAAGGAGGCCCAGGGACAGCATCTTTATTCCAACCATGAATCAGAATTAAAGGAATTTTATTCCCTAAAGGTATGGTAGGATTAACGTCTTTAATGCAAATCAAATTTCCGGAAGGTGAATTCACACAAGTATATTGTGGTGAAGATGGACAGTACAACACCTTTGCCCTTATAGTTTTATTGATTGAAAACGCTTGAGTTTCGGATATTGATGCCCAACTCATCCACCCAAACAAACCCACTACCATCAACACCACACTCATCACTCTCATTTTTGCTGATAACATAACTCCACCTCAAAATCCTGGTTGAAGAAACCCTTTTGTGAACAAGACAGAATTGCCGCTTTATTGCCCTTTGAGCGTCACTCCGAAATCAAACACCTTCCCACCCCCAACCGAGCCAATCACCCCGTAGGTCGGCATGGGCGTATTGCCCGCGTAGTAAAAACAATATTCGCCTTCGGTCAGCCCTTTGGTTTTGACCTTGAAGATGCCCGGCGCGACTTTCTCATAATCAAACTGCTGCACGTATTTATCGAGTGTTCCGCTTTGCGCCCCAAAGGCGTTCATCTGTCCAACCACAAGTTCGCGCGAATTTCCTTTCGGCTCCATTTTGACCAGGACAAATTCGTTTGGCGTCGTTGAGGAAGCCTGGAAGGAATTGCCAGACTCGCTCAGTCCCGCGTTGGTTCCTTCAAAGTAAAAATAAAAGACCGGTGCCGGGTGGCTGATTCTGAACTTCGAACGCTCCCCGGCAATCACGGCTTTTGATTTGACCTTGGCGATGCCCATGGTCATGGCGGACTTGAACACACCACCGGATTTTGATTGCGAATACACAGAGGGGTCCATCTGAAGCAGCTCCCGCGCCCCGGCTTCCTCGCGCATCCAGTAAATCCCTGCCGGGTGTGGTGTCGTTGGGTCGTTGGGGTCTGTTTTCGCCATGGCCTTCCCTGAGGTCAACGGCTTGGCCGTTTGGAGCATTGCATTCACGACCTCATCCGCCACATTTTCCTTCTTGAGTCGGAGCAATTCCTCCACCGTGAGGGTAAAGCTGGTTTTGGAGGTCTGAATTTTGTTGACCAGGATGGAACTATTAAGTCCGGCTTTGGTCAGGGTAATGATTGTGTCGTTGGTCAGAATTTCTTCAGCTTGCGGGGCGGTTTGGGCATAATTCGGGAGCTGAAAAACCCCCGACACCAAGCAAAACAATGCTGGCAGAACAAGATTCCTGGTTGAAAACATAGAAGCCTCCGACAAATTCCCCGTTGGGTTTGGGGTGATGCCCGTGAAGGGGGCTGGCGGCTGGTGGTGACCGCCTTTCACAAGCTGGAAAAACAACTTTTTGGTCTGCACGATTAACGCATAAAAAACCGGCTTCGTCCGTACACGTTTCCAGTCAAACTTCACCCGGTCGGACCGATTTGGGAGTAAGCTCCCTTCGTTTACATCCATCATTGCGGAGCATCCGCCATGGCGAGCGAAGCTCAAAAAAAGAAACTGAGACGGGGACTGGACTTGGCTTACTGGATTATTCCGGATGAGGAAACTGCCTGGAAAACAGTCACCCTGGCCGCTGAAGCCATTCAGAATTTTACCAAGCGGCAGGATGAACGGAGTTGGTATCGGGGTTTTTGGGAGAAAAAAGGAGTCAGGGTCAACCCCACCAAACCGTTCTTATGTGACGACCAGCCGTTTCAGGTCTGTGTCCTGGAGAAAATCGAGCCTTTCGAGCTGACACAAGAAGCAGCCGGAATCCGCCTTACCGACGAAGATTTCGCCGTCCGCTATGTCAAATTTCTGGTGCGGACAGCCTACAAAGCCAATGCGTTCCATGCTTTGATTGGCCTGGGAAAACTGGTTTTTTCCTACAGCACCAGGAATCTGATTGACCTCAATAAAATAATCGACCCGTTGAATGAAACCAAAAAAGAAGAACCTCATTACCGGGGCAAGAAAAAAAAGCTGATGGCGACCTTGCAGGAACGCTTTGGAACGCGACTCGAAATCCGCAAACGGGAACACAGCGAACTCACCTTTCGCCTGATGGAGCAGCCGGAACTGGTCCGGGAAGCCGTCAAGGGGTCGCTGGGCCGGTTTACCCTCTGGAATTCGTTCTGTTTCAATTGCGGCCCCTCCCTTTCGCTGTCATCAGCATCTCACGCAAACTCAAACAAAAATCCGGGATCCCCCAAACTGCCCTCCCAAAACACCCAGGCTGCGCCTCCCGGTGCTGCCCTCAGCGAAAACAGTCGCTGCCACCTCATCATCAACCCGGAGTGTTTTATGAAACTCACAAACCATACCGGCCTTCAATCGCCTTGGGAGCGAATGGCCATCCCTGCTTTTGCTCAAACCAACGACCACCCCCCAGGGGGTGAAACCAAAGGCGACCGCTGGAATCCTCCTCATTGGGATGAAGCCAAAATTGACCTGACCCTTGACGAACTCAGACGCAAAGCCGACCAGCGCAAACAGGTTGAACCTGTGCTGCTTTCCGTTCAATTGGATGGGAAGGTGCTGCACCGGATCAATTTTGACCAGGCCCGGCAACTTTCATTTTGTGTGCCGGAAACCGCCGGGCTGCTGGAAATCCGCGATGAAAAAACGGGGCTCCTGCTGGTGTCCCATTTGTTGGCGGAATGGAATACGGCGGGTGAACCGGATGCTTTTGTGTTTCGCTTCAAAGGGCGGCGCGTCATCAGGCTGAAGGTGCTGTTTCTTGAGGCGCTTGACCCGGCTGAACTCGGACAATATTCAGTGGACATCGGCTTCAAACGACTGGCGGTCTGGGAATGGTGGGCAGGATTGGTCACGTTGCCGGCCTGGTTCGATCTCCGTTTGGCAGTGGCCGCCACGGCACTTTGTTTCTTGAGTACCGTATTTGGTTTGTATTGGTTGTGGTCAGGCGTACCCCAAGCCGACCCCATCGCAAGGAAAACCGGACCCGTCCAACCTCCGACACCGGTAACACCCCCGACCACCTCCCAGCAAGGTCAACCTCCTCCTCAGATTGAACCGAAAGCGACCATGCCAACTCAAAATTCCGAACCCCTGACCGGAATCACGCGGTCAGCCCAGGGTCAAGCCGGAGGTCTGGCTACCGTCAAAAAAGTCATGGTTGAAGCCCAGGGATTTCAATCCGACCGTATCAAAGCGGTGCTCGCGGAGGCACTCACCTCCACAGGGCCAGTCACCGTGACGGATGAAGACAGTCTGGCCGATGCGCTGGTGGAAGCACAGTATCAAGATAAAACCGGAAGCGCTTCAATCCGTTTGCGTTTAATCAATTCCCAGGGCAAAGTGCTCTGGTCCAAAACTGAACGAATTTTCCTTCCTCCATCGGAAGAGAACATTTCCCAGGCAGTCCAGAACCTGACACTTCGACTTGGTTCTGCCATCAAACGGGTGCAGCCACATCGCAACAACCCTGAACTGAGGGTGCCAGAGCGCCCCAAACCTTGAATTGTTTGGATTTTGGCCCTTTCCCCACGGGGCCATTGATTGCCTTTCCCGGAGGCAACTGGTATGAAAAAAATATTGGTCTTGTGTCTTTTCCTATGGGGTTTGTTCTCCATCCCATCGAGTGTCAAAGCCCAACAACCAACTGCATTGCCTCAGCACCTGTTGCAGGCTAAGCCGTTTAAGGCTGCTATCAAAAGAAATGAGCGGCACAAATACCTGGTTACCTGTGCTGCCGGGGAATGGCTGAAAGTTGTGGCCCGGCAAATTGAGGCAGATGTCGAATTAAGAGTGTTGGAACCGCAGGGGCCAGTGGTTGCCATCAGTCAATACCGACCCACAGGGGACGAAGCAGTTTCCTGGGTGGCCGCAAAATCCGGCGAGTATGTTCTCGAAGTCAAAGGGTTTACTGGCACCACACCACGCATTTATGAAATTCACCTGGTGCAACAACGCCCAGCCACTTTGGAAGAACGGGAAAAAGGAAAAAATATCGCACTTGCCTGCCAAATGGCTTTTGAAGCCGAGAAACTCATTGAGGATGGAAAATGGGAGGCATCAGTTTCCCGACTCTGGGATTCGCTGCCATACAGCCAGGCTGCCGGGGACTTTCCCTGGCAGGCCCGGACTTGGTGGGCGATTGGCTCGGCCTACAGTTTTCATGGGGATCCCAATCTGGCTTTCTCCCCCCTGGAAAAGGCTTTGCAGGCTGCCCGCTCTGCCCAGGACCAGTTTTTAGAGGGTGATATTTTATATTTTATTGGTGATGCTTTGAACACCATTGGGCAGTATCGGAAAAGTATTGAATGTTTTGACCAAGCCAGAGCCTTGGCCCAAAAAACCGGAAGTATCCAACACGTTTCCACCTGCCTGATCTCTGCCGGTGAATCGTGGTTTTACCTGGGTAATTTTCAAAAAGCTTTGGACTGTTTCGCCGAAGCCTTGCCGCTTGACCGGCAGGCCGGTGTGGCTGAAGGTGAAGGCTGGGCATTAAGCATGTCAGGAGAAGTCCATTTCGCCCTGGGCAATTGGGAGCGGGCACAGGAGTTCTATGAAAAAGCCTGGGCTGCGTATGAAATGGTGCCTGATTCCGACCCCCACGGACATGCCGGACTTTTGACCAATCTGGGAAAGCTGGCGATAGCCAGAGGAAATTGGCAGCAAGGGTTGGAATTTTTGAATCGTTCCGAGCCCTATTGGAAGAAAACCGGTTCACCACCCAAAGGGGCGGCCCGCCTGAGCACCTTTCGGGGCATGGCCTATCTCCAAAGCGGAGCGACCGCAGAGGCAATCTCAGCTTTTCGGGAAGGCGGAGATCGTTTTCACGCTGCCAAGCTGCCGTATGGCGAGGCTTTGGCGCTCCATCACCTGGGGGTGGCACAGGCACAAGCCAATCAGGTCGAGGCAGCGCGGGAATCCTTCACCCAGGCTCTGGCGCTCAGGCGGAGGATTCAAGACCAACGCGGGGAAGCCGAAACCTGCTATCAACTGGCCCGGCTTGATCTGCAAGCAGGAAACCTGAAACAGGCACGGAATTGGATTGAAACCGCGTTGCAGTTGATTGAAACCATCCGGGAAACCGTTTCCGATCCAACCTTGCGCGCCAGCCATTTGGCCAGCGTCCGGGAGTATTATGAACTGCACGCCGACATTTTGCTGCGAATTCATGCAGTTCAGCCCAATCCGGAACTCGTGACTTTGGCCTTTGAGACCAGTGAGCGAGCTCGTGCCCGCAGTCTTCTGGAACTCCTGACCGCCTCCAAAGCGGACCTTCACACCGGATTGGACCCGGTTCTCGTGCAAAGGAAAAAGGAACTGGGCCAAAACCTGCAAGCCAACCGGAGCGCCTATTTGCGCTTGTTAAGTGTCAGGCATGGACCCGAAAGGGAAGCAGAGTTGGATCGGGAACTGGTTGATTTGCAGCGTGAGGCACAGGAGGTGGAGGAAAAACTGGCGGCGTCCAGCCCCCGTTATGCAACCTTGACCCAACCTCTCTCGCTTTCCGCCGTTCAAGCCCTGCTCCCGGGTCCTTCTGCTGGTGGTCAATCCGAAACGGCACTGCTTGAATACCTGCTCTGTGAGGAGCGCAGCTTCCTGTGGGTGGTAACCAGGAAAGAGGTGCAGGCGGTCGTGCTCCCCGGACGCTCCGAAATAGAAACGGCGGTCAATCGCTTCCGTCGGTCCCTCACCATGCGCGGGAACCGGTTCCTGCCCTTGAAGGAAAGAAATACCAGACTCATGCAGGCAGACCGGGAGGGAGCCAAACTGGCCGTCGTTCTCAGTCGGATGTTATTGGGCCCGGCTGGCCCGCAGTTGGCTGGCAAACGTTTGTTCATCGTTCCGGATGGCGTGCTCCATTTTCTTCCATTTGCGGCGCTCGCTTCCCCAAACGAAAAGGAAAACAAATCTGCCGGAGGGGCGTACCCGCACCCTCTCATTGCCGATTTTGACATGACTGTGCTTCCTTCAGCCTCGGTCCTCGGTTTTTTGCAAACCCAGGATTCATCCCGGACCGTCCCCACCAGTGTGGCCGTTTTTGCCGACCCGGTGTTTGAAACGACTGACCCTCGGTTACGGGTGAAACCCACCAGGTTTGTGCCGCCACAGCCGGGAACCAACCTCAACCCCGAAGAATCGCGCGCCCTGACGGTCGTTCGCGCTATGGCAAACGAACCGGCGACAGTGAATCTGCGGAGGCTTCCGTTTACCCGCCTGGAAGCAGGAGCCATTGCGGCCGCCGTTCCCCCCGCGAACCGGTTGATGGCGCTTGATTTTGACGCCTCCTGTCTGACCGCCGAAAAATCCAATCTCGGAAGGTATCAAATCCTTCATTTTGCCACCCACGGATTGATTCCACCCCAATCCCCGGAATTGGCTGGGCTGGTTCTGTCCCTGGTCAAGGCTGATGGCACGCAGCAGGACGGTTATCTGGGGCTGCCGGAAATTTATAACCTCAGCTTAAACGCCGAATTGGTGGTGCTCTCCGCCTGCCGGACCGGCTGGGGCAAGGAAATCAAGGGGGAAGGCATTGTCGGGCTGACCAGGGGTTTTCTTTATGCTGGTTCGGAACGGGTGTTGGTCAGTTTGTGGGATGTGCATGACCAGGGAACGGCGGAACTGATGAAACACTTTTACCGGTTTTTGCTCGTCCAGCATCTGACACCAGCGGCTGCCCTTCGTAAGGCCCAGATGCTGATGTTGAAAAACCCCACATGGCAAGCTCCCTATTACTGGGCAGGGTTTGCGTTGCAAGGCAAGGATTAAGGGTTTTCTCTGACCTGGTTCATTCCTTCCACTGGATTGTGACACCTGCCGGTGGGTAATTCTATTCCCTGGCGGCCATCAAAGCCTCTGCATCTCAATACCAGCGTCTCTGTCAAGCCATTCCTCAAAAGTAGGGACTGACTTTCTGAGGTTGTTCCTGACCCATTCCTCAATACATTCTGTCCAGGTGTTTTCATCCCAATGCCGAGTTGAGGGAGATGACCTGGAAATCTCGCTTCGCGCGGCCTGTTGGAGTTGTGCAAGTTCAGTGGCAGGCAGGGATTGTCGCTTTTCATTCACGGCCTGCTCGACAAACTCATACCACTGCATCATCTGCTCGTTTTTAACGGTTTCGGCTTCAATCGCCTGTTGTTCGGCTTCCTCACGGTTCTTGGCTGCTTCAAGCTCCGGTTTCCAACTTTCAAAAGCAGAAAGCCAGACCCGCAGCAGGCCAGCCGGATTGGTGACTTTTGTGGTTTTGACTGTCCGGTCCAGGTGTTGCAGTAGATATGGGATGAGGGAAAGGTCCGCATCTGAAATTTTGCTTATCAGTCCGGGTGTTACATTCGGGGTCAGCCCATGGTGGTTGAGTTCCCGGATAAGTTTGGTTCTCAAGTCATCATCATCATTTTCGGGTTGCGTCGAATCCGGCATTGATGATGATGGCGTTTCATCGTCATCTGCATGTCTTACATGTTTTATATATATTGGGTCCGCAGAAACTGCTGAGGTACTGAAGCACTTTGTGCGGGGGTGCTGAAGTGCTGAGGTAGGTTTGGCGGCAGCACTTTTCTGGGCCTTTTTCGTCATTTTGACCAGTGCCTTTTCAACTGAAAGCGTCGTGATGAAAAGCCCCTTGGGACTGCCGAGGCGAGGGTTTTTCTCGATTTTAATGAGGTGGCTGGCTTCCAATTCTACAAAAGCCTTGCGCACCGTGTTATCGCTGCCAAACCCACAAGCCTTTTGAATCTCACGGGTTCGGAACCATGACCCGCTTTTTCCCCGGCCAATGGTTTGACGATAGAGTTCAACGTAAACAGAAAAACCGCTGCTCGTTAATTGCTTTTTTAGTTGGTCATTGATTGTGTTACTGAGCTTGGTGTAATTGGAATTGGGGGGGGCTTCCGGCTCCACAGTCAGGTTGGCTTCCGCATCTGACCTCAGCACTGAGGTAGCTGGGATAAATTCATTATTTTTAAGACTTACAAGATTATTTTGATACAATTCAAGAGAGTTTGCAGACTGGACTGCCATCGCCTCAGCCCTGGTTGGCTCAGTTGAAGAAGGAAACTGGTTAAGCTTGTGCAACTCCTGTTCCTGTCTTTTTTTCCGCATCAGCAGTCGTTGCGCAACTTCTTCCTCATGCCGTTTGCGGGCTTCAAGGATGGCTTGCGACAGGTTTTTCATCAGGCAGCCCTCCCGGAAATTTCGAGCGCCAGGAGAACTGTCCCGGCACTGATAACGGGTTCGTTGTCCTCAAAAGCAAACTGGAGGGAAGACTGACAAATATCTATTGCATCCCGCAAAACCCCTCTGCTGGCTTGATGAATCAGTGGAAAACACTCATCGGTGAAGAGGGGGCGATGGCAACCGGCCACGGTTACCCGAAACTTGATGGCTTCGGTTAAATCATCCAGTTCCAAAGGGGTCAGACTGGAAATCCCTCCCGCAATCCGCGATTTCAACGGGCGCAAAGCTGCATCCCCCAAAAGCTCTGCCAGTTCCAAGGTTCCAAATAAAACAATTTGGATAAATTTGGCGGCATCGGCTTCGTAGTTGAGCAACTCACGTAACCGAATCAACACTTTTTTCGGAATGTTCTGCGCTTCATCCACCAACAACACCACATTCTGGCCTGTTTCTGCCAGGCTGTAGACATGTTGTTCAAATTCAGCCCATTGGGCGGCTTCGCTTCTCCGGGGCGGACAGTTGAATTCCTGGGAGAGTGAAAAAATCATTTTCGTGCTGGTCGTCCAATTGGTGGTGTTTTTGATAAACCGGGTTGAATAGGAGGGAGTCACCTCCTCCTCTGTAAAATCAAGAAACAGTCTCCTGGCAACCGTACTCTTTCCAGTTCCCACATCACCCACCACGACACTGAGCCCCTGGCGGCGGACAATGTTTTGCCGGCACCGGGTAAAAGCATTCAAATGATGGTCGGTGTGGTAGAGAAAACGGGGGTCGGGTGAAATACTGAAAGGATGTTCAGCCAACCGGTAATAATCCAATAATTTTTCCAATTGAAGTTCTGTTTGACGCGCAACACTTGAACTCATTTCAATCTCCTTTGGAAGTTAAGCGAAAAACAGCTTAACTTTTGAGTTGAATCAAGTAAACCATTATTTTGACAATATTGTTAGGCAGTTCTGGTCATACAATTCTGATTTTTTTGAGATTGAAATTTTATAAATGTTGAAAATAATCAGATTATCTTAACTACTTCAGTGCTGAAGTAGGCAATCAGTCTCACAGAGAAAGTCTGAAAAGATGTCTTTTGTGATGCTTTCACTGGAGACCATCCAGACTGGCTCTCTTTTCCCTGAAAACCAGCCTGCTCTTGAGGTGCTCATGACTTCCGACTTTACCCTTCCCACGCTTGCCCAAATCGAGGCCCTCCTGGTTTTTCTGCCCACTTTTGGCAAGGCCACCAAAAAGCACGCCACCTTTCGCCTGCCAGAACACTCTCTGCCCTGGTGGGAGTTGAGCACGGATGCAATGGCTTTCATTCAGGCCATCTATCACAATGAGTTTGTGATTTCGTTTGACTGGG
>JAIBAN010000207.1 GCA_019695185.1 Blastocatellia bacterium | reverse complement strand
CGCCCAACGATTTGTGGGCCGCTGTGATGGTGCCTGCGAGCGGTGCCCGGATTTCAAAGCGGGTGACCTCGTCGGCGGGTTTGAGGGCGGGCGAATCGTTGAGCGCCTGCAATTGCTCCCGCGCCGCAGCGTGATCCGCTTCCGCCTCCTTGAACGCGGCTTCCTTTGTTTGTACCTCGCTCAAGGAAACCACCCCGGATTCATGGAGCTTTTTAGCCCGTTCATATTCCCTGGTGGCCAAGGTCAGCCCGGCCCGGGTTTCGTTGATGGACTGGCCCAGCCGGCGGCGTTCCGCTTCCAGACGGGCGTTTTCAATCCGCACCTGAGTGTTGGCGGCGGCAATCTGCCCGGCGTCACCGGCATTTGGGGTCTGCTGCAACACGGCCAGGAGCTGCCCTTTGGCCACGGGTTGACCGACGCGGGGCAACGCCTGCGAGCCGGTGATGATGCCTTCTACCGGCGGTGCCGCCACGGCGTGATGTTCCGGTGTCGCCACCACCCGCCCGGTGGCGGTGATTTGGCGGGCGACCGTTTTTTCCTCCACCACGGCCAGCTTCATCCGGATGAGCCATTGCTGTTCCATCAGAAAGGTGACCCGTCCGGTGTTCGCTGCCGCTGGAGGCGTTTCTTCCACGGCCAGCGGTGAACGCCGCCAGAAGGCGACCGTCACTACGATGGCCATCAGCAGCAGAACCGACAGCCACAGGACCCAGGACCCTCGCTTGCCGGATTGGAGAGCCGGTTTGATTTCCGCTATATCAGGTGTTTCGGGCAATTTGGTGCTCACGGGTATTATTCTCCAAAAAAAGAAAGGAAATCCTGATTACTCAACGGTGAAATCCGTCAGTGCCAGCCGTTCGTCGAGCTTGTCATTCTTAACCCGGAAATCGATGTCGTACTGTCCGGCCTGCGAAATCGTGAGGTCGGCCACATAAATGCCGGTGACCTTTCCGATGCGGGCCGTGGTACGGGTAATTTCGGCAGGTTGTCCTTTGGTGTGGACCGTCAGCACGATTTCCGCCCTTTCCACCGGCGAGCCGTCGCCCAAATCCGTCAGGTGGATAAGAAACTGGCTTTTCCGATTCGCCTTGAGTGGTTCGTATTCAAAGAAATTCTCAATTCGGCTGGTGAATTCTGTCCGGGAAAGCGGTTCTTCCTCCACCTCCGAGTGAGACTGAGGCGGGACCAGTCGGGCACAGCCGGCCACCCCCAGGACAACAGCCAGCAACCCCGTCGCAATCACCCTTTTGACCGGAAGGAATCGGTTCATCATTTCGGGAATCCGCCTGTGTTTGTTCATATTTATTTTCTAAAACTACCAGTGATAGTTTTTGTAAGCCTGAAACCAGGGAAATCATGCTTGTGTCCAGCCACCGGCTAAAAACGGTGGAGGAACTGTTCCAACAGCCGATGGATTGAGAGTGGTGCAACCGCAAACACCGCCAGCAGCAAAATCCCGCCGGCGGCGGAAAGCCACCAAGCAGTACCGGTCCAGGATTTCAAGAGCTGCGTGCGTGGGGTGGGTTTTGGGAGGTCCAGCAGGCCCACCAAATGTCGGATGCGGTCTTCCAAAGCCTGGGTGTTTTCCCCGAAGAAAGCGGAGTGGACGATGGGCGCGCGCCCCAGTGGCCGGCCAGCCAGGCGCTTGATTTTGACCAGTGCTTCGGCCACATCCAGCGGGTGGGTCCACCCAGCGGCGGCTTCATCACAGACCATTTCAACCGCATGACTCCACCAGCCGTAAATCAGATTGGTCAGCGGAAAGGCCGGCGAAGTGTAACGGCAGGCGGTCAGCACACCTTTCAACAGATTGTCGCGGCGTTGGTGGTGGGCCGCTTCATGCTCCAGCAGGGCGGTCAATTCGGCTTCGGTCAGGGTGTTCAGCAATCCGGTCGAGACAATCAGTTTGGAGCGCAGGTATCCCCACACGAACGAAAACGGACGCCCGCTGTAGACCAGCCCGACTCCCATGCCGTAGGCGCGGCAGGTCTCTTTGACCTGTTCAATCTGTTCGGAAGGTACTGGATCCCCGCCAATTTCCAGACATCGGACCAGCATCCCAATCTGGACAAAGGCCCGGGCCGCCGCCAGCCACACGGCCAAACCGGTTCCCACCAGAAACAAAAACGTGAAATATTCCAGCGCCGGGTCAACCCCAAAGGTCAGGGCATTCAACAAGTGCAGCGTATGTGGGTCTTCGTGATGGATCACCCAGTCGGGACGGTTCATCCAACCTGCCGGCAACAGGGACGCCAGCACCAGCCAGCCCGAAACCAGCGTAGGAAAGACAATAGCCCCGGCATACACCTGCGCCTGGGTGAGCGGGTGTCGGGTCTTCAACCAGCCGGTGACCCGCCCCAGCACGACCATCAGAAAAACAGCCGCGGACAGCACCGTGTTAAGCAGGACAAAATTTTCAATTCCGGCCAACAGGAGCGCCCACAAGAAAGGATTCATGACCGGTTGCCCTTTCGTTTTTCCCGAATCAACTCTTCCAGTTTTTGCAGTTGGACTTCGTCCTCGCTGACCATATCCACAAAGGTGGATAGCGCCGGCTCGCCCATTCCTCTCAAAATAGCGCCCAACACTTCCTCCGCCATCCCCCGCTCAAATTCCTCCCGGCTGTAGCAAGGCGCATAGACAAAGGCTTTCCCTTCTTTTTCCCGGGTCAGGTAGCCCTTGCGGTGCAGCCGGTCTAGCGTCGTCAGCACCGTCGTATGGGCAATCGGACGTACCCGGTTGAGCCGGTCTTCAACCTCGGAAACTGTCTGGCGGGGGTACTGCCAGAGATGTTCCATAACGGCAGTTTCCAGTTTCCCCAGCACGTGACTGGCTCCCCGGCGGTCGGTTTTGAATCCTCGAAGTGAAAATTTAGGCATGCTCAGTGTGACCTGCAGCGAAGAATTGACGGAAACGGACTATAGACAACATAACAACTATCGTCAATAGTTGCTTGGCGGGTCAAACAGTGAAATGACTGCCGCATAACTTCACCGGGTTACAGTTTCACCAATCTTGTTCCAGTCCAGGAAATCAGGGGCGGGGTTGACCTATACAATGAGGCTGGGAGTTGTCACGCTGCACTCCCGCAAGGATACGTTGCTTTGACCCGGTCGAGGAATCCTGAAAATAATGATCCCCAGTCAAGAGTTGACTCTTCTTTCTCCACCGTGGAAGAATACCAGAATGAATCTTTTCCGTGCATTTTTCCAAACCTTCAAACCGAGCCTTTGGCGTGGGGTTGCGCTTTTCATGCTGACCTTCATCGTTTCGGATGTGGGATTGGTTGATATTGTATTTCCTGGGCATTGCACGGAAATGCTGCTGGGGTATGAAAAGCATGCCCATCCACCACTTGACGAAGCTATTGATAAAGCTCATTTATCTCTAACCCAGGGAACCGTCCTGCAACCTGCAACACCTCAACCTCAGGAAACAAATAGCGAGGATGGGTATGGTTGCACCTGTGTTTCGTGCTGTTCCCATGTACTCCCACCTATGAACTTCGTCTGGCCCCGGCTTGAAGATCCTCTATCCGTTATCCCCTGGCAATCCTGGCTATTCTTGACCAGGTTTCTCGCCCCTCCCTTTCACCCTCCGAAGTTTGTCTTATCTTGAATCCAAACCAACTTGTTACCTGACATCTAACAGATCCCTGACCGGGAACTATCCTGGTAGTTGCGTCTAAGTCAGGTCAGGTATGCGAATAAATTGGTTGCCGGCGTGTATTTTTTCGGGGCGGCAACGCGGATGTTACGTGGTCAACACTAGAAAGGGAACTGCTTTATGCGTTATCACGGTGTGTCCCGCACTCGGGATACCCTCTTTTTTATATTGTTTTTACTATTCAACCTGCTACCGGCTCACGGACAGGAACTGACAAAACTGACAGGTGTTGTTCTTGCACAATCTGCCGCTGATGGACAATCGGTTCCATCAATTTCCCTTCCCCAAACAGCTTCGGGCAGCTACACGACCCAGGCCCTGATTCGCCTCGCGCTCGTTGCCAACGGCGAACTGACCGCAGCCCGGCTTGACATTGAACGAGCCCGTGGCCGGTTACGCCAAGCTGGGCTGCGTTCAAACCCAACGGCTGAAGCCGAGCGCACGGCGGGTGTCCTGAATTCACCTGGCGAACGCAATTTGGCGATTGGGGTTACGATCCCACTCGAATTGAACGGCCAACGCCAGCGCCGGATGGAAGTCGCACAAACGGAACTGGCAATTGCTCAAGCCGACATCGCGGATCGGGAACGGCGATTAGCTAGTGAGGTCCGCACTCTCACCACCGATATCCTGACAGCAACTCGCGAACTCGAAATCTTGACCGACCTTGGTGCCCTGGATGCGCAATCGGTCAAAATCGCCAGCGACCGGGTGGCAATAGGTGATATCCCACCGCTTGACCTCAATTTGCTGA
>JAIBAN010000101.1 GCA_019695185.1 Blastocatellia bacterium | reverse complement strand
TTGACCAGTGCGCCTACATTCCGCCGCTCCAAAACGTCCGGATGCTGGTCATGGCGGCCAGCGGGGGCGGCAAGTCCACCGCCCTGATTTCCATGATTACGCATTGGCGGAACAGCTTTTTGCAGGCGCTCACCAAACCGGGCAATGCCCGGGTGCAACTGCCGGGCTGTCTCTGCATTGACCCGAAAGGGGATTTCGGCGGGACCAACTATGATGAAGACGGGAAACTCCGGCCCTCGCTGGGGCGCTGCCTGATTGAGGAACCCATTCTGGTCGGGGCGGGCACCTTCACCTGCACCCTGGAGGATGTGCCGATTCCGGTCCTGCGGCGCTGCCTGGAAAACCTGAGCAAAGCCCAGATGCGCTGGTGCGACACCAACCTGACGGATGAAACGGGCCATGCCAAGATTCGGGCGGTGCTCGGCAATCCCCACACCTGGCCGCATGAATTTCCCGAAATGACGCTCAACGGCGACATCACCCATGCCGGGAAGGAAACCCTCGGCAATCTCCGGACCCGCTTCACGGCGCTCCTCAAGGAACCGCTCTTCACCGATTCGTCCTCCACCTGGCAGGGGATTCTGGGAAAACTCTATCAGGGTAAATGCGTGGTGGTGGATGTCTCGCAGTTCCCGGAAAAGCAGCGCAGCATCGTGGTGGTGCTGATGATGAAAATGCTCCGCACCCGGCAGCAGGAAGCCAAGGGGCTGCCCTATCCGATTGTTTTTTTCGCGGATGAGTTCCACCGCTTCAAGGACGCCGAGGCCGAAGCGCGTGATTTCTTCCGCGAAATCCGGCAGTTCAACATCGGGGTTGTGCTTTCGTCCCAGCAACTCACCGATTTCCCCGAAACCCTGGTCAACAATGCGACCCATGCCGTGGTGCTCCAGGTCCAGCACCTCAACCGGGCGCGGCTGGTGAAAAGCTATGACGGGCTCAAACCCTTTGAGCACACCCTTACTTCGCTCAAACCGGGGCAGGGCTTTCTGATTGCCCGGGACGGCGTGGCCATTCCGGTTTATTTCAACGAACCCGCATTTCTGCGCTGAGAAAGGAAACGTCCGTCATGATTCGTCCGAAACCCGGAAAACCAGTGCTGGACCCCCGCCTGATTCTGGCGGAAGAAGGGGCTGTGGCCCTCAAAGAGTTGATTGCAACGACCGGCTACGTGCCCCAGGAAAAACCCTTTGCCGCGTTCGTCAAGGCGCTCCGGACCGGCACTCCGCTCATCACTGAGGGGCTTGGCGGTTCAGGGAAGACCGCCTTTGCCGAAGCGGTGGCCGAAGCCTGCAACCTGCCGTTTTTCTCGCTGCCCTGTATGCCCGGCATGACCGGCGAGGTCCTGCTCGGCAAGTTCAATACGGAAATGCAGCACGCCGCCATCCGCCGGGCGATTGACCAGGGCGTGGCTCCCACCAAGGCGTCCCGCACGGTCTGGACGGCGGACTACTATGAATTCGGGGAAGTGCTGGGGGCCTATGCCTACATGGCCCGGACCGGCGTCACAACCCTGTTGCTGTTGGATGAAATCGACAAACTGGACGCCCAGTGCCAGTTCCACCTGCTCCAACTCCTGGCGCGGGGCTATGCCGACATTCCCAAGCTCCAGCCCGACAACCGGCTGGGGATTGTGCAGGGACTGCCGCCCATCGTCTATCTGACTTCCAACAATATGGCCTCGGGCGTCAACGGGCTGCTCCGCTCCCGGTCGCTCTATGCCTGGTTTGACGCTCCCAAACTGGAGGAAACGGTGCGGATTCTGCGCGCCCGGGTGCCCGATGCGCCCTATCCCCTCTTTGTCCAACTGGTCAAGCTGGCCGAGCAGTACCGGAGTGAATCGGCTTTTGTCCAGAAACCCGAACTGCGCGACTGGATTCGGCTGCTGGCCCATCTGGTGGCGGACGGGATTCCGGCCCTGAATGAACGGGTGCTGGCCGGCTGCGCCTCGTTTCTGGCCAAAACCCAGGACGACTGGGCCAACTACCACGCCAAAATCTTCCGCTTTCTGGGCGTCATTGAAGCCCCCGACGCCACGATTGAAACCCTGTCCGCACGCGAATTCGGAATGCTTGAACCCATCCGGGAACCGCTGCACCTGGTTTCCGCCTCGGAGACTGCCGCATGAAAACCAAACCACGAATCCCATCCACCGCCTCAGACTCCCGGCATCCGGCCCGCACGCCAGGGCGGGTCTTTGCCGTCATCTTTGTTTTCATGCTGTGCGCCCTGGGCGCGGCCAAACTCCTGGCCGCCCGCGATGTGCGCCAGCAGATTGAGTTCGACCCCAACCGGCAGGCCATTCGTCCGGGTCTGCCCAAACCGGTTCAGACCCCGTATTCCCTGGGGTTCCAGTCCCCCGTGACCAACACCGGCGACCGCGTCACGGAATGCCTGGCGCTGCTCCAGGCGCTGGCCGTGGCCCGGCTCCAATGGCAGCCGACGGGCCGGGTCCCCGCCGATGTGCGGGGCCTGCTGGAACCGTTGGCGGCGGGAAAACTGCTGCCGCCGGGCATCGCCTGGCAGAACGGCACCCTCCGCAGCGACCGCTCGGACCTCATGGTGCGCTATCGCCCGCTCCCTTACGGCGTGGAAATCATCTCGCGGCCTCGTGAGGTCTTTGGCGGACCGGTGTTGTTGCTGCGGAGTCCGGCGCTGGCACCCGGCAAGCCCGCCAGTCAGGCTGGCCAACCTGGGCAGCCTGGGCAAACCGGGCAAACTGGTTCCGACAGCCCGCCGGTGGATTTCTTTGTCTGGCTGCGACGGGACCAGCCGCCACTTCCGCCGCCCTTTGCGGCGAATGCCGCCGTAGGGCTCGCCGGCTGGAGCGAACAGCCGCTGACGGTCATGCCCCTGCCGGAAAACGAGGCGGCAACACTCAAGCAGTACCTGGCCCGGCAAACCCAGGAAAAGCGGGGAAAATAAAGCCGGTCCAACGGAAGTTCCGGCATCGCCCGGGCTCCGTGAAACGCATGTCCTGATAACCCTTTTTCCCAGTGAGGAACCAGTTTATGACCACCTTCGACACCTTTGCCCGGCGGATTGATTTGAAATACAGCCTGCCACGTCCGGCGCTGCGCCAACATCTCAGTTCCCACCACGCGCTCAAGGAATATCTCCAGGTGCTGACCTTGTGCGGCCTCGTAATTTTGACTTCGCTGCTGGCCTGCGTGAGCTTTTTCGTGATTCCCTGGGCGCTCAGACTCGGCCCGGAATATTACGCCTACGCCACGCTGGCCGTGGTGGTGGACCTCATCCTGGCTTTTGCTGCCTGCCTGGAAGTCTATGTCGGCACCTACGACTGGTTTTTCCATTCCGAGACCCACGGCAAGGCGCAGTGGGCGACTTTGGCCCATCTCAAAGAAAGGGGGTTTGTCCGCCTGCGACCGGAACTGGAGCGGGAGGACGTTTCCCCAAAGCTGGCCTTCGGGACCTTTGGCCCAAGACATGAAATTGCCCTGGCGCTGCCCCACGTGCCGCACTTTGCGGTTTACGGCCCGCCCGGCTGCGGCAAGACGATTTCCATTTTTCTCCCGATTGCGCGGCAGTGGGCCGCCCTGGGCGCGGCGGTGATTCTCGACCTCAAACGCCAGCTTTTCACCCATGCCGCCCATTATTATGAAGCGGTCCATCTGGTGGACCTGATTGACTGGGAATGCTCGCACCGGCTGCCGCTGCTGGAGCGCTGCCGCAGCAACCCGCAGTTCGCCTTCGAGCTGGCCTGCCTCATCGTCGGCTACGATTCCTCCAAGGAACGGAGCGGCGACAACGACTTCTTCCAGCATTCCTCGTCCAATCTGCTCAAGCTCCTGCTGCTCCATGTCGCCCACGGCAACCCGACCGGGTCGCTGGGCGATGTCAGCCGCTTTCTGGGGGAAAACCTGGTGGCCGACCCGGAAACCAAACAGCCGAAACTGAACGAGGCCCTCATGCGGTCGCCCGCACCGGGCGTGGCCCAGGAATGCCTGGCCTTTCTCTCCACCGAGGAGCGGACCCGCTCCAACATCGTCATCACCCTGGATACGATTCTCAAGAGCTTCCAGACCCCGGCGGCGGAAGTCATTTTCTCGGCCCCGACGCCGCTTGAGGAACAGTCCGGAGCCCGCACGATGGACCTGCGCGACCTGCGCAAACGCGGCGCAGCCTTCTTTGTGGCGGTCTCCGAGGGCGACGTGGACAAGTACAAGGTGCTGCTGACGACGATTTTCGGGCTTTTTGCACAGGTGGTTTGTGGCATTGAAGCGTTCGAAGGTGCTGGTGTGAGCTTGGTTCCAGCCCAGGTCTGTTACAATCTGATCGAGTTTGTTTTTGCCAAAGACCGGGCGAATCTCAACCTTGGTGACCGGTTTCTGGAGCGGTGTTTGACAATCTGGGCGTAGACCAAGGTGTGTAAAACCCGAACTTGGGAGCTGGCGGGCGACCCCGATGGGTGGAGCGCGAGGGGGTGTGCCACCGACCGAACGCATGGAGAATCGCGGCTGGAGAGCTTTCTTCGCCATCCGTGAACATGGCTGACAGCGCAACCTCTGGAGCCAGCCAGCCGCATCAGCCACCGTAGCCAAAAAAAACACCGGACGACACAGAGTTTTTCCTGAGATTTCTCTGTGTCATCCGGTGTTTTTTGGCTACAGCGGTGAAAAAATGTACCAACCTTTGGTGGTTCAATTTAGAACCCAGAGACTGGATTTGCCAAACTCAATGGGGCAACCGTACAGTTGCCCCATTAAGCGATTCAGTTAATAAACTGGGAATTGCGACTTCGGCGACGGTGACGGTTTCTTTCCGCCAGTCAGGCCGCCGAGGCACAGACCCAAAATTGCGCCAATGACCATGAGGGCTAGGCTCCATCCAATAATAAACACAATTGTCTCAACTCCAAATGGGGCCATCGCGTTCATTTGGGCTGACGCATTTTGCTGCCGGCTCAGCTCCATCAAATTGGCGATGGATAACTGTCCGATACCAGTAAAACTGGGTCGAAATATATACCCCAGGCCAAACCCCGAAATCCCGCCAACAATTCCTCCAGCCCAACCCAGCAACAGCATTCTTAAGCTGCCCAGTTTGGCTATTACGCCGTTAATACCAATAAGCACAGTTAACAAAATCAATGTCTCCATAACACAGGCCTCCTATTTCATGATGTCATCAGGCAACATATCTTCACCGTAGCGTTCTTGAAGACTGGCCTTGAGTTTGAACATTTTTGCCTTGAATCGCTCAAGTTCTTCTGCCAGCACCTGGAACCGGGTCCGGAACGATTCCAGTCGTTGCCGAATCTCCTTTTGCGCGGTTAAGTGTTCGTCAACCAAGTCGGAAGGGTCGTTCCCCGAAACTAAGCGCAGGAGGAATTCCGCTGCTGCTTCAGGAGAGCGGTTATATTCAGCGTAGGATTTGGCATCAGTGGCGATTTCAGCCAAGTCACCCAAAAGAGCTCCAAACTGGCCTAATTTCTCGCTAGTCTCCGCCGCTGCCGTCACCGCATCGGTATCAACATTGAGAGTCGGCAATGCTTGGATCGTTTTTGAGGTGTTTCCCAACAATTTACCCATGCTCCGAAGTTGTGAAATTACTTCGTCCGGGTTGGCAGGTTTTTCGGATGAATGCGCCTTTTTGAAATTGTCCATTTCACGAAAAGACTTGCCTAATTCCTGACAAAATTGGCGGGTTGCTTCTTTGCGCAGTTGCTTTGTTTCGATTTCGCTTTCACGAGGCGAAACCGGGGTGGATGGGGCGGGAATCGATGGTTGCGGGTTGGAAGGCGGAACGTTAATGGTACAGGCTGCCATTAGGAAGCCCAGCAGCAACACTCCGATTTTCTGCCAGGGTTTGAAGGTTCTTTGCTTTTTCATACACTTGTGCTCCTCGTAGCCAAATAGCAACCATCTCGCCAATGGCAAGTTGTCGCTACCGGCAGGAAACGGCACGTTTTATCACGTGTCACTTCGTTAAAATTTCAGACAGGTAAGAAAGAAAACTCATCTATGGGGCAGAGGCATCAGGAAAGTGTGATCAGAACCTTTCCACGTTGTGACCGGGTCTTTGCAAGTCATCGTTTTCTGGTTTGGCTCCCATGTTGTAACTGAACTTTTGCAAAATTAAGTGAGGCCCAAGTGCGCCTTGATCTTTTGTGGTCGCCAACGATCCAGAGTGGCTCGCTCAATCGCCCAGGAGACCGTCTTTCCAAGGGTTTCGCGCAACACAGCGCGACCGGCTTCGCCGATGGTCGTCAGCGTTTGAGTGGCCCAGGCACGCACACGGCCCTGTCGCAACTGAGCCATCAGCAGACTGTGCACCAGCAGGACGAGGTAAAAGTGCCGGGTCTGGCCCGCGCCGCTCCGCAGTTGACAATCGCCGAGGCCGAGATGCTGCTTGCCGTCTCGGTGAAGGGTTTCCGTGCCGGTCCAGCGCGCGCCGTAGCTGCGCAAAATCCGGGAGATTTCCCAGTGGGTTTGATTGGTGACGAGGATTTTGGCCGGTTCGGTCGCATTCCAATGCGACCACAGGATGGCAATCCGGACCTTATGCCCGACTTCCGGCAGGTGGACCGACTTGGTGAAGTACCATTGAGTCCGGTCGCCGAGGCGGACTTTCTTGCGCATGGCGGGCGTGATATTGGCGGCCAGTTGGCTCGCCTTGAGTTGAGTGCCGCCCACCCAGACCTTGCGGTTGAATTTGAGGTCGCCGACGTAGGCCCGCCCGTGGCTGTCAATCCGGTTGAGGACCGCCGTATGAGTAAAATAACTGTCAAAGGTGAAGGTGCCGGGAATCTTTTCGGCCACCACCCAATCAATCAATTCCAGGCACAAATCGGTATGCGAGGCGAAGGTGGCCAGTTTTTGCTCGGCTTCACTCGCTGCCGCCCAGCCTCCCGGACGGCTTTCGAGTTCAGCTTTTTTCGCCTCACAATCGTCCCGCTTGCGAAACCGCCGGAAATCCAGGGCATAATGTCGTCCCGAAGGGCAGACATAATTGGCAATCAGGTAGTCGTGCGCGATTTTGTACCGCTCCTCGGCGTGATCCCAAAAATAGCCCGCGTCCTCAATCAGTTTCCCGCTCTTGTCCACCAGCGTGTTGTCGATGGCAATCACCCCCGACTCGCTGTAACGCGTGGCCGCACACGTCTGATGCCATGCCAACCGCTGCCGGTTAAGTTCCCCGACATCCCACGCGACCTGGGTCAACCACCGGTTGAGACACGACTGATCGGTCGTCTGCGCAAATTCCGCGTTGATCCCGCTCACGCTTTTATTGGCCGCCACCAGCAACCCCGTCAGATATTCCCCGAAATACCTCCGTTCCGGCTCGTTCCGAAACACATTTCCAAATTCTTTGACGGCTTCTTCTACAATGGTTGGAAACTCGATAATCCCTGGCATCACACACCTCCTTGACAAGTCGCCGGTTGGGTGGCTGTGATTCTACTCAAAAAACCCTAATTTTCATGCGCCCTGGGCGCGTTTTGCAAAAGTTCAGTTGTAAGTGAACCTGCTTCACTCGAACATAAACTAATTCAAACAGCGTGCCAAATCTCAGAACAAGCTTTGAAGAACAGCTAAACGATGAAAAATCAATGAGATAGGGAATTGCTGAAGAAAAGGTGGTTTCTTGTTGAGGGGTTCCAGATAAGATCAACAAGGAAAAAACGATATTCTTTGTAGCCGTTTTGCTATTTGAGGTAGCTCTGGCTTCTATATTCCGTCATATATTTCGTACATCACTGATCCAATTGTTTCCGAACCGGGTGGCGTGTCTGATACAGACACACCACCAACCAACCCAAAAGTGAGGTTGAGGCTGCCTCGGCAAATGGCCGGGTACCGACATTTCCTGCTTATTGGTGGAGTTCCTGTTCGATTTCTTTTATTTGCGTTTCGATTAAAGCCAATTGGTGGTTGAAATCGGACAACTGCGCGCGCAAGGATCGCTGGGCAATGTCATTCGCCTTAAACGCAGTATCGAATTTCGCCAGGTTATCCATGACCTCTTGCCCTACAGCCGTAAACCAAAGGCCGGAAGCAAGCAGTACCTGCACGACGCTGGCCGTAACTTGCTCGGTTTCCGTTGCACTTTGATTTGATTTGGCATCCACTGCCACTTTTGCAATGGCCAGCAGCAACAGCACTTCCGGATTTTGGGTGATATAAACCTTGGCATCGGTTTCCAGTTGCTCGCGTTCTGCGATTTTGTTGGCAAGCGACTGTATTGCCTTCGCTTGATTGGCTTGAAGGTCGCCTTTCATTGAAAGCAAAGTCTGTTTGGCCGCCGCCAAGTTCAACACCTTTTGGTCTGGATTAATTGGCTTGGATTGCGCCGGTTTCAAAACAATCGGCCGTGGTTGGATCGTGGAAAATGATGGTTGACAGCCGGTTAAGAAGATGACGACAAACAAAACTGCCAGGCTGACAGTTTGATAATGTATTGTTTTCCGCATACATTCTCCCCGAACCAAGCGGGAAATGGTGGATATCGCCTTCGGAACGTCATCCACCATACCCGGAAAAGGTCAATTTATTTGGGATTGACCAGTTCTTCATCTGAAATGCGGCTCCTTGGCCGGGGCCGCATTGGACTGAAAACAGGTCTCATCGATTCAGGTTTGGTGTACTCAGGCGGCAATCAAACATGCCGATGAAGAACACAAACAACAGCGCAAAAGCTCTCACCTCCTTTCATTGAAGATTCCTGAAGGAAATCGGTTCTGAAGGGTTGAGATCGGAGAAACGGGCAGGTCAAAGGACAGCAATCCCCTGATTTGCCCATTTCTCCAGCTTCAATTGTTGACAGATTGAGCGCAGGGTTGCGCAGATCGGGCGGGATTTGAAAATGTCAATGAAGTAAGGAACCGATTCGATCCGGAAACCGGCAAATGGCTGTAAACCCGGCTCTACGGGGTCAATGGGGACGGTTGTGAGGTTGATTTCCAAGTGACAAAGTCTCTTCCTTGGAATTGAACGCGAATTGGAATTTCACCTTTTCGGGTGGGATTTGGTTTTTTGCCAGAACGCCCAGCCAGAAAGGTTGAAGTTGCTGAAAAGTCACTTCCTTTGAACCGGGCATCGCCAGAATCTCGATTTGGTTTAAGTGAGACAATTGGGGGCATCTGCCGAAATCATTTGAAATTTGATCAATGATCTTGGCCAAGTGTGTCGGGTTGGTCAGTAGATCGCGGTTTTCTGCCCGCATCAAACTGAGTGTTTTGGTGTTTTCCTCCAGGTCACTGTAAAATAGCACTGACAGGTTCGGGGTTTCGGCACACTCTTGAAAGACCGTCCACAGGCTTTCAACCAGTGGAGAACTAGGCAAATCCTGAGAATCAGGAATCTGACTGGGCAAACTTTGAACAAATTCGGCGATGCCTTGTTGACTGGAAATAACCTGCGACAGGCCGAGTGAATGAAGACCTGGATTTTGCGTGCATCCAAACAATTGGATGTCGGTGAATTTTCCCAAAGACTGGTTTTGTGACAGTCTGGCTTGCAGGAATTGACCCAACTGGGTTCGATAGGCTTGGTCTGCACCCGAAGTCAGGTCAATCACGCCAACCACCATTTCCACCGTCGCCTGCGGGTTCCGCATTTCAGCTACCCGCTTGGTGAAAGCGATGGCTGCCTCATCCACGTTTTTGCGGTGGGCAGGCTGGTTAAAATTGATGTTTGGAGCCTTGGGTACCGCAATCGGTTCCAACCGGGTTGGGTCGCCTTCACCCAGGAAACGGATATTTATGCCGTTGCCTTGATACAGCACCTTTTTCTGTTTCAACCCAAACACCTTTTCCGGTTCAATCGGAGCACCGGAAGCATCATTGGTGCAGGTCACGTTTCCCTGTTGGCATGAACAGGTGAAGCGAAGTTCATCTGATTTCCACCAATGCCAATATGTCGCTACTCCTACACCCAGCAAGAGGCAGAAACCGATAGACACAATGTAAGGGAAATATTCCGTGACAAAGCGACTGCCTTTGGTCCGAAATTTCGACTTGGTACTGTTCGTCATACTTTCCTCCGAATCTTTTATTCTGACGCAAAAGGAATTTTGTGGTGGCACTGATTTCCAGGTTTTCAGCTCCGGTTGGAGAGGCTGGCCGCACCAACCGGAGCTTCACCACAAAATCCATTTACATCGAACTATCTCATTGCTGACCTTGAGGCGGATTGGCCAGAGCCGGTCCGAACACCAAAATTTCTCTGGCTTGCTTCCGGAGCTTGGTGAACTCAGCCTCAACATCCATTGGGTCAGGGAACGTAATGGCTTCCACCTTCTTGACAGATTCAAGAAACTCCTTGACCTGTTTGGCTTCCGGTGGAAGGGCTGTGTACAAATCCAGGAACCGACGCTTGTCGGTTTCACTCATTGGTTTGAATTGTTTTCCATCTGCCTGCACTGTTTCGGTGAAGCTGTCCCACTGAATTCCGAGCCAGGCTTGGGCCTGCGTCTGCAGCTCTTGAGAAAGCACGTCCAAATGCTTCATTTTCTCCGAAACCTTTATCAGTTTGCGAAGATTCTGCTGAAATTTTGACTGCATCTGGTTTCGTTGCTGTTGGTGGTAGGCAACAACTTCAGGCAGGGTGTTAAATGTGGGAAGGGGTTCATGTTGGAACGTCGGGTCGTTTGCCACTTCTCCACCCTGGTCTGTTTCCAAACCTTCCTTTTTCGGTATGGAACTTTCCGAATGATTGGGACTTTCCTGATTTGGAAGCGGAATCAAGTTGGGAACCCGCTTGCGCAGTTCGTAGTAGCGGGTCAACTCATTAAGTGGCAATGAGGGAAAGGTTGAGAGTTTCCAGATGAAAACGGCAACCGTCAGGATGACGATGAAAACCGTCAGCATGAGTTCCGGCATGTGGTTGGACATCCCATCTTCAGCGCGAACGATGATCCAACTTCGATGCGCGGCGATACTGACCAAAGCCACAATCCCGCAAATCAACGCCCCATAGGCTGTTTCCCTGACCCGTGGCGGCAATTCTGGAAAATTTTCAGTTTCACCCGTTTCAGGATTTTTGAATCCGTTCGGGTAGTTTTTGTCAAATGCCATCTGATAGGCGTGATTCCCCTTCACCAAGGAGAAGTTATAAGCTGCCAGAACAAACGGGATAGTCGAACCAAAGACGTACACCAATCCAGTTGTGATGGCTGTCATGGCGTTTTTCTCGGATGCCTGGATGAAGAAGGCGCAAATCAATTCAACCGATGCCACCGGAACAATCGCCACCAGTGCATCCCGAAGTACGGTAAAGAGAGTTACCCCAGCAGGAAGGTAAGGATCTTTCGAGCTTCCGGTCGTCAGCACGTTGAAAATCAGAAATTCTTTCTCTGCAGGGGTGCTTTTGTGGAGGGGGGGGGGATTTTCCACCGGGTTGTTTCCCTCGTTTTCGGAACCTCCGATACTATCCGAACTGAGCTTTGGCTCGGCCTCCAGGTGGCTTTGATATGGCAGTTGCTTCAAAACCAGGCTGATCGTTTCCCCCAGCCGCCGGTACTGGAATTGATGGCTGCTTTCGCCTTGGATAGCCTTAAATGGTTCAATCAGACTTTCACCCTGCTTCAGCAGGCTCTGAGCGTTTTGTTGAATTGCTTGGCTGATTGGTCCCCAAGCTTTTGATTTGAACTTGTCGGAGTAGATGGTATAGGCCTGAGAACTGGTAATGCCGCCTTCATTCCGGACAAAGTCACGCACCTCAGCCAAGGCCTCAACCGGGATATCCTTGGAGTTGGTTAATTCAGGTATCTCAACCTCTAATTCGTCAGGGTGGCTTGGTTCACTTATGGTTGAGGACGGATGGTTGAGGTGGGAGTGGTTGGGAGCAATAGGATTGTGATTGGCCTTTTGACGGTTTGACATGATTGCACTCCTTTGAAGTACATGGCTTTGCCTGAAGCAAAATCCTGGTGGTTCAGTTGAGGTTGTTTGGTTACGGCTCAGCGAGAGTGAGCCCGCCATCCGGGCTCAAATGGTTGGGAGGTTTTGTTTTGGCTGGCACTTTACTTTGACGGTTAAACCCACTTGACGAAACTGAAATCAAATTTGACCTTTTCAAAGCGGGAACCTCATATGGCATATTTCACGGGTGTATCTGAACAAGTTGAAAACCCGGAAAAGCAGGTTGGTCCCAAACCGAATTGACAAATATCTCGTTGAAGAAAGGTGGAAATCGGTGTACTTTTCACTTCAGCTTGATTGTAATTGGTTGACTTCGATCCACAGTCACCATTGGGTCACCAAATTCCCGTCGAAATTAGTTCAACTAATCGGTCCAAATAGTTGGAAATCACTTTTGTCCGGCTTTCAGATGGTTAGGTCACGGTCAAAACCGCCAACCAAAGGATGTGCAGACTTTAACTTGCTAGCCTGAGCAGCAAGGTTGGGTTGGGACATTCATTGGATACCCTTCCAACAAATTCTTCTTTCATATCCAATTATTCGGAAAGCGTGACACCTAGGTTCAAAGCGATTATAAAAAATCATTAAGTTATTGAAATTAAAAAGTTTGTATAAATTATACCGAAGATTTCTGACTTTGGTTTGAGATTGTCCGAAAGTGGCGTACAATTTAAAATTGATACTTTGAGTAGCGTTTTTGATACTCAAGATGGGTAATCAATGAGATTGGAAACAAAAAACGGGTTCGTTTTTTTACAATCCATGGGAGGGAAGCATGGTTCGCGGTCACGGACTTAAACAGGAACACAGGCTTAAACTGGATGGTCGCCAAGGAACCCTGTTAAAAAAAAACCAAAACTTTCAAGCAGATTACGATTTAGAAAGGGAGCAGGAGGATGACCTTGAGGCTGAAGCCGACACTGAACCGGCAGAACCTCAAGTGATTGACGAACTTGGTGCGAGTGACTGCACCCTGGAAGGTCCAACGGCTGAAACTGCTTTCGACAGGGAATGGGAATTTGACCTTCCGTTGATTTTTCAATTGCCAAAATCTGTTCGCCCCCTGGTTCTTTTCCAGATCGATGAAGACAAAAAAGTTCATTGTCTGGGCCAAAAGGGTTCTTCAGACTCTGATTTGAGAACTCTCGTCGCAAAAGCCATTGCGAAACATTTAAGTGATTGGCAAGTCATTCTTAAGGAACCAAAAGACTGGGTCAAAATTCCCTGCATTGCGGGGAATGACGGAATTCTAAAGCTGGTAAGTGAAGAGCAGGCGCAAGAAATGCACCAACAGCTCAAGAGCATGGGCTCAGTGCTCAAGAATTTCGCGATTCGGTTGTGGAACGGGGATGTAATTACTCCAGATGCAATCATGAATTTGGCTCAAAAGGGAAAACAGGCAACCAGAGCCGGAGCTTTACGGGTGGCCGCAGATGGTGACCAGATTGAACTGGGTGGAGAGACCTGGGCGAAGGAAGACTGGCGCAGTTTTGAAGACACGCAAAGAAAAAAAGCGGCTCCAAAAAACCCGAAAAAGAGATCCGGTAAAGTAACTGCTAAAGGACAGCCTCATGGAAAAATTGAAATCTGAAGCATTGACCAATGCTGGCCTGTTCAAGGATTGGCTAAAACAGCATGGCGTAGCTACAAAAAATATTGGCACCCCGGATAAAGATGGTTTTTTTCCCCGTGGGAGGCTTCGCTGTGTGCTTCCCTTTCTTCGGGCAATCTGGAAAGACCCGGATCAGTTGCCAACCTGGCAACCAGAATCCTGGAAAAGAGTTGAAATAAAAGGGAAAAAATGGTGGGAACGGTTTCTACGGGCTGATCAGGTGCTTGATTGGCTCAATGCGACCGTTGCTGGTTTGACCGCGGAAAGTTCGAAAGCCGAAAATTTGGCAGCCGAAATCAAAGCACTTTTAAAGGTTTGGCTGGTTCCAATTGAAGATCAGTTGAGGTATCGGAGTATCCTGCTCAATTGCCGGGTTGAAACCATGCTTGTCAGTGAAAACAAAGGCCGACTGTCGTGGAGTAGAAATACCGACTGGTTTTTCATGGAAATGCGGGAACATGTTCGTGGACTTGATCCGGTTCACACCCCTGAAAGTGAACGGGCGGGTTTAACTCGGTATGTATGCACCGGTTGGGTCATTGATGATCAGGGGAGGCTTCAACCAGATACAGATGAAACAGTCTGGGGGCCCTCAACTTCCCGCATCCGTTACCGACTCCATGATGCGCCCAGACGGCTGATGCTGGGTGCTTCGCTCCAAGCCCGGGCGATTAACCTTGAAGACGCTCCGGAGGTCCCAATTTCAAACGAAGGAGAGGGTTGGGATCCTCCTGGCAAAAACCTCTGGGTTGCATTCTCAACGTGGGAAGGTTGGACTCATGAAGATGCCATTGTCATTTCACAGGCAGCAGCCAGGAAACTGAAATGTTCGGAAAATCTGAATTTACCGCCGGTTCGCATTCCAGCCCTCGCTACCCGAGTGGAACTGTTGGTCAAAACTGATGATTTCGTGGCCAAAGGCGCTTTACTGGCCAGAGCGTGGATTGACTGTTACGCACTTGGTTTGAGACGACATGAAGCCAAAGAACTTGGTGCAACTGGTGGGTGGAAAGAAATTGGCTTGCCGGGTGCCATCGCTCCCCATGACGGAGTTATTCAGAAAGTCAGCCGCCAAGAGATTCAATCCCCTTGTTGGCGTGAATCAATTTCATTTCTCCTAAACGTCCGTTCCGAGGTTGGCATTGGCGACAAACTTGCAACCCGACATGGCATAAAAGGCGTAGTCAGCAAAATCCTGGCCGATGAGGAAATGCCTATGGTTGACGGGCAGCGAGCGGAGATCATTCTTTCGCCGGTAGGTATCGCCCGCCGTGGAGCGATGGGGCAGTTTCGTGAAGCCTTTCCGAACCTGTCGCTGACCGGGACACCGGATTTGCCGCTGGCTGAAAAACCGGGAGCCATTTTTGTCATTCGGGAGCCACAAAATGCCGGTGATCCGGCCCGGTTTCGAGTCCGCGGAACAGGACCCGATTCGGTCCGGGGGCAACGATATGGTGAGATGGAATTCTGGGCTTTGATGGCTCATGGTGAACCGGAAATTGCGGCTGAACTCCTCTCACTGGGTCGTTCGACGGCCAACTGGATGAAATGGGAAGGTAGAATCGGTCCCGGTACAAGCCAGGAGCTTGCTACGCAAGTCCTCAACCGCTATCTCGCAATGATTGGTGCTACGATAAAAAATGGGCAGGTGCAGCAGGGTTCACCCCCGGAAGCATTTGAAATTCCTGCTGAAACACTGACTGACTTTAGGGTCGCGGAAGATCTATTGAAGAATGCGAAAGAGTTTGCAGACAAAGGGGGGTTGGGCATCATTCATTTTAAGGAGCCGGTTGAGGTCAAATTGGAAGGATATTCATCCACACTTAGCCACTTGTATGTTCTTCCTCCCTGGTTACGGCCAGCCAGTGAATTTGGCCCACATCCATTGACCAAAGCGTATTGTTGGCTGCTGTCCAACCTGAAACAGGGGAAGGATGTATCAAGACCCATTGAAAAATGCTTCCATTGCGCATTTGACGAAAAGACTGGTGTTGGAGCTTTTCTTCGCCGTGAGGTGCTGGGCCGCCGTCTGACCCGATCAGCCCGAGCGGTAATTGTGCCTGGACCCGATTTGAAACTTGATCAAATCCGGATTCCAAAACAAATCACGGAGGTACTATTTGCCGGCCTGCCGGCTAGGAGCCGGGAACTTGTACTCGTCAATCGAAACCCGACCCTCCATCGTCGGGGGCTGCTGGCGTTGCGCCCGGTGATTGATGAAACGAATCAACCGGTTTTCGGATTGCCCTTGGGAATCCTGCAAGGCTTGGGAGCTGATTTTGACGGCGACCAGGTAAATGTGGTGGCACTTGAAACCGAAGGTGCATTGAATGGGGCCGAGAAGCTGTTGCCAGGTTCAATCGGGTTCAGAAAAGACCCCTTTCGCCAAGAGGCTCCAGCCTTTCCGTTGCTCCATGAATTGAGTGACCCAGTCAGTGAATGGAAGCTTGCCAAAGATGAGGAGATGACCCAGGCAGCTTGGTGTGAAGCTTACGCAGGACTTTTGAAAAATCGATTGAATGCCGTTGGGGATGGGTGGCAGGTACCCGCACTCAAGGCAAGTTTTGAGAAGGATCCAGATTTTTGGTCAGGTTTGACGGAGGAAGCCTGGATGAATCTGGCTCCAACTGAAATGCAAAAGGTTTACGATTCAGTTCGGAAGAAGGGCCAACTTGGCGGAATTTTACGTCGTCAATTGTATCTGCGCGATTACACCTCCGATAAAGAGTTCTGGTGGACACTTTCCGCCTTGCAGGCAGTGACTGAAAAGCTGGTTCAATCAGCCCTTTCAGTCAAAACCGGGAAAGGCGCAGTGGTGGAATTTAAACCACAGGCATTTTTCAAAGATCCCAACCGGCATAAAGACTCGCTCAGCGTATTTGACGAGGAAGATGCAAATCAACAAAAACGCGGGTTTGAATCCGAAAAGGTATGCGCTGCATTGCAAGACTGGATTGAACCCAATGGCCTGCTGGCTTGGTTGGCCCACCCAAATCTCAGTACCCTTTACAAAGTTTTAGCGAATTCCAACTCTCAGCCCGATGACTGTACCAAAGACCCACGGATAGCTTGGTTTTTGGCGTAAAGACGTACCCTTGGTTGCATTCAACCGGAGAAATCAGATGCCCTATTCATTTGATCAGTATTTTCTTCCGTCGCACTGGGAACAGGTTCAACTGGGAGCCGGCACTCAGCCCAGCCTAACCGATCAGGCATCCCCAACTTTACCCAAGGTCCAGCAATTGGGTATGTGGCTTCAGTTGGTCAGTGCTGATCCGGATGATTTGGAGTGGATGAGCAAGGCAAACGAGGTGGTGCTCTACCTCGATAAGCTGGCGGCTTTGGACGAGTTCGGAATAGAAGATTACTTCTCGTTGGAACCTTCGCGTTTGCGCCTTGCCGCCGCTTATCATCTTTGGCCCTTCTATTGCAGAAAATATTATACGAGCCGGCAATGTGTCTGGGCTGAGCGATTGAATGCCCGGCAAAAACTGTGTGAGATTCAAAGACTCCTGTTTGCCAATGTTCGAGCCACGCTTGACTTTCTTCGGTTATCCTTTGGCGTGACTACGGATGAAGAGCTGATCCCTTATTTGGTCCTTCCAGATCAGCGATCTTTGTGGCGGCATCAAAATCTTTTGCCGCCACAATCCTATCCCGATCTGTGTGCCATAGACTCCCTTGCCCAGGATATGGTCCAGATGGAGCGGGCAATGCCGCTCCTTCACCGCCTGACGTACTTTATTCACAGAATTGCGATGGGGTGGAAAACTACCAAAGCCCAACGTCAAAGAATAATGCCAATGGCCGAAGGGTTGCGATTACTGGGGATTGCCAGCTTAGCCATCATTCACGAGGTGGATGGCCAATCCAGTTCAGAAGCTCCCCACATGGTTGAACTGGTGCATGCAGCCTTGGAAAAAGAACAAGACTTACTGAATCGGCTCATTCCATTCCACGTCATGGGCCCTGAAAACCGGCTGGATCAGCCAGACCTTGATGCTGAATCCTATCGGAAACTGGCCAATGCCATTTTTTCCTGCGATCCGGCAACGCATCCACTGTTTAGCCTTCAGCGTGGCGATTCTATTAACAAAATTATCCCCTTTGACCTGACCAGTTCCGGAAAGCAAACGGAAATGTATCTTCGTGGGATCAGGCAGCTTCACCCCAAAGCAGGTTTGGAAAGGTCTCAGAAAAAACTGAACGATCTGGTGGTGCCGGACATTCCCGACTGGTCGGATTCCGAATTTTGGTGGGAACCGATGGTTCCGAACATGACTTTCTTGGAATCCATTCTTGGTTCTGCTCCCTCGCTTCATGCCAATCATCATGCTTCTGCTTTGTGGGATTTTTTGGCTTCCCCGAAAAGCCCTGAGGAACCACCCCACACTCCGGAAGGACTGGCTGAGTGGGTAACAACCCAGCCTTCACTCCAAAGTTTCGATCCCTTGCCGGAAATTTTGCTCCGACGCAATGAAATCCATACCCGAACAAGTTTTCGTTTCGGAGTGAGTCGCACATTTCCGGAATCATCCTCAAAGCAGCCGACGCGCCTCTTGAAATTTGTAAGCGGTACATTTTTGGGACTCGAACGACCTGGAATTCCTTATGAAGTTGAGCGATTTCGGCGTATTGCTCATCGTTTCCACGGAACTATTCTGAGTTTGGCGGAGTGCTGTGCCCTGGTGGTTGCTCGTCAGGAAGAAAAACATCAGCAGAGGCAGCAAAGACGCCGCATTCGGATTTTGGAACTCCTGCAAGGCAAACCTTACAAGGATTCCACTTGCCCTCAACGAGGCGAGGGGTTTCCCTTTGCCCACAGCGTTTATCCTCATTCCCCCCACAAAGACGAGGTCCAGGGCTTACCGTTGGTGTACAAATTAAAGCGAATCCTGAAAACAAGTAGCAGGCAGTATTCACATAACTTCTCAATCGGATGTGTGAGAACCCTTAAGGCCCTTTTCTACATTTTTGAAGGGTCATGCGCTGAGACCGAGGGGAGCTTGCGTTGGCACGTACCCAGACCGGTTTCGCGTTTTGTTGAGTGCAAGGGATGTTTAACGGCAATCCTGCACGCGCTGGTGGTTCCTCCGCAAAATCTGAATATTCCCAAAATAGAAATCAGAGGATCAGCCAAATTACCAAGTTTCCCTGGCATCCGTTTCCTGATTGCCCTGGCAGATTTTTTTCAGGCGGTGGCAAACGAATACGAAGCTGTCGAACAGCGGTCGTGGGTGGAGAAAATTGAGCTTCAACCCAATAAACTCATCATTTCCTGGTCCTCGGATTTTCCCGCGATTTTGGAGAACAGATTCGGTGCTGATACCCGACTTGGCCAAGTGACCGGGGCACTCGAAAACTTTAGAAATTGCTTGGTTAACGTTTCACCAGCCAACGTGGATCCACGAATTACCCAGCTCCTCACCTCGGAAAATTTTAGGAGCAAACTCGACCGCGACCGCACATGTACCGCACAAACAATGATTTTTTCCTGGAAAGAGGAAAGCAATGTTGAACATTGAATTTATTGGTGATTTTGATCGTGAGAAGCCCGAGGGAAGCACGGTCTGGAACTGCTCCGGGCCGTTTGTCGAGAGCCACATTCTGGAAGAGGCAGTAAATCCGGAGATTGGGCTGGTCATCTGGCACATCAGTGCTTGGGAAAATCTCAAGCTGTTATTGGAGAAAAGACCAAATGCCCGTTTGCTGAGCGTCTCCAATGGTAATGCAACCTTGGAAGGGGTTCAGAAAGAAGTTGAGGAACTCAATTTAAAGGAAGAAGACCAAAACCGCATTTATGGCTCTTCGCAGAAAGGATCTATCGGGAAGATCTTTGAGTTATGGGAAGACCTGATGCAATTCTTCGCCCATGGCAAGCAAATCGCCCGCATCGAACATTTTCTTGGTAGGGATCTGCCGGTCCAGCGTCTTGCTTTACGGTTTGCGCTCGAAATTTCCTTGCAGGAGCTACGGTCGTGGCACTCCGGAAACCCAGCCTCCTCAAAAAACAAGCCATTAACCATCGACTGCCTGCTTCAACCGGTATTCCTGATTGACCAGGAAACCCCAAAGTTGAGGATGTTTGTCAATCCGATCAAGGAAGCAGTTCAAAATCTCGAAGATTTGCCACCTCTCATTGAAACGATTAACCGAGTTCTGTGCCAACTGCTTGAAAATGAATAGGATGCAACAACCCAAATGAATCAAGCTCATATCCGACTGCCCAAGTTTTTTCAATGGAGTGTTGATCGAATCCGACTCAAACATAATTGGTTTGATCACTTGCCACGCATTATTGAAATCACCGAGTCAGGGGCCCCCATTCCAAAAAATCTCGAACGATGGAACTCCGATTATAGTGCTTTGTTCCAATGGCTTGGAAATGCGACAGATGCCCTGTCTCCGAAACAGGTGCTTGATCTTGATGTTTTTGAAGCGTGGCCTGATGAATTTCTTAATTGCCAAAAGGAAGAACTGCACGAAAGATTTTTAAAAGCGCCGTCCCACATTGAAAAGGTGGTCCAGAATTGTCAGGAAAAATTGAAAAAGATCGACGAAGTACTGAAGCCACACCTCAAGGCCAATATATTTTCCCTGGGGAAGGAAGAGAAAAAGGCACTGGCAGATCTGTTCAACGAGGTTATCACCGAATTACATAGACTTCCCGAACGAGTGGGTTGGCCGGAGCCAGCCAGAGATTCCTTGCCACAAGTTCTGGTGATTGATGATTTACTGGGGCGGAGCACCATGAAATTTTCCCGTGCTTCCCCAATCAATGGCGACGCCCGCCAGCAATTACAGGAAATTCGGCGCTCGTTTTGCCAAGTGTTTCGCTTGGTGGATGCTGATGAGACAGGTTCTCCTGACCCAGATTTCAACCCAGTGGCCCGGGCACATTTTTGCTCCGGTCAAAAATGGGATAATCAGCGGGGCTTCACCAATGACCTGAAGGTTGTTAAGCAATTTTTTTTCCACCCACCAAAAGGAATTGATTCTTCCCAAGGGTGGGCTTTGGTACTGGTTGATGTTCATTTCAACACAGGTCAGCCCGACCTTCACGGTCAAGGAGAGACCAATCTTAACAATTTTGGATTGGATTCAATTGTTCCCTGGCTGTGCGAGGAACATCCCGATGTGCCAACCGTTGTCCTGACCACGGCAAGCAGCAAAGAAACCATTACTCAAGTCCAACAGTATGAAGTTGAGTATTTACAGAAATCATCGGCTTCCCACCAAAGTATTTTGGACCAAATCGTCAAAGGGGAAAAAGCTACTACGGCCCAATTACGCGCTGCAATGAAGATTCCCCCTACCTTCATTGCGGAAGATCCCAAGATGATCAAAGTCCTTTTTGATGCCTGGATTGCAGCTCAGGACCCGGACGGGAAAACCGTATTGATTCTTGGGCCAACCGGTACCGGAAAAGAAGAACTGTCGAAGTTTATCCACAAAATGTCACCTCGGGCAGGTGGCCCATTCGAATTTATCAATTGTGCCCAATTGAATCCGGAACTGGCTGACAGTGAGCTTTTTGGACATTACAAGGGCGGATTTTCTGGAGCAGTATACAAGGACACAGACGGGTTGTTTCATCGGATGGATGGAGGAACGTTGGTACTTGACGAATTTGCTGACCTCCCCGACTTGGTACAAAACAAACTTCTTCGCACCCTTTCGCCGGAATGCGCTCAAGACCGGGAGATTCGTCCGGTTGGCAACAAGTTGCCACATTCAACACTCCGAACCAAAGTAAATACGCGTATAATTTGCTGTACCAGCAAGAATTTGAGCCCCCTTCGTAGTGATTTGGTTCACCGGGTAACATCCATCCAAATTGTCATTCCATCACTTCAGAATCGCCCGCAGGACATCCTTCCTCTCGCCAGGCATTTTCTTCGCGCGCCAGGACTCGAACTGGACAAATCAGCTTGCGATTTCCTTTTAAAGGCTCAATTTAATGGCAATGTTAGAATGTTGCGGACGGTAGTCGAGGCCGCCGCCAAGACAAAAGGAAAACGGAACATCTTGCATGGTTCCGATCTGAAACAAGTCTATGATCGGATCCAGGAGAGCAACCCGGTTGAGCCAGGTCCGAATCAGTCAGCACCTAACGCACCTAGTTCGGTTGGACCAATCAGGACACCTCAAATTGAAAAACCTGGTTCCATTTCAACGCTTCCCGAGGCGGTTGCCTGCCTGCTTGAGTTGCAATCCACTGGTTCGAACTGGAACGATTTGACCAAATCCCAGTTTGAATCGATTGACATGATACTTCGAGGCCAAATCTTCAATGTTTTGTCCATTCTGGTTGAATGGGGATTATTCCGTACCAAGGACCTACCGGAGCTTTGCAGGTATCTGAATGGTTCTGAGAAAAAAGGACGTTCCCCAGAAGACTTGGTTAAGAAATTGCTCAAACTGGACGAAAAAATACCCAATCACCTCGCACAGTCGCCCTATAGAAAAACAGACAATCGAAGATTGACAGATCTTATCGACGAAATTACAGCAACCAAGAAAAGGAAATGAAGGGTATGCAAGGAGGAATCAGGTGAACTCAGCCAAAAAAACCTTGTATGTGGTGGTCTATGACGTGTCCGACGATCAACAACGGGCCAAGTTAAATAGGTGGCTACACCGGTTTGGCATCGCAGTTCAATACAGCGTATTTGAATGCCGGATTACCCTTGCCCAATTCAACGAACTCAAAACGGAAGCCCTGACCTTGATTGACCAAAGGACCGACCGCATCCGGTTTTTTGAAGTTTGTGTTGCTTGTAGCCGACAAACGATTTCCTTTGGAAAAATGCCATCATCGGATATCAAACCCGCCATTATTTGGTAGCATTGCCCGAAAATACCTTCCTTTTTCCAGTCCACAACGGCGACGTATGTCACACATCAGATCCCGATCCGGACCTTCGGCGAGTGGGATGACCCGCGCGCCGGTTTGATGGAAGCGGACTTGATGGTCTACTGTGGGACGACGGTCAGAGGAACCTGTCTGCATACCTTGACCCTGACGGATGTGGCCACTGGCTGGCTATGACCGGTTTGAAGGCCCTGCCGCCAGCCGCAAGTTGGCCGAACCCCACGGTGTCATCCGGCTGCACGTGAATTTCTTTCAGCCCTCAATGTAATTGAGAGCCAAACACCGGACGGAGAGCAGGTGATCATAGTCCATGCGGGTCAAACCAAAGGCTGCGTAGGGCGAGTTTTTGGAC
>JAIBAN010000024.1 GCA_019695185.1 Blastocatellia bacterium | reverse complement strand
CCAATCCCCTGAATATGCTTGCTATCGTTGATTACGGCGTTGGAAATTTGCGCAGCCTGGCCAAAGCCTTTGCCCAGGTAGGAGTTGAGGCCGTTGTCAGCTCTGACTCCGGTCTGCTGGCCGATGCCAGTCATTTGGTGCTGCCCGGTGTGGGGGCTTTCGGCAGTGCCGTGGGCGAGTTGCGCCGCTCCAATTTGGACCAGGTGGTACTGGCCGCCGCAGAACGCGGCATCCCGTTGCTGGGCATTTGTGTCGGGTTTCAGATGCTCTTTGACGAAGGGCATGAGTTTGGCCGCCATGCCGGACTCGGTTTGCTGCGGGGGCAGGTGGTTCGCTTTCCCGAATCCGCTTTACCAATTCCGCATGTTGGTTGGAATCAGGCTGACCAGACCCATCCTCATGGATTGTTCGCTGGAATTCCGGACCATTCATTTTTTTATTTCGTCCATTCCTATTATGTCGAAGGAGTCGAATCATCTGACGTGCTGGCGGTCACGGATTATGGGGTCACCTACCCTTCAGTCTGTGGGCGCAACAATGTGCTGGGGGTTCAGTTCCATCCTGAAAAGAGCCAGACTTTGGGACTTCATCTGTTGCAAAATTTTGCGTCATGGACGGGTTCAAACTGAGTTGTTCTCATCCGACTTCAGTTTTATCACTCCGAATCATGTATTTTTTGAGGTGTTATGTTGCTGCACTTGAATAGAAGCCGTTATGCATTGGTGCTTTTGAGCACCTGTTTTCTTTTTCAGACACTTATCAATCCAATTTTTGCCGACACCCAGCGAAATGGAACCAACCCCAGGCAAAAGATGCGGCGGACACCCCAAGGGCATTCGGTTCCGGTTCGGAAAAACAGCCGTGGGCCGGTGAAACCTCCGACCCAGGAACGGGAGGGGGGAGAATTTGAAGCTGATATTGAAGCTCGTGACCGCTGGTTTTGGTTTGAGCGGGCATATCCTTTTGATTCCATTCCGGAAGACGCCCGGCGGCGCGCTTGGGAAGCCCGTCCCCGGACCCGATTTTCCCCGCAGGTCACGCAGCAATGGGTTCCCATCGGGCCGAAACCAACCTTTTCCGGGTTTTATTCAAACTGGGGGGAAACCAGCGGGCGCATCAATGTGCTTGCCATTTCGCCGGAAAACTCGCAAATCGTACTGGTCGGCGGGGCAACCGGTGGGGTTTGGCGGTCAGCGGATGGTGGGCGGCAATTTACGCCGGTCACGGATGACCAGATTGATTTGGCCGTCAATACCATCGTCTTTTCGCCCAGCAATCCCTCCATTGTCTATGCCGGAATGGGAGACAAACCGGGCCGGCGGTATCTTGGCTCCGGTGTTTTGAAATCAACTGATGCCGGGCAGACCTGGAAACGGGTCAGCAACACGACCCTGCCGGCACCGGGACAGATGGCCAGAATTGTGGTTGACCCAGCCAACCCTGATCGAGTCTATGCTGCTCAATATACCTATACCCGCCCGACGGACTCCGTTTCGGTGGCAAGCGGCTTTTATCTTTCAACCGATGGGGGCGTCAATTGGCGGAAAACGCTCAACGGGTTGCCGTTTGATTTGGACCGGGACCCGGCCAACAGTCAAACCCTGTTTCTTTCGCTGGCACGGGTTGATGGGGTACAGGGGGCGTCACCCGGTTTGTATAAATCAACGGACGGAGGGGAAACCTGGGCCAATGTCTATCGGTCGCCATACACCTCGATGTACAACATGCAACTGGCAATTGCCCCGTCCAACACCCGGCGGATGTACTTGTTGACCGGCGGATTCACCGGACAGTCAAACGATTACCGGCTGGAAACCAGCAACGACGGCGGCCAAAGCTGGACGCCCCGAAATCTGACCGGGCTGATTGATACCGGGCAGTTTTCCTACAATAACTATCTCATGGTTGAGCCAACCAATCCGGACGTGCTTTTTGCCGGAACCAGGGATATTTTCAAAAGTCTGGATGCCGGAAAGACCTGGGAAAACCTGACGCGAAACTTTGATTTGCAGGGCGGTTATGATCCCAACCGGTTTGGCGCAACCTCGCATCCGGACCAGCATTCTTTTGCCTTCGACCCCAAAAATCCCAATCGGATTCTGGTCGGCAACGACGGCGGACTGTCACTATCCGAAAATAGCGGCAAAACCTTTGTGTCTTTGAACCAAACCCTGACTTTGACGATGTTTGTCAGCTTGGCGGCGCATCCAACCAATGCCGGAATTGTCTATGGCGGGACTCAGGACAACGGCACTCAGCGCCGCCAGGGGTCAGCCGGAATTTGGCAGGAATTTGCTTCCGGGGACGGCGGCAACTGTGTGATTGACCCGGTGGACCCGACCAAGGTCTATACCACTTATGTCTATACGTCAGTCTACCGGTTTGGCAGTAACGGTGACCGGTTTGAGCGAACCATCGGAACGAGTTCGGTTTTTGGTGAACCCAGCGACTCACCCCGAGTGGCATTTTATCCTCCCTTTACCGGCAACGGTGTCAACTCGAATTTGTATTTTGGGACTTGGCGGCTGTTTATCAGCACTGACCAGGGAAACACCTGGAATGTACCCGGCGGCAATCTGGACTTGACGAAAGGTGTATCTCAAACAACCGGAACAGATGTGTTAAATGCGATTGGAGTCTCACGTTCAAACCCAAGCGTGATTTTCACCGGTTCGGTGCAAGGGCGGGTCATGGCAACCAATGACGCGGGAAGAAACTGGCGCGATGTCACACCGGGGCTTCCAAACCGCACCATCAGAAGTCTGGTCATCCATCCAACCAAGCCTGAGACGGTGTATATGACGGTTTCCGGGTTTGGTACCGGCCATGTCTTTCGCACCACCGACAGCGGCGGCACCTGGAACGACATCAGCGGGAATTTGCCGAACATTCCGACCAATACCCTGCTGCTTGACCCGGCCAACGAAAACACAATCTATGTAGGCACAGATATTGGCGTTTTCCGTTCCATCACAGGCGGTGTGACGTGGGAAACGTTCAATCAGGGATTGCCGCCGGTACTGGTTTCGGCACTGGTGGCCCGCAAGGACGGCTCGATTCTGGCAGCAACCTATGGACGCGGTGCCTATGAATTGAAAACCATCGAAACCGACGACATTGCCCCGGCGGTGAATGTCATCACCCCCAACGGTGGAGAGGATTTACCTGCTGCCTCGCAAACCACGGTGAAATGGACTTCAACGGATAATGTCGCAGTGGTTTCCCAAAACCTGGACCTTTCAACGGATGGAGGCTCCTCTTTCACACCGTTGGCAGGTGGGTTGGCTGGCAATGTTCAGGAGTTTTCCATCAATCTGCCCATCGTAAAAGAAACGACTCCGGCCCGGATACGGGTGTCGGCGCTTGATGCAGCAGGGAATCGTGGCAGTGACACATCGGATGGCGACTTTATGATTACAGCATCCTCCGTTAAAGACACGACCCCACCGACAGTTCGGGTTTTGGCTCCCAATGGTGGGGAAAAACTCAAAGTGGGAAGCACTGTTCAGCTTACCTGGCAGTCTTCGGATGACGTTCAGCTTGCCCGTCACGACATTGCGCTTTCAACTGATGGAGGTGCTACCTACCCGTTCATTGTGGCCGCCGGGCTGCCCGGCACCGCACAGTCATTTGCTTATGTCGTGCCGACTTTTTCCGGGAAAACCAAAGCTGTCCGAATCCGTGTCATGGCCACCGATGCAGCCGGCAACTCGACTTCGGATGCCAGTGATGGAAATTTCAAAATCAAATAGCTTCAGGACTGAGGACTGAGGGCTTTGCAAGGACTGAGGACTGAGGACTGAGGACTGAGGACTGAGAACTTTTTTGTCTGAGTGCTCATGTTCAAAAGGGGTAAAGTTTCACCAGAGTGAAAGCTCAGTCCTCAGTCCTCAGTCCTCAGTCCTCAGTCCTCAGTCCTTAATAAAAGAGGCTTCCCATCGCCAACATGAGGATGGCTCCCTGAATACCGGCCAGAATGTCATCAGCCATAATTCCAAGGCCGCCTTTGAGGGCTTCAAGTCTCCGGACCGGATACGGTTTGATGATGTCAAAGGCACGAAAAACAAAGAAGCCAATCACCACCCAGGCCTCCAAGCCCCAGTTGATGTGAGCCAATTTGGGCAGGAGAGGCAGAAACAGATAGGTAATCAATTGCCCGGCCACTTCGTCCACCACGACGTGGCCGGGGTCTTTTTTTCCAAAAAAGCCTTCGGCCAGGGAAGCCGCCCAGACCCCGACATAGGAAACCACCATAATCACGATAAGCAGAGGCAAGGTTGAGGCAGGGGAAAACGGTGCGAAGATGCCGGTTTTGGCCGCAACAAAATACAAGACAGCCGCCACCGCCGAGCCTGCTGTTCCCGGTGCAATCGGCGAATAGCCACTCAGGAGCCCGGTCGCAATCACCAGTGCCACATAATCAAGCGGAGTTTTCGGCGGAACCAGAGGGCGTTCGTCGGCAGGGGTATGGGTTTTTTTGAGACGCATTTTTTTAGGGTCCAGGGTTCAGGGTTCAGGGTTCAGGGTTTTTGAACGAGGAGTGTGAATTGCAGAGGTAGAACTGAAAACCAAGCTCAGGGTCGTTAGGTTTTACTTTTGACTTCTGACCAAGAAAAACCCTGAACCCTGAACCCTGAACCCTGAACCCGGTTTTTATTCAGGCCTATCCGGCACCGGTTGGACGGCACAGTAATCACGTTCAAACCGGGCTTTGTAATCAGCCAGCAGTTCCATCACTCTGGGCAGGCTGGGCGATTTGACAATCAAGCCGACGTGATGCCGCTTGTTGACCCGATAACAGATTTCCGGGTCGTTAAAGGTTGACGTATCGGGCCATTCCTGCTTGGCCAGCGACAGGGCAACCCCGGCATATTCGCGGCGGAAGGGGGGCAACTCATAGGGCTTTTCACCCCGCAGGATTTCAATCGTGGCCCATTCGTGCCAGATATTGATGTCGGAGGCCGCCGCCAGTGTTTCGGCTATGTAGGCCCCGCCCACCCGCGAAGCAATTTCCAGGAAGTAAAACTGGCCGTCTTCGCTGCTCTTGATGAATTCGGCGTGGGTGGCTCCGCGCACCAATCCCAGACCCTTGATGAGCTTGCGGTTGACTTCCTGCAACTTGTTGTATTCGTCCGAGTCGTATTCCAGGGTATGGGTGATGAAGACGCCTCCGTCATGGGCCACGTTCATCGGAGGCCGTCCGTATTTATTGACCCCGGCAAAAAGCACTTCGCCGCCCTCGACGAGCGAATCCACGTGATAGACATCGCCTGCCACAAAGCGTTCGAGCAGGTAATAGGAGGAACGTTCGAGCAGCGATTCGCGGGCGTCCAGCACGTCAATCATGCGCCAGACCTGTTCCGAGTCATGCATTTTCTTGATGCCAATGGCCGAAACGTCGGCCCGTGGTTTCATCACCCAGGGAGCCGGAATCCGCTTCATGTAACTGTCCAGTTCCTCATAGTTGAGCACATGGACAAAATCCGGGACCGGCACGCCGGCTTCATGCGCCAGCACCCGCATGGCGAGCTTGTCGCGGAAATTGCGGGCAGTGGTGCTGCCCATGCCCGGAATTCGCAGGTGTTCGCGGATGAGCGCGGCGGTCACCACGTCGAATTCTTCGAGGGCCACAATCCGGTCCACTTTATTGGGCCGGGCAAGCTGGGTGACGGTATGAATGAAAAGTTCCGGATTGGCGTTGTCAGGGACGCTGATGATGCTGTCGAGCGATTCGCGCGGCCAGTCTTCGCTCAAAAGTTTTTCCTTGGTAACCAGGATAACCTGGCAGCCTTGTTCCTTGCATTCGCTGATGAATTCGGCACCTTTGAAATAACTTGCCAGACAGACCACGGTAAGTGGTCGAGTGGATGTCTCGGTCACGGCTGTTCCCCCTCTTGGTTGAAATCGTAAACTGGAATGAACGGGCTATCTGGCTCCGGCTTTTTTGAGCATCCGGACGAGTTTTTGATTGCCACAGCCTTCTGCATAGCCCAAAGCAGTCAAACCATCTGTCCCTTTTACATTTACCTCCGCCCCTTTGTCCAGCAAGAGTTGAACGGTATCGTAATCAATCTGCTCCCATTCCGGGATTGACCAAATCAGGCAGAGGAGCGGAGTGTGTCCGTCTTTATTTGTTTGGTTGAGGGTTTTCACCTGGGATAACAGCAATCTGAAGATTTCATAGCGAACCTGTTTATTAACGGGGGAATGAACCTCCGTTACCTCATGAGGTAAGAAAGGCAGCCTCGGTTTAAGAGAAGTGGCGGTTATTTGGCTTGGGTTGGCGTCAGAATGTGAAGGAGCCGTTGGTCACCCTTCTGCTGGGCATAATGGAATGCCGTCACGCCGTTTGTATCGGGAATATTCGGCGGCACTCCTTTCTCCAACAGGAGCTTGACCATTTCATAGTTGCCCTGGTTTGCCACCGTTGCCAGCAGAAATTTGCCGTCTGTTTTGATAGAGCCGCGTTTCCCTTCCAAAAGCAGGGCAATTTCCACGTTGCCACCCAGGATTGCTTCTTGCACCTCGTTTATACATTGGTGGGGAGATGGTTCTTGAGCTGCCTTATGTGCCAACAACAGCTTGACCATGGTGATATCACCCTGATGGGCGGCAATTCCGAGCGGAGTTTCAAAGTGGTCCGGTTGACTTGCACTGAGCCCATAGTCAAGCATCATGGCAACCAGTTCATGGTCACTTTTTCTGACAGCCTGAGCGACCAAAGCAGTTTGGTCCTCACCTTTCAGGAGTCTGGCGTTATGTTGCAAAAGCAGGCGCACCATAGGGGTGTTGAGCGTATCAAACGCAACTTTGAGCGGGGATGGCCCTTGGGCAATTGTGCTGGGGTTGGCGGTGGCACCGGATGCAAGCAGGTATTGAACGATTTCAGTCTGGTTGTGCTCCAGGGCTCGGGAAAGAGCCGTTTCGCAATGATAATTCCCGCCATTGAGGTCGGCCCCCAGTTGGTGCAGTTGTTTGACCAGTTTCAGGTTTCCCTGGCGGGACGCCGCCATGATTGGTGTTTCATAATCAAGCCCCCGACCATTCACATTAATATTGCGCTCCAGCAAAAACTGCACAACCGCCATTTGGTTTTTCTGGATGGCTGAAACCAGAGCTGCTTCCCGAAATGTGTTTCTGATGGTTTTTTCGAGTAATAATTTGACAACCTCAAGGTGGCCATTTTGGGCTGCCAGAACCAGGGGATGGTCCTTCCGACAGATTTCCAACTGGAGCTGTTCTTTTCCATCACAGCCATGCCCCAGGTAGACCATTCCCAGGGAAACGATAGTATGTATTTGTTCACAATCGTTGGGAACGGGAATCCCTTTGGCCAGCAACAGACCCACGGTTTGTGTGTCACCTTGTGCGGCGGCACGAATCAGGGCTTTTTCTTTGGCTTCGGCTGAAACTCCCACAAATAAGAGAGTGGAAATGGCTTCGCTTTGACCGCTTCCGCTGACAATCTCAAAAAGCGAGTCCAGGTCATGCGGAGGAAATTGAATTCCAGACTGCCCCAAGGTTTCCAGGTTTGGGTCCACCACCTTGAATCCCGAATGTAGCTTATGGGGTGTATACAATGACATCGCCACCATCCGGGAACCAAGCAGGCTGAGGAACGCAATTCCCAGCAGGTGCAATGACATGCGCAATGAAATCTGTCGATAGGAGGAGGGCAATGGTTTGTCGGCTCGCACATACCGATTCACCGCCAGCCATACCAGGGTGGCGCAAAGGGAACCAACACCAGCCGTCAGCATTGCCCACAACCCAATCAGGCTCATGAACAGCAACCAGGGGGCGTGGCGAAAAAGCTCATATTCAAACTCATAGAGAAGTCCAAAGGAAAGAATGGCTGCCACCGGACTGGCCAGAAGCACGCCGCCGTACCAGCCGAATTGGACCGGATTCCGATTGAATGGCAGTTTGTCACCCCACATCTGCCAGTTTTGGATGGTGCGGGCAGGGAAGCGTAATCGGGAATTGTGCTGCTCCGCCACCGTCTGACACCGTTGACAGCGATTGGTTTCAGGGTCGAACGCATCGGCTTGGTGGCAGATTTCACAACGGGCGGGCAGGGTTTCGGTCCGAATCTGGAATTCCGGCATGGAACAACCTCCATTGGGGGAAGGTGGCGGTTATCTGGTTTTGGCTGGTTTCAGGAGGTGAAACCACAGTTCAGGGTGACTGTGTTGCGTATTCTCCCACGCGGTAAAACCATTGGGCGTGGAATGGCTTCGACCGCACGTTGACCAATGAGGGGTTGGACGGCAGGAACGTCAGATTGTTCCGCAATTTTTTGGAGGGAAACGCAAAACCCGCCCAGGTTGTATGAACAGCCTGGACGGGTTGAGTCGAATTGCCTGAAGGTGAAAGAACCTTTCACCTTCAGATGGGAATTCGGTTTAGAAGCTGAACTTGAAGGCAAACTGAATCAGCCGGGGACCGGTTGAGGTTTGCAGGATGCGGCCAAAGTTCGCATTGGCGCGAACATTGACCGGGTTGGCAAAGTTCGTTGAGTTGAACGCATTGAAGAATTCCGTGCGGAATTCAATCCGTTTTTGTTCCGAAATCGGGAAGAACTTGACGAGTGACAGGTCAGTGTTGACCTGACCCGGTCCGCGCAGAATGTTGCGGCCCGTGTTGCCAAAGTTTCCTGCTCCCGATGATGGCACAAAAGCGGCAGTGTTGAAATACCGGTTCAACCGTTCTTTGTCCGGTCCGGCCAAAGCCGCGCTGCCGGTAAAGCCGGAAGCGTAAGAAGCCCGCGACGGGTCAAAGAAGGCACCGCTCGAAATAACGCTGAACGGCGTTCCGACTTGGCCGGTGAACACACCTGACACCTGCCAGTTGTTGAAGAGCTGTTTCCCGATTTGCGCGTCACCTTTGTAGGCTTTTGGTAAATCGTAGACAAAGCTCACAACCACCCGGTGCCGACGATCAAAATCAGCCGACGCCCGGTTGCCCCGGAAGGTGGACTGGTTGCCGAAATCGGCGGAAACGTCGCTCGTCCCGGCAGATGAAAGTTGTCCGGAATATTCGTCAATTGCGTGTGAATAGGTGTACGCCAGCAAACCTTGCAGTCCGTTGGCCAGCCGCCGTGTCACACTCAATTGCAGCGAATGATAGTTCGATTTTGCCGTGTTGGCGGTCAGGAACACGCCAAACCCTTGGGTGGCGATTTCCGACAGAGCCGGGAAGAATGGTGAGGAACCAATCAGGTTCGGACCCCGCACCTGGTTGGCGTTGCGGAGCCGGGAAAGTTTCCGTCCGACTGAACCGACATAAGCAATTTCCAACTGGGTGTCGCGGATGATTTCCCACTGGAACCCAAGTGAGTATTGCTGAATGTAAGGAGTGGTGGTGGCATGGATGTCAGGATAAATCCCCTGCACCTGAACGCCACGGCCACCAAAAACAGGGGTCAGGCCGCCGGTTGGGAACACGGTCCGATTGCCTGTGTTAAGCGGAAAGGCACTGATTCCCGGAATCTGCACGAAAGGATTTTCAAATCGGGCCGGATTCGTTGGAGTCAGGAATGAAATGATATTGGCCAGCGTGTAGTTCGGGAAGCTGATACCCTGGTTGTTGGCGGCACGGGCATTCGAACGGTCGAAGTAGACGCCGTAACCACCACGCACCACAAATTTGTTGGTATCAAACGGGCGAAGGGCGAAGCCAAAACGCGGTCCGAAATTGTTGCGGTCCGGTTCCACCAGCGAATCTCGCAGTTTGGGAATATTGGCCAGGTTGCCGTTTCCAGCCTGGAAGAATCCAGTGAAGGTGCCAACCTTGCCAGCACCCGGAACCGTATCATCAAAGGTCACAAACCGGCCTTTGCTTTCCGTAAACGGTCCATAGTAGTCATACCGGAGGCCCAGGTTGAGGGTCAGCCGGTTATTGACCTTCCAGTCATCCTGGAAGAAGAAAGCATAGTCGTTGGATTTGACTTTGGCGTTTGCACCACCTGGTCCAATAATCGAAACAATGGCCGGCAATCCAAAAGGAGCCCCGTTGGAACCAGTCGTGGTGGCGACCAGGAATTCCGAAAAGGCATCGCGGGCGGTAATCGCACCAGCCGGCAATCCGGCGGCCACTGCACCCGTGAAGATAATCGCCCCATTGCCAGCCACGTCAAAGAGCAACCGCACCCGGTTGCGCCGGTATTCACCGCCGAACTTCATGGAATGGCTGCCTTTGGTCCAGGACAAGGTGTCACCAAAGCTCAGGGTATCAGCCTGGTTGTCACTCGACTGAAAGACCGAAGGGCCAATCGTAAACTGGTTGGTGATGGTAATGGCTGGAATGCCGGGGAAGTTGGCTCCCACCGGATTGTTGATTCCCACTGAGGCTGCCGAAATCGGGATGTCTGGTTTGGAGGTTGTGGGAATGGCATTGTAGCCGAACCGGGCTTCATTCACCATCGAGTTGGCAAACACATGCGTATCCACGATGGAAAGGAAGCGGTTGTTCGCCGTTTGGTCTGCCGGGTATCCCGGTGTCTGACCCACGTTGCCCAACCCGAATTGGCTGAACAACCCTTGCAGGGTCGAGTTGTTGGCAAAGAAGAATTTTCCGGTGAGGCGGTTGGCGTTGGTCACCTGAACGTCCAGGTTGGCATTGAACTGGTCCTCGTCAAAAGTTGACTTGGATTGCAGAATCCGGGCCGTCCGGCCATTTCCGGAGGGAATCACATAGGAACCATCCGGCAGTTTGGCCTGGAGCAACCGAATTGCCACCGGGTTGACAAACCCTTGGAAAAGCGGAACCCGTGCCTTGGAAAGCGCGGCCAACCGGGTGAGTGACCGGTCATCGGTCAAATCCGGCGGAGTTCCCACCACTGAGAGACTGTTGATGAGTGAGGTCCCGTTGGTTTCGCGGGTGCCTTGATAGGAACCGAAGAAAAACACTTTGTTCTTCACAATCGGCCCGCCAAAGGTGCCACCAAACTGGTTGCGGTCATTGGTGGGACGACCTGAACCCTGGGCGTTGAGGAAGAAATTGTTTGCATTGAGGCCGGTGCGGCGCAGGAAATAATAGGCATTTCCGTGGTATTCGTTGGTGCCTGATTTGGTCACTGCTGCCACGATGCCGCCTGCATTCCGCCCTTGCGAAGCATCAAACTGACTGGTCTGGACGATGAATTCCTGCAATGAATCCGTCGCTGGCACCGCCAGGTTGGGCGTCGAGCCGGTTCCGATGGAGTTGGCGTCAATTCCATTGATGAGCACCGAATTACTGGTGGTGCGTTGGCCGTTGACGTTGATGGCGGTGTCGCCGCGTCCAACTTCCGAGGTGTTGGTAATGTTGCTCGACGTTCCGGCGGAAAGCGTCAGAATCTGCTGGAAGTTCCGCGTCGGCAGCGGCAATTGCCGCAGGCTGCGTTCTTCCACCACCCGTCCGCCGCCGGCCCCGGTTGTGTTGACCAACGGGGCTTCGCCTGAGACGTTGACGATTTCCGTACTGCCGGTACCTACTTCGAGTTTGGCTGAGACTTCGGTCGTTTCCGTGATGCGGACCGGTACATTGTCGAGGGTAAATTGCTTGAACCCTTCGGCTTTAACTTCGACCCGGTATTTGCCTGGGGGCAGCAAGGTCACGACAAAATCACCGGACTCACTCGAAGTGACTTCCCGACTGATCCCGGTTTCTTCGTTACTGACAGTGACAGTCGCTCCGGCAATGACGGCACCCTGGGGGTCGGTTGTCGTACCCCGAATGGTACCGGTTGCCGATTGTCCCCAGGCCGTTGCCGGCCACAGGCACAGAGCACAAGCCAGGAAATACGGGACGAATGTCCACGCAACCACTGCGCGCCCGTGTCGCCACGCATCCCCGACTGTAACAGCCAGATGTTTGAGCGTGTTATTCATTGAAGCAAACTCTCCTTTTCTCTGGACTTTCGAACCATCTGAAGCGTTGACGTAAGATGTCGCCACCACGCAATCCTCCGCTTCTGCTCGGAGGGAAACGCGGCGCACTCCTCTGGGCGCGCATCTTACGGATGAGCAAGAAATTCCCAAAAGTTTGGGAATCCGGAAAAAATTTTGAATGCTGGAAAAACTGAAAGTGTCAGGGATAAACAGTCAAAGATTTACACAGGGCAACGGGATTGTCTAGCACTTTTGGGAGAAAATCGGATTTTTAGTGAACAATCGTTCGTTTTTATTTTGGTGCGTCACCAAGCGCGTTATTTTACTGCGGTTTGAGAGTAAAATTCGGCGATTTTGGCAACGACAAAATCCTGCATGGAAGTCGTCATTTCCGGGTAGACCGGCAGGGCCAGCGTCTCTTGTGACGCCCGTTCCGATTCGGGAAAATCACCCTTGTGATGACCGAGAAAGGCAAAACATTCCTGCTCATGGAGTGACAGGGGATAATAAATTTCCGTCCCGATGCCGTGCTCTTTCAGATAGGCCCGCAACTCATCGCGGCGGTTGGCCCGGATGACATACTGGTTGATGATATGCCGGACGTTGGAGGGAATGGTCGGAGTTTGCACAAATTCAGCCAGCCCCGGCTGGGCGGCAAAAGCTGCCTGATAACGGGCGGCATGGCGCATCCGGCCAGTTGTCCAGTCTTCCAGGTAACGCAGTTTGACCCGGAGGACAACCGCCTGCAATGCGTCAATCCGGCTGTTGATGCCGACATACCGATGATAGTAGCGGCTGATTTCACCATGCACCCGGAGGGATTTCAGTTTGGCGGCCATGGCTTCGTCAAGTGTGGTCAGACAACCGGCATCACCGGCGGCACCCAGATTTTTGGTCGGGTAAAAACTCAGACATCCAATCATTCCCATCGAGCAGGCCCGCTGTCCGTTCCATTCGGCTCCGATGGCCTGGGCGGCGTCTTCGATAACAGGCAGGTTGTGCCGTTGGGCAATGGCATTGATGCGGTCCATGTCGGCACATTGCCCATAAAGGTGGACCGGCATGATGGCTTTGGTTCGTTCCGTGATTTTTTCTTCAATCAGGTCAGGGTTGAGATTGAAGGTCACCGGGTCAATATCCACAAAGACCGGTTTGGCACCCAGCCGGGCAATCGAGCCCGCCGTGGCAAAAAACGTGTAGGGCGTCGTAATCACTTCATCCCCGGCCTGCACATCGAGCGCCATCAGTGCCAGCAGCAGGGCATCCGACCCCGAAGCGCAGCCAATTGCGAAGGGCACCTGACAATACTGGGCGATTTCCTGTTCCAGCAGTTCGACCTCGCGTCCCAGGACAAACGCCTGGTTGTCAAAAACAGGTTCGATGGCGGACATGATTTCCGCCTTGATGGTGGCAAACTGGGCTTTCAGGTCGAGTAAAGGAACATTCATGGGAGTTCTGAGTTCTGAATTCTGAGTTTTGAGTTCTAAGTTTAGAGTTCCGCCTTCAGGCGGCAGTTTTGAGTACCGCCTTCAGGCGGCAGTTTAGATTTCCGCCTTTAGGCGGCTGATTTTTTGCGGCGGCTACCTACTTGATTTGAGGGGGATTCGTCAACCCTGAAACCGTTACTCAAGTGGGTCACTGTTTCTATCCGGAAATATAAAGGTCGAGCCGGAATGCCGAATCACCCCGGTTTCGTCAAGGTAAAAACAGTCGGTTCCGGCCTGCTCGACCCACCAGGTTTTCTTGGGAAAAATGATAAAACCTTGTTCCAGGGAAACCGTAGAATCAGGCTGGGAGATCGAACCTCTGGCCATTTCATAGTCAATTTCAGCAAAGGCCCTGGCAAACGATTGTTCCAACCTGAATTGGTCGGCGGTGTGGTTCGGTGTGGCCACGCGACAAAGGCGGGCATCCGGAACCGGAAGTCCTGCCATCCGGCGAAGCTGAAACGTGCGCAGCAATTGTGCCGCCTTTTCTGTGTTTTGTTTTTGGAAGTAAGGCTGGAATTGGGAAAGCCCAAACAAGAGCAGGCTCATCAATCCTACGATGAAAGCCACCCAGGGAATGCGAGATTTGTTCAACTGTTTTTGGAGCAAGTGTCGGTTCTGCCGCGCTTCTTCCACGCTGGTAAACCCGTTTGGAGGCTGGTCTTTGCGGAAAAACATGCGGCGGCCCAAAAAGGTCCGTTCCCGCCGGACGACCTCCGCCCGCCCGTCTCCTTCTGGAGATAGAGACAGATTGCCGCAGCGCCGACAAATTCCGGTTTCCGGGTCAAATTCGTCGGTTTGGTGGCAGACTTCACACCGCTCGGGGAGTTTTTCCTGCTGCACAATAAAGGTCATAACCGGACCATCATAAACCTTAAGGCAGGCATTGAAAAGCAGCCGGGTCAGGGAATTGGGGCACTGTTTTCATCCGGCCAAACGGTAGAGGAACCGGAATGCCGGAGGATGCCGGTTTCATCCACATAAAACATTTCGTTGTGAGTGTGAAGAATGCCAGAACCCACGAGCGGGCGGAAAATGGCATGATAGGTGGCTGACTGGGTTTCAGATTTTTGGCGGACACCAAAGATTTTAAGCCGGTAAGAAAGAATGGCTCTTTCACGCCGTACTTTTTCTGCTTGGGCCACTATTTCAGCAGGGTTCCCACAATGAGAGGTTGTCGAATCTGATTCTCCTCCCAAATAGGCAAGATTATCTGCAAAATTTCCCCGTCCAATTCCAAAAGAATAGGTCATTTCCGCTGCGTGTAGGTTCCTCAAAGTTTGAATTGCACTTGCTCCATTGGCTTGTCGTTTGGCCGTCAGCAGATTTGGAATCGCAATGGTAGCAATAATTCCGCTGATGCCCACGACAATCAGCAGTTCAAGCAGGGAAAAACCGGTGGTTCTTTTTCCCACGGGGGCCTCCTTAGCGAACTGGTTCACTGTTTTCATCCGGCCAAACGGTAGAGGAACCGGAATGCCGGAGGATGCCGGTTTCGTCTACATAGAACATGTCGTTGCCGGTCCGGCTGATGCCGGTGGGTATTGCAGGACGACTGACAGCCCAATAGCGGGTCGAGTTTTTTGTGATGGGGTCTTTTCGGGCGAACAGATGCAGGCGATAACCGCTTCTTACAATTTGGGACTGGTCCAGTGGCTGAAAACAGCCTAAACAGCAAATACCCGAGTCGAACAGTGGCAATTGGTTCAGGTTATTTGAATAATTGCCTTTGCCGGGTCCCTGGGCATACTTTTCCTGGGCGGAGTAAAGTTTTCGCAGGGTGATTCGAGCCTGTACCTCGTTGGCCTGCCTTCTTTGGTTCAACAGATTTGGAATTGCAATGGCAGCAATGATTCCGATGATGGCCACGACAATCAGCAGTTCGGTCAGGGAAAAACCTGTGGCTCTTTGTCCCATTGGAAACTTCCTTATCGAACCGGTTCACTGTTCTCATCCGGCCAAACTGTGGGTGAGCCGGAATGACGGATGATGCCGGTTTCGTCAATAAAAAATGTGTCATTGCCGGTTCGCTTTCTGCCTTTTGTATTGACCGGGCGGGCAATGCAGGAAAATCTTGCCGGTGAAGTGGAAGTTGCAGGTGTGACTTTGATAGGACCAAAAGCATAGTTCTTGCGAAAGAAACTGGCAGGTTGGGCATAAACAACACTGTTTTCAATTCCACTGCTGGGAAAGAACAATGGCTTCAAGGCATCAATGTCTTTGGTGAAATTTCCTTTTCCTTTGCCCAGTGCATAATCGGTTTGTGCCGTATGCAGATTTCGCAGCAGGTGCATGGCTGATGCTCCGTTGGCAGAGCGCCCGCTGCCACCCATTGTGCAGATTGGCTGGGCAATCAGCACAATGACAAAAAGGATGGCCAGTACAATCAGCAGTTCAAGCAGGGAAAAACCTGCATTTTTGAAACGAGTCATAGGTGAAAATAAGCTTGAGGTCTGGTTGTAAATTCAGTGTGTGGCGACAAGTCGCCAATCCCAAAACCAAGAGCCGAACTCGGCGACAAGTCGCCGAAAAACAAAGCGGTGACAAGTCCCCGCACTCCAAATCAGCGCACAGGGTCGCTGTTTTCATTGGGAATGATGTAAGGCATCCCCGAATGGCGGACGACACCGGTCTGGTCAATATAAAAAGCGTCATTGCCAGTCAGGTCTCCGCTGCCGTTGACCGGATAAATAAAGGCTGCATAGCCTGCCGGGGTGGTTTCGGTCGCCGGAGTCACTTCAACCGGTCCGAGAATGTAGCCGAAATTTGTTTCCTGACTGCCCGAAGAAGTCCGTTGCAGCCGGGCGACACATTCACCACACAGACAGTTTCCGTGCGGGTTGGCTCCCAACTGGAGCAGGTTGGCGGTGAAATTTCCTTTTCCGGGGCCATGGGAAAAAGACATTTCCGCCCGATGGAGGTTTTCCAGGTAATGAATGGCCTGGAGGGTGTTGGCGGCTGGGGTGGAATGTGCTTCGGAGTAATAAAAAAAGGCTCCCAACCCGACCAACGCCATTCCTGCCACCGTCGCCATTGGCTTTTTCACCTGATGCCACCAACTCTGGCGGGTTTGAACGGGCGGGGGTGGAGTGGCTGGCCGGGGCGGGGAAGTTGTCCGCGCGGGTGCTGGCCTGGGATGCTGCGGTTGCCCCTCATACCAGACAAAACCTTTGCACCGGAGACAAATTCCGGCTTCTCCATCAAACAAATCCGATTGGTGACAGATTTCGCACCGCGTCGGCGGATGCGACTCGCGGATGACCATGCGCGTTTCAGTCATGATGTGGAACTCAACAAACCGGTAATTTAACGATTTACGGCACGTCGGATTGCCTTTTTGTGGCAGTGAGGGGAAGTGTGACGGGCCTTGCTTTCTTGTCAGGAAAGGAACTGCGGTAAATTTTGTGCGGGAATTGCGGCTGGCGCTGGGTGGAAAAGCAAATGGCGGGCCAGAAAACAGTCCGGGGAATTTGGGGAATCAAAACCAAATGCCAGGTGCAAGGAAAAAATTCTGTTCCTTGTACCTGGCACTGGTTTCTATTGTGGATTTTCCATAACTCCCCGGACTCTGTTTTTACTTAATCTTAAAATTTCCGTCGCTGGCATCCGAGGCCGAGTTACCGGCTTCATCGGTTGCTGTGACACGGATGCGAACCGCCTTGGTTTTTACCGAAAACTTCGGTACGACATAGGCAAATGTTTGGGTACTGCCGGGAAGTCCGGTAACCACCGGAATCGAATAGGTCGTACCGGCATCCGTGGATAGTGCGATGTCATGCCGGGCAAGTTTCTGGTCATCGGAGGATTGCCAGGAAATCTGCATGGTATTTCCAATTTTGAATTTTTCCCCGCCATTGGGAGCCAGCAACCGGATGACCGGGGGAACGGTGTCGGTGATGACGGTTTTCAGCTCATACGCGCCCCGGCCATAGGTGGCTGCCAGAATGGAGCGGTCCTTACGGGTCGCCATGGCCATGACAATTGTGGGTGGCATTCCTTGATTGAAGGATTCCCAGGTTGCACCGCCCGTGGTTGACCGGAAAATTCCAATGTCGGTGCCCACATACAAGGTTTCGTCGGTGGTTGGGTCAATCAATAACGTGTTGGTGGGGATATTGGGCAGGTTATTGCTGATATTGGTCCAGGTGGCACCGCTATTGGTGCTGCGGAACACATGCCCGGTGCCAAATCCGGAAACTGTCACATAAACGGTTTCGGGTTTGGTCGGGTGAACCACCAGCCGGGTTATGGTCCGGTTGGGAAGACCGGCTGTCACATCAAGCCAGTTTAACCCGCCGTCACTCGTCGTCATGACCCGCCCAAAGGAAGAACCGGTGTAAATCACCTTGGGATTGGAAGCCGACACTCCAATTGCACGCAGGACATCCGTTCCGGTGGTGGGTGAACTTCCTTTGGTCAAATCAAGCATTCCGGCGGGGGCCGTCCAGGTGTTTCCCTGGTCCGTGCTGATAAACAGCCTCCAAGTGCCAAAGTACAAGGTCGAATTCACCCCGTTCCCGGTAAAAGGCGGGTAAAAAGCCACCCGTGCATTGCTGGGTTCGCCAAAAATTTGATTGGAGCCGATGGTTCTTTCAAACCGGTCACCATTATTGCCAAATCGGTAGGCTGCGGTTCCAATGTATGTGGTAAAGACTTTGGAGGAGTCAACGGCATCCACCACACAATTTCCTCCGTCGCCAACTACAAATTCCTGCCAGGGGCCAAAGGTGGTCTGCCGTCGTTGGGTTCCGTTATCCTGGGTTCCTCCGTAAACAATGCCGGGGTTGGTTGGATGCGCAGCCAGACTGACAAACAGGGTCAGTGTGAGGGTCTGGTTGAATGACCGAAAGGATTTGCCACTATCTTCGGAAATGGAAATGCCACCATCATTGCCAATTAAAATACGATTTGGATTTTTGGGGTCAAAAGTCAGCACGTGCTGGTCGGAATGCGAGGTTGCACCAAACCGGTTGGGGTCGTAACGGCCTTGGGAATCAAAATTCCGGGTCAGGTTTTCCCAGCTCTTTCCGGCATCGGTACTCTTAAACACATCTCTGGTCCCCACATAGAGGACATCCGGATTGGTGGGGTCCACCGACAGATAGTCATTGTAGCCGAATTGTCCAAAATCAACGGTTCCGAGCAAATTCCGGCTGGTCCAGGTCTGCCCGGCGTCAGTGCTGGTTTCCAGGCGAAAGTCGTTGCTCTGGTCGTCACCCCCACCCAACAACTGATAGACCCGGCGGGAATCCGAGGGGGCTACTGTCACCAGGGTGTTATAAGTGTAGCGATAGGTGTTGCGATAGACGTTGGTCCAGGTTTCCCCTCCATCGGTTGATTTGCACAGTCCTATTGGGAGATTTGGATTGCCATCCACCCGAATCATGGACAGAAACAGGGTTTGTCCATTGGCCGGGTCACGGGCCAAATCAAGCGGCAGCCCGCTCAGGGTTTTGCGCCAACTGACACCGCCGTTGGTCGAAAGATAGAATCCCCCAGCGAAGAAGAGCGAATCCGTGCTGCGGAGCGAAAGAAACTGGGCGGCATAGACGCGGTCGGGATTCACCGGGTCAACCACCACGTTGACATTCTGCCCCGGAGCCGGCAGCGTGGTGTCACTCACCCGTTTCCAGGTTTGGCCGGCATCGGTGGATTTCAGAATTCCTGAACCGAGATAGCGACCGCCGGTGAAATCGCCCAACCCGGCATAAACAAGAGCGGGATTGCTGGGGGCAAAGACAATTGCGTTGATTGCCAAATCAACTTGGTCATCCGTGACCGGGATAAATTGCCGGCCACCATCGGTTGACCGCCAGATGCCTCCGGTGGCACCGCCCACCAGGACGATTTGGGAATTCTCCGGGGAAACAGCAATGGCATTGATACGCCCGCTGGTTTCCCCCCAGCGGGCAAGAAATCCGGAATTGGTTGGTTTAGGGCCAATCGGAACCCATTGCTCATTGGCTTGTGGGGAGAATCTGGCTTGCGGGCGCGCTTCCCAGGCCAAGCGGCGGGCATCGGTGGGAATTGTGTCAAAGGGATAGGCTCGTTCGGCCCAAAACCATCGTTCACGGGCTTTGATGTCGCCCTCGGCTTCGAATTCCTCTTCCTGCACCGGTGGTTGGAAGGGGGCCACAGCCGGTTTCGACGGTTTGGCCAAACGGGCGCGAGTGCTCTTACGATTGTGCGGTTTGGATTTTCGATTGATTCCTGCCGTATCAGCCAGGATGGGAGCAAGAACCGTTACAAACATGAAAAACGTGCTGAAAAAAAACACTGAAAAGCGATAGGTCTTTACGTGGAATTTCATAACACCTCCAAAAACCCCTGTTCAGCCACAGTGGACGGGAAGACACACCACCCTTGCAGAATATGGTGTGAGGTCGGCCAAAAACAGTTCTCTGGGATGTGGAAACAAGTTGGGGTATGGCAAAGCTTTGAGGCGGTCAGGGATCCGCCTGTGGTTTATCGTCCGGGACAATCAAGGCTACTAAATTTGGGGGGTACCGACAACTACCTAAATTGGTAGGGGAAGGAAGGGCAGCCTGCCGGAGCTGCCGCAGGTTGCTTTGTCTGCTCCGGCAGGCGTTGCTGATGGGCAGGCGTTCGGTGGGAGTGCAAATGGCGGGCCAGAAAACAGTTCGGGGAGTCTGGGGAGTCTTGAGAGTCTTGGGATTCAAACCCTGACAGGGTGACAAGGTGACAAGATGGCAGAAGGTTTCAAGACTCCCCAGACTCTCAAGACTCCCCAGACTTATGGTGTGAGCACCAGTTTCCCCATCACATCCCGGCTTTCCAGAAAGCGATGGGCGGCAGGGGCTTCAGCCAGAGGGAAACTCTTGGCGACCAGGACGCGGAAGGTGCCATTGGCGACCAGCTTGAGGATGGTTTCCATGTCTTCAGCCGGGTGATAGCGCCCGCTGTTCAGCAGATTTCCATATTGAAAGCCGTAAATGGCGGCATTCTTGGGATAAAAATCACGGGTGTTAATCAGGCTGTCTTCCAGCGTGACGTTGGCCAGCGCTGCGACCCGGCCAAACGGAGCGAGTGCTTTCAACCCTTGGGCAAAGGTTTTTCCGCCAACCGTATCGAGAAATGTATCGGTGCCTTTGCCTGCGGTCAGGTCGCGGATGGCTTCGGTGGTGTCGCGTTCGCGGTAGTTAAAGGTTGCATCCGCGCCGTATTCAGTGGCCACGGCCAGTTTGCCTGCGCTGCTGGCAGCGGCAATCACCTGTGCCCCGCAATGTTTGGCAATCTGGACGGCAGCGTACCCCACACCGCTGGCGGCGGCTGGTATGAAAATGGTTTCCCCGGCTTGCAGGCGAATCAGTTTGGTAATGCAGTACCAGGCTGTCAGCCAGTTAATCGGAATGGCTGCTGCCTGTTCAAACGTGACACCTGCGGGAATCACTGCCAGATGCTTTTCATCGCTCACGGTTTCAGTGGTGTACAGTCCTGTTCGGTTGGCAAAGAGAACCACGTTGGTCCCAACCGGAAACCGCTCCGAAGCGGATTCGAGCACCACGCCGCTGCCTTCCAGGCCGGGTCGGACGGGTGGTTTCATGCCGTGATAGGCACCGGTGCGTTGCAAGACATCCGCCCGGTTGACTCCCACGGCTTTGACCGCGATGCGCACACTTTTTTCAGTGAGTGGAAGTGATTCCTCCTCAATCCATTTCAACTGTTCGGGTCCGCCGAATTCCTCGACAATGATTGAATTTCGCATAAGGTTCCTTTAGTTCTTTGGTGAAGTGGCAGGTCAGCAAAACTCAAAACTTTCTGATCCCTGACCCCGATAGCATTTCCGCCTACGCCAACGGTTTTCCCCGGAGCGCAATTTCCTGCGCCCACCAGTAAAATTCATGAAAACCCTGACTGGAGAGGCGAAACCCCCAGCCCGAAAGATGGCCCCGGTGTGCTTGCAGCAGGTCAAACAACCCCAGATGACCCCATTCCCATAAACCGGAAGCAAAATTGTAGGCCAGCATGGTTTTTTCAACTCTGGCGCGAATGGTTTGGGTTTCCTCCCGACTGATGCCGGTCTCTGCCAATCGCCCGATGGTTTGTTCGGTTTGTTCAGGAGTGAATTCGGTATCCAGAAACGGGTCCAGCAGCAGACTCCACACATCCAGAAACCGTTGGGCAGGCAGCTTGTAATGGCGGGCCGTTGCCGTCAGCAGTTCCTTTTGTTCAGCCGAAACAAACAGAATCTCTCCCGCTTTGGTCCGGATTTCCGGAGGTGCCCCGGTCACATCAAGCGCCGTAATCTGCTCAAACCCCAGACACCCGGAAGGTGAAATCGAAGCCGGTGAAAACGGGTAATCGGAAAATCGGATTCCGTCGTCGTTGACTGTTATCTTGATGGAGCCGGAGAACATTCAATCCTGGGATTTGAGTTGAGCCGCCACGTCTTCAAAATAGCGATGGGTCAGGCTCATCGCCGTGGTCAGGTTTTCGTGACAGGACTGGTGATTGCCCACGGTTCCGGCGGTTTCGGTGAAATCCCGGCCCAGCACCGTGGCGGCGGCTTCATAATGTTTGGGCCGCCAGCCTGCCAGTTGTTCGTCAAAGTGAACCAGTTGCTGTTGCAAGGCCCGCACATCTTCCGGGGCTATGCCGGGTTGGGCAGTTACGTGGTCGTAGGCGCTCCGCAACGTGCCCTTGTGCAGCCGTTCCCTGGCAATCCGGGGCAAAACTCCCTGCGGGCCATAATATTTGGACATGAATTCCTCCATGCCGGAGCCGGAGATTTTTTCGTGATACATCTCGTCTTCGCGCCGTCCGGTCAGGAGTTCAATAATGGTCAGTTGCGCGCTTTGCAATCCGGAAGTGCCTTGCAATGCACCACGAAACGCCAGAAAGCTCTCGCGGGCCAATGTTTTCATGACTTCAAAGCCTTGGGTGGCCAGGGCAAATTCACAATTGACACGAATCATCAGAGCCGTCCCGGCCCGGATGTCCGGCGGGTCGTTGGTCAGACGGCGGATAACTTCGTCGAGGTTGCGCATGACCTGGGCAAACCAAAGTTCAAAATGTTGATGGATGGCGATGAACATGACTTCATCGTAATGGTCGGTCTGCACATTGGTTTGCAGGTCGTGGATGACATCCAGTTTGATGTAATCCCAATAAGTCAGGGGGGAGCTCATGCAGTCGGTTTCCTTTTGTGTCATTTGCGATTTGCGATTTGCCATTTTTTCAAAGCAACCGCAGGGACAAGCCAAAAGGTATCTTTCAAATGGCAAATGGCAAATCGCAAATGACAAATATGGCGTAGCCTATTTGTATGGAATTGGGTCGGTCGCCCCGGCTTCAGCAAAACCCTTCAACCGAAGCAGACAACTGTCACACTCGCCACAGGCCGCGCCATCAGGCGTCGGGTCATAGCAACTGTGCGTCAGTCGGTAATCCACACCAAGGGCCAGACCGCGCCGGATAATGTCAGCCTTTGAAAGCGCAATCAAGGGGGTATGGATTTTGAGTTTGGCACCTTCCTCCACTCCGGCGCGGGTGGCAAGATTGCCCATCGTCTCATAGGCGCGAATGTAGTCGGGCCTGCAATCAGGGTACCCCGAATAATCAAGCGCATTCACTCCAATGAAAATATCAAAGGCACCGAGAACTTCCGCCCAGGCCAGGGCAAAGGAAAGAAAAATCGTGTTGCGGGCCGGAACATAGGTGACCGGAATGCCGCCTTCCATCTCGCCGACGGTATGGTGTTTGGGAACGGGAATGTCGCTCGTCAGGGCCGAACCGCCAAAGGCGCGCAGGTTAAAGGAAACCACCTGATGGTCTTTGACGCCGAATGCCTGGGCAATCCGACCGGCGCATTCCAGTTCACGGTCGTGACGCTGGCCGTAACTGAAGGACAGCGCATAGAGTTCGAAGCCTTCGCTTTGGGCAATCGCCAAACAGGTGGTCGAGTCGAGCCCACCGCTTAACAAGACAACGGCTTTTTTCAAGGACTGAGGACACGCTTCCAGGACTGAGGACACCCTTTCAGGATTGAGGACTGAGGACTGAGGACTGAGGACTGAGTTCTGGTTTGACATGGTTTGTGTTTCTGATTCTCAATTTTTTGGCACCTTATACCGGACTACCATTGGCACAGGCAACCGGTCGGTTCAATCCACTCAGTCCTCAGTCCTGGGGGAGCGTTCTCAGCCCTGTTTCCTGCGAAAGCGGGCGGCAAAAAAACCGTCCGGACCGGCAGTCGGCCAGATTCGCAGAAACCCTTCGGGAGAAAGGAATGCTTCGGCGTTGGGGGGCGGAGCAATTTCAAATTCCGGATGCCGGTTGCGGAAAATCCGGGCGACTTCCTCGCCTTCCTTTTCTTCCAGGGAACAGGTGGAATAGAGCAGAATGCCCCCCGGTTTGACGGCCTGGGCTGCGTTGGCCAGCAACCGCGACTGGGTTCCAGCCAGTTCACCCAGTTTTTTGGCTTCCAGTCGCCATTTGATTTCCGGATGCCGGCGGAGCGTTCCGGTTCCGGAGCAAGGGGCATCCACCAGCACGGCATCAAATTGAGAATTGAGAATTGAGAATTGAGAATGCCGTTGGGCAAGTCCAGGGAAAAGAGACTCGTCGGTGCTGTCGGCCAGGTAAGCTGTGATGATGGTGGCTCCCAGTCGGGCGACGTTGGCCTTCAGTTCCGCTACGCGCTGGGCATGAATTTCCAGGGCGGAAATCGTGCCCTGATTGTTCATGATGACAGCCAGACAGGCGGTTTTTCCTCCCGGAGCCGCGCACATATCGAGCACGTCCATGCCGGGTTCCACCCCGACCCAGTGGGCCACCTGCCGGGATGCAACGTCCTGCACATAGGCACTGCCGGCTTCAACCAATGACCAGAGCAGGCTGAAATCGCCTTCAACCCATTCCAGGGTTCCGGGGAAGTCAGGCACTTCCCGTACCTGAACGCCCTGCGCTTCCAGTTCCAGGCGCAGTTCCGCCGGATTGCCACGCAGCGGATTCAGCCAGAAGCAGCTTTGAGGGACGGTATTGTTGGCCAGCGCAATCCGGACGGCCCGTTCGGGTGTCCACTGCCGGGCCCAATGCTGCATCAGCCAGGCTGGATGGGAAAGCGCAGCTTCCAGTTTTTCCCATTGCCGGGTCCGGGCCAATTCCAGCAGGGACCCTTCTGAAACTGCAAAGGTGATTTTGGCCCGCAGGGCTTCGCGCAGGACGGCATTGACAAAACCGCCCAGGTGCGCGGTGTGGTGGGAACCTTTCATTAAATTAACCGCTTCGTTGACGGCGGCAGATGCGGGAATTCGTGAAAGGAAGGCAATCTGATAAAGCGCCATGCGGAGCGTAACCCGTGCCTGCGGGTCAATATTGGTCAGGCGGCGACCGGCAAATTTGACTATCCGGTCGTCCAGCCAGCCGCGGTGCCGGAGCACACCCAGCGTGATTTCCTGGGCCAACCGGCGGTCGGCATCCAGATGCGAGCGGTCACCCCGGTAGGTTGTGACAAATTTCCGGAATTCGGCTTCCAGTGCTTCCGTGGCCCAGGCTTCGCTTTGTTCCACCCGGAGGAGCGTTTCAAACGCGACACGCCGTGCCGGGCTGACGGTTCCCGGCGAGCCCGCCGGAGCCGTGCCCGGACCCGATTGGCCGTCGGTTGATTTTTCCCTGGTCGGGGTGGTTTTCTTTTTAACCAGTTGTGGTGAAATAGGTTTCATGTGGTTTTCAGTTTTGCTTTGAGACTGGAGTCCCGTAACTCAGTCCTCAGTCCTTAGTCCTCAGTCCTGGAAATAGACTTCCCGTTCGGTCAGGTCATCGGCAAACGCATATACGTTTTGTGCCAGTTGGCCTTCCATCACGGAGTTGAGATATTCGGCGGTGACCTGTTCGCGGCAGGACCGACACAAAACCAGACTGGAACGGCTTTTGTCTTTGGTGCCACAGCGGGAACAATGCTCGACCAGATAAATAAAGGTCGCATTCGCGGTAGCTTCCCATTCGGGGTGTTGTTCAAAGGCATCAGGATAAAAGACCTCCAGTTCCCAGACGGCAATTGCCAGGGAACCGAGAACATTCCACCCGTAGGTGTAATCAGTCAGGTTTTCAAAGCCGTGGTCGTGGGGGACGGTTCGTCCGGTGATGGTGCCCAAGGTCCGAATCAGTGCTTGGTGGTATTTGTGTAAAAAGGTGATTTCCTGCATGTTGACTTTCCGGTTGCCGAGTTGTTGCCCCACTTGAAGGGTGACAGGTCCGCAGTGACAGGTGACAGGAAAGAGAAAGCCAAGAACTGGCTTGGTGTTTTTTGGACTTGTCACTTGTCACTTGTCACTTGTCACTTCACTGGTGCATTCTGGCGGGACTCCATCCATTGAAAATGGCTCCGAATTTTTCAGAACAATCCGAAAGCTAGCAAAAAATGAACCTCTTTCGAAATCATTTCCGGTTTCTGTGGTGTCTGTCCTGGTTGATTTTCCTGACTGTGCCTGCCGCCGCCCAAAAAGACCCTGCCACTCCGTTGCCTCCGGTGGCACCGGCTAAAAATTACAAACAGGAAAAAACCCCGGACGGGAAACTCCATCGTGAATACAACCGCGATTACAAGGTGAGTTTTGCCTATGGTCGAAGTTTGATGATTTCGACCCCTCCAACCGGAAGCCTTTTTATCGAAGGCTGGAATCGGCGGGAAATTTCGGTGCAAGCCAAATTTGCAATTGAAGGAAGCAGCGACGCCGACCTCGATGCTTTGATGAACACCATCGGGTTTGGCATCAACCAGGATGGGCTGGTCTGGAATCTGGTCACGGTTGGACCCCAGATGAAGCTCGATAAAAAGGAAAAGGAACGCCTCAAAAAGGGATTGCCCCCCACCTTGCAAAAACTGCCCTACCGGATTGATTACACGATTAAAGTGCCGGAATACACGGACCTTGAAATCAACCACAACGAAGGCGAGGTGGTGCTTGAAAGTCTTTACAGTTCCGTCAACCTGACTTCCCAGAAAGGAAAAGTGGTTTTTTCTGGTTTGAGCGGGACGCTTGTGGCACGGATTGTCACGGGAGAGGTCCAGGTTTTTTTTGGCGGACGTTCCTGGCGCGGAAACGGGATTGATTTGCAGATGGGAGTCGGAAATATCAGTCTGACGTTTCCCTCCGGTTACAACACCTATTTGGCACTTTCCTCAAATCAGCCGTTAAAACTGGATTATCCGATTGTGCCCGGAGACGGAGGGGACCCCAATGCTCCGGTGGGAAACGCCATCCAAACCCAGTTGGGGGGCGGTGGTGGGCGTATGAAATTCAGCACGCAGGCCGGGCAGATTCGCGTGCAATCGGCGGAATCGGGTAAGTAAAAACAGGGTCCAGGGTCCAGGGTCCAGGGTTGAGGGTTTTCGAATATCAGGAAATTTGGGTTTTTGAGACAGGTTTCAAAACTCAAAGTTCAAACCTCAATTCAAAACTGCAAGTCCCTGAACCCTGAACCCTGGACCCTGGACCCTGAACCCTGAACCCTGAACCCTGAACCCTCTATTTCCGAGCCAGGTAATAGACGTTCATTGCATCATGTGGCAGTTGATGCACTGAAACATCCGCAAAACCGGCGTTGTGCAACATGTTCTGCGCCATTTCCTGCCCCCACATGGCACCGAGTCCCGCGCCATTTGAAGCCAGCGAAACCGTCATGCAGTGCATGCAGGAGATAGTGTAGAGAAACGACCCCATCGGATGTTCCAGGTTGTGATGAACGTGACTTGACCCGGCAATGTCCTGCATCAAAAACGTTCCTTGCGGATGCAGGGCCTGGCGGATGTTGGCCAGTACGCGGGCCGGTTCGGCCTGGTCGTGAATGGCGTCAAAAGCGGTAATCAGGTCAAAGCGTTCCACCTCGTCAAAATGGGTGACATCCCGTACTTCAAATCGGATGTTGGTCAATCCCAACTGTTCCACCGTTCCCTGGGCCGAGTCGGTTGCTTCCAGGGAAAAATCATAGCCGGTAAAGAGGCTGTTGGGAAAAGCCTGCGCCATCCGAATCAAAGCCCGCCCGCGCCCGCAACCTACATCCAGCACCGAGATTCCGGCCTGTAAACGTGCGGGTAAGTCCGGAACCAGCGGCAGAATATGGTCAAACAGACCGGCTACGACGGTTTGCAGGCTTTCCTCCGCCATCACTTCATGAAAACGCGGATATTCCGAATAGGGCACGCCGCCGCCATGTCTGAAGCAGTCCAGTATCTGGTCTTCAACATTGGCCAGAACCGGTATGAACTGAGCCGCCACCGCCAGATTATTGGGAGCGGCACTCCGGGTCAGCAGGGCGGCATGTTCCGGAGGTAACGTATAGGTTTGGGTCGCCGGATCATATTCAACAATCCCGCCGGTCACCATTGCATTCAGCCATTCGCGGACATACCGCTGATCGAGTTTGGCCCGGACGGCAATTTCCAGCGAGCCAGCCGGTGGCATCAGGGCCATGGTATCGAACAGATGCGTCCGGTGCCCGATGCTGATCATGAGTGACAAAGCGCCATGATTCAGAATCTGTAATACTTTCCCGGCAAAAATATCAGTTTGTGATGGGGTGGCGGTTGATGAGACAAGTTCAAATTGTGTGACAGACATGAAACCTCCAAAAAAAGTAAAGAAAATTGTTGTCTTGTGGACATCCCTCGCTGCCGGGGATGTTCCCGAATCACGCTGTTTAAGGGCAAGTCTAATGCCAAAGTTCAAATATTCAGGATTATCCAGGTAGACAGGGAAAAATCTGGTGACGAGATGAGGTTTTTTCGATTTTTTGGAGATTATTGCGGATTTTTTGAATTTCAAAAAACTGAGCTGTGACTCAGAAAAAGGCAGGGGTGACACAACGGTTGTCAACTTGCGGGACGGTTGGCCACATTGAGGCGGGTAACCCAATCCCGATATGCGGCGGCCATTTCAGACGCGGCCATTTCGGGGGCAACCCGTCCGCAACCCGTCCCCAAGCCAGGGCAAAAGACATCCGGGACCAGTTCGGCAGATTTGTGGGCAATTCGCAGGACAGCCACCATGGCGTGATAACAATTCTGAAAACCGACTGGTCCGGGCAGTTCCATGGTCGGAGCCACAAGTAAATAGGGAATCCGGTCGTTGCCGGTTCGCACGAGCAGGCTGGCTCCGACAGGCAGCAGTCCTTCAGGCCGGAGCGCAATGTGGTCCTGTACTTTTTTCTCGATTCGTGCGCCAAAAAAATCACGGTAAGCCAAATCAATCCCGCCATCCATAAACCCGTAGCTGTTGGCCGGAGACACAACACAGGTGTGAGCCACCTCAAGTATATCTGCGGCTTGGATTTCGACCTCCGGAAAGTTGGCAAAGGCTGTCTGCCATGCGGCGACCAGCAGTGGGTCCAGGTCAATCAGATGAAGTTTCATTGGTGATTCAAGCGAAAGGTCAGATTTTGTGCCTGGTCATCCGGGCTTTCCCAAACCCAGCCGTAAAGATAGGTGTTGGCTTTGCCCGGATTGGACCAGGTACAAAGATTGCCATAGAGCCGGGCTGGTTGTTCGGGCGTGGCGTCAGCCCAGACATATCCCTTGCCCCAGGGGTTTTCCAGATAAACCCGCACCCGTCCCTGTTTGACTGCCACTTCCATTTCGACGGTTCCGCGCACATAGCCGTACACAACGGGTTGTCGTTGTGTGGTCAGGCGGATGGCTCCTTTTCCCGGTTTGGAACAACTCCCGGAACACTCATACTGGGTTTGAGTCAAATTGGCCGAACACGAAATTTGGGTTTCCGGAACGGGATTGGAACCGGTCTCCGGCAATTTTTCGACAATGTTTTTGAGGGGCGGGTTTCCTTCCGCCGTAAGGCTCCAGCCACGTTTGGGACGGGTCGGCGGCATTCGCTCAAGCGGGTTGTGCGAAAGGTTGACATACAGCAGTTTGGGAAATTCCGGCAGGCGGTCAACTTCGGTCAGTTGGTTCTGGCTGAGATTGAGATTGGCCAGTTCCGGCAGGTTTTTCAAGGCTGCCACACTGGTCAGTTGATTCCCGTCCAGGTTGAGGTAAATCAATTTCGGCAGGTCGCCAATACCCTCCGCGTTCGCCAGTTGATTGCGTGAAAGCGTCAGTTTGGTGAGAGCTGCAAGATTGGTTGCGGTCACTTTTTGGATTTTGCAATCAGCGGCAAGAAAGACTTCGAGATGGGGAAACCGGTTCAGGTTTTCAACTGCTGCCAGGGTGGTGCCGGTCAGATTGATTCCTGTCAAATGATTGTCTTTGACTGCCAGGGCACGCGGCTTGTTTTCAATCAAGATGGGACTGTCCCAGATTTGAAGCTGCTCCGCCGAAGTTCCCGCCGCTGCCAGCAGCACCTCCAAGGCTTGCCGCTCATCCGCCGGGAGTTTGGCCAGCGTTTCTTTGACTGGCAACGGTTCGCTGCACGCCGTGAGGAACGAAACACACGTAAAAAGACAGGCCAGCAATGGAAATCGAAGAAAAGAACGAGCAGAAATCATAGATGGATGGATATTTCAGAGGATTGGCTCACAAGAAATTGGGAAACAACAGGCTCCTGCCAAAGCCGGAATAATACGGCTTCTTGACCACCTAAGTCATTACCAAACAGCCAGCCATGGCGCAACCTGGAACCGGGCAGGGGCAGGTGGAACAGGAGAATACCTTGTCACAACCCGGTCGGTTGTATAGGATGCGCGAGCTTTCACAGACCGGGCTGGCCGAAACTGCCGCAGGCCCGTTTCATCCTACGCAATTTTTTATTTTCAGGAGCTTGAAGTATGTCAGGAGAACTTGTCACCTATCGGGTCGAGAAAGGCATTGCCATTCTCGAAATGAACGACCCACCGGCCAATACCTACACCTATGAAATGAACCGGGAATTGGACGAAGCCATTCTGAATGCACGCTTTGATGATGAAGTTCACGTCATTGTGCTGCGTGGCGCGGGCGAGAAATTTTTCTCCGCCGGAGCCAACATCAAAATGCTTTCGGAAGTCACACCGGGCTTCAAATACAGTTTCTGTCTGCACGCCAACGAAACCCTCAACCGCCTGGAGCATACGCCGAAATTGGTGATTGCCGCGCTCAACGGACATACCGTTGGTGGCGGAATGGAAATCGCCATGGCGGCGGATTTGCGGATTGCCAAACGCGGGGCTGGCAAAATCGGGCTTCCCGAAGTTTCCCTCGGTGTGTTGCCGGGTACCGGCGGAACGCAGCGGTTGTCGCGCCTGATTGGCAAATCGAAATCCATCGAACTGATGATTACAGGTCGTTTGATTGAATTTGAAGAAGCCAAGGAACTCGGCATCGTAAATGATATTTTCGAAGCCGAAGGCTATTGGGAAAAAGTGCTTGAATACGCCGGCCAGTTTGTGCCGCCGAACAAAGCCAGCAAGGCTGTCGGACGCATCAAGCGGTCGGTGCAGTCGGGCTGGGAAATTCCGTTTGAGTCGGGATTGGCGCTTGAACGTGAACTGCAACAGCAACTCTTCCAAAGCGAAGATGCCAAGGAAGGGCTGAACGCCTATGTGACCAAGCGGACGCCTTCATTCAAAGGCAAGTAAAAGAAAAAGCCGATTTAGGTTTGGAGGTCTGGGGAGTCAAGAGACTCCCCAGGTCTAAGCATTAGGTGGTTAGCGATTCGGCGGCCTTTCGTTAATCCAGTGGAAGCCGTGATGCACCAAATGAAACCGGGGAACCTCGACCCGGTGCAAGGTGGCCCGTATCGGTTGGCCGCCAAACATTCCCTCCAAAATCAGATTTTCCGGTGCTGGTTGTTCAACTTTCAGTTCTCCTTCCCAGGCTGGGTCTTCCCGTTTGGAGAGCGACAGAATTTTCTTTTCGGGGTCCAATTCAATGAAATAACGGCTGCGCGAGTCGCTCATATTTTGAATGCCGAGCGAGTAGGTGGTGTCAAAAATGACTTTGCGCCAGCGCCGGTCATCGGTTGCAGTCAAAGGCAGCGGTTGACCGTTGACGGCAAATTCATCCACCAGCCAAATGCCGTAGTAAGGGGACTTGGCGGTGAGGTCAAATCCTGGGTCCGGCTGGGCAGCATCATAGAGGCTGTAAGCTGCCAACCCGAAGACAAAAAAAGCACTCAACCCGGTTGCTGCCCGATTGAGCCAGGAACGGGTAAACGGCGGGTGACAGACGACTGCTTCGGTTGGTTGATTGAGCACGAAAAATTTGAGCAGTCGGCGCAGGTCAGGCAGCGTCAGAAACAACGCCATTGCCAGTAAATGGCTGGAATAGAGCTTGACCGGTACATCGTAGCTGAAATTGAGCATGACCACGTTGCTCATGACACCCGCACAGACCAACGCCCCCAAGGTCCGGGTGCGGCGAAACCCGACCAGAAAGCCGCCAACCATTTCACACATTCCGGCAAAAAAGTTGTAACTCCGCGAAGCCCCCATAAAAGTCCAGAGCAATCCCATGGGCGAAGCATCGCCAAATGGTTGTGTCAGCCGGTCCAAAGTCGGGGGCGGGAACTGGGATTGGAAAACTTTGACCGAGCCGTACAGAAACATGGCGGTCATCAGCGAATAAGCCAGGTAGCGGTTGAGCCATTCAGCCAGGTAGCGGTAATGGGGACGCTTCCGGTCAGCCACGAGCCAAATCAAGGTCGCCGCCACAGCCAGCACCACAAAGCAGCATACCTGGACATAATTGTAAGTGGTGTCGCCGCTTCCGTTGGGACGAACCGTAATCACCAGAGAAAAAAGATGTTGCCCCACCCAGGGCACCAGCCAGTCCCACAGTTTGGCATAGGGCCGGGCCAGCCCTTCGCCTGCCGGAATGATATTCAGCGGAAACGGCAGGTTGTACAAAACCAGATAGGCAAAGGTGAAACAAAAAAGCACGCGGGTGGGGAAACTCCATTGCGGAGCAGGGTCGGCTGTCGGCATTGATATTCAGGGGAACCAAAAGTGAATTAACCCTGGCTGCAAACCAGGGGGCGCGAGACAAAACCAAGGATGTCAGGCCGGGAATTGCTTGTCCTTACGGAACCGGAAGGGAAGGCGGTTTTTTCCTAAAAGAATTTGGCCCGAAAGGCTTCGTGCCGTTTCCGCGCCAAGGCCAGAATTTCGGCAAACTGGGGGGCGGTCCGGAGGTTGTCAAGCAGGGGGTCTTTTTCAAGATAGGGATAACAAAAGAACCCCCCTTCGACACTTTTGCGCAAAATCCGAAGCCCGTTTTCCCGGTCGCCCAGGACGGCATACGCCTGGGCGATTTTATAAATTCCTTCGGCGTCAAACACCCCGGAGGCTTCGATTTTACGGTCCATCTCGTGCAACACGGCCAAGCCTGCGGCAGTTTCGCCCTGTATGAATCTATTCAGGGCAAAGGCGATTTGCGGTTGCAACTGCTTTGTGTCAAGTTCGGAGGCCCGTTGAAAACTGGCTGCCGCCTGTTTCATGTCTTTGAGGTAAAAATAACCCAGGCCCCGGTAAAAATGGACAAACGCCACATCCTGGTTAGGCAGGTTGTGGATAAACTTTTCATATTCCCCGTTATACAGATAGCTGTTAAAAGCCGAATTCGTGATTTTGACGCTGGGGTCAATCATGCGGGCCCGTTCGCATTCCCGAATCGAATCCTGCAAAAAACCTGAATAACGGAAGGCGTATCCCAATTCCCAATGGGCTTCGGCGATGTTGGGGTTGGTTTGGAGCACTTCGCGCAGCATGGGCACGGCCTGTTCAACCCGGTTGGAATCGGTAAAGGTGTTGGCCATATAAATTTTGGCCTCGATGGCGTCAGGGTTGATTTCCAGTGCCCGCCGATAGGCTGCTTCGGCTTTGCGAACCAGTTCGGTGCCGCCAAACTGCTTGGCCGCCAGCGAGTTGTAGGTCCGCCCCAGATGTGCCCAGGCCAGCGCATATTTGGGGTCCAGCGCCAGGGATTTTTCGAGCATGTTGCGGGCCATCTCGTAATCATTGTTCACATAATTATCAATGCTGCGCAGAAAATACTCGTAAGCCAGCGGGTCACCCGGCATTTCGCGCTTGAGCTTGGCAGTTTCATCGGTGGAAAGGTTGAGTTTCAGCCCCCCGATAATATGCTCGGCCACCCGGTCCTGAATTGTGAGCAATTTGTCATACTTGATGTCAATCGTATCCTGCCAGATACCGGTGTTGGTGCGTAAATCAATCAGTTGGGCGGTAATCCGGAGGTCATTGCCGTCTTTCAGATAGGTGGCGGTGAGCAGGGTGTCGACCTTGAGTTCTTCGGCAATTTTTTGGGGGTCCGGGCTTTGGTTGCGGTATTTTTCGACATAGGAGGAAGGCCGGACCACCAGGGTTTTGACGTACCCAAGCCGGGTAATCACTGCATCCGCCAGCGAAAAACTCAAAAAATCGGTTTGAGTATCAGGTCGTTGATTGCGAAAGGGAAGAATCGCCAGGGTCCGGGTTTGTGGTTCCAACGGCGGCGACGGAGGCGAAGCCGATTTTTGAAAGGAGCCAAAGTAAAAGAGGAGCCCGATGACTGTAGCCAGAACTGCCATGGTCAGTGCCGCCAGTCCATTTTTCCCGCGAAAACTGGTGCTTAAAAAACGGTTGCTGATTGCTTGGGTGGCCGGAATGTCATAGGCCAGGGTGGGTGCCAGTTCCTCACTTTTTGAAAGTGGGTTGGAAATCTGAATGGCCGTTGGCATGGTGACAAATTCGTCGGTGGTTTCATCAAAGCTTGTGTCAACGTATTCAATAAAGACGGCACGGAACAAGGCTTCGCCAAAATCACGCGCCCGAATGTAGCGGTCTTCCGGGCGGAAGGCGAGCGCCCTGGCCACAACGGTGTCTACGGCTGGCGGGACCTCCGGGTTTTTCTCAGAAGGTAGCTGCAACAGACCCGAACGCTGTGCCTCATAGACCTTGACCGCCGAGCGGTTGTCAAAGGGGCGTTTCCCCGTCAACATTTCATAGACAATGATTCCCAGCGAGTAAATATCGCTGCGGGGCGTAATTGGCAGGCCCTGTAGCTGTTCAGGCGACATATAGGCCACGGTTCCGGCCACGATGGAGTCGCTTGTATTGAGGGAAACCTGCGAATTTTCCACTCTGGCAATGCCAAAATCAATGATTTTGACTTGCTCGGGCCCGGTGCCGTAGCTCTGGAGCATGATATTTTCGGGTTTCAAATCCCGGTGAAAAACGCCGCGTTCATGGGCGACCGTGAGCGCCTGTCCGATTTGGCGGATGATGCCGGCAATGCGCTCCTTGGGAAGTCCGCCAGGACGTATGATGGACCGGAGGGTGATGCCTTCGATAAATTGCAAAACCAGATAGGGCGTCCCGTCCGGCAGTTCCGCTGCGTCAATCACGCCTACAATGCCGGGATGGTCAATCCGGGCCAGCGCCTCGATTTCCTGGCGGAATTTGGTTCGGGCCCATTCGCTGCGGACGGTTTCCTCCAGCAGAAGTTTGACCACCACGGATTTCCCATGCAGGTGCTGGTCACGGGCCAGATACACAACGCCTACCCCACCCCTGCCCAGTTCCTTCTCAATGACATAGCGATGATTGAGTGTCAGCCCGATATAGCGGTCTGCCCGAAAAGGAATGAGCGTGTCGCTGGATTGAGAAAAGGCGGGGACCTTGGTTTTGCTTGGGTCTTCTGGCCTTGAAGTCATATCCTGTGCGTGAACGTCGTCCGCAATGGGTTAAAATGAGTCGTACAATGGGAGCCATGGCACAGATTGTGTCAAACTCCATCTGAAAAACTTGAAAAACGGTTTGTGCCCCTTGAAAAACAGAAAAGAAATGCAAGAGCCATTCCAAAAGGATGCTTCAGTTACGAGACAGCTTTTACTATCCGATGTGAACTGATTTCAAGAATTCTAAATCAGTCTGGGTGAGATTCCTATGTTTTCTTGTGATAGGACAGGAAGGCAGAAGCAGAAGTCGGGCAGGTGGAGCAAAGGCAGGCAGGCCGAAAACCGGATATGTAGGTTGTTCCAAACGGTTAGTGGGCTGGGCTGCGCAGTTCCAGCACCAATCCAACCAGCAGACCCAACACAAATCCGCCTGGACCGGTGATGAAAATTCCAAGAAGCGGCCCGTTGCCGCTGGTTGGGTTGAGAATCATCGGGCCGAAAAAACCAAGACTGAACCCGATTGCTCCCAGAATCAGGCCATATTTGAACATGCGGTTGAACATAAGCGAACGTCCTTTCGGAAATAAAACGGCAGGCTGGTGGACTTTCGCAGAGTTTACCCAATGATTGGCTTTGGTTGTGACGCTTTATTGATTGTCACAAAGAGGGCAAGCACAAGGTTCTCAATTGATTTCAATCACAACTTTCCCTCGTGCCCGTTTGGTTTCCAGGTATTTTTCGGCCTCAGCGGTTTGGTCAAGCCGAAAGATTTGGTCCACCACAGGCCGGAGTTTCCCCTCGGTTACCCATTGGCTAAGGAGGTCCAGGTCGGTGGAACGGGACCGCACCACCACCAGTCGCGCCCGTTTGGACCAGCCCAGGCTGGTGCGCAGGCTGTCCCAGATGATTTGCCGGGAAGGCACCGTGTCAACGTAGGTGCCGTGCGGCTTGAGGGAATTCCGAATTTTAGCGAGCGACAAATTGCCAAACACATCAAAGAACACATCAAACCCGTTGGAACGGTTGAAAGGCTTGTCCTGGGCATAATCCAGGGTTTCGTCCGCACCCAGGCTGCGGCAAAGTTCGAGGTTCCGGGCACTGGAAAGCGTGGTGACCTGGGCTCCGAGGGCTTTGGCGATTTGAACGGCATAGACACCGACACCACCCGAAGCCCCGTTGATACAGACGGTTTGTCCGGGTTGCAGCCGTCCCAGGTCACGGAGGGCTTGCAAGGCGGTCAGAGCAGCCAGTGGAATGGCTGCGGCTTCGGTAAAAGTCAATTCCGGCATGGCGGCGCATTCATTGGCAGGACAGACGACCTCTTCGGCCAGCGTCCGGCCAAACCAGCCGTTGAGCATGCCATAGACAGTGGTGCCTTTCTCAAATTTCGAACCGCCGATGACCTCGCCGGAAAAATCGTACCCGACACCCAAGGGAAACCGCGAGCCGGTGAAGAGTTTGAATTTTCCTTTGCGCACCAGCAGGTCTTTGGGGTTCAATGCGGCAGCCCGCACCCGCACCTGCACCTGACTGGCATCGGTTGCCGGTGCCGGAATATCGCGGACAGCCAGCACACTGGCGTCTCCGTAACGGTCAAACACAACAGCTTTCATGAAGTTTCCTTTTATGAAGGTTCAGGGGCCTTTTGAATTGAGAATTGAGAATTGAGAATTAAAGCCTAAATCAGGACCCCATCTTTTCGCTATTCGAAAACCCTGAACCCTGAACCCCGAAACCCTGGTTATGCCTGAAATTCTTTACGAAATCACCAACTCAATTGCAACCATAACATTGAACCGTCCGGATAAGCTCAACGCTTTTGCCGGAACCATGCGCGAAGAATTGCTGATGGCTCTCCGGCGAGGGCTGGCGGATGAAACGGTGCGGGTATTGATTCTGACCGGAGCCGGGAGGGCTTTTTGCGCTGGCGGCGATGTCGCGGCCATGCACGCCACTCAGCAAGGCGAAGAGCGGGAGAAATTCACCAACTGGCTGAATCTGGGCGGTGAAATTGTGCGGACCATTCAGACCGCTGCCAAACCGGTGCTGGCCGCCGTCAATGGCGTGGCAGCAGGAGCCGGTTGCAATCTGGCCCTGGCCTGCGACCTGCGCTATGCCTCCGAAACGGCGGTGTTCTCACAGGCATTCATCAAACTGGGACTGCATCCCGATTGGGGCGGCAGCTTCCTCCTGCCCCGATTGATTGGAACGGCCCGCGCCGCAGAGTTGATGTTGACCGGCGAACCGCTGCACGCCCAAACGGCGCTCCAGATTGGGTTGGTGAATCGTGTGGTTGCACCGGAACTGCTGCTTGAAACGGTTCGAACTGTAGCTGAAAAACTGGCTGCCGCGTCCCCCCAGGCGTTGACCGAAATCAAAAAATCGCTTGCGGGTGCTCCGCCCGTGACGCTGGAAGCTGCGACCCTGCGCGAACGCGAGGTGCAGCTTGAGCTGTGGGCTTCGGAAGCTGCCCGCCAGCGCATTCAGGCTTTTGTGGAAAAAAAGAAATAGAGGAAAGGATGAAAAATCTTTATCAGGCAATTGATATTTGGATAAGGAAGGATGAGGAAACATTAGTGCGCTACCGCTGTTTCCAGGTTCTCCCGCTTGGAAAGTTCTGTGTTCAAAGTGCTGATTTTTATCGTCAGCCTTTCGACCAAGTGCAAAGCATTCAATTGGAGAAGCAGTTTCTTGAATTATTTCTTGAAGAGGCCCCAGAAATCCGGTCCGGCCTTTTTGAAAGTCTTGAAGCCGCAATCCAGGCCCATGAAGAAATCTTTGGCTCATAGCCAAAAACTCAGTCCTCAGTCCTCAGTCCTCAGCACTTAAAAAATTCCTTCCAGACTTTTTTTCCCCCCCTTGCATCAAACACCCCGAAAACGAAAACAACTACGCTTCTGGCCAGCGGCGTCACTGACACCACCAACAAAAGGTATTGAGGACTCTTTTTATGTTACAGATACATACCCGCACCCGTCTTTTGACGGTGTGCGCGGGTGTCCTGGCCTGCCTGCTTGTGACATCCGTGCTGGCACCGTTTGGTTCCCTGGCCGACTCAAAGCCCTCCGGCAAAAAAGCCCCTATTGCACAATTAAGCGGTGACCAGCGGATTGTTCATGTGTTGAACCGGCTGGGGTATGGCCCGCGTCCTGGTGATGTGGAAAAAGTGCGCCAGATGGGGCTTGAAAAATATATCGACCAGCAACTGCATCCCGAGAAAATTTCTGATACGAACCTGGAAGCACGACTGACTGAGTTTAAGACACTCACCATGTCGCAAGGCGATTTGATGGAAGTTGAGCGTGAAGGACGGGAACTGCGGCAGCAGATTCTCAAAGCCGGAGCCAAACCGGGTGAAGATGGAAAGCTCAATACAACAGACATGTCCACCGAAAGCCGGAAGGAAATCCGGAAGCTCACGCAAGAAAAATTTGGTGACGGGCAGACCAAGCCGCGTGACATTCCGCGCGAACTGATGGAAGCCAAGCTGCTCCGGGCTGTCTACAGCGAGCGGCAGTTGCAGGAAGTGCTGGCTGATTTCTGGCTCAATCATTTCAACGTGTTCGTCGGCAAGGGGCTGGACAGGGTGTTTCTGACCAGCTACGAGCGCGACACGATTCGTCCCCATGTGTTCGGTAAGTTTGAGGACCTGTTGAAGGCAACGGCGGAAAGTCCGGCCATGATGTTTTACCTCGACAACTGGCAGTCGGTGGACCCCAACATGAACACCAAGCTGCAAAACCTGGCCAATCAACGCCGTCCCCAAAATCCCAATCCCCTGGGTGGTGGACGCTTTGGAGGGGGCGGACGTTTGGGCGGTGGAAACCGGTTCCCACGCAATCCGGCGCAGCTTGAACGGCAACGCGAGCGCCAGCAGTACCAGCTGGAACGCGAACAGGCACAGGAGCAAAAACAGGCTGAGACGGCTGCCAAACTGAAAAAACAGGCTCAAGGCCGCAAACTGGGTTTGAATGAAAACTACGCCCGCGAACTGATGGAACTGCATACACTGGGAGTGGATGGCGGCTATACGCAAAAGGACGTGACCGAAGTCGCCCGCTGCTTTACCGGCTGGGGCATCAATCGCCCGAATGGCGGGATGGCGCGGGCCGGATTCAATACCGGCACACCAGGAACTTTTGCCTATCACGAAATGGCACATGACAAAGGCGAAAAAACCGTGCTGGGTGTGAAAATCGGGGCAGGTGGCGGGAAGAACGATGGGGAAAAAATCCTGCATATGCTGGCCCAGCATCCTTCAACGGCCCGCTTTATCGCCACCAAGCTGGCCCGGCGGTTCGTTTCGGACAATCCCCCCCAGACATTGATTGATGCGGCGGCTGAAACTTTCCGCAAAACGGATGGTGATTTGACGGCGGTCTACCGGACGATTTTCACCTCTCCGCAATTTTTGGCCAAAGATTCCTATCGGGCCAAAGTCAAAACTCCGCTCGAACTGGTGGCCAGTTCGTTGCGTGCGACCAATGCCAATGTGAGCGATGCACGGGTGGCGGTGGTGATTTTGTCCCGCCTGGGAATGCCGCTTTATGGCTGGCAGCCTCCGACAGGTTATCCGGATACGGCTGACCATTGGGTGAATACCGGAGCATTGCTCGGACGGCTCAATTTTGGCATCGGCCTGGCCGGAAACAAGATTCCAGGCATCAATGTTTCGCTTGACCAGTTGACCAACGGGGAAACCCGACCCGGAGCGATTTTGGACCGGCTCTTCGGTGCCTTCCTCCAGAATGATGTCTCGGACCAGACCCGCAAGACGCTCTCGACTCAGGTTGCCACCCTGGGGCAATCCAAGCCGGCAACAGGCATGAATCGGACCGCACCGCCCACGGATGACCAGTCTGTCATGGATAAGACTGCCCGCCGCGAAGGCCGCCGCAAAAAAGCCGAGGGTGTGATGGAAACTGGTCCGGATGATTTGTCGGACCTGACGAAAGCAGGCGCGCCTGTCACGGACATTGCCCAACTGACCGGTCTGGTGCTGGGTTCACCGGAATTTCAAAGAAAGTAAGTTTTGAGTTTTGAATTTTGAGTTTTGAATTTCTGCCGCTGCTTTGAACTTAAATCGGACCACACAACATTGGAACACATCAGATATTTTTCTCACCGCAGAGGCGCAGAGCTTTTGCAGAGCTTTCGCAGAGTTTTTCTGGTTTCTTCTCTGCGCCTTCTCTGCGCCTTCTCTGCGCCTCTGCGGTGAAAGGTTTTGTTCAAATCATCTGTGGTTTGATTTAAAACTCAAAACTCAGAATTCAAAACTCCCCAAGGAGTTACCGTTATGATGACACGCCGATATTTTTTGAAATCAGCCGGTCTGGGATTGACCGTGATGGGAGCCTCACAATTTCTTCCCGGATTTTTGCACGGTGCAACCGGAGCCGTTTCTGCCGATACAGCCAAAGCCGCCTCTGGCAAACAATTGGTGGTCATTTTTCAACGCGGTGCCGCCGACGGTCTGAATATCGTTGTTCCCTTTGCGGAACGGGCTTATTATGACATGCGTCCGGGATTGGCGATTCCCGAGCCGAACAAGACCAACCCGGCGGCCGCCCTTGATTTGGATGGGAAATTCGGTCTTAACCCGGCACTGGCTGCCCTGAAACCGCTCTTTGACACAGGACAACTGGCCGCCATTCACGCGGTTGGTTCGCCCGACAATACCCGTTCCCACTTCGATGCCCAGGATTATATGGAATCCGCCACCCCGGGTCGCAAAAGCACTCAGGACGGTTGGCTGAATCGGTACCTCCAAACAGTCGCACAACCCGGAGCCACGCCGTTCCGGGCGGTTTCAATGACCCAGTTGACGCCTCGGGCCATGCAGGGCAAAGCCGATGTCATTGCCATGTCGAATATCAATGACTTTACGCTGAAAACCGGTGCCGGTGGCGGCAGTGTCAATCAGAGTTTCGAGCAGATGTATGCCCAGGCCACGACCGATGCCTTGCGGGGCACCGGACACGAAACGTTTGATGCCGTCAACTTCCTCAAAAAAGCAAATCCGGGACAATACCGGGTCGCCAACGGAGCCCAATATCCAAAGGGAAAATTCGGGGAGGCCATGCGCCAGATTGCCCAACTCATCAAGGCCAATGTGGGACTGGAGGTTGCCTTCACGGACATGGGCGGTTGGGATACCCATATCAACCAGGGCGCTCCGGGCGCACCAAACAATCAACTGGCCCGGTTGCTCAAGGAATTGGGCGATTCCCTGGCAGCCTTTCACCAGGATTTGGGTGACCGGATGAAAAATGTGGTGGTGGTGACCATGACCGAGTTTGGCCGCACGGTGCGGCAAAATGGAACGGGAGGCACTGACCACGGGCATGGCTCCAATATGTTCATCCTGGGCGGCACGGTCAAAGGCGGCAAAGTCTATGGCAAATGGCCGGGACTCAGCTCAAACGACCTTTATGAAGGCCGTGATTTGGCCGTGACCACCGATTTCCGGGATGTTTTTGCAGAGGTTCTGCTCCGTCATCTGGGGGACAAAAACCTGAAGCCGGTTTTGCCGGAATATGCAATTGATGAACGGCGCTTCCTGGGCGTCCTTTAGCCCTGCGGTTTTGAGTTCCGCCTTCAGGCGGCAGTTTTGAGTTCCGCCTTCAGGCGGCCAGAAATAAGGCAAAAAAGTCACCTGCCGGACCCGGCTGGAAATCTGTCTGTCGCCGCTCACCTCAAATCAATAACAGGAAAGGAAAGGAAAAGTTATGTCGGAAACCAATCTTACCCGCCGCAATGTTTTGAAAGTTTTATCAACCCTGCCATTGGCTGGAGCCTTTTTGACCAGCTATTTTTCTGAGCCGGTGAAAGCCGACCAGCGCAACATGCATCAGGCATTGAATGCCCTTGAGCGGGCCCAACGCGAACTCCGGCAAGCAACTGATGACAAGGGCGGACACCGGGCGAAGGCCCTGCGCCTGGTTGATGATGCGATTGCCGAGGTCCGGCAAGGCATGTCCTTTGACCGTAGACATTGAACACTCTTGGGAGTCTTGAGAGTCAAAAACCTGACAGGGTGCCAGGGTGACAAGGTGATAAGGTGACAAATTTTCTTGACTCTCAAGACTCCCCAGACTCCCCAGACTCTCAAGACTCCCCAGACTGATTTTGGAAGGCTTACTTCTTTTCGGTTTCCTGCAACAGTCGCTGCAAGGCGAGTGCTTCGCGGTCGGTCTTGTCAGCTTCCAGTGCCAGCTTCATGTGGGATTCCGCCCGTCGCCGGTCTCCTTGCCCCAGATAGAGCCGACCCAGCAACACATGCGCCGGAACCAGTTTCGGATTCCAAAAAACAGCCGCTTTCAAGGCATTGATAGCGCTTGGCATGTCGCTCCGGCGTTCATAAATTCGTCCCATGAGCAGGTGGGCTTCGCTGCTGTCGGGTGCGGTTTGCACCACCTGTGCCAGGGTGACCAAAGCTTCGTCATCTTTCCCACTCAGAAAAGAAGCCTGGGCTTTGGAAAGCAATCCTTCAACCTGACGGGACTGCATTCCGCCAATGAACGCCGACTGGCGGTCCTGTTCCTTGCTGCGCAGATAACGATAGAACGCTTCCCGATTAAAGGTTGACTTGAGCGACGCCAGCAACGGAACCTTGCCGCTGGTTTCCCATTTGGCGAAGTCAGGCAGGTTTTTCTTGGCCTCGTTGAGCATGGTCGCTGCTTCCGTAGCTTTGTCGGTTTTGTCATAGGACTTGGCCAGCAGATAATACGCCGCACCAAGTTTGGGACTGCCCTTCAAAACCGTTTCCAGATGGCCTGCCGCCGCCTTGTACTCACCTTTCAGCCAGTAGGCATAGCCCAGATTAAACTGGACTTCGCTGTCAAACGGTGCGGCTTCGGCTGCCAGTTTCACCAACCGCAACCCTTCGTTGGTATTGCCTTTGGCAAGCTGGGCCACGGCGGCATTGTTATAACTTTCATAGAGCGGCATCGGAGCCAGCAAATCCGAGAAACTTTTAAGCGCGCCATCGGTTTGACCGCTCTGATATTGACAGATGCCCAGATAGAAACGGGCTTCCAGCCCCCGGTTTTCCTCCACTGCAATTTTCTCATACCACTTGAGCGCATCCGCATACTGCCGGTTGCGATAGTAAAGGGTGGCCAGTTCATACATTGCCTGTGGATAGTTGGCCTGACCGTTTTTGGTGGAATCCGCAATGGATTTCTGAAGCAGCCGGATTCGGTCTTCCTGACCGGAGGTGAGCAATGCCTTGACGAACGTTTCATAGGCCACCGGAGGCACCCGGCTGGCGCGGGAAATCAGTTGCTCGCGGGAAAACGGAAGCGCCATGTTGCGCTGGTACAGCAGTTCCCAGGCCAATTTGCCCTGAATCGCCTGCAAATCGGTGAGTGGACCGCTCAACGCATGTTCATTGCCCAAAAAGCGGCCTTCGCGCAAAGAAATGATTTGAGCCTTGACGGTGATGGTGAGGTCTTTCCCCTCACCGGTGACATTGTAAATGCCACGAATGAGCAGGTCCGCATTGACTGCTTCACCCAGTTTTAATTCGGTGGCGCGGGTAATGATGGCGGTGTTGGGAATGCGCAGTTTCTCAAACGCCAGGTTCCGTTCATCCAGGTCAATCGCAATCAAACCGGGAATATCCAACAGGTCAGACATTGAAACCGTGAAACTTTCGCGGATCCAATTGTACTCCTGACGATTTGAGACATTTTCAAATGGAAGCGTCAAAACAATATCGGTGGCCTGTACGGCAGTATTCAACCAGAACAGAGCACCAACCAAAAAAAACAAATTCAGCAAATATTTCCTGGGCATCATAAAAAGCTCCAATCACGTACCACGAACGCCTTGCACGCTCCGGCTGCCGGTTTGTTCCGAACAGACAGTACGTTGGTTGCATGGTGCAGGCTGATATTTGTACCACACTTGGGAGCAATTGCAGCTTGTGGTTTCCCTTCAGCGCTGGTTGCCGGAAATAAAAAAACCGCCAGCGAGCCTGTCGCTGACGGTTTTGAACGACCCATACGGGATTCGAACCCGTGTCGCCGCCGTGAAAGGGCGGTGTCCTAGGCCCCTAGACGAATGGGTCATACGAAAAAGGGGGTGTGTTCGAAGCGCGGAACTGTACACGGCTTTCCCCATCCCGTCAACGACTTTTTTTGAATTTTTCCGGGAAGAACCCTGCATGGACTGCTTTCGAGGATTGTCTTAGCGGAGGCTCGTTCCGTTTCGTCTCACAAATGGGATTTGATTTTCCCAAAAACGAACACGTTCCTTTTCATGAAGAGCGCCGGGCAGTGAGCCGTTGATGGGCGGCTGAGGTGTGAAAATCCTTGCGGAATAAGGGTTTTTCGCAACCAAGGGAGGGGTGATCGATTTCCTGGCACAGCGCTTGCCCTTTGAGTAGCCAGGAGAAACCACATGGATATTCCACGCCTGACGCACAATCGAAACCGCGCCCTTCGTTTCAGTTTGTATCTTGTAGCTGGATGTTTGCTGGTGGCTGGCGCTGCCAGCGGACTGGCCCGCCTCAAGCCGGCTGCACCGGCGGTGAACCGTTCCGCCGTCTGGATTGACAGCGTGAAGCGTGGTGACATGCTCCGCCAGGTTCGGGGCATTGGCACGCTTGTCCCGGAGGAAATCCGCTGGATTCCGGCTCCTGGTGAAAGCCGGGTGGAGCGGATTCTGGTGCGACCGGGCACGACGGTGAAACCTGAAACGGTGCTGGTCGAACTGACCAATCCGGAAAAGGAACAGGCTGTGGTGGATACGGAATTTCAACTGCGGGCTGCCGCAGCCGAATATCAAAACCTTCGGGTCCGGCTGGAAAGCTCTAAACTCGACCAAAAGGCCGTGGCCGCCAAAGTTGCCGCCGAATCGAGTCAGGCCCGGCTGCGGGCGGATGCGGACGAGGAACTGGCTAAACAAGGGCTGGTCAGTCCTCTGAGCCGGAAAATATCCAAAGTAACTGCCGAAGAACTGCAAAACCGGGCTTATATCGAAGAACAACGGCTGGCTATCGCCACCGATTCGGTGCAACCTCAACTGGAGGTACAGCAGGCCCGGATTGAACAGTTGAAAGCATTGTTGACCTTGAACCGCAGCAAAGTGGCAGCTTTGCAAGTTCGGGCAGGCATTGCCGGGGTGGTCCAACAGATTCCGGTCGAAGTCGGCCAGCAGGTTGCTCAGGGAACCTTGTTGGCTAAAGTGGCAAACCCCGCCCGCCTGAAAGCGCAGGTCAAAATTCCGGAAACGCAGGCGAGAGACATTGCCGTCGGGCTGACCGCCTTGATTGACACCCGGAACGGCATGATTTCCGGCAGCGTGGCGCGGGTTGACCCGGCTGTGCAACAGGGAACCGTCACGGTGGATGTCGTCCTCACAGGAGAACTGCCCAAAGGCGCACGTCCGGATTTGACCGTGGATGGAACCATTGAGCTGGAACGGTTGCGACAGGTGCTGTTTGTCGGGCGTCCGGTTTTCAGCCAGGAACAAGCCGCTCTGAGCCTCATGAAGTTAGACCGGGAAGGGCAGTTTGCCGCCCGCACCAAGGTTAAACTGGGCCGTAACTCGGTTGATACAGTTGAAATCCTGGAGGGCCTCCAGGAAGGTGACCGGGTCATTTTGTCCGACATGTCGGCCTGGGATACCAGTGACCGGATTCAGCTCAAGTGACCCTTCAACCATGTGTGTCCAATGATTATGACAGAAGCATAGCTGAGGCCAGGAGTATCAACTCGGCCCTCAGTCCTCAGTCCTCAGTCCTCAGTCTTCAGTCCTCAGTCCTGAAAAAAATATGGCTACACCACTTATCAAACTGAACCAGGTAACGAAAAAGTTCTTCACCGATGAAATTGAAACCCGCGCACTGGAAGGCATCCATCTGGAAATTCAGGCTGGCGAGTTTCTTTCCATTTCGGGACCTTCCGGATGCGGCAAGTCCACGCTGCTTTCGATTCTGGGGTTGCTCGACACGCCCACGGAAGGAACCTACACGCTCAATGGTCAATCCGTGGCGGGGCTTCCGCTTTCAAGCCGGGCCCAGGTCCGCAACCGCGAAATCGGATTTATCTTTCAGGCTTTCAATCTGATTGGCGATTTGACGGTTTATGAAAATGTGGAACTGCCGTTGACCTACGGAAAGACCCCGGCGGCAGAACGTTCCCGGCGGACACTGGAAGCTCTGGAAAAAGTCGGCATGGCGCATCGGTTGAAACACTATCCGGCCCAGCTTTCCGGCGGTCAACAGCAACGGGTTGCCGTGGCCCGTGCGCTGGTTGGCAACCCTTCCATCCTGCTGGCCGATGAACCGACGGGAAACCTTGATTCCAACAATGGCGAGGCCGTCATGGAACTGCTGCGGGATTTACACCGAAACGGCACCACTTTGTGCATGGTCACGCATGACCCGCGCTATGCCCGCTATGCCGACCGGACGATTTCGATGTTTGACGGGCGGATTGTGGAGGAATGGAAAACCCCAGGACTGAGGACTGAGGACTGAGGACTGAGGAAAACAAACAGGCTGGTTATCTGTCTGTGTTGCAAAATGGTTTGTCTCTTCGGTCCTCAATCCTCAGCCCTCCAGCACAGAGAATCCTTATGAAAACACTTTGGCAGGACATTCGCTTCAGCTTCCGCATGATGCGGAAAACTCCGGGAATGACGGCCTTGGCCGTCCTTTCGATTGCACTTGGAATCGGTGCCAACACCACGATTTATACCTGGATTAAAGCCCTTTTGCTGCGCCCCTTGCCGGGAGTGACTGCGCCCCACGAGATGATTGACCTGTGCGGGACCATCCGGAATACCGAAGGGCTGTCAATTTCGTTTCCGGACTATCAGGACATTCGGGACGGAAACCAAACGCTGGCCGGGGTAATGGTCTATCGGATGATTTCCTCGTTGGCAGTCGGGCAGGGAGCCCAGACCGACCGGATTACCGGAAACCTGGTGTCGGGAAACTATTTTGAGGTGCTGGGAGTGAGGCCGGCTGTGGGGCGGGCATTCCGGCCCGAAGAAGACCAAAAACCAAATGCCGTCCCGGTCGTGGTCATCAGTTACGGGTTTTGGCAAACCCGGATGGGAGCCAACCCCAATGTGATTGGACAAACCATCCATTTGAACCGCCATCCCTTCACGGTGGTGGGCGTGGCCCCCAGGGATTTCAGCGGGACCTACACCGGGCTGGTCTGTGATGTCTGGGTTCCCATTATGATGCAGGAGGCGGTTTTTCCTCTGGATGGTGCCTTGACGGGGCGCACTTCGCGCTGGCTGAACATGATGGGGCGGCTCAAACCCGGTGTTTCACTGGCGCAGGCGCAGGCCAATCTGAACGTGCTGTCGGTGCAACTGGCCCAAAAGCGCAGCAGTGATGATTCCTTTCAAATCACGGCTTATTATCCAAGCGAGTCTCCCAATGGAATTGAAAAACGTCTGAGCCCGGTTCTGCTGACTTTGTTAGGAGTCGTGGGGCTGGTTTTACTGATTTCCTGCGCCAATGTTGCCAATCTGTTGCTCTCACGGGCCAGCAGCCGACGCCGGGAAATCGGCATCCGGCTGGCATTGGGAGCCGGGCGCTGGCGGGTACTCCGGCAATTGCTGACGGAAAGTCTGGTATTGGCCTGGTTGGGAGGAGGGCTGGGTCTGTTGCTGGCTTTTTGGGCGGCTGACACCTTGATGTGGTTCATTCCACCCGTCAATTACACGGTTCGGTTTGAACTGGGGCTGGACCGGCAGGTTCTGGTTTTTTCCCTGCTGCTGACCTGTATGACCGGCATTTTGTTCGGGTTGGCTCCGGCGCTTCAGGCGACCAAAACCGATTTGGCGACCACGCTCAAGGACGAAGCCGGCTCGCTTTCCATGACCGGAAAAAAGGCATCTCTGCGGAATCTGTTGGTCATCGGGCAGGTGGCTTTGACGATTGTGACTCTGGTTTGCGCCGGATTGTTCCTGCGCAGTCTGCACAAATCCCAAACTGCCAATCCCGGATTCCAGGTTTCCAATCAGGTTTTTGCAACTTTCGATCTTTTTTCAAACGGATATGACGAAGCCCGTGGGCAGGTGTTTTGCCAGCGCGTACTGGAAGACATCCGAACCCGGCCCGGCGTGGAACATGCCTGCCTGACCCGCCGTCTGCCACTCAGTTTGGGGGGAAACAGTTCTTCATTTATTCAGATTGAAGGATATAACCCACCGCCAGGTGAAAATATGATTACCATCTATGAAGTGGTGTCCCCTGGTTATTTTGCCACTTTGGGAATACCAATTGAACAGGGTCGGGATTTTTCCGATTCCGACACCGATTCCACTCCGCCGGTGGTGATTATCAACCGAACGATGGCAGCACGCTATTGGCCCCAGGGAAATGCTCTTGGAAAGCGGATTTTTCTGGGCAAAACACCGGTGGAGGTGATTGGAGTGGCAACGGATATCAAATACAAAGCCCTGAACGAGGCGCATCAGCCATTTATGTTCCTGCCCGCTGCACAAAATTATCGTTCAACCTACAGTCTGGTTCTCAAAACCAGGCTGGACTCTGCGACTGCACTGGAGTTGGCCCAGCAATCCCTCAAAGCGGTGGATCCGAATTTGACTATTTTTGAAAAAAGAACCTTCCGTGAGAGTATTCAGGGGGCCTTGTTCCCGTCGCGGATTGCCGCCAGCCTGTTGGGCGTCATGGGGGTGTTGGCGTTGACCCTCTCCCTGATTGGGCTGTACGGGGTGATTTCCTATTCGGTCAGCCAGCGAACCCGCGAAATCGGCATCCGGCTGGCTTTGGGGGCCGATGCCCAGGATATTTTGAAACTGGTGGTGGGCGAAGGGGTCAGGCTGATTTTGATGGGGAGCCTTGTGGGAACCGGTTTGGCCCTGGGAGCCGGTCGGCTGCTGGGCAAACTGCTCTATGGGGTCAGCCCGGCGGACCCTTTGACTTTTGCCGCTGTCCTGGTGGTTTTGGCAGGCACCGGCGTCACGGCTTGTGTGATACCATTTCTGCGGGCTTTGCAGATAGACCCCATGCAGGCATTGCGCTACGAGTAAAGAGTTGAGGACTGGGGACTGAGGACTGAGAACTGAGGACTGAGTTATTTTCACCTGCCATGCAACGAAATTGCCTTTCAGTTCAGACCATACGACTCAACAGCTTGGCATCAGGAATGGAAAGAAGCTGGTCCTCAGTCCTCAGTCCTCAGTCCTGAAAGTGTTCCTTTGTCCTAAAGAAAATTATGCCAGCTTTTGAAGAAACCATTTCCCGAATCCTGGTGGCTGATGACCAGCCCGATGTGTTGGAAGCCTTGCGGCTGTTGCTCAAAAGCGAAGGATTTCAACTGGTGGCGGCCAATTCGCCCCAGGCCATTGTCACCACAGTCAAAAATCAGCCGGTGGATTTGGTTTTGATGGATTTGAACTATACCCGCGACACAACGTCCGGACGTGAAGGGCTGGAATTGCTGCCGCTCCTGCGTGCGTTGGACGATACGTTGCCGGTGGTGGTGATGACGGCCTGGGGCAGTGTTGAACTGGCGGTCGAGGCCATGCGGCAGGGCGCACGGGATTTCATCCAGAAACCCTGGGACAATCAACGGTTGCTGGCGATTGTCCGAACCCAAATCGAACTTGGCCGGGCCTTGCGCAAAGGTCACAAACTGGAAGCCGAAAACCAAATCTGGCGGGACCAGACCGGCACCGAACTTCCCGAACTGATTGGCAATTCCCCAGCCGTCCAGCCTGTGCGGGACTTGATTGAACGAATTGGCCCGGCGGATGCCAATGTTTTGATTACGGGTGAAAACGGGACGGGCAAGAGTCTGATTGCCCGCTACCTGCACCGCGTCTCGCACCGTTCCCACAAACCACTGGTCACGGTCAATCTGGGAGGCATTTCCGAAGGACTGTTTGAAAGCGAGTTTTTCGGCCATGTCAAAGGCGCATTTACCGATGCCAAAAGCGACCGCATTGGACGGTTTGAGATGGCTGACCTGGGGACGCTCTTGCTGGACGAAATTGCCAATCTGCCGCTGTCACAGCAGGCCAAACTGCTTCGGGTGCTTGAAACCGGCGAATTTGAACGGGTGGGGGCTTCCAAAACCCAGAAAGTCAAAGTACGGATTCTTTCCGCCACCAATGCCGATGTCAGGGCCGAGGTTGCGGCGGGCCGGTTCCGCCAGGATTTGCTTTTCCGCCTGAACACGGTCGAACTGCACATCCCGCCCTTGCGTGAGCGGCGGGAGGACATTCGCCTCTTGGCCGAGCATTTTTTGCGCCGTCATGCACTTCACTACCGAAAAAATCTGGCGGGAATCGAACCGGAAGCTGCCCGGATGCTGGAAGCCCATCCTTGGCCGGGAAATGTCCGGGAACTGGACCACACCATGGAACGGGCGGTTTTAATGGCCAGGGAATCCGTCATCAGGGTGGCAGACCTGGGGTTGCTGCCGCACCAGAACCATCCCCACCGGCTGGAAGAATTGAGTCTGGAGGAAGTCGAAGCCGTTCTCATTCAAAAAGCCCTGGCCCGGTTCCAGGGCAATGTTTCGCAGGCCGCAACCTTGCTGGGACTCAGCCGGAGCGCGCTCTATCGGCGGCTGCAACGCTATAACATCTAATTTCTTTACTTCTCCTTGTTCGAAAAGGCCATGAACCAGCAGACAAATAAATCGGAGCGAATCCAGTTTGAAGCCCGGTTGTGGTGGTTCAGCCTGCTGCCGGGACTGCCAGGGTTGCTGGTCGCACTGGGTCTGCTGTGGGGCGGTGGCTTTTCCTTCAAGGCACAAATCACCGGCACCATTCTGTTACCGGCCCTCTTTGGTCTGGGGCTGGTGGCTCTGCGTGAGCATGTGGTGTATCCGCTGCACACGATTGCCAACCTGCTGGCGGCCTTGCGCGAGGGTGATTTTTCCCTGCGCGGACGCGGAGCACAGCGCGGGGATGCATTGGGGGAAGCCTACCTGGAAATCAATGCCCTCAGCGACACGCTCCGCGAACAACGGCTGCGGGCACTGGAAGCCACCGCACTGCTGCGGTCAGTGATGGAAGTGATTGAGGTTGCCATTTTTACTTTTGACCAGGAGGAGCGGCTCCGTTTGACCAATCCTGCCGGAGAGCGCCTGCTGGCCCAACCGGTGGAGCGGTTGCTGGGGCAGACTGCGCAGGAACTCGGTTTGGCCGAGTGCCTGCGCGGAGAGAACAACCGGGTCAGTGAATTGGCTTTTCCCGGCGGCAGTGGACGCTGGGGCATTCGGCGCACCACGTTTCGGCAGCAGGGAATGCCGCATGTGCTGGTGGTGATTGCCGATTTGAAGGATTCCTTACGGGAAGAGGAGCGCATGGCCTGGCAACGGTTGGTGCGGGTGCTTGGTCACGAAATCAACAATTCCCTGACACCCATCAAATCCATTGCCGGAAGCCTGGCCACGGTGGCGGCCCGTCCGGAGCGGCCTTCCGATTGGGAAGAGGATTTGGGCCGGGGGTTGGGCGTGATTGCCTCCAGAGCGGAGTCTTTATCCCGGTTTACGGCAGCCTATGCCCGGCTGACCCGGTTGCCGGCCCCCCGTCCGGTGAGCCTGGACCTGGAACCGCTGGTCCAACGGGTTGTCAGTCTGGAAACCCGCCTTTCCGTGGCTGTCCGGGGTGGCCCGGCGTTACAGGTGCAGGCAGACCGCGAACAGCTTGAGCAGCTTCTCATCAATCTGATTCGCAATGGCGTGGATGCCGTACTGGAAACCTCCGGGGAGGTCGTCGTCTTGTGGTACCGGCGGAGTCGTTTCGTGGAATTGAAGGTGCTTGACAACGGCCCCGGCATCAGCAATTCGGGCAATCTGTTCGTGCCATTTTTTACCACCAAACCCAATGGTTCCGGCATCGGCCTGTTTTTGAGCCGCCAGATTGCCGAAGCCCATCACGGCAGCCTAACCCTGGAAAACAATGCCGCCGGTCCCGGTTGTTGCGCCCGGTTGGAGTTGCCCTTGAACCAGGACTGAGGGCTTTGGAGTGCGGCGACTTGTCGCCACTGGGTCGGAAAAGCTGTCGAAACGGACTGTATCACCCGGAAATGGATTCATTGATGGGTTCGGTTTCGGGCCAGAGCAGCGAGGCGGCAATGCCCGCCGCCAGCAGCCCCAAAACCACCAGCAGGCTGATGAGCGGTTTGACATGCACCCATTCAAACAACACCATTTTGAAACCGATGAAGACCAGAATGAGCAGGACGGCTTTTTCCAAATGACAGAGATACCGCTTGGCTGCCGTTACCAGAAAGTACATCGAACGCAAGCCCAAAACGGCAAAAATGTTGCTGGTGTAGACCAAAAACGTTTCCTGTGTGACCGCAAAAATCGCCGGGACCGAGTCAAAGGCGAACATGATGTCGGAAATTTCAATCACAATCAGACACAGGAATAACGGTGTTGCCGCCAGTCGCCGGGCACCGGTTTGCAGGTCGGGAATCCGGGTAAAAAAATGGTTGCCGTCCAGTTGAGTGGCAATCCGGTTGCGCAACAGCACCCGCACGAACCGCACGGACCAGTGATTGCCGTAATCAACTTCTTCGTCTGCGGATTCATCCCCCATGCCCGGAGACACGTTTTTGAGCAGGGTAAAGGCCGACCACAACACAAAAATCCCGAAAAACAGAAAAACCAGATTGACCGGCTGGATAGGAAACCCACCCCATTGCAGATGTTCAGCCTGTTTGGCCCCAAACAGGATGCCGGCTCCCAGGCCGATAAAGATACCGCGAAAGAGCAAAGCTCCCAGAATGCCCCAGTGCAGAATGCGATGCTGGAACCGTTCGGCAATCGAAAAACTTGAAAAAATCGCCAGAAAGACAAACAGATTGTCAACCGCCAGGGTTTTTTCCAGAAAGTAGGCGGTGACAAAGGTCAGGGCCGAAGTCGTTCCCCGGTCCCAGGCAATGTACCCGGCGAAGCAAAGCGAAATGACCACCCAAATCACCGACCAGAGCGCGGCTTTGGAAAGCGGAACCGGTTTGTCAGACGTACCTGACCGGATGTCGAGGTACAAAAAGAACGCCACCAGCAGGGCAAAAAGGATGATTTCGTGAACCGGAACCCCGGTTGCCAGAACATGCATGAACGGGTTCCCCGTGTGAAAATAGGTAAAAAGCAAAAAGTACGCCTCCGGGCGTGAGGTTCTCAAAAATGCGACCGCGTTTGCTTTTCTGCAATCGGCACAGTAGCATTTGGTTTGGTCTTGACCAGGTATGACGGACGTTGTGGTTCCATTGAATGACTCGCACAGGCTGGGACGTTTCTTGCGCAAAAAGTGCCGCGTATGATGGCATCATTGGAGATGCGAACGCAACACAGGCCAGCCGTCACCTCAATGTCTGAAACTTCGATTTTGAGTAGCAATCCATCTCATTTCCACTATTTATCACCTGAAGGAATTAACTCTTGTTATGCGGTTTCCGAAGTACGTTTATCCGGGTTTATTGCTTATTGTGACAGCTTTCTGGCTGGGCCAGGGGCCGATATCTTTTTCATCTATCGCGGTTCAGGCTGAAAATCACACAACTCCGGCTCGGACCATTCCCTCTGCCAGTCAGATTCAGACCCGGTTTGCCAATCTGCCGCTGGCCTTTGAACGCAACCAGGGACAGTTTGACACCCGGCTGCGCTATGTGGCCCGCAGCAAAAATTTCATCATCGGCTTGACCGAAAGTGAAGTCGTGGCGGCCTTGCCCGGAGCAGGTCCGGAAGGAAGTGAAAATCCACCCGCCGTGGTCAGGATGCGGTTTCAGGGAGGAAGTTCCGTTTCCACCGTGACCGCAGAAAATCCGCTCTTGGGAACGGTCAATTATCTGGTCGGGAATCAGCCGTCCGACTGGCAGCGGAATGTGCCGACCTTTGGGACCGTGCGGCTGAAAAATCTCTATCCAGGCGTTGATTTGCTGGCTCATGGAACTGGAAAACAGTTCAAATATGATCTTGAACTGCAACCCGGAAGCGAACCCAAACGAATTTCCCTGGTTCTTGAAGGGGTGGAAAGCGCGGCTCTGGAGGCTTCCGGAGATGTGGTTTTGCGGGTGCCGGGTGGCGAAATCCGCCATCACAAACCTGTCATCTATCAAGAAGTCAATGGCCAGCGACGGACGATTGCCGGGCGTTATTTGCTCAAATCCGCTCCTCGTGCAGGCGCAGCAGTGGAGCTTGGGTTTGAAATCGGTGCTTTTGAAACCAGTGTGCCACTTGTGATTGACCCGGTGATTTCCTATTCGACCTATCTGGGCGGGCTTGGTTCAGATATGGGCATGAGTGTCACAGTGGATAATCAGGGCAATGCCTATCTGACCGGAGAAACGTTTTCGGGCAACTTTCCCACGGTGACACCTTTCTTTGGCACCATCCGGGGCATCAGCGATTGTTTTGTGGCCAAGCTGAACCTGAGCGGCAATGCCCTGGTGTATTCCACCTATCTGGGCGGGAATTCGCTTGATTCCGGCGCAGGCGTGGCGGTGGACGGCACGGGCAGTGTGTTTGTGACGGGGCGCACCTCTTCGGTCAATTTTCCCACCAGTCCGGGAGGATTTCAGGCGGCATTGGGGGGAAATACAGATGCCTTTGTGACGAAACTTGCCCCGGCAGGAAATAGCCTGGTTTTTTCGACCTATGTGGGCGGGTTGATGTTTGATGCAGCCAGCAGCATTGCCCTCGACCCGGCTGGCAATGCCTGTCTGACCGGACAGACTTCCTCAACCAACTTTCCGGTGCAAAGCCCCGTGCAGGCTGCCAGCGGGGGCGTTCAGGACGCCTTTGTGACCAAAATCAACGCGGATGGAACCGGACTTGTGTTTTCGACCTATCTGGGCGGAAGCGCCGAGGAAAACACAGTGCCAGGGAGCATCACCCTTGATACAGCCGGCAACATTTACTTGGCCGGGACCACCAATTCGACCAATTTTCCCACCGTCAACCCCATCCAGGCAGCCAACGCGGGCCAAAGCGATCTGTATGTGGCGAAATTCAATGCAGCCGGTTCGGCTCTTTTGTATGCCACTTATCTGGGCGGACAGTTTAACGACCTGGGCCAATCCATCAGCGTTGATGCGAGCGGCAATGCCTATGTGACAGGGTCTTCCGCCTCACCGAATTTTCCTGTGGTGGCAGCTACTCAAGCCACCAACCGGGGAGGCTCGGATGCAGTAGTGCTGAAAATCAATCCGGCAGGAACTGCCCTGGTTTTTTCAACTTACTGGGGCGGAACCGGTGACGATTTCGGCCAGAGCGGGTTTGTCACCGATACCGGCGGGTTGTTTTTTGTCGGGCAGACTGCTTCGGGTGATTTTCCGGTGCTCAACGCAACCTCATCTTTTAGCGGTGGGACTGACGCCTTTGTTGCACAATTTAACCCAAGCGGAGTTCCGGCTTTTTCCACCTATCTGGGTGGAACCGGTGCGGAGGGGGCCAACGGTATTTTTGTGGACCCATCGGATGCCATGTACATCATCGGACAAACCTCTTCCACTGACTTCACCACCGTGGGGGGCGTGCAAAACACCAACAACGGTGCCAATGACGTGTTTGTCGTCAAAATGCGGGTCAATCCTTTGCCGGCAGCCACTTTTACCCAGTTTTATCCGGTGGCTTCCACTTCAGGCAAACCCATCACCATCACGGGTAACGGGTTTTTCCCCGGCGGCGTGCAGGTCTTTTTCGGAGGCAGCCGGTTAATTCCGGCCAGTGCCGTGCAGGTTGTCAGCCTGACCCAAGTGCGGGCCACCGTTCCGCCGTCAAGTTCGGGAAGCGGCAATGTGAATGGCTTTATCACCGTGCGGGTGCTGGGTTCAGCCGACCTGACCTCTCAAGGATTTCCCTCCAATGCACCCAATCCGGGAGACCCCGCAGCCGTCTTTCCGGAATTCATTGTCTGGGGGGATACGACCGGAGACGGAACCTTCCAAACCAATGACGTGTCCCTGGCCCGCGCCTTTTTGCTTTTCCAGGCGACACCCACCACCCGCCAGACGCTGGCCGTGGATGTGGTGCCGGCCAATGCCAACGGCAGTCGCGGCAACGGGCAACTGGCCTCGGCAGACTTCAGTTTTCTGCGGGCGGTTTCGTTTGGGCAAACCACGTTTTAGGGTTCAGGGTCCAGGGTCCAGGGTCCAGGGTCCAGGGTCCAGGGTTCAGGGTTCAGGGTTTTCGAATATCAGGAAATTTGGGTTTTTGAGACAGGTTTCAAAACTCAATTCAAAACTGCAAGTCCCTGGACCCTGAACCCTGAACCCTGGACCCTATCCTTCCGCCACTCTCACAACTTCTTCCAAATGGCACTTCAGCGTTTCGATGTGCGTGGACAACACGACATCAGTTTCGATTTTCGGGACCAGTGTCCGCACGAACGCATGGACTTTTTCCAGTACAGGGCTGGACTTTTGGGGCCGCAGGAATTCAAGCGCCTGGGCGGCTGCCAACAGTTCCATAGCCAGAATTGCCGCCACATTGTCGGTGATGGTGCGGAACTTGAGTGCCGCAGTCATACCCATGGAAACATGGTCTTCTTTGTTGGCTGAGGTTGGCAGGGAATCCACCGAGGCCGGATGGGCCAGGATTTTGTTTTCGGCGCAAAGTGAAACGGCGGCCACTTGCACAATCATCAGCCCGGAACAGGTTCCGGCATGAGGAGTCAAAAACGCCGGAAGTTCGGACAGGTCCGGATTGACCAGCCGTTCGATACGTCGCTCGGAAATGGCTCCGAGTTCGGCGGCGGCGATGGCGGCATAATCCAGAGCAAACGCAACCGGCTCGCCGTGGAAGTTCCCGCCTGAAATTACTTCGCCCGTATCAGGAAACACCAACGGATTGTCGGTGGCACTGTTGAATTCGATTTCCACCACCTGCCGGGTATGGTCAATCACATCGCGGACTGCTCCGTGAACCTGCGGTATACAGCGCAGGCTGTACGCATCCTGCACCCGGCGGCAATCTTTGTGTGAAGACCGGATTTCGCTTCCCGCCAGCAGATTCCGCAAGTGCGTGGCAACTGTGGTTTGGCCGGAATGCGGGCGGGCGGTGTGAATGCGCGGGTCAAAGGCGGCATCGGTTCCATGAAGGGCATCAAGCGTCAACGCTCCAATCATATCAGCCGCCGTCGCCAGTTTTTGCAACCGGGCCAGGGTCAAGGCACCGACTCCGGTCAGGGCCTGCGTGCCGTTGAGCAACGCCAACCCCTCTTTGGCTTCGAGGACGAGCGGCGTGATTTCCGCCCGGCGGAGCGCCTCGGCTCCCGGCAGTCGTTCACCTTGATAAAATGCCTCGCCTTCGCCAATCGTTACCAGTGCCAGATGAGAGAGCGGGGCCAAATCACCGCTGGCACCCACCGAGCCTTTTTCCGGAATCACCGGATGCACGCCGCGATTGAGCATCTGGCACAGGGTTTCAAGCACTTCCGGACGCACGCCGGAATGCCCTTTGGCCAGGACGTTGGCCCGCAACAAAACCAGGGCGCGGGATTCGGCTTCCGACAAAGGTTGACCGATACCGACTGAATGGGACCGGACCAGATTAAGCTGAAGGGCGCGCAGTTCCTCCGGGGGAATGGTGACATCAGAAAGCTTGCCAAAGCCGGTGTTAATGCCATAGACCACCCGGCCTGATGCCAAAATCTGTTCGACCACATGGCGGGCAGCCATGACGCGTTCCCGCGCTGCTGGGTCAAGTTCAACCGGTTCGGAGGCCGTGGCCACCCGGCACAATGCGTCCAACGTGAGCGAATTTCCGTCAAGAAACATAAAGGGGGGATTCCGTGTCAAATGATAAGATAAGAGAAATGTGGCTAACACATATCCCAAACCGGTTGGAAAATTCAAAGGGAGTCAGGTGAAAACAGAACTGAAGTCAAATTCAAGGACTGCGGACTGATGACACAGAGTTGGGTTCGTTCTCAGCCTCGATGGAAAAATACTTAATCACGTTATACCTTGAGCCGGTGATACAACCCTCGGAACATCGTCTCCGGTGAAGCCCGGCATAACCAGCAGGATTCAAAAAATGAACCAGAAAATATTTTCACTTTCAGAACTTGCTTCCATCATTGAACACCATCGGCAGGCGGGTCGGCGGGTAACTCTGGCTAACGGCTGCTTTGATTTGCTGCATGTGGGGCACATCCGTTACCTGCAAGGTGCCAAGGCGGTGGGCGACATTTTAGTGGTGGGCATCAACAGTGACGCCAGCGTGCAGCAGTTGAAAGGAGCCGGCCGGCCGGTCATGCCCGATGCTGAACGGGCGGAAATCATTGCCGCCCTGGCCTGTGTGGATTATGTCACGGTGTTTGAATCGTTGACGGTTGAACCGCTTTTGGCAACCCTGCGGCCCAACTTTCATGCCAAAGGAACGGATTACACGACGGAAACCGTGCCCGAACGGGAAATTGTCCGGCGCTACGGTGGGGAAGTGGTGATTGTGGGTGACCCGAAAGACCATTCGACCAGCGCCCTGCTGAGTAAATCCAGGGGCGGGAACGCTGAAAACCAGGGATAGGACAGGGCTTTGGACGGTGGTTGCCGGTTGGAGGCAGGACGCCCGGAAGCATTTTTCGTTTGCATTTTTGCGTGATTTGTGGTTTTGAATGGTTTCCTTTTTCCGGACACCAAGGTGCATTCAACCGGACCGTCCGAATATCATCCTGAACTTATATCTTACTGGAACATCGCCATGTATCCCTTCAAGAACATCCTGTTCTCCACTGATTTTTCGCCCCTTTCGCGCAGCCTGCTGAAATATGCGGCTGCCTTTGCCCGGCACCACAATGCCCGGTTGTACCTGCACAATGCGCAGGAAGGCTCTTTGCCGCCCCAGGTATTCCGGCTGTCGGAGCGCGCCCTGTCCGAACACGGCTATGAATGGCTGGTGGCTGTGCGGCAGGAATTGGACGAACTGGCTCAAAACGAACTGGTCAAAGGGCTGGATGTCCATATTCTGCTGACGGAAGGGGTTGCCGCGAACGAAATTGTCCGCGTCGCCCAGGAACACCAGATTGATTTGGCCATGATTGCCACCCAGCGCCGTGGCCGGTTTGAACGGACCGTCCTCGGTTCGACCACCGAAACGGTTCTCGCCAAAATCAATTGTCCGGTTTTTGTTTCGCGCCAACCGGTGAAGGATTTTGTCTATTATCGCGGTTCGGAAACCACGATTGCGCTCAACCGGATTCTGTTTGCCACCGATTTCAAACCGTTTGACAACAACGCCCGTGACCTGGCCCTTCAACTTGCGGCCACGCATGGCAGCAAAATGATTTTCATGCACGCGATTGGCACCTTTATGGGCTACATCCGGTCCGTCTCCCTGACCGAAACCGAGGACATGGAAGGCCGGATTCGGGAGGATGCCACCAACCGGCTGCAAAAGCTGGCGGCTGATGCTCCCGGCACGGATTCCGAGGTTGTGTTGCGCGAAGGCCGCACCTACGATGAAATTCTGGAAGTCCAGAAGGAAACCGACGCCGACCTGATTGTTGTCGGTACCGGTGACCGGCATCGGGGCAACCCCTTGGGAAATAATGCTGAACGAGTGATTCGCAACGCCAACTGCCCGGTTCTGGTGGTGCCAAGCTAAAGAAAAGGGTTCAGGGAGCTGAATTGAGAATTGAGAATTGAGAATTGAGAATTGAGAATTGAGAAAAAGATGTTGTGATAGAGTCAGGGACGGAGCGAAAGTGAACCTAAAACTCTGGCCTAATTAATATTTTCCATGTCACAGTTTGGACAAATAGCCAAACTCAGATTCTCAATTCTCAATTCTCAATTCTCAATTCTCGAAAAATGACCACTCCAAAAAAACAAGCTGTTCCCCAGACCCCCGACTCCCGACCCCCGACCCCGACCTCCCAATCTCCCAAAGAAGACACCGCCGCCAAAGCCGGACGGGGCACGATTTACATTACCCTGGCCAAGTTTTATTTCATCATCACGGGGTATGTGATTATTTTTGCCCTCCCGCGCCTGCTGACCAAAGAGCAGTACGGCGAATATGCCCTCATTACCAACTTCGTTTCGATTATCAACGCCGTCATCATTACCGGCACACAACAGGCGGTTTCCAAGTTTGTTTCGGAAATTCCGGCAGCGGCGGAAAGCCTGCGCAACCGGGCCTTGCTGGTGCAGGCAGTGTTGGGGACAGGGATAGTGGCTGCCTATGTACTGGCCGCCCCTGTGGTCGCAGCCGAGTTCTGGCATGACCCGGCGCTGATTAACCCACTCCGGGTGTCAGCCCTGATTACGCTCAGTTATTCGTTTTATGCGGTTTTTCTCGGCTATCTGAACGGAAAGAAAGAGTTTTTCCGGCAGGCGGTGCTTGATGCCTCCTATTCGACACTCAAAATGCTGGCCATTGTCGGTTTGGCGGTTGCCTTCCGCAATGTGATTGGTTCAGTCGGAGGCTTTGCCCTGGGTGCCTTTCTGGTGCTGGTGCTGGCCATCATGGTGGCAGGACGCGGACGCAGCACGGTCGCCCCGCATGTCAACATCGGCCAGTATTTGAGCTTCCAACTGCCCTTGCTGGCATTTGTCCTCTGCAACAATCTGCTGCAAAAAGTGGACATCAATTTCCTCAAAGCCTTTACCGACCCGGCCCAGGCCAGTGCCACCGTGGGGGATTACAGTGCCCTGATGAATATCGCCAATATCACTTATCAGGCGGTGATTTCGGTGACGTTTGTGGCATTTCCGTTGATTTCCAAGGCTTCGTTTGAAAAAGAAAACGAAACCGTGCGGACTTATATTGAACAGACACTGCGGGCGGCCCTGCTGATTATGGCCTTTCTGGCAACGGTGTTTTCCTCAAATGCCGCCGACACGCTGGCACTGCTGTATCCGAAAATGTACCTCACGGGCGCTCCGGCCCTGCAAATTGTGGCCTATGGAATGCTTGGTTTCGGCCTGATTGCGGTGCTCACCACTATCATCACCGGCAGCGGTCGCCCCTGGGCCTCGCTCGGAATCGGGCTTGTCACCCTGGCCGCCAATGCCGGACTGAATTACCTCTGGATTCCGCAAATGGGCCTGCGGGGAGCAGCCCTGGGAACCACCGTTTCCATGTTGTTTGGAGCGATTTTGGCCTGCGGATATGTGGGGGTTGTCTTTCGCGCCCTCATTTCGCCGCTCACACTGGTTCGGATTGCCGTGGCCTCCGCTGTCGTGTATGCGCTGGCACTCATCCCTTTGGGAGGGTTTCTGGTCGTCATCAAAATGGCGCTTCAGGGACTGGTTTTCACGGGTGTGCTGTTTGCCCTGCGCGAACTTGGGGCGCAAGAAATCCGCCTGATGCGGCGGATTGTGAAGCTGTAAAGTTGGTCATAAAGGCTTATTGCAGTTTTTCTTTGATTGAAACAAATTTAAGCTGGTGGAAGTCGCCGGTGTTGAGTTCGAATCCCTGAACATACGGCTTTTTCAGATAACTTACCGGCGGATGATAGAGCGGCAGCACCGGCGCGCGTTCCAGCAGGTAGGTTTCTGCTTCAGTTAGCAAGTGCAACCGCTGGGCCGGAGTCTCCGCGCGGTTGGCTTGGTCGAGCAGACTGTCATAGACAGGGTCGTTCATTCCGGCGTGGTTGCTTGAATTTTTTGACTGCATCAAATCCAGGAAGGTTTTCGGGTCTACATAATCGCCTACCCACAATTCCTGGCAAAGGTCAAACTCGCCCGCACCAATCCGGGTGCCTAAGGTATTCCATTCCTCGTTCTGGAGTTCGATTGTAATCCCCAGATTTTCCTGCCACATGCGTTGGACTGTCTCGGCAATCTGCCGGCTGGTGTCATCGGTGACAAAGAGCAGGGTGCAGCGGGGAAAACCCTTCCCTTGCGGAAAACCGGCTTGGGCCAGCAGCTTTTGGGCCGTTTGCGGATTGAATTCTGCACCGGAAGGCGATTGATACCCGACAACTCCCGGTGGGACGAAAGTCCGGGCCGGAATCTGCCCGCCCGCCAGCAGTTTGTCGGTGATTTCCTGTTTGTTGACGGCCAGACTGAGCGCCTGTCGAACCTCCGGTTTGTCAAAGGGGGCTTTCCGGGTGTTGAATGAATAAAAATAAGTGCTGAAATTGGCCCCGCTGTAAAAATCCGCTTTGGTTTTCAGGGCGGACATAAAAGCCCGTGGAATCATGCCACTCATCATCACTCCAACTTCCCCGGCTTTGTAAAGATTGATGGCCGTTTCACCTTTCACGGGCAAAAAACGGACTTCCTTGAGTTTTACGGAACCGGCATCCCAATAGCCGGGATTGGGACTCAGCACAATTTCATCATTGATGCGATGGGAAATCAGTTTGAAGGGGCCGTTGCTGACAATGTGTTCCGGGCGGGTCCAGGCCGGGCCAAAGGCTTCGATTGCTTTCCGGGGGACCGGGGCAAACACCGAATGCGAAGTCAGTTGCAGAAAGTAGGGGGCTGGGCGTTCCAGTTCGACCCGCAAGGTCAGGTCGTCAACTGCCGTGACTCCCAGAATGGAAGCATCATGTTTTGATTTGCCGGTGGTTTCGTCAATTTCGGTGGAGAATTTTTCGGCGTTCCTCACATCACCAAGCAGGATTCCATAGAGCGACCCGGTTTCCGGATTCAGTGCCCGTTGCCAGGCATAGACATAGTCCCCGGCGGTGACGGGCTGGCCGTCGGTCCAGCGGGCAGTGGGGCGCAAATGGAAAATCCAGACCTGCCCGGCCTGTTGCGATTCCCACGAGGCTGCACCTGCCGGAACCGGTTCCAGAGTTTTCGGAGCCGCCACGGTCAAACCCTCAAAGAGTTCCCGTGTCACATTCATATCGGGCACACCCTGGATTTTATGCGGGTCGAGGGAATGCGGTTCGGAATCGTTGGCAAAGACCAGTTGCTGGCGGGGCGGAGGCGTGACATCGCCAAAAAAACCGCCGGGAGCAATCCGGCAGCCGTTTCCCAGACAGAGCAGGCAGAGTATCACGCTCAACCAAAGCGAGTTCTGGGTTTTGAGTTGTTTGTTTTGAGTTTTGGCTGATTGTGACATGACGGTTTCAGGACTGAGGACTGAGAGCCTTGTGATTCCTCTGCCAGCTTTTGATTAAACAGATTATAGAAGCGCGTCGAAGGTATGTGATACCTCAAGTGAAAAAAACTCGCTCCTCAGTCCTCAGTCCTCAGTCCTCAGCCCTCAGTTCGTCCTCTGTCCTATTTTTTCTGGTACCAGATGATATGGTCGCCATCGTCGTCCCGGTCCGAATAAACCACCGTCAAATATCCCACCGACCTCATTTTGGAACTGGGCAGTTCCAGCAAGGCGTTGTTGGAAAGCAGCAGGCCGCCCGGTTTTAACATCCGCTCAATATTGGCCAGAGCCAGGGATTGTTCGAAGGTGTCATAGTAAACCAGGATATTGGTTGCCACAATCAGGTCATATTTTTCATCCTCCGGCAGTTCAGTGTGCTGGAGGACAATGTTGACATCCGCCGTGTTTAACCGGGCGGCATAATCGGGGCGAATCTGAACCGCCCGGACTTTGACGGTTTTCAAGTTCCCTGGTGCGGAAACCGCCTGGGCTGGGGTTCCGATTTTGTCTCCGAAGTGTTCCCAGTATTTGACAAACTCCGCTTTCCAGGCTGCTTCCGTGTCATAAGGAAGGTTGACTGTGTAAGGGGTCCCCTTTCGTCCTGCGGTTGCTGTCCGTTCCACATGGTCCAGAATCCGGGGGCTCAAATCCAGAATGGTCATCCGCATGGATTTTGGTTCGGCCAGTCCCAACCGCAGCAGGGAATCAAAAATGGCAAAGGGTTGGATGGTCTGTTGGGGATAGAAATCGTAGCCTTCCTGTTTGTCGGTGAAATCAAGTCCGGGGCCGATGACGGCAATCCGGCGGATGCTGTTGGGCAGGAAAATTTTCTTTTCCCCAATGGCTTTCAGGGATTCCTCGATAGCGTAATCGGGACGAAGGGACGTATCCAGCGACAGTCCCCGGTCCTTGAACAGTTTGGACCGTTCGGCCAGCTCCAGGCTGGGGTCACCGTATTGGCGGGCGTTGGCAATCGTCTGGTTATAAAATACTTTTTCCTGCAACACACGGCTCAGGTTACCCACAAAATATTCCTGCAAGGCTTTGCGGCTTTCGGCACTCGCATCCACTGTATATCCCTTTTGTTCGACCAGTTTCCGCAGAAAGAGCAGGCGTTCATTGGTGCCCGGCGTGACCAGACCGGTCAGCAAATCGCCAATCCGGGCATTGAGCAACGTTGAATTGAAGGCAGGCCCGGAGGTTTGTTCCCCGGCTGGCTGCACCAGTGCGTTCAGGTCTTTTTCGGTCAGGCGCGGCTGTTTGGTAAACGTCGTTCCAAAGAGCAGAAAATTGATGAGGGTGTCTTCATCACCCTGCACCAGCCGGGTCCGGATTTCATTGTTGTATTTGGTGGTCCAGATTGGCCAGTAAAAAGACAGTTCCTGTGGTCCTTTGACCCGCATGGTGGGCGGCAAAACATCGTGCATCGTGTAGAGAATCGGCTGGGCTGCATCAAACGGAAGAAACGAGACTTTCGGTGCCGTTGGCAGAACCGTTTGGGGAGCGGTTTTGGAGGCGGTGGCCGGTGGTTTCCCACTTTGAGCAGGCGCTTTTTTCTTACCCTGGGCAGGGGTGAAGATGGTCAAACCGAGAACAAGAACAAAACTCCACAAACAGGCAGTACGCATGAGGGTTCCTTTGGTGATTGGAAACGAATGGAATGAAAGAGTTGATATTCCAAAATTTTGGAACGATGCGCAAGGTTTCTTTAGGACTGAGGACTGAGGTTTTTTCAGCCACTTCCTCTCATTCCGAAGGTTTCACCCGTACCAACCGATGGCCGCGCAGCTCGGCTCCGGCAGCCTGGAGCCGCTCCCGCCAGCCGTTACGGGTGCCGATGGTTTTGGGATCCTCCAGCAGTCCCCATTTCTCTTCCTGTTGGGTGAGGCGGGCGAATTTCTCGAAATTCGGATAATCCGGAGTGACAAAGGTTTCCTTGCGGTGCAGCACGGGCGGGTTCTGGCTGTTGGAATAATCCCGATATTCCACATAAAGCGACTGCAAATCCGCCTTCATGCTGCTGTGCAGAGCCGGATGCGGGTCCGTATCAAAATCCGGGTAAAAGAGGTAGGAAACCCGTGGCTTGTCCGCCCGGAATTTGATGAGCGTCACATGGTCCAACCGGCCAAAGGTCCGGCTGGCACAGCCTTCATAGAGTTTGAGCAGCGGCGGAAGCGTTTCCAGCGCCGAGACATGCACATACAACGTGTCGCCAATCAGTTTTCCCACCAGGCTTGTACGGCAAGCCTGGGCCAGGATGCCCGGCTGTCCCAAACTGAAAAGCATCCGGTCGGCAGTCTCGCAGGCGTTTTTGTACGTCCCGAAAAACGCTTTGATGTCGTTTTGCAAATCAGCCGGAAGGTCGGTGATTTTGGGACGGCGGCCAAACTTGCTGAGGGCCATGTAGCCGAGCATTTCCTCTTTGCGCCGTTCGGTGATGGCGTCCCATTCCTCCGCGTCAGTTGCTTGTTTGACCAGGGCAAAGGCACGTTCCAAGGTCCGGAATTCCGCCCGGATGGCGGGTTCGTCAGCCAGTTCGCCAGGGAAGGGAAGGCGGCCCCGGTCGCTCACGAAATCCATCAGCGGTTGCAACCGTTCGCGGTAATCATCAAAGGTGGGAAGCTGTTTTTTGACTCGTGGCACCACCGTCCGGCTACGGAACCGGGCAGCCCGGAATGCCTGAGCCTGAGTTTCATCCCGAAAGATAAAAAAGATACCGAGGCCAACGGGAACTGCGTCCGCCTCCAGCACGGAATCAATATAGTTCTTCAGTTCCGTCTGGTCATAATATTTTTGAAAGGTGTTGCGGGCCGAAACCACTCCGTCACCATAGGCAACCCGCCCTTTGCCCGGCTCGCCCAGCAAAACCTGCGCTGCCACAATCAGGATTTTTCGCGCCAGGAGCCATGCCTGCCGGAGCGTTTCCCGGCGTTCCCCTTCGTTTTCAATGACATTGATTACGTAACCCAGATTGACCACATCCGCTGCCTGTCGTGCCATGGCAGGCGCGTAAAACGGGTCCCAGCCTGAACTTTCATAGCCGAGTTCCGCCATCTGCCGGACATCAACCCCATGACCGCAACCATAATCGAAAAACGAGGTCCCCGCCGGAAACAGACCGGCTTCCAGCGCCGTCCGAACCGGTTTTGACATTTCGGTGCGGGCAATGGCGGCTTTGTGGCGTTCAATTGTGGCGGGAGGATTTTCAGGTTTCATCTGATTGTGCTGGAAACCCGATTATGAACTAATTGAGAAGGTACGGAAAGCACCCCCTGGTACAATTTTCCGGATTTCCAGGACCGGGTTGAAAAAAACACTTCCGGCTGGCAGGTTGGGTTGACATCTCTCACGAATTCAACCAGAAAAAACGACAATTCAAACACAGTCTGGTCAATATCGTTCGCAAACTCCATGTCTTTGCAAACTTTGAATGAATCAACTTTGGCTACAGCCGTACAGACTCTGACGGAACGCGATGCGCGACTGGCGGAAATTGTCCGCGACTTTGGTCCGCCGCCGCTGTGGCCCCGTGAACCCGGATTTCCAACCCTGCTCCATATCATTTTGGAACAGCAGGTATCACTTGCATCAGCCAAAGCAGCCTTTGACCGGTTGCAGGAGGCGGTGAATCCTGTAACCCCGGAAGGGTTTTTGCAGCTTTCCGACCTGGAACTGAAAACCATCGGCTTCAGCCGGCAGAAAACCCGGTATGGTCGCTTGCTGGCTGAGGAAATTCGAACCGGGAAGCTTGATTTGGCCGCGCTTGACAGGCTGCCTGACGAAGCGGTGCGGTCGGTTTTGACAGCCCTCACCGGTATTGGCAATTGGACCGCCGATATTTACCTGTTGATGGCGTTACGGCGACCCGATGTCTGGCCCAGAGGGGATTTGGCTCTGGCCGTGGCCATGCAGCAACTGAAGAACTTGACATCCAGGCCAACTTTCGAAGAATTGGAAGCTCTGAGCCTGCAATGGAAACCCTGGCGCGCCGTGGCAGCCCGGTTGCTATGGCACCTGTACCTCAGCCGCCGAGGGTGACTGGCGGCACATCAATCGAGAGTAGAATTGCCATGAAAACCGTCTTTGCTGCGGAAGCCCGGCAGGAACTTGCCACCCGTTTGAAAAAACTGACCTCTGCCTCCGAACGGCGCTGGGGTTCAATGACCCCTGAACAGATGACGGCCCATTTGACGGATGCCCTCAAAATGGCCTTTGGGGAGCTTCCGGTTAAACCCAAAGGCGGAATTTTGCGGTTTCCGCCGTTGCGCTATTTGATTATTTACGTGTTTCCTTTTCCGAAGAGCGCACCCACCGCCCCGGAACTCAAAGCCAGGGCCGCCACCAACCTCCAGGCGGAAATTGCCGCCATCACAGACCTGCTCGAACGGTTTGCGGGGCCACCTCCCCGACTGGTGCCCCATCCGGCCTTTGGGGAACTCTCACCGGAAACCTGGGGTGTGCTGATTTACAAACACATGGCCCACCATTTGGAACAATTCGGTCTTTGAGTTCAGCGGAGAAACTTTGCCACCACCGAATCATAGTGAATGGCGAAATAGAGCAGGGTGGCCAGATTGCCAAACGCATAAACCGGCGGCAGCCAGAGCAGCGCCACCCACACCGATTTTTCGTTCAGGGCAATCATGAAAAGCGAAAGTGTCAGACCCAGATAGAGGTCAAGCCCCACTTGTCGCCCCCAGTGAAGCGTAGCCATGTGTTGCAGGGTTTTGAGCAGATTTTCCCGCTGGCTGCAATATACTGTGTAGGCCGTAAATCCAGTAAAAACAGCCCATAAGAGATATTTTCCGGCTGGTAACGGCCCTTGGCTGATAAAGGGATGGTCGCCGCCACTGAAATAGAGGGCGCATCCTGCACAGAGGATAAAGGATCCCCACAGCAAACGATTGAGAGTCATAGAGGCTCAACTCCTTGATGAGTGATGGCTTTCCTGAAGTGCAATCCGACTTGCAAGCAAGGCTTGGCGGGCCAGTCCGGCCTCATCATAATGAGCCATGCCGGGGCGTTCAACCACGCGCAGCAGGCGCTCCGCCTCCTGATACTTTCCTTGTTGGGCAGCCCGCATACCATGTTCAAAGCGCCAGCCGTAATAGGCGTGAACTGCCGTATGCAATCCTGTCGTAAAGATGAAAACCCCGCAACCGGTCCCACCTGCCCAGGTCCAGGACGAACCGCCAAACGGAAAGTCCGCACCCCAAAACCGTACCAGCAGGAACATCACCAGCCCAGCCCCGGTTCCCACCGCGCCTCCGATGGCAAGGTTGAAGGCATTGACGCCCCGGCGTAGCTCGGATTTGAAAGAAAGTTCAGGTGCAGCCATACAGGTTTGTGTGGGGCGGGTTCCTGGACCAGCCTCCGGATTCGTCTCAGGCATTGCCGGTACCCCTCTTTTTCGTTGCAAATATTTGAAAACATTAGCATTGGTGGTATAGTTTGAAAACCCTGGGAAAAGACTGGTTTCCGTGTGAGACAGTCCCTGAACTTCCTGCCGAAAACCTGCTTTTGGAAGGCGGTCGCCACGTTCCTATGCCGACACCTTTTGACGCCATCGGCTTTCATATCGCCGATGAAAACAGCTTTGAGCGGTTGGCCAAATACACCCGTGAACATGGTCGGGTAAGTACCATTCACCGGCGTGGGGCCTCCCTGCACGGGCATTGCTGGAAATTGAATGAGGGATTGGAAGTCTGGACCGTCTTGCACGAAGCCCAGGGGCACCTGACCTATGCTGACTGCCGTCCGGCGTTTCGGTCACGGCATCGGGTGGTCATCAGTCCGTGGGAATTGACCGAATATGACGAGGACGGCGAAGCCATTGTGCGTGGAACAGTTGACGGGCGGGGTGTGCTGGTGGGATTCGAAGTCCAGAACCTGACTGAGGTTTCCGACCGCCTGTTCCGGCGACCGGTGCTCCAGGTTTGCTTGGCGGGACTGGCCTACACGGTCAAATGTCATAGCCGGAAAGGGACGCCGCTGCCGGGTTCATTTGAGTTGGCTACCACCAGAACCGCCAAAAAGAAACGGCAGATGTCCTGCGAAACAGATTATGAACTGACCGGCAAAGTGTTGTCGTGCAAACTGGTTCGCAATCTGGCGACGCGGACGGAACTGGTGATGGCCTATATTGACACCGGACGGATGGGGCTGGATATTGTGGCGGAAAGTGACCGGGTTCGGGGAACCCTTGAGGTCGGTGGCATTATTTCAGCCCGTGTCTGGCTCCAAGGGTACATTCTGGATGATGCAGCGGTGGCAGCTTCCTACGAAGGCGTTGACCGGAACTTTCCCACCGGAGCCTTTTGGACCGGATTGCATCACCCAAATTAAAGAAAGTTGTGCGTTGTGCGTTTTGAATTTTGAGTTTTCCGTCTGAAAGGACCATATTTGCAACGTCTTCAAACGCAAAACGCAAACTCAGGAAACAGTTTTTCCAAAGACAAGGCCATTATGGAAAACACGACTCAGCCATTGCCGCAGCCTGAAAATCAACCACAGCCAGGGCAGGCACCCCAACCTCAGCCCCAGGTGATACCCCAGGCGATGCCCCAGGAACCGGAAGCATATCAAACCAACCCCAACGGAATTCCGGTCTATCAGGCTCCAAGCGGATATCCGGGATATCCGCCGCCGCCACAGCCGGGGTACCCGCCACCACCGGCTTATCCTCCAGGACCAGCCTATCAAACCAACCCGCTGCCACCACCCACCACCGGCCAGCCCGGTCCATATCCGCCGTACCAGCAATATCCCCAATATCAGCAGTATCCTCAATACCAGCAATATCCTCCATATCAGCAATATCCTCCGTCGGAAAACCCGACCAAGCCGATGAAAGGACCGTTGGATTTGGAGCCGAAAATGGCGGCCATGTTGGGGTATATTCCGCTTTTTATTGGAGCGGTTCTGGGAGTGGTTTTCCTCGCAACCGAGAAAAATGACCGGTTTGTCCGATTTCATGCCCTGCAATCGCTGCTGTTGCATGGTGTTTTTTTTGTTGTGTCGGTCGTCTTTGGGATGTTCTTCAATGTGATTGAACACATGGGCCGGTTTGGTGCAATCCTCGGAACCTTGGGCTCCCTGGCCGTTTCCGCCCTGCTCTTTCTGGCTTCAATGGCAGCGGGCATCTATATGATGACGAAAATCAACAGTGGCGAAAATATCAAACTCCCGGTGATTGGCGAGTTTACGGAGAAAAACATTTAAGCATAGGGTTCAGGGTTCAGGGTTCAGGGTTCAGGGTTCAGGGTTTTCGAATAGTAGAAATTCAGGGTTTTGACTTGCAGTTCAATTCTCAATTCTCAATTCTCAATTCTCAATTCTCAATTCAAAAGACCCTGAACCCTGAACCCTGAACCCTGAACCCTGAACCCTGAATCCTGAACCCTGAATCCCGAACCCTATGCTTCCTGCCATCGAATACTTTCACCACCTTGTTGCCCAAGACATTCCCAGTGCCATTGCTCAATATGAGGAGCTGACGGAAAAGTTTGTCGCCCATAACATCTGCTTTGCCGGCAAGGCCATGGCGTTTCACTTACGCCCGCATTTTCTTTCGCCAACAGTTCGGCACAATCTGGAACAGGCTGCCCATCACGTCCTGACCATTGCGCTCAAGGCGGAACTGGGACTCTTTGGCGGCGATGCCGAGCAGCTTTATGAAGCGCTTGGCATGAGTCAGGCTGAGCGGGTTCTGTTGCGGGTGCATCCCGGTTTTGAGGAACGGGTGTTCTGGACCCGGCTCGATGCCTTCATCGGGACCGGTGAGGATGACATCAAGTTTCTTGAGTTCAACCATGATGCCCCGGCGGGTATCGGCTATTCGGCGGTTATGTCACGGCTCTTTCTGGAATTGCCGTTGATGGAAAAACTGGGCGAAAAATTCGCGGTGCGGTCGGATGATGCGCGTCCGGACCTGCTTCGGGCTTTGCTCAAAGCCTATGGAATTTGGGGCGGAACCGAGCACCCCAATATTGCCATTGTTGACTGGCAGGGAGTGCGGACCTCTTCGGATTTTGAGATTTTGCGCGACTTTTTCGAAGCCAACGGCCATCGCACCATCATTGCCGACCCACGGGCGCTCGAAATCCGCGCGGGGAAACTGTACCACCAGGATTTCCGGATTGATTTGGTGTATCGGCGGGTGGTCACCAGTGAACTGCTCGAAAAACTGGATGAATGCGGTGCCTTCGTTGAAGCCTACACGAACCGGCTGGCCTGTTTTATCAATTCTATTCGCTGCCGCATCAGTGAAAACAAAGCGTTCATGTCGTTTTTGACCGACCCGGCTTATTTGGGCCACCTGAGCGCCGAGGAACGCCACCTGTTAGGGAAATATCTGCCCTGGACACGGGCGGTCAGACCTGGCAAAACCGATTTTCACGGGACGGAGATTGACCTGGGCGAGCACCTGCGGACGGAACGCGAACGGTTCGTGTTGAAACCGGCAGATGCCTACGGCGGGAAAAATGTTTTTGTCGGCAGCGTCACCAGTCAAGGGGATTGGGAAACAGCCGTCAATACGGCGCTCACTCATCCGGGCTGGGTCGTGCAGGAGCGGGTTCCCACTCCGGTCGAACCGTTCCCGATTCGCACGGAAAACGGGTTTGAATTCCGTGAAATGAAATACAACATCAACCCGTTTTATCTGGGCGGTGTGATGAGTGGAGCTGTGACCCGGACTTCCACCGAAGCTGTCATCAATGTCAGTGCCGGGGGCGGGAGCATTCCAACCTTTGTCGTCGCGCCGAAGTGATGGTCGGCAATCAGCGCTTTTTTCTTATTTTTAACCGCGTATTTCGCGGTTTCAAAAAGTGCCTGCATAAGAAAACCTTCGACCAAGGTCATATTTGAAGGCCATGAATGAAATACGTTAATGTCAAGGATGGCGACCTGCGGGTGGCCTTGCGCGAACAAATTGGGAACGACCTGAACGACGAGACGTTGAAGCAGGTCAAAACCCTTGATTGGAGTGAATACCGAGCGGAAGCCGGTGCATATTGGCGGGCCGTTTACGACCTTTCAGGGATTGAATATTGCGTCAACCTGAAAGAACTGCTGTTTGACGGAAACGGCGTCAAAAATTTGCGCCCCCTGGCCGGGCTCACCCAGCTTGAGGAAATCTGGCTGGTGCAAAATCAGGTCACCGACCTGAAACCATTGGCGGGATTAACCAAATTGCGGGTGCTGGTGTTGGACCTCAATGCCCGTCTCAAAAACCTGGCTCCGCTGGCAGGCTTGCCGGCTTTGGAATATCTGAACGTGGCCGGTACGGCGGTGGTTGATTTGGCTCCGTTGCTGGAGCTTCCGGCCCTCAACCGGCTGGCTTGGAATCCACCTCGGGGGATGACCAAAGCCGCTCTCAACCGGGTTCATGGGGTACTGACCGCACTGCACTCCCGTGGGGTCAAACTGGAACGGTATCAGGTTCCTCAACCATAACCATTTTGGCAGGTTTGTTGCTATGTATCGGAAACCTCGTTTTTTAGAAGAACTTCACGCAATCCGGGAGGAGATGGCACGCGAATGTGACTATGATGTAGACTTGTTTGCCGAAATGATTCGGTCTGGCCGGCGTCCTTCACATGGCCCGGCCCGGATTATCCGGGGCCGTCGGCTGTATGCTCCGGCTGCCGAAGAAACCCAGACCACCGAATCAACCACCACTGATTTTGACCGTTCAGGAGACTCTGCGTGACTTTGTTCATCCGTTCTACTCTTTGCTTTTTTCTCTGCCTGTCATTCAACCCGGTTTTGGCGGGAGCCACTCCGGTTCCCCAAAAAGCCAAACCGCAACGGGCCTCGCATACCCAGCCGACAGGCAAGAAGCCAGCCACCGAGTCTGCCACGCCAAACAAACCCATCACCAATTTAGCCGCCACCGTCAGTGTGGCCGACATCGTGGATAAAATTGACCAGTCCGTCGTCAACGTCCAGTCAGCGGCGGAAGACGGCAGCGTGTCCATCGGAAGCGGGTTTTGTTTTGATGCCAACGGTCAAATTATCACGAATTTCCACGTCATCCGGGACGCCTTCAAAAACCGGGGGCCGATTACCGTGGTGACGCCGGATGGCCGGACGCTCAACGCCAGTTTGCGCGGATTTGACGAAGCCACCGATTTGGCTTTGCTGGAAGTGGACTTTGGCAAAACCCCGATTCAGGCACTGCCTTTGGGTGACAGCGATGCGCTGCGGGTGGGGGATTGGGTGATTGCCATCGGCAGCCCCTTTGAGCTGGACCATACGGTTACCTTGGGTATTATCAGCGGCAAGGGGCGGACCGGCCTGGATGGCGAATACGATGATTTCCTGCAAACCGATGCCGCCATCAATTTTGGCAATTCCGGCGGGCCGCTGGTCAACATGAAAGGCGAAGTGGTCGGTATCAACACACTGGTGCTGGTTCGGGCCCAGGGGCTGGGATTTGCCATCCCGGTCAACATGCTCAAGGACATCGCTCCGCAACTGCGGGACCAGGGATTTGTCCGCCGCAGCACTCTGGGGCTTGAAGCCCGCGACATTTCCGCCATTATCCGCCGGGAAATGGGACTGGATACCAAACGGCGGGGCGTGCTGGTGACCAAAGTCGAGCGCGACCAACCGGGCGACTCTGCCGGAATCCGGCGGGAAGATATTATTTTGGCGGTGGGTGACACCCCAGTCACCTCCAGCGGCCAGTTTAACCGTTTGATTGCCCGCACCCAGCCGGGCACCAATGTCAGTATCCGCATCTGGCGCGAAGACCGGGAGTATGTGGTTTCCGCCCGACTGATTGAGAAGAAATAAGCGCGTTAGAACAGACACACACAGGTAAAAGCAGAAATACAAACAGGGAAATTTTTCCTTGGCTGGATCTCTGTTGCCTGCCCTTGTCAGCCAAAAACGACCCGTTGAATCCCAAAAACAGCGGGCTGCTTTGAGAAAAACATCGCTAACAAAGAGGAAAACGATCTATGAAACTGCGTGTGCAACTGTTGAGCTGCATTCTGGCGGTCCTGTGCTGCCTCGTTTGGGTACACCCTGCCTTGGCCGATAAAGATGACTGGAAACCGGTGACTCCGGCCCAGCTCAATCTGAAAACCCCGGTGGTGGAAAAGGATGCGGATGCCGAGGTGTTGTTTTGGGAAGTGAAGGTGTTGGATGAAATTGACGGCGAAACGCCGCGCACCATTTACGACAACTATATCCGCATCAAAATCTTCACTGAACGGGGGCGGGATTCGCAATCCACGGTGGACATCCAATTTTCCGGCAAGAACAAAGTGGAAAATATTGCCGCCCGCACCATCAAACCGGACGGTTCCATTGTGGAACTCAAAAAAGACGCCATTTTTGAACGGACGGTGGTCAAACTGGGCGGTGCCAAGGTCAAAGCCAAATCCTTTGCCATGCCGAGCGTCGAACCAGGAGCCATCATCGAATATCGCTGGCGCGAAGTTCATAACAATCAACTGGCGAATTACGTCAAGCTGGAGCTGCAGCGGGAAATCCCGGTTCAGTCCGTGACGTATTTTGTGCGCCCGCTTAAAGATATACCGACGTACGGCATGCGCTGTCAGGTTTTTCACGCCCAAAGCACGCCTTTCACCAAGACCAAGGACAATTTTTATAGCACGACCATGACCAATGTGCCGGCCTTCCACGAGGAACCCGACATGCCTCCGCCCGACCAGGTGCGGCCCTGGATTCTGGTCTATTATGCGGAAGACACCCGCACGTCAGCCGACAAATTCTGGGCGGAGTATGGCAAGAAATCCTATGAAAAGACCAAAGACCGGCTCAAAATCAACGACGACATCAAGAAAGCCGCGCAGACCGCCATTGGTGATGCAACCCAGCCGGAACAGAAACTGGAACGGCTGGTCGCCTTTTGCCGCAAAATTAAAAATGTAAATGACGACGCCTCCGGGATGACCGACGAGGCCCGCGCCAAGCTGAAAGAAAGCGGAAACACGGCGGATACGCTGAAACGGGGCTATGGCACCGGTGGCGACATCAACCGGTTGTTTGCCGCTTTGGCCATTGCCGCCGGATTTGATGCACGGGTGACGGAAACCTCCAGTCGGAACAGTATTTTCTTTGACCGGACTTTCCCGGATGACTATTTCCTGATTACCAACCAGGTGGCCGTGCGGGTTGGAGTTGACTGGAAGTTTTATGACCCTGCCGCAGCCTATCTGCCGCCAGGCATGCTCAATTGGTTTGAGGAAAATACCGAAGCCTTCATTCCGGATGAGAAAAATTCCTTTTTTGTCCGCACGCCTCTCTCACCACCGGAAAAATCCCTCATCAAACGGTCGGCCAAACTCAAACTGGCAGAGGATGGAACCCTCGAAGGCGATGTCACGATTCAGTTTGCCGGCCATCCGGATGCAGTCCGCAAAGAGGAGGATGACGAAGAATCCGCCACTGAGCGGGAACAAACTTTGCGCGAAGACGTCAAAGCCGCATTAAGCACAGCGGAACTCTCAAACATCAAAATTGAAAACGTCACGGACCCGGTGAAGCCTTTTACCTACAGCTATCACATCAAGGTGCCGGGGTATGCCCAGCGGACCGGGAAACGGCTCTTTTTTCAGCCAGGTTTCTTCCAGCATGGCAAAAAACCCCGGTTCCAGACCACGGCCCGGAACTATCCGGTTTATTTTCACTACCCGTGGTCGGAAGAAGATTCAGTGGTATTTGAACTTCCGGCGGGCTTTGCTTTTGACAATGCCGAATCGCCTAATCCGATAAAAGCGGCAAACATCAGCAACTATGACGTGAAAATTCAGGTCACGACCGATGGCAAGGAACTCCGCTACCAGCGCAAATTCTTTTTCGGGGGCGGGGGAGCCATTCTGTTTCCGAAGGAAAGCTATGGGCAGCTCAAAATTTTGTTTGACGGTGTGCATGAGCGTGACAACCACACGATTACACTCAAGCAGGCTGCGGCAGCAACGAACTGATATTTTCCACGATGTGAAGTGAGATTTGTCAGTCGGGAGCAAAGAAAAAACGTCCATTCCCTTGGATTCAATGAGGTGCGATATGTTTCAGGCGGTTTTGCGAAGCTTATTTTTATTGAGTGCCATGTTCCTGTTGGTCGGCAGTTCGGCTTTGGCCGGTGATGACGTACCAGCGTGGTTGCGGCAGGCATCGCTCCAGCCCACTCCGGGAAATTATCCGAAAGACGTGCCGGCGGTGGTTTTGCTGGATGAACGTCGGGTGGCCGTTGAGGAAGACGGCAAGGTCACCACCACGACTCATTACGCTGTGCGGGTGCTGAATCGGGAAGGCCGGGAATATGCCTTTGCCAAGGAACTGTACCGCACGGATTCCGGCAAAGTGCGTGACATCCGGGCGTGGCTCCTGCGACCCAACCTGGAGCCCAAAAAGTATGGGAAGGACCAGACACTGGATGCTTCGATGGTGGAGGACGACGTGTATAACGAAGTCCGCCTCAAGTTTATCTCCGCTACCGACGATGCCGATGCCGGTTCGGTTTTCGGGTTTGAAACCGTCAGCGAAGACCGTTCGGTTTTCACGCAGTTCGAATGGCAGTTTCAGGACCGGTTGCCGACTCTGCAATCACGTTTTCTGGTTGACCTGCCGACGGGTTGGCGGGCGGAAAGCGTGACTTTCAACCGGGCAAAAATCGAGCCGGTGGTGGCGGGAACTTCCTATACCTGGGAATTGCGCGATTTGCCCCCGATTTTGCATGAACCGGCCAGACCGCCGGTGACCACGCTGGCTCCGCGCGTAGGGGTCAGTTTTTTTGCCCCAACCGGGAAAAGCACGATGGGCAAATCGTTTGCCAACTGGACTGATGTTTCCGTCTGGCTTTCGGAAATGAGCGACCCGCAGGCGGCTCCGAACGATGCCCTGACCACCAAGGCCAGGGAGCTGACAGCCGGAGCCAAGACCGATTTTGAAAAGATTCAGGCCATCGGCAATTTCGTCCAAAAAGTCCGCTACGTCTCAATCCAAACCGGTCTGGGGCGTGGAGGCGGCTACCGCCCGCACGGAGCCGGCGATGTTTTTGCCAAGTCGTATGGCGACTGCAAAGACAAGGCAAACCTGATGCGGGCGATGTTAAAAACCCTGGGCATCACCGCCTGGCCGATTGCCATTTATTCAGGTGACGCCTCGTATGTGCAGGAAGGATGGCCTTCGCCGCAGCAATTCAATCACTGCATTATTGCCGTCAAAGTGGACGATGCGGTGACGGTCCCCACCACCATTAAACACCCGACGTTAGGAAAACTTTTGATTTTTGACCCGACGGACGATTTAACTCCGGTTGGCGACCTGCCGGACCATGAACAGGGGAGTTTTGCCCTCCTGGTGGCCGGCCCTTCCGGGGGATTGTGGAAAATGCCGGTTACCACGCCCGAAACCAATGCGCTCCAACGGCAGACCGAGGTGGTCCTGTTTGCCGATGGTTCGATTTCCGCTCAGGTCCGCGAACAGGCGACCGGGCAGGCCGCCGTGACCGCCCGCCGTGAAATGCGGGCCAAATCGCACCAGGACTATCTGAAATTGATTGAACGCTGGGTCACGCAATCGGTAACGGGGGCCAAAACCACCAAAATCGAACCCTCTGACGCCATGCATGAAGGCCGCTTCAATCTGGCGATTGATTTTGCCGCAGCCACCTACGGGCAGTTGATGCAGCAACGCCTGTTGGTTTTCAAACCGGCGGTGGTGTCACGTCATGAGCGGCTGGTTTTGACCGAGGCCAGCCGAAAATATCCGGTTCAACTTGATTCGGAAGCGTTTCAGGAAACCGTTCGGGTCAAATTGCCCGAAGGTTTTGCCGTGGACGAACTGCCCGACCCGGTGAAACTGGAAACCGCTTTTGGTCAGTATTCGGCAAATTGCGAAGTCAAGGACGGTCAATTGCATTTTACCCGGCGGCTGAACCTCAAAACCACCACCATTCCACCGGAGCAATATGGTGTGGTGCGGACCTTTTTTGAAAAAATCCGGGCGGCTGAAACTTCGCCAGTGGTGCTGGCGCGCAAATAACACGACCGTGATGGTTGAAGGCATTCACCACCACAGACACAGAGAACACAGAGGCGACACAGAGAAATACAAAGAAAAAACTCTGTGCAATCTCTGTGTTCTCTGTGTCTGTGGTGGTGAAAAAATATTCCAATTTTCTTTGTAGTCCGATTGAACTTGAAAGTACATGTCCGTACCGCCTACGGTAGCAGGCAACTAAATCGAAAATTGTTGAGGTATCAATGAAGAGAGTTTTTCTTTGCGCACTCGCCCTTCTGTTTTCCGGAGCCGGTTCTTTTCAGGGATCCCTACCCACGACTGCCACTGCGGATACGGTTGAAAGTGTGTATACCGACCTCTCCCAATGCCAGACGGTGAAGGTCAATCAGGAACGCGCCAGCTCCATCACAAAATGTCCGGGAGTCGGTGGCTATCACCTTCTGATACTCGACGATGATGCACGGATGTCGGTTACCGTGGTTGCCCCAGGTGGCAAAGAGCATCCACTGGAATATTGGCATACCATCACCAACGGCTTTTCAACGGTTGGTCAGAAAGCCGAATGGCGTGTCATCAGGCAGAATGGCAAGCTTGTGCCCATTGCGTTGATCGTGCGGGTAAACGCAAACGAAGATTCCGAGAAGCCGGAAAAAGTCACCTCGTATCTGGCGGTGGCCAAGATTACCGGACAGCAGATTTGTGTGACCAATAAGATCAAACCGAGCGCAAGGGCCAATGAAGAGGCGCGCACCGCCGCCGATGCCGCCGCCAACAAACCCTGTCTCGAATAGGTTTCGGCACCGCATTGGGATTATCAGGCAACTTGACTCGGACAGTGAATGAGGCAGGGTTTGGCGACACTCAGGGTTTGGCGGCATCCAGCAATTCCACAATTTCCTTGAATCCTCTTTCGTCCGCGATTTGCCGGGGGGTTTGGTCGTTCATGACAACCGTGCGGTCAGCCCCGGCGGCAAGCAGCACCTTGACTGCTTCCGTATGACCGCGCCCGGCGGCAATCAGGAGCGGCGTCCAGCCTTCGGGGTCAGTCCAGTTGGCGTCGGCATGAAATTCCAGTAAAAGCCGCAGCATGTGTGGGTCGCCATGTTTGGCTGCGAGCAACATGGGTGACCAGCCTTCCGCATCCTGAGCGTCGAGGTTGGCTCCATGTTGCAAGAGTTCACGGGCGGCATACAAATACCCTTTGTCAACGGCAATCATCAAAGCGGTTTCGCCTGAGTTCAGGCTGAGATTGGGATTGGCGTTGAAGCGGAACAATTCCTCAATCAGATCAAGGTTGCCATGCTGGGTGGCTTCGATGAGCGGCGTGCCCCCCTGATTGTGCTGCACGTTGACTTTGGCGTTGCGACGCAACAGTAAAGCCACCAAATCGTCCTGCTCGACTGAAATGACCTGCATGAGCGGTGTCCAACCGTTGATATTGGTCAGGTTGACATCGGCACCGGCGTCAAGCAGCAGGTTGACCATCTTGGGGTCGTCGGCTTCCAGGGCTTTCAGCAATGGTGTGGTTTCAAAATCGGAAAAGAATTCGGGCCGGATTCGGGCATTGGGATTTGCGCCCACAGCCAGAGCGGTTTCGGCCATCCGGTTGAGTTTATTGCCGGTGGCAATCAGCAACAACCGGTCTTTCAACCCCATCCAAGCCCCAAAGAGCACCACCCAGGTGAGGGCAAAGGCCGCAACCGGTTTGCGATAAAAAGGCACTGATTTGAATTCGACCAGTTCCACTGGTTCTTCCGCATCCTCTGCGCCAGTCTGTTCACCGCCAATCTGACACAGCTTGTCATAGAACAACGAGGCGACTGTGGCCAGATAGGGGACTCCCAGGGTAACAACCAGCCAGGGCACAAAAGAAAACACCAGCGCCACCCAGACCAGACCAGACAACGTTCCGGAATGACCAACCAGCATTTCAGCCTTTTCTTCACCCAAAGTTGAAAAAAACAATCCGGTCATCACAAACATGCCCGGAGCCGCCAGCAGGGCAAACAGAATCAGTAAGGCATAGCGCACCAAAATGGCTCCCATGGGAGGTGAGAACCGGCGGACCAGCGTTTCCGACCGTTCCAGCACTTCCCGACCTGTGATGTTTTCCGTGACCAGCACCGGCGCAAACAAAGCCATTCCCACCAGGGTTCCTTTTTTCTGCGGAGACAGTCGGCCAAATCTGAAAAGCAGTGTAAAAACCAGCCGCATGGCTGTGCCGGTCAATTGCCCCCAATGTGAGAAAAAAGCTTTGGCGGTTGCTGAAAGGGAAACCCGTCGGTCCGGATAGAGTTGGCATAAAGCCACCAGGGGATGAAAAGCCGCTCCATTGATGGCTCCAGCCCATAAAAGCAGCCCGCCGGTCAGGAGCCAGGACCAACTGTGGAATTGTCTGAGGGTGGAAATCGGCATCGGGCCGGATTCGCGGAGCAAGGTCAGCCACGCCGTGAAAATCAGACCTGTGACTACAAAATACGGGACATGAACGAGGGCGGAAAGGCTCAACAACGGCCAGCGATGTTGGCTGAAAAGGTCCCAGGCTGCCTGAAAAATCGGCCTTTCCCCTTCGGCATTGGCTTTGAGGGCAGCGGCAAAAGCCTGGGCGCTGGGAGGACGCCGGTCGGGTTCTTTGCTGAGTGCTGCTTTCAGCAACCGAACAATTCCCATTGGCAGCCGGGGGTTTTTCTCGCGCGGGTCGGGTGGTTCCTGGTTGATGTGTTTGTAAAGAAGCTGAGGGAAACTTCCGGTAAAGAGAACTTCACCTGTCAGCATCCGATACAAAATCACGCCCAGGCTATAGAGGTCCGAGCGCTGGTCAATGGCAATTCCCTGACATTGTTCCGGTGACATGTAATGAGGTGTTCCTAAGACAGTCCCGACATTGGTAACCAGTTCGGATACTGGTTCAGACCGGGAGTTTTGCGCATCAGAGGGAGTCGCCACACTGCTGATCTGCAAAGTGACATCATTTTCATTTGGAACCTGGTGTGAGCTGCTCCCGTGCCTGGATTTTTCAGAGGAAGCCGCTGCCGGTGTAAGGGCTGCCTGGTTTCCTCCGCTGGCCGGATAGAGTGCCGTGCCGTCCAAATGCTGGCACGTATCGTCAGTGTCTTTCCCAAAAGAAACCTGAGTTTGGTCGAGGAATGCAGCCGGTGCGGTTTCAATACTGCCCACCCCAATTTGAGAGGCAACCGCCTGCGACACTGATTCCTGCACCAAGGTGGTGGCTTCAGTTTCTTCCGATTCGGGAAGGGCCGTGTGGGTGATTGCGACCGAGGCCGCTTCATTCAGTTTGGCAATGCCAAAATCGAGCACTTTGACCAGAAACGAACCGCGTCCGTTGTCCTGCAAAAAGATATTTTCGGGTTTCAAGTCACGGTGGATGATACCCTTCCGGTGGGCTTCCTGGATGGCCAGACAAACCTGCTCAATGATGTCAACCGTGGTTTTGAGGGGCAGGCGGGGATGTTCCTGAAGGAGTTCGGCCAGGGTTTTCCCGTTCAGATATTCCATCACCAGATAGGCCACCTGGTCCTGTCCGGTCGCCGCAAATCCAAAATCCGTGACATTGACCACATGCGGATGAAGGAGTTGTCCCGAAGCCCGCGCCTCCCGCTTGAACCGTTCGACAAACTCAACCTGATTCATGTAGCGGGGCATGATGATTTTGAGCGCCACCGGGCGGCGGGTGCCCACGTGGGTAGCCAAAAAGACCGCTCCCATACCGCCTTGACCCAAAATCTTTTCGACCAGATATTTTTTATCGAGGACTTTTCCAATCAGATTTTCTGCAAGGCTCATAATCATTTTCAGGAGAGGCTGAACTGCAAGGTGTCTGCTGCCGGTTTGGAACCGTATTGACGGGTTGGGTACAGTATCTTCACATTGTCAAAACCCATCCCGCAAGGTTTGTATTTCAAGTGTTTTTCAGGTCAACGCAATGACTGATTTTTATGACGAACTTGCCCCCTATTTCCATTTGATTTTTCAGGACTGGGAAGCCAGTGTGGCCCGCCAGGGAAATCAGTTGACCGCGTTGCTGGCGGCGCGCTGGCCTGGGTGCCGCACCGTGCTGGATGTTTCCTGCGGCATTGGCACCCAGGCCATCGGATTGGCCCAAAATGGTTTTGTCGTGACCGCCTCGGACCTGGCAGCGGGAGCGGTTGCCCGTGCCCGCACCGAAGCCCGGACGCGGGGACTTCAGATTTCCTTTGCCGTCGGAGACATGCGTTCCTGTTTTACCCAACACGGCGGAGGTTTCGACCTGGTTCTGTCAGGTGACAATTCGGTGCCGCATTTGCTGACGGATGCAGATATTGTGCTGGCTTTCAGGCAGATGCTGGCCTGCCTGCGTCCGGGCGGCGGTTGCGTGGTGACGGTGCGTGATTACGACCGGGAGCCGCACGGAACGGGCATTGTCAAACCCTACGGCGTGCGGGTGGAAAACGGTTTCCGTTACGTGGCCCTGCAAGTCTGGGATTTTACCGGCGAGCAGTATGATTTCACCCTGTTCCTGATTGAAGAAAACCTCTCAACCGGGGCGGTGCAGACACGCGCCATGCAATCACGTTACTACGCGATTGGAACGGACAAACTCTTGGCGCTGATGCGGGAAGCCGGTTTTGTGGACGTGGAACGTCTGGACGGAGTGTTTTACCAGCCGGTGCTGGTCGGAACGAAGCCGGGTCTGTAGATTGTTTGCCCTAAAGGGCATCATCCGGTAGCCAGGATGTGGAGCGAGGCGCAACCCTTGGAACCGCATCCATACAATGTTTGGCGCTCCTGCCGGAGCGCGGGGGTTTTTTCACCGTCCGTTCCCAGGGGTTTCGCTTCGCTCCACACCCTGGCTACCAGAACCTGCTCCTGCCGGAGCAAAATTTGTCAATCCAGTTAAAGACATGGTTGACACAGGTGGTGCTGGCTCTTTTGACCAAAGGAAAATATCCTTATGCATGAACCTCAAATCTGGACCTTTTTTTACGGCTCCTACATCAATTTTCTGGTTCTCAAGGAAGTCAATCTGATACCCGAAGCCTGGGAGGTGGCCAAACTGAACGGCTTTGACATTTGCATTCGGCCCCGCGCGAATCTGATTCGTTCGCCGCACCATTCCGTTTATGGGATTCTGGCCACGGCGACACACGCGGAACTGGCGCGGCTCTATGCCCATGCCAAAGATGTGCTGGGCGAAACCTATCTGCCGGAAGCAGTGCTGGCCGAAACCCTGAGCGGCACCTGGAGGCCCGCGCTCTGTTACATTGCCCCCATGATGGAACCACGTCCGGCAGACAATGACTATCTGGACCGGATTCTCAACCCGGCCCGTGGTTACGGCTTTCCGCAGTGGTATCTGGAACGCCTGGAAGGGTTCCGTCCCTAACCGTTTCTGCGATATGGTAGGGCGCACCTCAAATCGCCAACCAAAGCCGGAACCCAACCCATGAGCGAATCCTTTTTCAAACATCACTCCATTGATGACCTGTACCGTGAAATCCAGGACGTGTACCTGCGGTTCCCGCAGCCGCTGGTGATTGGTTACAGCGGCGGCAAAGACTCCACCACCGTGTTGCAGGCAACCTGGAAAGCCCTGGAAAAGCTGCCCGCAGCCGACCGCCAGAAGCCGGTTTTCGTGATTGCCTCGGACACCAAGGTCGAAACGCCGGTCATTGTGGATTACATCAACACCACGCTGGACAAAATCAATCAAGCCGCCCAGGCCGCCGGAATGCCGTTTCGGGCGGAAAAAGTGATGCCGATGCTCAACGACTCGTTTTGGATAAACCTCATCGGGCGCGGATATCCGGCCCCGACAACACGGTTCCGCTGGTGTACCGACCGGATGAAAATCAATCCGGCCAACCGCTTCATCAGTGAAAAAGTCACCCAGTATGGCGAAGTGATTATGGTGCTGGGCGTCCGCAAGGCGGAAAGCTCGACGCGGGCGCAGTTGATGAATACCTATCAGGTCAAGGACCATATCCTGCGGCGGCATACGTCGCTGCCGGGTGCCTATGTCTATGCCCCGATTGCCGAATTTACCACCGATGATGTCTGGACCTATCTGCTCCAGGTCGAATCACCCTGGGGCGGCAACAACCGTGACCTGTCGGCCTTGTACCGCAACGCAGCGGGCGGGGAATGCCCGCTCGTGATTGACGACACCACGCCAACCTGCGGCAACAGTCGGTTTGGCTGTTGGGTTTGCACGGTGGCCGAACGCGATTCCTCAATGGAAAGCCTGGTTGACAACGGCGAGGAATGGCTGGAACCCCTGCTGGAATTCCGCGACTGGCTGACCATCACCACCGACCCGGCCCGTAAACGCGAATTCCGCGACATCAAAGGGCGTGACGGGCGGGTGATTATCCGCAAAAACGGGACCGTTGCGGCCCGGACCTATAAACTTGAAACCAGTAAGGACATGTTGACCCGGCTGCTCACGATTCAGCAAAAAATCCAGGCCGCCAAACCAGAGCAGCATCTGGTCTTGATTGAAGCAGCCGAATTGCACGAAATCCGCCGCCTGTGGCGGACCGAACGTCAGGACTGGGAAGATTCCGTTCCAGCCATTTTCCGCACCGTGACCGGCGGTGACTTGGACTGGTCCACCAACGACGACGGCAGTTTTGACGCCGCCCAGAAAGGGCTGTTGGAAAATATCTGCCGCGAATATGACGTGCCGTTTGATTTGGTCGCCAAGCTGCTCGAAGTGGAGCGCCGCCACCAGGATTTGACCAGCCGCGCCAACATCCAAAAGGCGATTGCGGCGGTGGTCAATCAGGAATGGCGCGACGAAGCCGAAATCGTCAAATCCGCCCAGGAATTCAATCAACTTTCCCTTTTTGCCACCACCAATGCGACTTCTTAACCTGACGGTTGAAAATTTCGGGCTTTATCGAGGGGTTCATCATTTTGACCTGACGACCCGCCCCACCGCCCGCCCGGCGCGGAATCTGGTTCTCTTCAAAGGCCATAACGGAGCCGGGAAAACCACGCTGTTTCAAACGATTCCGCTCGCCTTCCACGGCCCGGCGGTGCTGGGTATCCGGTTGACGCGGCCACAGTACGAAACGCTGCTGCTGCGGATGCTGCACCGCCATACCCAGACGGAGGCCCCTGAAGCCGCCCTGATGGTCAGTTTTGAATATGTCCGTTCCGGTGTCATCCAACACATTCAGGTCGAACGCCGCTGGCGGCGGAGCGGAAAGAAAGTTCAGGAAACGCTCTCGGTGACCCAGGATGGCGCACCGGTTTCAGCCACTGCCGAAGATTGCCAGGGCTGGTTGAACGAACTGTTTCCCCCCAGCCTTTCCGGACTCTGTTTTTTCGATGCGGAGCGATTGGAGGAATTTTCCAACCCCGAACACCACAACCAGCGGCTGGGAAAAACCATCCGCCAGTTGTTCGGGCTGGATGTCGTGGCCGGATTGCAGACCGACCTGGAAAAATTCACGTTCCAGCAGGGCAGTTCCAAAAAAACCGAGCGGTTGCGGGCGGACGTGCTGGAATTGCAGGAAGTCTCCGAAACCCTGGAGCAGCAAATGGCCGGACTCCAGGAAAAAGCCAACCATCTGACCGCCGAGGAAAAGCGGCTTTTGGCCTCAATTGCTGCCGAACAGGAACGCCTGCAAGCCGCCGGTGGCGGGTATGCCGAGCGTCAGGAAGGCTGGCGCAACCGGCTCGTTCAGGTGGAAAAGGAAATCGGCGAAATCCATCAACGGGTTCACGACCTGTGTGCGGGTCTGGGAGCTTTTGTGCCGGTGCCCCGGCTGCTGGTGGCCGTGCGGGAAGCCTTGCAGCACGAAGCCAGGGTGCAGCAGCGGCGGGCTGCCGGTGATGTCTGGCAGGCCCAGGTTGAAGCGGTGAAAGCAGCGTTTCGGAGTCCCTCCCTGTGGACCGGCATCAAAGGCGTGAGTGGGGCGCAACGGGAAAAAATCACCGCCGGGTTTCTGGAACTGCTGGAACAAAACCTGAATTTCGGAGCCTCTGACGAACCGCTGCGCCACAATCTGAGCGAACCCGACCAGCGGCAGTTGCAGGACTGGATTCAGCAGGCTTTGAACAGTATTCCGGCCGAGGCGGCCACGCTGCACACGAAATTGCGTGCCCTGCGAAAAGAGGAAAAATCCCTCAAGGCCGATTTGCAACGGGTTCCTGATGAAACGGTGCTGTTGCCGATTCATGCCGAAATCAAACGGGTGGAAGAACTGGTAACGGAAGTCCGCCGCCGTCGCACCGTGCTCACGGAAGAAATCGGCAGCCTGCGGTTCCGCCTGGAAGAGCAAACCCGGAAACGCCAAAAAACAGCCGAGCAATTGCTGGAATCACAATCGCAATGCCACCGGCTGCTGTTGGCGGAACGTACAAAACAGGTGTTGCAAAGTTACCAGGATGCCCTCACCCGCCAGCGGTTAGCCGCTTTGGAAGGGGCGCTGCTTGAAACCTTCAACCGGCTGTGCCGCAAGGATGCGCTCCTGACGGCGGTGGCGATTGACCCGGAAACCTACGGCGTCCATCTGCAAAACCGCAATCAGGCAATCCTTGGACTGGAGGAGCTTTCCGCCGGAGAGCGGCAGTTGTACGCATTTGCGCTCTTTTGGGCATTGCGGCAGGTCGGAAACCGGGATTTACCACTGGTGATTGACACGCCGCTGGCCCGGCTGGATGAAACCCATCGGCTGCGGGTGATTCAGGACTATCTGCCGCAGGTCAGCCAGCAGGTGGTTTTGCTGGTCACCGACGCGGAAACCAACGAACAAAGCACCGCGCTCCTGGAGCGCCGGGCGGCACGCAGTTTCCGGCTTCAGTTTGACCCGGAAGCGCAGGCCACCATCGTGACCCAAACCGGCCCGGCCAGCGGAAAGGCGGCAGTGCATGTCTCTTAATCGAATCTATCTCAGCGAACAGGTTGACCTGAAACTGCGCTCTCTCAAAAGCCGGACCGGGTTGACGCCCAACCTGTTATGTCGGCTGGGATTTTCACTTTCGCTGAACGAAGCCGGGGTGCCTGACATGGGTTTGTACAGCGAAGGACAATCCCGCGAATTCAACCGCTACACGCTGGTGGGCCAGTGGGATTCGCTGGTGTTTGCCCTGTTGCGGGAACGTCTGGCTGAGGACGGCCTTTCCGAAACCGACCTGGAAACCCAGTTCCGGGCGCATTTGAATCGCGGCGTGATGCTGCTTTCGCAACGGGTCAAAAACCTGGACGACATCCTGAAACTGATGGCAACTAGTGCCCCTTCCCAACCCTGAAAATTTGGAGTGCGGCGACTTGTCGCCGCTTTTGTCGGTGGCGACTTGTCGCCACCATTGAACCAAACACACCACAAGCCGGGTTCGGCAACAAGTTGCCGAAAACCAAAGCGGCGACAAGTCGTCGAACTCCAAAAAAAGCCCGTATGCAAGAG
>JAIBAN010000100.1 GCA_019695185.1 Blastocatellia bacterium | reverse complement strand
CCAGGGGTTGCGCTCCGCTTCACACCCTGGCTACCAGATGGCCTTCCTCCGGAAGACTCCAAGGTATGGTCAAGCCGGTTCGAGTTCAATCGCTGGTTGGCCGAAAAAAGCAATCCCCAGTCAAGGGGGAACCCCATAGAGCCATCCCTCGGTTTGAAATCAACCTGCATCCCGTTGATAAGCCCGCATCAGCCATTCCTTGACTTCATCATCAATTTCTTTCAGCGAGGAAAGCGGTATCCGGTGGGTGATGCGGTCACGTTTGGCAAAACCGCCGGTATCAATCAGCCGTTCCGGGACAGCGGTGTTTCCCAGTGCCAACCCCAGGTCAATCCGGGTTCGGGTGGCAGGTTTGATTTGGGCAAACACATGCCGCCGATAAAAAGGAATGATGGTTTTTCCGGGACAGATGTTCACTTCCATGCTGATGGATTTCGCCAATTGCATGAGGGTATCAGCCACCGGGCGCAAATGAGCTTTCGAGCCGGAAAACATCTCATCCACCCAGATTGCGGCCTGCCTCAGATAGGCTTCGGGCGAGTCTTCTTCCCGGCCTTTACCCACCGAGCGCTCCGCTAACCACCAGGCAGCGTTGGTGCCGATTCCATGTGACTGTTTGAGCCAAGCCCGCCGCTCCATTTCGGTGGCCGGACCATTTTCTTCAATAAAGGTAAGCCACTCCTCCAGTGACCGTCCGGTTTTGGCCGGAAGGTCAGCAATCCATTTCCGTACCATTTCGACGCTCGGTGAAACACTGTACAAAGCTGACGGGGAAGAGGTGGTTTTGATGGACATGACCTGTGACCAGTTGATTATTGGAGCCGGAGCGCGAAGTCGTAGGGAAACAGTTCCCTCTGCATGATGTTTGCTTTCACCGCCGGGTCCTTGAACAGTAGGGGGCAGGCTTCTTCTTCAGATTCAAGCCCGGCAACGGCAACCGGCAAACGGCGGATAGGGGAACGGCTGTTTATCCCATGCACCGCCTGCCGGTTACCAACGGTTCACCCACGGAAAGTTACTTCTTCCGTGTATAGGTGATTTCCATAATTTTCACTTCACCAACATTGGGGATGGTGTCGTAATACTCAAAAATCTGTTTGTTGGCATCCACCGTTTTCAGAATCATCTTGGCTGGTTTGTCTTTTTCGTTGGTTACCGGGTCGTCCCATTTTCCAACATAGGTCACCACTTTGCCGGTCGCATCAGCCGTGCCAATGGTGTTCAGCGGTACGGTGGAAAGCGTGTCAACCCAAGTGTTGGTGAACTGCTTTTTGAAGTTGTCATACCCGGTAATGCCAAATCCGGCAAAAGGTTTGCCCATGAACTCCCCTTTGAATTCCTGGACCAGATACCGCCCTCCCAAAATCAGATGGAAATCGCTGCTGCCTTTGGTAACCATCGGCGGTTGGCCTGGTGGCATCCAGGTTTGTGTGACAGCCTCCCAATGACCCACCATTTGCTCAAACTCCTTATGTTGCGGGCCGGGAGTGGCATATTTTTCATAGAGTTTCATCATGGCTTCCATTTCAGCCGGACTCGGAGCCGGGGGGGCTTCTTTTTTCTCCTGGCCGAACAGGGTTGTGGGAAGGGCGCACAATGCAAGAGCACAGACCATGGCAAAAAAGACGGAACGAATCTTCATAAGGTTCTCCTCGAAATTTGGTTGAAGGTTTGCCGGGAAAATACGGATTGATAAGTTTGTACGAAATTTTTTCGAAAAATATCGAAAAAAATCAAAAATCGTCAAGAAAAATTTTTACTGATGGAACCTGCCGGGAACCCTCAATCCTGCCTACCAGGGCCGGGAACCAGATTGGTTGCAATTTGGATGAGGAGGGGCGGTGCCGGTTTCTTAACCACTGTATTCAGGCAGGATGGTTTCGGTAGTCGAGGGGGCAGGCTGGTTTTCGGCGGGAAAAACCAATGTGTCTTGAGTGCCGTCCCCAGGTGTATCCGATGGCTTCAGTTGACCGGTACCAAGCACAAGGGTGGCTTCCGAAAGCGGAGGCCGGCTGCCAAAATGTTCGGTTTCAGGCGGAACGGAATTCAGACTGGCCACCGGTTTGGCCTCAACCGGCAAGGGGGGCAAGGTCAGAGTTTCAATCTCGTTCTGATTTTTTTTACAAAGTGTCAGCAGGGTCTCTGGTGATGGAAGATGGAGATGGGAGGAAACCAGATGAGCCAGTTTTTCCGCCAGTTCCCTGATGGAAGGCCGTTCCTGGGGCTGTTTGGCCAGGGTTTGCAAAACCAGTGTTTCCACTTCGGCGGGAATGGTTGGGTTAAAGGTTTGCAGTGCCGGCGGGGCTTCCTGGCCATGCTTCATCATGAGCGCAAACAGGTTGTTTCCTTCCGGCAGAAAGGGCGGTCGCCCGCAGAGCATTTGATAAAGCATGACGCCGACGCTGTAGACATCCGACTGCCCGTCATAAAGGCTGCTGGCCAACCGTTCCGGTGCCATATACAGCGGGGTTCCGACAATTCCGCCGGTCACCGTCAGATTGAGCGGTTCGGTCGTGTCATCCTGCAACAGTTTGGCAATCCCGAAATCAACCACTTTGACAATTTCCCCATCCGGGCTTTGATGGAGAAACACATTGTCAGGCTTGATGTCGCGGTGAATGATGCCTTGGGCATGGGCTTCGGCCAGCACGGCACAAAGCGGGTGCAGGATTTGAACTGCCCGAAACAGGGACAGATGCCTTTTATCGGCAAGTTCTTCTGCCAGGGTGCGTCCGACCAGCAACTCCATCACCAGATAGGCAATTCCTTCACTGGAGACCCCTGAATCAAGTACCTGGACTGCATTCGGGTGGTTGACCCGGCAGGCTGAGACGCCTTCCAAACGAAAACGTTCCAATGATTTACGTGAATCTTCCCCAGAAGCAGGGCGGAAAATTTTAACTGCCACCGGGCGATTGAGGGCAAGATGGGTGGCCCGAAAGACCGCCCCAAATCCGCCCGCCCCGATTTTGGCCTCCAACCGGTATTTTCCCTCAAGCACCGTTTCCGGAAGGTCATCGGCCAGAGCCGAAAAAATAAACTGGGCACGTCGTTGAGATTCCTGCAACTCCTTGTTGGCCCTTGCCAGTTCATCATTTTTTCGATCCAGTTCACGGTTTTTCCCGTCCAGTTCCTGGTTTTTGAAATCGAGTTCAATCAGTTTCCGGTCAAGCTGGTCGTTCTTTTCTGCCAGTTGTACCGTTCGTTCGGCAACTTTGGTTTCCAGCATTTGATTGCGCCGTTCCAGTCTGCGGGTCCTCCAGCGCAATCCGCCATACCCCAGCGCCAGGGTTGCCAGGCCATACAAACCGAAAGCCCACCAGGTCTGCCAGGGAGCCGGTTTGATTTCAAAGGCAAGGCTGACCGGACCGGTCACCATCCCGGCGGAACCCCGTCCCCAAACGCGGAAAGTATAGGTTCCAGCCGCCAGATTGGTGTAGCGGATTTTGGGGTCAGGGGTCCAGTCCAGCGGGGCTTTATCCAGTCCGACCAGTTGGGTGCGGTAAACCGTTTGAGCTTGATGGGAATAGTGCAGCAGGGCAAATTCAAAGGAGACAACGTTTTGGTCGTACGGGAGTTGGGCTGCCGGTCGCAAGGGAAGGGATTCATGCACTCCGGCCAGGGCTGATTCAAGCACCAGCGGCGAAGCCTGGGTTTCAGCCACTTCCTGGCCCGGATTGAGAAACGCGACTCCTTTCAGGGTCCCAACCCAGACGGTTCCGTTTTGGGTTGTAAAAAGCGCTCCCAGATTGCATTCATTGGAGGGCAGACCGTCTTCGGTGGTAAAGGTCAATTCCTGAAACTCGGTTGGGTCGTCAGCCGTCGGAATCCGGGGGGTGAGGCGGGCAACGCCGCGATTGGTGGCCAGATACAGCCGCCCCTGATGGTCTTCGGTGATTTGGTAAATATCGTTGTCAGGCAGGCGCGGATGGGATTCGGTCGTCAGGGTTGTCCAGGTCAACGAAGTGCTTGCCAGGTCGGCACGGGCCGCCCCCCGGTTGCCCGCAATCCACAGATATTGTTTGCCATTCGGTGTGCGTGAGACATGCAGTCCCCAGACACTGGTGGAAGGCAAGCCGGATTTCAGGTCCAGCAGCCGAGGCTGCCCTTGTTCCAGGCGCACCAGACCGTCGCCGGTGGCGAACCAAAGGACCGGAGTTCCAGCCGATGATTGAGTTTCAGCAATGCCGTAAATCCAATCACTGGGAAATCCGGTTTCATGGCGGCTGAGGTGGCTCCATTGGCGCTGGGACCAATACCAGACACCTTCACCGGGTGTCCCGACCCAAAGTGCCGGGCTTCCATCCGGGGCCGTTGCCGGGCGGATACACCAGACCATGGGTTGAGTCATGCCAGTGGTGGGAATCGGAAAGGCTGTCCAGCGTCCGTTTTCAAATTTTGCCAAACCTCTGGACGTTCCGGCGATGAGCAGCGGCTGGCCGGTCAGGAGTGTGGTTTCCTGAAGGCACCAGACTTCATTGCTGGGCAGTCCCTCCTGAACTCGGAAACTCCAGGAGGTCTGACTGGAGTTTGAGCCTGTCAAAGAAAAACAGGTCAGACCGCCGGAGGTTCCAACCCAGAGGCCCGGCCCGCCAGCAGGCGTCGGAAATTGGCGGATACACCAAGTGGCGTTGTCTGCCAGATGGTCCCGCAGATCGAGAAACCGCCATTGATACGGGTCAATCCGAATCAAACCGGCAGATGTTCCAATCCATACGGAACGGGTGCCGCCCGGTTGGCTGACAGTGGCCAGGCTCCAGACCCGATTACTGGGAAACCCGGTTTTTTCGTCAAATCCGGTCCATTGATAAGATGGTGTGGCTGAATGGGTTCCGGGTTCGCTATCCAGACGCACCAAGCCGTTATTTTGAAATCCGATCCACAAACTGGGGGTTCCGTCCGCAGCCGTGGTTTCCACCACATGGCTCACGGCAGGATGAGGCAACGGTGGGAGGTTGGGCAGCCGCAACCACCGGATTCCATCAAAGCGGAAGAGCAGCCGGTTGGAACTGGCCACCAGTTCCGGCTTGCCGCCGAACAGCTTTGTTTCAAAAACAGCCTGTACCTGGTTGTCCAAAAAACCATCCTGTGCGGTGAAGGTTTTCCAGTTTCGGCCATCAAAGCGAAGCAGACCTTCATCAGTTCCCACCCACAAAACAGAACCGGCGTCAGTCCGGGAAGCATAGAGACACCGAACATATTTATGGGCAAAGGTGCCGGATGTTTGATCAAACTTGGTCCAGGTTTCACCTTCAAACCGGATCAGGCTTCCACTGAGGGTGCCGGCCCAAATCACCGGTTGACCGGTTGCACCCGTGGTTTCGCACAAACGCCAGACGACCATGCCGGGAAGTCCGGTTTCCTTGTCGAAGTGTTTCCAGGTGCCTTGAAAAAAACGGGAGATTCCATCCTGTTTGGCAAACCACAGGCTGCCGTCCGAAGCTGCCAGAATGTCATGAATCAGAGTTCCGCTGGTGGCACCTTCGAGGGCGACCGGCTGCCAGACCCGACCGTTATAGCGGGCAATGCCGTTTTGGGCTCCCGCCCAAAGATACCCCTGCTGGTCAAACGCAAGCGCCTCAATGGTATTTTGCGGCAGGCCGTGACCCCTTCAAAGCGGAACCGTTCCAGCGCCTCCTTGGAGTCGTTCCCGGAAGCAGGCCGAAAAACCTTCACGGCCACTGACCGGTTGAGACTCAAATGGGTGGCCCGGAAAACCGCGCCAAACCCGCCTGCTCCAATTTTGGCATCAAGCCGATATTTGCTATCCAGCACCGTTCCCGGCAGGACCTCAGCCAACGCCGAAAAGATAAACTCAGCCCGCTTGTGCGATTCGATAAGTTCCTGGTTTTTACGGGCCAGTTCGGCAATTTTTTTATCAAGCTGCTCGTTTTTCTCAGCCAGTTGGGAGGTCCGTTCGGTTACTTTGGACTCAAGCAACAGATTCTGGCGTTCCAATCGCCGCACCCGCACCCGCACCAACCCATAACCCACACCTGCCACTCCGACCAGGTAACATCCATACGCCCACCAAGTGCGCCACCAGGCTGGTTTCACGTGAAACGAAAGAGTGGTCGGTCCGGTGATGTTGCCACTCGCGTCCCGCCCCCAGACGCAAAAGGAGTAGCTGCCTGCTGCCAGATTGGTATAGCGGATTTTGGTGTCGTGGCTCCATTCCGAAGGAGTTTCCTCCATGCCTACCAACTGGGTTTGGTACATGGTTTCCGCCCCATGCGAATATTGCAGCAGGGCATAGGTAAAATGGAGCAGGTTTTGCGAGGCCGATAGTTCTGTCTGGGCTTTCACCGGAATCGGATGGCGCATGCCAGCCGTGGCCTGTTCCAGTACCAGTCGGGGAGGGTTGTCGGTGACTTCCTGCGCGACCGAAAAGTGTGCCAGCCCTTTGGTGGTTCCGGCCCAAACCTGACCTTGTTCGTCAATAGTCAGCGCGCCTTGATTGCATTCGTTATAGGGCAGGCCGTCTTCAGTGGTAAAGGTGTTGATATGATACGGAGCCGGATTTTCCGCCGTGGGAAGGCGCGGGGTCAGGCGGGCAATGCCATGATTTGTGGTCAGATAGAGCCGACCCTGAAGGTCCTCGGCAATTCGATAGACATCATTATCCGGCAAGGCTGGTTTGGTCTTGGTGGAAAAAACGGTCCAGGTCAACGGGGTTTCCGCCAGATTGGCCCGTCCCACACCTTGATTTCCGGCCACCCACAAAAAGGTCCCGTTCTGCGTTTGCGAAACATGCAGCCCCCACAAACTGCTGGATGGCAGCCCCGCCTTGAGGTCATAGAGTCGGGACGTACCATTTTGCCACTGGACCAGTCCTTCAAAGGTGGCAAACCAAACGGTGTGATTTCCCTGCCTATCGGTTGTTTCCACAATGTCATAAATCCAGTCGCTGGGAAAATTCCCGCTGGATTTGGAAAAGTGCTCCCAGTGGTTTAGGGACCAGCGCCAGACACCGCTCAAGGAAGTTCCGACCCACAAGACCGGTGAACCGTCGTCCGCCTTGGTTTCATTGAGCGACCAGATGACGGGTTGAAATTTTCCCTGAATCGGGAGCGGGGCCGGAATCCAGCGCCCGTTTTCAAGCCGGGCCAGCCCTTGCCCGGTTCCTGCCACCAGGGTTTTTTGACCAGTGAGGGCGGTGGTTTCAAGCAGACACCACACCTGGTCATTCGGAAGCCCGCTCCGCGTGTCATAGACCTGGACCGTTGGTAAACCGGTTTCACGGTTGGCTGAAAAACAGGTCAGACCTTTCAGGGTGCCAACCCACAAAGCCGGAACACCGGTTGCCGCAGGAGCCGGTTGAATGCACCAGACATTGTTATGGGAAAGCCCGGTGCGGCTGTCAATTGTCTGCCATTGATAAGGGTCCAACCGCACCAACCCGCCTGATGTGCCTGCCCATAACGAACGGGTTCCCTCTTTTCCCGCCATCGCCCGCACACACCACACCTGGTCATTGGGGAATCCGGTCGCCTCGGTCAGCCGAGTCCAGACAAACCCGTCCAAGCCGGATTGCAGGCGCAGCAGGCCGTTTCCATGCATTCCAAACCAGAGGGAAGGGCTGCCGTTGGCTGCTCGTGTCTCAATGGCCATGCTGACCGAAGGAGTGGGCAACGGAGGCACATCGGTCAAGTGGTGCCAGCGGGCACCGTCAAAACGCGCCAGATACGGGCCGCAACAGGCAACCAATTCCGGTTTCCCGCTGAACAGGGACGTTTCAAAAACAGCCCGCACGGCCTGATTGGGCAGGCCGTCGGCCATGGTATAGAGCTTCCAGTTCTGCCCGTCATAACTGAGTGCTCCCAACTCAGTGCCCACCCAGAGTTTCCGGGATGAATCCGAATCACGGGTTTCAAACAGACATTGAATGGTTTTCAACCGAGGGAGCGGGGAGGGGATGTCCACCTGGGTCATTTGGTCATGTTCGATCCGAAACAGGCCGGTTTTAAACGTTCCGCACCAGACCACCGGGGTTCCATCAGGTTTGACCGATTCCAGCAAGCGCCAGGCGGAAATATCCGGAAAACCCGTTTGCTGGTCAAAATGTTTCCAGCCCTCTGTCCGCAGGCAGGAGATTCCCCCTTGGCGGGCAAACCACAGACTGCCGTCCGAGGCAGATAAAATGTCATGAATCCAGCTTCCGCTCTGGGTTCCTTCGAGGGGAATCCGTTGCCAAAGGTGCCCATTGAAACGGGCAATCCCGTTTTGCGAACCCGCCCACAGATATCCCTGCTGGTCAAAGGCAACCGCCTCAATGGTGTTTTGCGGTAATCCTTGGGCTTCCGTATAGAGGTGCAAAGGGAAGCGGCCCGGCACCTGGAGAGGGTTGGCCGGAACCGGCACCGGTTTTTCACTGGTTGCAGGTGACGCTGGGGCCGGCAGAGTGGCTTGAGCCACCGTGACGTGGCCCAGGCAAACCGGAAGCAACAGCGCCCACAAGCCAAACCAGTACCGGATTGTGCTGGAATAAATCCTTCGCTTCATGAACTCAATTGCAATCTTTCCTTGGGGGCAGGGATTTTTTCCGAAATTGCAATGTAGCCGAAATTCCCAGGCTGGCAAAACTTGATTTGTTGCTTCCGAAGAAGGTTTGGGGCAACACCTTCGGCCCAAAAAAAGAAGGCTGCCCTTTTGAGCAGCCTTCCCTTTTTTGGCCTGACTTATGGATTACTGAAGGTCTTCCAGGAAGACCTGTCGGAACCCGCGAATCTTGTAGAAAACCACGCGAGGTGTCGCTGGTGGCAATCCCCCCAGTTGGGTAAATCCAATGTCAAAATTTGCGTTTGAGGTTGCCAACTGGTTGCTGGTTGAGTAGTCAATGCCAGGTCCTGCCCCGGTGCCGCCAGCCGGACCACCGAAGAGGAACTGCCCGTTGTTTTGGTGGCTGTACAGTTCCCAAATCAATGAGCCGTTGTAATTATAGGGTTGTGGCCCCAACCAGCGTTCCAACATACGGGGAAAGTTTTCCAGCCCGCCGGCGTTGTTCGGCAAGGCATAGCTTACGTCAAAGACGGGAAAAGGCCCAGCCGAATCGTTGTTGGTCCAGAACTCATTCTGTGACGTGGTTTGCACCCCTGACCGGACAAACCCTGAAAACACCGCGCATTTGTAGGTTGTGGAGGAAGGAATTCTTCCGGTCAACTGTTGTGCCCGTGCAATGTCACCAAAAGGTGAGAGGAAATCACGTCCGTCCTGCCAGTTTTTGGAAAGCGGGTAATAGGCATCGCACATGATGGAGAGAGGACCGTGGTATAACGCGTCATTGGTTTGGGTTCCCCAAGCCGGATTAACCGTGATACCGGTTCCATTCATAATGTTGGTATTTCCGGTTTGCAGGAATCGCTCTGTTCGCGTGGGGCCGCCTGCTGCAATGGTTCCGCGCGGTAAAATTGGGTAAGCCGCCGCCGCTGAATATTCCTGCACGCCCACTGAATTGACATTGCCATGCAGATAGACAGGTTCTTCCGTGATAAGTGACATCCCGGTGAAGTGACGAGGCACCGGCCCGTCCTGGTTCAAATACCAGCGTGGAATGTCCATGGCGTTGACAACCCTGATGCCGTGGCGGAAAGCACGGATTCGCCCGGTTTTGGCGGAATCCACCATCCGCCAGTTGACTGCGCCGGTGGCGTTGGCGCTGCCGTCACCCGCCATGCCGGCAAACGTTCCGGTGGTGGCGCTGACGGTTCCGGGTAGCAATCCTAAACCGGTCACATCAGCAAAGGTTGGTTTGGGGGTTGCGGAGGTCAGGTTTTGCCGTTTTGTATTGGGAAGAATGTTTCCGCAGAAATATTCAAACCCGTCATTGACCGGCATTGACCCATGCGGCCCTTCACCCGTCCGGGCCGGATTGGTGGCAGTTGGCGTGGTTTGCGGCTGGGTTTCAACTTCCACGTCGCGGCGCAGCAGGTTATCGCCCACCAGCCCGGCTTGAGGGCCGGTCAAGATTGTGTTGTAGGAATTATCCAACGCATCCAGGGAGTTGTTTTCTCCATATACGTCGTTAAACTCATACGCGCCGTCATTGTTGTCGTCGCCTCGGCGGTCAGACACGTAGACCACAAATCCGTTATCCGAAATATCAATCAATCCACGGCCTCCCCACGTGGTCAGAGGGTCGCCGCGCGGAGCCGAGCGCGGGGTGCCGCTGGTCAGCGTTCCACCAACGGCGGTCAGATATGGGTCAAAATCGCCTCGGAAAAACTTTTTGAGGTTCCCCATGTCAAGTTCCAGCAGGTTAATCATGCCACGCCGCTCCAGCGCCACCGGGCTGGGCATGGGCAGGTTTTTGGCAAGTCCTGCAAGCACCCTGACATCGTTGGCCACTGTGCCTGTTGCCGGCCAGTCAGGCCATACTGAATTCACAATTCTTCGTGGGCCGGCGGCTCCAATATCCTGAGCATGGTAGTCAGCCGGTGTGGCGATGTTTTGGAATCCATAACGCCGAGTCAAATGGCGACCCTCACGCTGGTCGTAAAAATTGATTGGAAAAGCTTGGTCCATTTCAACCCGAACTCTTGGAGCCAACTGTGCTGTGACATCAGCTTTGGTCGGGTTTGCTGCATCCGGCACAAATGCCATTGAGGCATGGCCTGGGAACGCATAATGAACGTCCGTTAAGCCCAAACGACGCCCGTACTGGTGGTTACCTCCATTAAGAGTGGCTAACGGGTGCTGGCAGATGATTCGCACTGCTTCTGCAACATCAACCCCGCTATTTTTTCCCCCAAAAGTGGTTATCGGTAACCCAGGGATCAAGAAACTGTTTGTATTTGCAACTGGACCACCTGCGACTCCTCCTACAAAGGTGCTTCCGGTAAAACCAGCACTTGGGGCAAAACTGCCTGTATAACCAGCTTCAACAAAACGAAATTCGACCGGAGCTGAGGTGGTTGTATTGAGTGAGCCTGGGGATGTAGGGGTCCCAGTAATTGCCAAGGAACTTGGGATTAGGGAGCAAAGATTACTTTCAACGGAATAGCCAATCGCATTTCCATTTGGGATTGTGCCAGTATTTTGGAATGGCATTTTAGCAGGTTCAATTACTCCATCGCCATTCCAGTCAAAAACTAGGTTTTCTTTGGGAAATTCAGGAACTCCGGTTATTCCTGTTCCTGTGTATCCTGCTACTTGAGGGTCGGAATTTCTTCCAGGAGTCCCAATTTCAGCCACTTTGAGTTGCGTAATCAAGGTCGTCGCGGCGGCTGCGGTAAGATGAGGGAAATCCCCCGCAACTAAATTTTGCGGGTTATAGAGAGCATCCTTCAGCTTTGCCTGAGTTGCTAGATTGCCAAAAGCAGTCAATTCATTGAGGTCAATGACGCCTATAGTTCCCCCATTCAAATTGACATCCAAGTCTATTTGCCCATCTCCTACTACATTGTTTCCCGCATCCCAACTCAGTGCATAAAACCCTGGTATTCCTGGACGGAAAACAAAATTAAACAATTGGGTTTTTACTGTTCCGTTTGCCCAGGCGTTTGAAATTAAAGTCGCAAGGTTCGCGGAGTTATAGGTTCCTGAAGTCACACTTGCCCCACCAACCGGCATATCCGTTTCAGCCACTGCTGTTGTGGCAACTGATACTTTTCGGAAAAACCGCCCCAATGGATCTCCTGCTGCTCGTGCTCCATTGTATAAAGAAGCTGAAGGGACTCCCCCTATTGAGGTCGGAACGAGGATATTTCCCGGAGTTATTGTGTCTTTGATATAGGTCCGGTTGTCAAAATCATCCGTAAACCGGAAATACGGCTTGGCAATCAGGCTTTTGAATTTGGCCGGGTAGTCAGTGGCAGTTGAAGACGGATTTCCCGCGTCATCGACCCTTCCCCGGTAAATGTTATTGGCACCCCCGCTTTCGGTTTGAATGACCCCAACTCCCAAATCAGAGGCTGTGGGCGGATTGGCATTGGTTACGTCGTTGTACTGGGTGGGGTTAAAGTTGATGAAAGTTCTTTGCAATTTGATGATGGCATTTGGTTCGTAACGGTACGAAATACTTGGAGCTTTTGGATTTACCGCAGTCCGAAATGCCAGCGGAGTTGCCAACGCTGGAATTGCCACCCCGTTGCGGAAGGGAGACTGACCGATTCTCCCTGCGTTGGTTGTGTCATCGGGGAGAAACGGCATGAAGTTTTCCGGCGTTGAGTTGGCCGGGTTATTCAACCGGGCAATCGAGATGCCATCATTCAAAGGATACCCATTCACATAGGTGGTGGTTGGGTCCACAACTCCGCCTATGCCAGCAGTTAAATCCGCTGTGGTCAGATTGGTGCTTGGAATTGGAATCGGCCCAGCCGTCATTCCCAGATTCAGAATTTGCTGAGTGATGTCAATCCGTTGCGGTTCGTTCGGAGCCTGGTCATTGTTAATCAACTCAATTTTGATATAGGACCGTTTCCGGGTATCGGTGCTATCAGTGCCGTCTTCCTTTTTTTGAAATTCAGGCTGACGGTTGATGAGGTTGGTTTGCGGTCGTAAAACCGGAACGGTCAACGTTGCGCCGGCACCGGCAGGCAGGGTGCCCGGTGCCACATCCGGATTATCGGTGCCGGCAATCGGGTCAAACTGACGCACATTGCCGTTCAGTGCCACAAAAAAGTTGGAATAAACAGTGCTGGGGTCATTGGGGTCGCCAATGCGGCCCAAATCATAGGCGCGAGGCTCGCTGGCAATCGGAGTTGGGAATTCTTCAATATCATCATCCAGCAAAATCCGAATGGTGCTGTACCGAGCAAATTTTCCATTGAAATAGCGGGCTGAGGTCAACACCGAATCATCGCCCTGAACCGCTCGCCTGAGAATCTCGACCGCCTGGTATCCTTCGGTATCGGTCGGAAGCGTCAGTTTCGGGGCATTGGCAGTAACAACACTTGGAGGCGAAGGGCCACCTGCATTTTTGGCCCCGCCATTAGGGGTCAATGGATCGTCAATTAATCCAAAATCATAAGGTGCAACGACTGCCGGATCATCCGGCCCCTGGCCCGCCACAATACTTGGCACGACTGGTTTCAGCCCTGCGGGGGTGGGTGTCGTCGCATAAACCTGACAAGAATTTCCGTTTCCGAGTGAGCCAAAGATACTGACGTTGTTGCAAATCTCCCCTACGGCTGTGATTGGGCCATAGACATTGACCGGCCCTGCCACTTGATTGCTGTTCCGGAAGAAGAACAGACTCCGGTTTCCATGGGCGCGTCCGCCGAGTGTGTAGGTCCCCCCGGCTGATAGTTCCAAATTGTCAAACGCATACATGGAAAACTGAAAAATCGGGATTTGATAGTTTGCCACATCACGGATCAAGCGGGCCTGGGCTTTGGTTTTGTTGTCGGTGGCAATAGCCTCAAGCCGATAGACCCGTTCCCGCGCCGTCAAATCATTGTAAGGAGGGTCAAGCACGGTCACTAGGTTACGGCCTCCTGAGAGCTCTCGCACGCCTTGGGAAAATGTATACAAATCAGAGCTGCCGTCTTTGAACAACGGAGTGACATTGGTGATGGCGGAAATGTCTCCAACCGTTGGGTTTTGGTTGACCGCATAGAGTTTGTTAAACTCATTGGTCAGGTATTCCAAGCTTGCCATGGCCGCGTTGAAGGATCGGGTATTATTGTAAGACGCCACTGTCATGCGGGCTTCCGAGGTCATCAAGGTCGCGGAAATCGCAGTGAAAATGAGTAATACCCCAAGCAAAATCAAAGAAATTGCCAGAGCCACACCACGTTGCGCCAATTTTTGGTGCCGAGAGGTTTTGCTCATTATGGGCAATGGGTTTATTGAAAATGGTACATGTTGCTTCATATCAACCCTCCCTGGGTTTGGTGGTGTTTAGCGGTTGTAAGCACCGTTGCGGAGCGAAATTACAAAATCTTTGTTATAGAGCAAGTAGTCCAGGTACTCGTTGGCGCTTCCGGCGGCAGCAGTCGGATTGCGGAATTTTACCTCTGAGCGGCCAAACAAATGAACTCTGACCAGTCGGATGACCCCGCGTGTCCAGTCTCGCGTGCGCCCCGCCGCAGGTGCCGCAGGTTGTGGCGGCAATGTATTGAAGTCCGTCAGAACCGGGCCTGGCATTTGGTAAAACTGTCCTTTCCCGCCGGACAGCACCAGCTCGTCAATCAAAGTGTAGGTGACTTGCATATTCATCATATTGAATGCAACCGGGTCTACACGTGCTCCTTCCCGCCGATACAAAGCACAAAAATCAGGTCGCAATTTGAGGGAAGTAGCCGTTGCTACATCTTTGGGAGCGCCAATGTAGTAACGAACCAGCCGGGCTTTTTCCACACTCACAACGGCGTTGTTGGCACACAGGAAAATGGTTCGTGTGAGAGGCGGTGCTCCCCCGGCATTGGGATCCCGCAACGCGGTTGCATCGGGATTAACTTTGATGGGGTCGTCAAAGTTAATGGTAATGTCTCCGGTACTGGTATTGACGGCGCTGACCAAGACCAAAAACTGTGGCCCTGAGCCCGAACGCAACACCAAACAGTCAACATTGGGCTGAAGCCGATTGGCCAATAGGTAATCTTTGGGGTCAGGGGTCTGCAATTTGGCTGCATCCACCAGATTGGTCAAAGGCACGAACCCTGCGACGGCATATGGTTTTAACGTGAGATTGGAACCGGAAAACTGAACCTGGGCGGTGTATTTGGCAGATGCGATTTCAGGGTTGGTGTCCATATCGGGTTGAACCAACCCATAGTCATCCTGAAACTTGAGGTCAATATTTTCAACCTGCACGGTTAGTAATTGGTCGGTTCCAGACCCATAAACAGGAATTCCGGGTGCGCCGGCCACTGCTTCTCCGGTTCCACGGTAGACAATAAAATTGGAGGTTGACGCTCCATTCGCATCAACTCCTAAAGTAGCTGTTGCGCTTGGCAACCCGGTGGAGTTGGTGTTGTTTGCTCCCTGAACAGCATACAACTCATCATAAAAGTTCTCATCATTGGTTACATCCTGCGAGGGAAAGTCCATCGTATTCAGAAAACCATTCCGTACATACACAAAGTCGCCGCTCACCTGCCCCATAAATCGTTCACCCAGGGTGATTGTATCGTCTGAGACAAATTTTGCCGAAGCACGCACATTTTGCGTTACATCAACCAGTAATTCATTGGTTTTGACGGATTTTTGGGCAAAAGAAAAAGTTCCGATGACGGCAATCATGATGATGGTAAAAAGTGCCATAACCACCAACAATTCCAGCAAAGAGAACCCAGTACGACGACGACCTTGCCGATTGAACAAGGGTTTTTGCAATTGTGTTATTTGCATAAATGGATGCCTCTTTTCTTACTAGCGAAATCCAACGGGTTGATGCGAACTAATTAGCGTTGCCCTGGCAACCGCCATTCGCTCCCTCCGGTCAGTTTCCACACCGAAGTTCTGCCTGTATTTCCAATCACAGTAATTGCCCGAGGTTTATTCTGCTTCTCATATGCTCCTGGTTCCTCTGCATCATATAAAAAGATGGTTCGGTTTAACGGAGGGGTGTTGATATTGGAAGTTGGGGTCGTGATTGCATTCCCATCGCCAAGAATTCCATCCCCTTTGAAGAGAATTGCACACTGGCCGCCAGTGTAGCTATATGAAACCTCCGGGAGGTTATAGGGGTCCGGGGCGGCTGAGGCAGCCGGCGATTTGGCAAACCGCCACCCTTTGGGAAGATTTTGGGCTTTAGGATTGGCAGGGTCGGTTGAAGGGTCAGCAGGGCTGGCGGGAAACCTTTCCAGATAATAAGTGTCACCTTTGACACCAGCCACCGCTGAACCAGGGACAAACCGCAATCGGTAGGTAACCCGTTCATCCAACGCCCGTTCCCGAATTCGCCGAATCATTTGTGAAACATCTGTGGCAACCACATCAGCTTCAACCGAACGCCTGTACCGAACAATGGTCAAACCTGCTAAACCAACCAAGATTGAGATGACTAAAATAACAATCAACAACTCAACAACAGAGAAGCCGGATTGAAAGTGGGAACCTTGCCTTTGAATACTTTTTTGCTTCGTCATCGCATTTGCTCCATTGTAAATCCGCAAAAGACAGCCTTTCAACAACCCTCCCACTGAGTTGGGACAGGCAGAGTTTGGTTGATATGGGCAGAATTTGAGAAAAATTGAGGTCGAAGCGAGTGACCTCAAACCACTCAACTCATCGAATCGTGATAAAGCTGATTCCCTGCCCAACTCTGGCAATCCATCGTTATCAACCAACGTTTGTTTGAGAAGGCGGCACCGTAATGAATGATTCAAGCCTGATTTTTTGAAACTTCTGGGCGGTCGTTCTTCCAATTGTCAATGGGTACTGTACTTCCACAATAATCCGGCGTACTTGATCGGTAGAAGCTGGCTCAGGGTCTGTAATGGGATCAGTTTGATTACTGGCTACGGTGGCGCTGCGGATTAAAATGCGCATGGAATATCCAATAAAACGCGGATCCGCTGCTGCGCCATCATCTTTGCTGCCGCGAATTAAATCAGCACCAATGTCCGACTTAATTGGGTTGAAGGTCGTATTAAAAATCCCAGTGCCGGAGTTGGACAAATTTCCAAAGGTGGATTTATTCCGATCCTGAGGAATAGAAATCCCCCCAATCGCATTTATATCCCTCATCAAAAAGATTTGCTCAAGGGTATCGGCAGCCAAATCCTTGGCCAGATTTAGTCTTTGCGCATTCGCAGATGCCAAAGTGGCAGAAGTGAGAAACCCAAGTGCCGCCAACATTCCGACCAAGAGAACGACCATTGCCAGCAAAAGCTCAATAAACGTAACCCCCGAATGAAAGCAGCGTTGCTTGAAAAACCTTTTGTTTCTTGAATTTTGCGACAACTGGCAGCGTGATTGCATAACGCTCCTCCCTTTCAAAAAATTGGATTCCATGGGTTGAATGAATATTTTGATCTGAAACACTGGTCAAATGACCTGGACATAGTGAATGTTACTACCCTAATTGTAGCAATCGGCATTTTTCGGCAGCTAGTGGTGCTATGGGTAATTTAAGTTGCAAATCTTCGAAGTGGTTAGGTTGTTGATTTGAATATTTGAGAAGTTCCTTTGGGAAACTTTTGTGGTCGCTTTCAAAGGAAGACAGCTTGAGGTTAAGGCAAGCTTTATGCCAATTAATGCGCACATACATAATTTTTATAAAAGCTTTTATTATATTAAGTTAGCAATAAAAACTATGAATCAATCTTGTTAGGAAAACGGACTCCTGTTGTCCAAAAGTTACTTTTGGTTACAAAGCGCGTGGATGTACGCAAGCTTACAGAAGCTGATTTTCACACAATGGCAGCCCGATGGCGGCTCCGAACCCGGGCATAGAGCGTCGAAAAAAGTGCAATCAGTCCGATGCGCAGAGAAAACCAGAGAATCGGCGGCAGGTCCCATTTGTTGATAACCGCCCCGATTGCGGCCACAATTGTTCCAAGCACAATAAAAATGGCAAATCCTACCCTGGAAATTCCAAAAACCCAGGCCAGGCCCGGAGTGGATTGATGGCTGTACTGATAGTCAGCCATCAGCATGGCGACAATGGCGGCAATTGTCGAACCGATTCCGCCAAAACCAACCAGGGTGGAAATAAAGGGGGTTGACACAGCCAAATGCTGGGAAAGCGGGTCAGGAAAGGGTTCAACTGCAAAATATAAGACCCCTGAAAGCGCCACACACACCGAAGCCAGAAAGATGTCAACCCCAAGTCCGGCATATTTATCTTTCACCACGGGAAATTCCGTTGGGGAAACCGCTGGAGCCTGAATTGGGCGGGTGGGGGTTGCAAACGGGGATTGCATGGCTCCCGTGGGGCGCATCCGGGCTGTGCTGGAGAAATTTGGCGCACTGTTGGCAAACTGGGCCGGCATCGGATAGGCCCCGGATTGCATCGGCGCACTTTGACCGGCAGACTTGTGTGTCAAGGTCACCTCAAGTTGCTGCTCGGTACTTCCCATGGCCACCGTGCGGGAATTGTCAAACCAACCAGGGCAGGTAAAACGGAGCCGATATTCGCCTGGGTCCAAGCGCAGCGCAAGTTTGCCGGTCGGGCCGGTTTTACCGCGAAAATCATTGCCAATATAGACATCACACCCACCTGGTTGGGTGGTAATAAACAAAACTGCCGCTTGGCTGGCAGAGGCGGTCAGACTGGTTTTGGAAATGGCTGCTTCCAGCTCATCCGCCAACTGCATGACGGACTGCTGCCGATTGGCCGGGTCTTTCGACATGGCCCGCAAAACCACTGATTCCAACGCTTCGGTTACGACCGGATTCAAGGCCCGCAGGCTGGGCGGATTTTTCATCAAATGCCCGGAGACGATTGCGCCAAAGGAATCGCCCTTAAAAGGCACATCCTTGGTCAACATCTGAAAGAGAACGACTCCCAGGCTGTACACATCCGAACGCGGGTCCACGGCTTTCCCGTTACATTGTTCGGGTGACATGTAATGAGGAGTTCCCATGACGCCTGTTCCCAAGGTGGCAGGTCCATCGCCGAGCACTTCGGTATTGAGAATTTTGGCCAGTCCGAAATCCAACACTTTGATGATAGGTTCCGTTTCGGCAGCCGGCGGGGCGGGGGTATTGGTGCCGGTTACATCATCTCCCAGAATCAGCCCCATCTCTTCCAGTGAAACCGGACCTGTGACCGGACGGCTGATCATGATATTAGACGGTTTGAGGTCCCGGTGAATCATGTTCAGGCGATGGGCAGCACCAACGCCGGCGCAAACCTGTTTCATGATTTTGAGCACACGTTCCGGGGTCAGCGGACCTTCAGTGTTGATGATTTCCTGCAAACCACGTCCCTCGACATATTCCATGACGAGGTAAAAAACCCGTTGGTCAGTCACGCCAAAATCAGTGACACCAACCACATTGATATGATGAATGGCAGCAGAGGCTCTTGCTTCCTGGCGAAACCGGTCAATGGCTGTGGGGTCACGGCTGGCAAAATCGGGCAAAACGGTTTTGACTGCAAACGGACGGCCCAGATGGATGTGTTCAGCCCGATAAACGGACCCCATTCCACCACGACCTAGACAGGAAATCAGACGATATTTTCCATCAATGACTGTTGTTCCGGGTTGGCTGAATAACAAATCATTCTGGTCGTGCGAGCACTTTTCCTGGCTATCTTCGAAACAACGCTTACAGGTCGGACACTCCTTCATGGAATTCCTCGGCCTCTGAGTTCGTTTTCACGTGACAGGTTTAGGGAAGCCCTTCGCTTCGATTTGGTTTGGATTTGTGACTACTGTAGTTTGCGTGTACCGGTGAGCTAAAACGTAGGGGCAAGTGTAGCACAGGCTGGGTTGAGAAAACGAGATGGGAAAGAAAAATCAGGCGGGTGACAAGGTGACAAGGTGACTTTTCCAGATTTGATGATTTCAATGGTTTGACTGATTTGAACGAAACCAAGGAAAGTAAGACTAATGAGTGAAAGATTTGTCACCTTGTCACCTTGTCACCTTGTCACCTTGCCGCTTATCCCTGTCTTTTTTCAGGTTTGGCGGCAACGGCATTTTGAGCCGGCTCCCAGGCCGGGATTTTTTCCTTGTTGTAAACCATGTTCGCTTCTTTTCCGTCAGCCTGTAGCACCCTTACGAAGCGGGCCGAGAAATAATCTTTGTCCGGGACTTCCAGCACGTACTTGCCTTGGGCCCCTGGTGCCACGGAGGTTGTATCAAGCGGTACGATACGGCTTTCGGGGGGCTGGGCCGGAGCATCGCGCCGCCACAACTCGACTTCGACTCGCAGGTTTTGCAACGGATTGGGGCTGATGTTTTTGACAACTCCGCCCATGAGCGCTGTCCGAACTTCTTTGCTTTGAGTCGGTTTGTAGGTCACAACATATTCCCGCACCTCAACCAGTTTGGGCGGAGGCGGAGGCGGGGGCAGAGTTTCAATCCCAAGTTTGACCGGGATTTTTTGCAATTGCGCGGCCAGTGGGGCAGGGAGTTTGGTTCGGGCAGCAGGCAGGAAGGTAAACACCGCCAAGGTGGCTGCAACGGCAACCCCTGCAATCAATTTGAGTGCGCCCCGGCGTTCATAGGAAATATCGCCCTTTTCGGGTACGACATCAACGCCTAAAAACGAAGGTGTTTTTATATTGCTCTGACTGGCCTCTCCCACGGGTTTGGGAAAATATTCGACTGGAGTTTGAACCGTGCCAGGGTGAACCGGTGCCGTTTGGGCTTGGGTCGGCAGCAATTCCGAAACACTTAATGGGGCGGTCCCCTTGGCCCGTACCAGGGGCGGAGGTGCGCTTGCGGCATTGAAATTGGCGGCGGTGGCCGGAGCAGTCAGGGCCGCCGAGGGAGGTTGGAGCCGTTTTTTCGAAGTCGGCAGGTGTTCGGCTGGCCTGCCGGTATCAGGTTTTATCGGCGTTGTCTGGAGCGCAACCCGCAAATGTGGTTCTGCCATCGGCTGGGTTTCAACTGCTGAGTTGATTTTGACTCCTTCTGTCAGCCGGTTTTCAGATGTCATGGTTTCGGAGGCCGAAAGTTTGGCTCTTCGTTCAGCTATCTGTTGGGCAATTTGACTGGCCAGAATATTTTCCGAAGTGCGGGGCGGCTCCGGTTCGATGGTGTTTTCTTCGGTGCTGTAGGCTTCGGCATCCATCGTTTCAGCTTCGTTCAAGGCAAAATTGGCGGTGTGAATCACCGCCGGGCTGGCCGATTCGATTTTGGCCGTTGCCTGCGCAACCACAATGGGACCGGCTTCCAGTGGCTCTGTGGGAAGCGGTTCCGGTATCGTCAGCGCGGGCACCTGTTTGACCGGAAGCGGTGCCAGTTCGGTGGGAGGCAGTGGTTCCGTTTCAACTGGAGTCGAGGCCGGTTGGGTGGGCAGCGCCGTTTCAAATAAACTGAGCGGGCTTTGTTGGGAACTGGATTCGATATCCTCAGCCAGCCGTTTGGCCCCTTGGGCTGCCCGCCGGAGGGCCATAAATGCAAAAATCAGCCCTAGCAACGCCGCAACTCCGGTCAGACTGGCCCAAACCCAACGTTCCAACAGAAAAAAGAACAAAATGGAGGTCATCATAAACACCTTACTTTACAGTTTTTCGTTTTTCGTTTTGCGTGGTGATGGGGTTTGCGTTGCTGCTTTTCAATTCAAACCTCAAACCTCAAAATCCAAAACTTATTGCTCGCCATTTACCCGTTTGATGATCAATTTCAGGAAATCATCTTCCTTGACGCCGCGCGAGGGGCATTCAACCCATTTGGGAGCAAGGTCGTCCTGAAATTCGCCTTCGACGCGGGCAAAGACGAAAAGTTTGGTCCGTTGCGGGTCAATCGGGGCGACCTCGACTTGTAAGGAATAACGACCCCGCAACCAGTTGCGGGCATCGCCTGCCGGACGCCGGGAAACATATTCCAGATTTTCGCCGGAGGGGCCACCCTTGGTAAAAATGACTGGTTTGGTGACAATGATGCCCGGTTTTTCCTTGCTTTTGGCCTCATCAAGCGGGATTTCCATGTCTTTCAGGGTTTGCTTGACCATTTCCGTCAGTTCTTCGCGTGTCAGGGCAAAGGTATAGGGGTTGTCAAGCAATGGGTCAGGGTTTTTCGGGCGGCTGAATTGAATCTGGCCGGTGGCTGAAAGCGTTCCAAAGAGCAGTAGACAGCCCAGCAGGCAGGCTGAAACGGCAATGAAGCGCCGAGGAAGCGTTTGCATTGATGGTTCCTCCAAAAAAATCGTACCAACACAAAACCGAGAGCTTCGGAATTGAAAAGTAAGGTTGAGTTGTCTCACGTTATGTGGGAAGGCGTGTGCGCCACGTCTCTTTTTTGAACGGTTATCTTAGCACCAAACGGTAAGTCAATGCCCACCCTTCACGGAAAAATCCTGGACCTTTTGTTGCCGTTCGAGCGCCTTGACGATGCTTCACAACAGGCGCTGGAAGTGGTTTTTCGCCACTTTTTCACCAATTGCGGAAAACCGGAGGTGGCATTGCCGTCAATCTGGCTCTGGGGCGGTTGGGCTGGTTGGTGGATGACGAGGGTTGCCCAGGCTGAAGGAATTACCTTCGGGCGACATGTTTTTCTGGAACCGGCTGCTGTTGCCCGTTTGCTGGAGCACCCACCCGGTGCCCGCCTGGATGCGCTCCTGGTTCACGAGGCCACCCATGTGCGTCAATATGTTGAAGCGGGAACCGCCCGGTTTCTCTGGCGGTATCTGCGTGACTATGCCGGACTGTTATGGAAACAACGGAGCCTGTCAGCTCAGGCCCGGCAGGCTGCCTACTGGAACATTCCTTATGAAGTTGAGGCGCGAGCAGTGGAATCGTTTTTTCAAAGGCTTGGCCAAAAGCTCTGATGGTTAGGCCTCGGCTGGTGTTTTTGAAGCAACGGGTTCGATCTCATAATTGGTAAAGCGAGGCAACGAGTCAGGTCTTTTGGATGAGCACTGCCGCCTGTGCCGCGATGGCTTCGCCCCGCCCGGTGGCATCCACCTTTTCATTGGTCTTGGCTTTGACACTAATGGCTGAAACCGGAAGCTCAAGAATTGCGGCCAGTTTTTCCCGCATGCGCGGAATATGCGGGGCCAGTTTGGGGGCTTCGGCCACAACATTGGCATCCACATTGACCGGGACAAACCCTTGCTCCCGCACAAGGCCAATGACATGCGCCAGCATTTTGAGGCTGTCAATTCCGGCAAAGCGCGGGTCTTTGTCGGAAAAATGCTGTCCGATGTCGCCCAGTGCGGCGGCTCCGAGCAGGGCATCACACAGGGCATGGGTCAGCACATCCGCATCCGAATGCCCGAAAAGCCCTTTTTCATAGGGAATCTCAACCCCGCCAATAATCAGTTTGCGGCCTTCCACCAGCCGGTGGAGGTCATATCCAATCCCGATTCGAATCGTCATGAAGGTACCTCAAGCAGAAAAAGTCAGTCAGCCGGATTTTACCCTTGCTCCGGGTGATGTTTGAATGTGCCTGATTTTACCAGGACTGCCAAGCGGTTCAGAGTCACCTGGAGGGCCAATTCTGAAATGGACTGAAGTGGCTGAGTGTGGCAATATGACAGCCACACCAGAGAGCCACTTGCTACTCTTTGTCTGGCATTGCTCCGAACTGTGCCAACGTTCCCAGCGTCATTTTGGCCCGTCCTGCCCTGAAAGTTTTTTCACCCACAGGTACGCTTCTATGCCTTGGACCATCCGTTTGCATCCTGAATTTCCTATTGTCGAAACCAAGGGAGTCGGAAGAAAATATCATACCGCGTGCCCCGTCCCATGCGGATCAATCAGAACATCCCACCAGGGAAGTTCCGGTGAGCGATGAATGAACGGGTCAAGGGTCGCCATCGCCGCTTTGGTCA
>JAIBAN010000206.1 GCA_019695185.1 Blastocatellia bacterium | reverse complement strand
AATCAAGTAGCACGACAAGACCTTCTGTTTGCCAAAGGCATTGAGGGTTGCGGCTTCCGGGTTCAATGCCTCCGGTGCAAACAGGGCTGAGGGCTGTGAGAGAGGGGGGATTTGTAAATGTGGCGCGATTTGTTTAATCGCGCTCGAATAAGAATTTTTGAGTTCACCAAATTGAACGGAAGAGAAAGGTCAGAGCGCGATTAAACAAATCGCGCCACCATTTCAATCAAACCAGGAACGGACCTCATTCCAGGTTTCCTGTCCCAGCCGCCCCAGCACCGAATCATTGTTGAAAGTTCCTTGGTTCCAAAAAGCGGTCACATCCTCCGCCAGTTGTTCCCGCAAGGAAGGCGTTGTGGCCAGCGACGAGACAAACTCAAGCCGGGCCTGGGCCAAAGGGAACGGGTCCAGCACACGGGCAACATGGTCCCACAGATACTCAAACCTTTTAGGTGCAGGCAGGTCCCCGGCAATGTCGAGCACGTGGCCAAGGCGGCGGACAGGCGCAAAGGGCAGCAAATCCATGGAAGTCCGGTAGGCAGCCTGTTCGATTTTACCAAACCGACTTTGGGCGGCAGCCACCTTTGCTCCCCAGCCCTGGGTTTGGAACCGGCGGATGGAATCGTTCCCCCAGCGGACGTGACCGGCCTCCTCAGCCTTGATTTGGTTCAAGGTCCGAAAGGAAGAGGAATCTTCCGGGAGGGCGGCGACATGGAGGGCGAAACTCTTGAGGCCGCGTTTTTCAGTGACATTGATGCCGACCATGATTTCCACCTCATCAGGTTCAGCCTGTTCAAAAACCCCTTTGGCCAGGGCTTCAAATTCGTCCACATATCGCACACCCACCGGAGGCGTTGGGTGTGCGCCAAATTCAGCCATCAGATTGCCTATCATTTCGGCGTGGCGGAATTCGTCGGCGGCATGCTGGTGCAGGTGTTCGGCCAGCGCCGAATGCGTTTTTTCCAGCCGGGGCACAAGTCCGGCAATGCCTTTGGCTCCTTGGGTTTCCGAATAGTGATACAGATTCAGCGTGGCAACGTGCAGGTCCGGATTTTTGGCGACCCGGTCAAAAACCTGTTTGAGTGATACGTCCCGATGGGTTCCAGCCATGTGATTCCTCCGAATGACAGCCAAACCATTCCTCGCCAGACACAGGCGGCAAGGTCGGTTTGTGAATGTTGATTCCGGGGGAATGTGGTTTCGCCCACAGCCTGAAAGCCGGTGAACGGGCGCGATGAAGCTTGGGGAAGGGTGACAACAGGTAAAACTTAACAAAAATGCGGCAGGCTTGCACCTCAGACTTCCGCCTGGGTTCCGTTGGTGTTTCACCACGTGGCGCAGCCGATTCGCCAAGCACGTCACTCTGCGGTGCGCCACTGCGGTGAAAAAAAATATGGCAATTATCGCTTCTTCAGGTTTGTTTCAAACAGTTTGAAGATGCGTTTGTATTCGTCGGCCCAACTTGAGTTTTCCACAAATGCATGGTCTTCGACCGGATAGGAAGCCAGTTCCCAGTTTTCTTTGCGCAATTCAATCAGACGTTGGGCCAGTCGGACGGAATCCTGGTAATGCACGTTGAGGTCCACCATGCCGTGACAAATCAGCAGCGCACCTTTGAGTCCTTGGGCATGATAAATCGGCGAGCTTTTCCGGTAGGCTTCGGGGTCGTCCTGCGGGTTGTTGAGAATGTTCGAGGTATATTCGTGATTGTAATGCGCCCAATCGGTGACCGGTCGCAAGGCTGCACCGGCGGCAAAGACATCCGGGTCGGTAAACATGGCCATCAGGGTGATAAAGCCGCCGTAACTTCCGCCATAAATGCCAATCCGTTTGGGGTCAACGCCGTGGTTGGCTGCCAGCCAGCGGGCAGCGTCCACGTTGTCGCTTAAATCCTTGCCTCCCATGAAACGGTAAATTCCGGTTCGCCAGTCGCGCCCATAGCCCGCCGAAGCCCGGTAATCAAGGTCCATCACCGTGTAGCCATGTTCCACCAGGAAATGATGAAACATATATTCCCGATAGTAATAGGACCAGTATTTATGGGCATTTTGCAAATACCCGGCCCCGTGGACAAAAACCACAGCCGGGCCGTTTTTGGCTGGTTTGGCCGGTTTATACAGCCGGGCATAGACGGTGGCTCCGTCACGGGCAGGAAAGGTCACGACGGGCGGGATACTCCACGGATAGGAAAGCCATTCCGCCGTCGGCGAAGTAGTGATTTGTTTGGCTTCGCTGCCCGGTTTGGCGTCCTGCACAAACAATTCCGGAGGCCGGTTGGCTGTCGAAAACATCACGGCAAGGGCCGTGCCATCCGGGGAAACGGTGCCCTCGCTCGAACCGGTGCGGCTGGTCAACCGGGTCCGTTCCCCTCCGCTGACCGGCATTTCATACAGGTTGACTTCACCGGGATGGACTTCGTTTGAGGTGAAATAAAACTTCGTCTTGTCTTCGGAAAGAACCACGTTATCAACTTCGAATTTCCCCGTCGTCAGTTGCATTGGTTCGCCGCCGTCATACCCCACCTTGTAGAGATGGGCATAGCCATCCCGTTCCCACTCGAAATAGACATTCTGGTTGTCGGGCAGCCAGCCCAACGTGTTCGTGCCGGGGAAATCCACCCAGGCGTCATCATGTATGGTCACCCGCACCGAAAGTTTGGCTTGGGCCGGGTCCACCTGCATCACCCATTGGTCCTTGTTGTCAGTGGCACGGGCAAGCGCCACGGCATGTTTTCCGTCATCGGACCACACCGGAAGGGAATAATACATACCGCGTTCCACAGTTTCGGGCTCTTTCCCTTCGGGTGCCTTTTTGCGGGTGGTTTTCAATCCATGTTCAAAGAATTTCAGTTCGCCTGAAGCAAGTGACAGAACCGCCAGCTTGGAGCGGTTTTGCACATCGCCCACTTTATTGCGGGTAGGTGTTTGCTCGGCATAGGCTGATTCGGTGACATACTGCGGGACATTGGCCGTCCGGGAACCGCGTGCCGTTTCGGTCAGGGCGAGGATGACAAACTGCTCATCCGGAGTCAGTTCCATGGCGTCCACAGCCAGGTCAGAAGCGATTTGCCAGGGTTTGAGGGGTTGTTTTTTGAGTTGTTTGGCTTCCCGTTCCTCCCGGAGTTGCGCCCGTTTTTTGACCACGCCCAGCAATTCCTGCTCTTCCTTCTTCAGATATTCCTGGCTTTCGGTGCCTTTTTCTTTGGTTTCAACCGGACCGGTGGAATGGCCGCTCCGAAAATTGGTCACCTGGCGCACGGAGCCGTCTTCCAGAGTAAATAAAAACAGGTTCATGCCTTCGGTGAACCAAAACCGTTTTCCGTCACGGGTGAAATGCGGATTTGACTCGAACGAGGTGGTTTGGGTCAGGCGCTTGGTGGTTTGTTTTTGCCGGTCATATAAAAACAAATCCCCGTCACGGGTATAGACCGTCAGCCGTTTGTCAAGGCTTGTGTGGCCCCGGTCCGGGGGGGCGCTGAGGGCTGCCTCCTCACTCAATTTCGTTAAATTGGAGCCGTCCCGGTTGACCATGTAGGTATCCGGGTCTTTTTCGCGTGGAGTTCCAGGTTCTTTCCACGAAAAATAGATTTTTTGGCTGTCAGGCGACCAGCGCACCCGTGCCGGGGGCGTGCCAATCATTTCCGGGCCGCGCATGATGGAATCAATTGTCAGTTGAAACTTGGGAGGAGTCTGCGCCCTGGAAGAAAGGGGAAATTGGGTTGTGAAGAGCAATGAAACAAGACAAAGGCAAAGCAAGCAGGAATATCGGCGGCCCAAGAGGAATCTCCCTGTGTGAAATGAAAAAAGGACTGAGGACTGAGGACTGAGTTTGGCAAAAGCTCTGGAAAGCTCCTGAACTTCGTGCCGGGTTTAGTTATTCGGCACTCAGTCCTCAGTCCTCAGTCCTCAGTCCTTTCAAGAAGCTTACTGTTTTCCGGGCGGTTTTGCCGCATCATTGACAAAATCATGCACCGGACGTTTGACCCCATCACCTTTCTGCTCCCGGTACACTCCGTTAAACGTGGGGTCATCTTTGGCACCTGGGTTTCCCCCAGCGGCAGTGGGGGCGTCGCCATCATTGGTAATCAGTTTCGCGTGGCGACCCTGCCGGGAGTCCAACGTATCGGCTGCCCCACCACTGTCCATTCCCATTAAAACATTGGCTGATTCCTTGGATTTGGCGGTAAACGCCAAATCCAGCGCCGTGTTGTCATCCTTATCAGCGGCCCCCTTGTCGGCTCCGTTCTGAAGCAGCAGGCGAACCGTTTCCACATCGTTTTTTTCTGCCGCCAGCATCAATGGGGTTTTCCCATTTTCATCTTTGGCATTGACGAGGGCTTTTTTGGTTCGAATGAGGGTGGCAATGTCTTTGACATTTCCGTCAGCGACAGCCTTGTGCAAGGCCGTTGTGGTTCCGACTTTGGCAGGGGCGGCGGTGTGCGATTTGGCTTTGGAAGCAGCCCGTTGTTGGGCTGCCGCCGGCATGGTGCCGGCCAGGAACAAAACACAAGCGAGCGAAAGCAACTTCATAGGACGCTCCGGGATAGGGTTCAGGGTTCAGGGTTCAGGGTTCAGGGTTCAGGGTTTGTAGAATCAGTGAACCTGTCAC
>JAIBAN010000205.1 GCA_019695185.1 Blastocatellia bacterium | reverse complement strand
TCGCTCCAGCCGGATGAAGCCGGGCAAATGCCGCTGGTGGCCGCCGATTTTAAGCGTTGGATTTCAGACGCGCTCGCCAAACGGCAGGAACTCGAATCCATTCCCGACAATGACATTACCGATGTCGAAACCAAAACCCGGCTCTTTGCCGAAGCCGAAACCGCGCTCGACAACATCCGGTTTATCGCGGATTTGCTCGTCGGAGAATCGCTCCGCAGCATTGGGAGGCTGCGGGCGGATATGGCGGCGGAACTCATGAGCCTGTCGGATGACATTTCGCACGCCCTCGACCTTGCCGACGCGGAACGTGACCTGCGCGTGATGGCCCTCCGCCAGAAAGCCGAGCGGATTTTGAAAGGAAGACGGCTTTTCCATTGGGCTTTGGAATTCCCCGAAGTCTTTGCAGCGGAAAGAGGTGGGTTTGATGGGCTGGTTGGAAACCCGCCATTCCAAGGCGGCAAATTGATTACGGGTACACTTGGAACAGACTACCGAGAGTTTTTGGTTGAGCATTTGGCAAACAGTAAGCGAGGCAATGCCGATTTGTGCGCCTATTTTTTCCTTCGAGCACAGTCTTTGCTGAAATCGGGCGGAAATTTCGGATTGATTGCCACCAACACGATTGCACAGGGCGACACCCGCGAAGTTGGACTTGACCAGCTTGCAACCAATGGCGCAACAATTTTCCGGGCAGTACCAAGCGTTCCCTGGCCAGGAACCGCTGCACTTGAAGTTGCCAAAATCTGGCTACGGAGCGGCAATCACTGGCAAGGTGAAATTGTTCTGGATGAAAAACCAGTTGGGGGCATCACTCCATTTTTGACTGTACCGAGCAAAGCCCTGGGCAATCCGTACCGTTTGAAAGCCAACGAAAACAAATCATTCATTGGTTCTATTGTGCTTGGAATGGGCTTCATTTTGCCTCCGGAAGAAGCACAGAAACTCATCGCCAAAAATCCAAGAAACAAGGATGTGTTGTTTCCATACCTCAATGGCGAGGATTTGAATTCCCGCCTCGACCAATCTCCAAGCCGCTGGGTGATAAACTTTTACGATTGGCCACTTGATGCCCAACATGATGGCCGAGAAAAACCAAAGGGACCACCATACGCTGTAGATTATCCGGATTGCCTTACCATCGTTGAGGAAAAAGTGAAGCCGGAGCGCGATAAATTGGGATTAAAAAGCGACTCGTCAGCAAAAGGCTATGCAAGACTTTGGTGGCAATTTGCCAGGAAAGGTTTGGATTTGTATACCACCATCGCAGGGATGGAGCAGGTGTTAGTTTGCCCTATCGTAACCAAGCATCTTTCATTTGTTTTTTCATCTTCCGAGCAAGTTTTCATGCACAAATTGACTGTATTTGCCTTGACTGCTTATGGAGGATTCAGCCTGCTGCAATCGAGCTTTCATGATCTTTGGTCTCGTGAATACAGTTCAACACTCGAAACACGGCTCAATTATTCCCCCTCCGATTGCTTCGAAACCTTCCCCTTTCCGCTCTCAACCGAAGGCTTGGACGACATTGGCGAACGCTATTACACCCACCGGCAGGCAATCATGACCGAACGGCAGGAAGGGCTGACGAAGACCTACAACCGGTTTCACAACCCGCAGGAATTCGCGCCGGACATTGCCGAACTGCGCCGCCTGCACGTGGAAATGGATGGGGCGGTGGCGCGGGCCTATGGTTGGGCTGACCTGGAATTGGGCCACGGGTTTCACCAGACGAAGCAGGGAATGCGCTACACCATCAGCGAAACCGCCCGGCGGGAGGTGCTGGACCGGCTGCTCGAACTCAATCACGAACGCTACGCGCAGGAAGTCGCCCAGGGGCTGCACGAGAAAGGCAAGAAGAAGCCCGCTGGGGCCAAAGTTGCCAGCAAAGGCAAAGCGGTTCAAAATGTGCAGCAGTTGAGTATGTTTGAGGAATAGAAAGGAAGAACAGTTATGGGACAACCCACAGTTTTGGATTCTCCGGTTTGGGAACAATTTCAAAAAGCAGCACGGGCACGGCGGCGCAACCCGGTCCAACTGCTCACGGAATATATGAATGAGTGTCTTGAAATCTGGGAAGACCAGCAAATGGACCAGGACATGCAAAAGGAAGCCCGGTCAAGTGCCTACCACGAAGACGAGGCGGTAAATCTGGTTCGCCAATATCGCCAGGAAAAGCAAAAACGTTATGGCCAGTCGTAAAAACCGGATTCCCGTGGTGTTTGATACCAATGTGGTGATTGGACATTATTTGAGTCGTTCGGAAAGCTCGGTGAATCGGCAGGTTTTCAAACTCTGGCGTGACCGGCGTGAGTTGCAATTGATTGTCAGCCCTGAGATGGCCGAGGAGTATTTCGAAATCCTGAATCGAATCGGCATTTCAGACATTCAGGTCAAGCGGTTTAAGGAACGTTTGCAGAAACGTACAACCGTTACCTGGGTCAACCTCGGCACCCGTCCGACAGCCAGCCGTGATAGTGACGACAATCTGATTTTGGCAACGGCGTTGGTTGGGAAAGCCAAATTCCTGCTCTCAAATGACCGGGATTTGCTTGATATTCCACTCGTTGAACGCCGCCGGTTCAAGTTTGAAATCGTTAGCCCACAAGGCTTTTTAGAATTTTTTGCAAACCAAAAAACAGGCGGCTCGCCGGGCACTTAACCACCTTTAAGGGAATCGGTTGGAGAGGGGGCAGGATTCAGGGAAGAAAGAACAAGGAGCAGAGAACAGGGTTTTCACTGACCCCTGACCTCCGACCCCTGATTGGGAGCACGTTATGCAATACAAAATACTCGTCAGAGAACAGCAAAATCATTCCTTTTCCGCTTCGGTGTTAGGTTTGCCCGTAGCGTGGTTGAAGCGGAAACCAAGGAACGGGCAGTTTCAAAAGCCAGAGCCGCACTCACCGAATATTTGACCCAAGGTGAAATCGTGACGGTGGACATTGATGTGGATTCAGCCAACCCCTGGCTGGCCCTGCACGGATGGCTGCGAAGCGACCCGGCTTTCGATGAAGTCATGGCTGAAATGGAAACCCTCCGCCGACAGGCCAACCATGAGGAAGGCGAGGGATGATGAAGATGAGTGACCACCAAAACCAACGAATGAACATTGAAATGTCACAGGAAGCGGTTGACCAACGGCTGCGCGATGTAGCGGAACTGTACCGGCTGGGCATGTCCATCAAACAAGCCAAATACCTGGGAAAAGCCAGGGACATTTTGCCGTCAGCCGATGAATTCATTTCCCACGAGACTGAAAAGAAACCCTCACCTGAAATCGGGTTTCCTTCACCAATAGACCCAATCCAATAAGAAAAAGCGGGGTTCTGTCATGCATTTCGAGGTCATCCACAAACCGACCTTCACCAACCAACTGCTGGCTATCCCGAAAGAGCAGATTGTTCACATTCTTGAGAAAGTCGAGTACCTGCGCACCAACCCGACTCCGGACGGCAAGCTCAAGAAAAAGCTGACGGGTTACAAAGGAAACGTCTATCGGCTGCGTTCGGGCGATTACCGGATTATCTATTCGTATGGAGACGGCTACGTGGCACTGCTTGGTGTGGACCGGCGCGCCGAAGTCTATCGTGGCGAGCAGACCGCTCCGGACGATGTGACGCTGGACCTGCACCAATTGCCCAACCTGGATGACGCCCTGTCTCCCCCTGACCCCCGACCCCTGACCCCCGACCCTGCTCCCGGCCCCAAAGCCGAAATGCTGCCGGTCAAACTGGAGACGGGGTTACTCGCCAAACTCCTGGTTCCGGAAGAATTTTTTCCCGAATTCCTGAAGTGCAAAACCCTGGACGATTTGCTCCAGGCGCAGGTGCCGGAGGGCGTGCGGGAACGGATTTTTGATTGCATCACTTCGCCGGACTACGACCGGGTGCTGGCCCAGCCGAGTTTTTTGACGGGAGAAACCGATAACCTGCTCAAATTTGCCGAAGGTGAACTGCTTGGATTTCTGCTCAAACTGGACACGGAACAGGAACGCTTCGTGACCTGGGGACTCAAGGCCAAAGGTCCCACGCTGCTCAAGGGCGGGCCGGGCACGGGTAAGAGCCTGGTGGCGCTGTACCGCGTCGGCGAATATCTTAAAGCCCTGAAAAAAAGCGGCGTTGAAAAACCGCAGATTCTCTTTACCACTTACACCACAGCGTTGATTGCCGTTTCGCGCCAGTTGTTGAAATCGCTTTTGGGAGCGGATGCGACGGCGGTCGAGGTCCGGACGGCTGATTCGGTGGTGCTCTCGATTGTGAACCGGGCGGACGGCTCGCCTCAAATTGCCACTCAAACAGACCTCAAAAAGCTGCTCAAAACTTCGTTGCCGCAGGCCAAGGCGAATTTGAGCGGCAATGTCCTGCAACGGCAGGCGCAGGAGCAAACCCTGGAACGGCTGTCGGCTGATTACCTGCTGGAAGAAATCCTGCACGTGATCGAGGCGCGGGGTCTTGATTCACTCGCAGACTACCAGGCAGCCACCCGTTCAGGGCGGGTTATTCCCCTCAACAAAACCCAGCGGATGGCGGTCTGGAGCGCCCGGGAATGGCTGATGACCGCCATTGCCGAAGCCGGTTTGACCACCTGGCCGCACCTGCGCAACCGGGCGG
>JAIBAN010000204.1 GCA_019695185.1 Blastocatellia bacterium | reverse complement strand
GACCTCTGGAGAGGTCGCAGGACTCATAACCCTGCCCTGGCTGGTTCGATTCCAGCCCCCGCTATTCCCCTGATGGGGATTCCCGGTCACCGGTTTTGAATAGCCGTTCCACCGCCTGGCCGGGCAAAAAATCCACGCACCGCAACGCCGACGCGACCCCTGTTTTTTTGTGTGTGTCACCGCAGGCACGGCACCGGTGCAGGTGCGAGAGGGGCTATGAAATACCTGCATACCCCCTCTCGGATGACATCCACGGGGCATCGTACCGCCCTGAAATTCCAACCGTCACCCCCGTGGCGGCCCGGTCGGCAGGCAGTTCAACACAAACAAAACTGTATCGGGTTTTTTGGTCTGGGGGGTAATCGGTTTTTTCACTTTTTCGAGAACCCCCATGATCTTGTCACGACCGTTTCATGAAATCCTACATCTTGCGATTACACCCCGCTTGATTGAACCGATTGCCCGGCGGCTGGGAGTCCAATCCGACACTATCCGGGCTTGGCGGAGGGAACCGCCAAACGACGACAACCCGCACGGTTCCGGGGCCCGCAGTCCGCTCCACCGAACTGCCACAATCATCGAAGAAGTCCACCAGGACAGTCCGTCAGATGCCCGCATGATTGCCAACAGCTTTGTTGAGCTTTGCGATGGACTGGATGAACGCCGCCGCCGCGAACGCCGTCGGCAATCAGGTGATTTAACGGAGGCAGTTGCCATCAATTTGAAAGAACAAAGCGAGGCCCTGGTCCTGCTGATTAAAGGTGAAATCACGCAGGAAACACTGCGCGAAGTGGATGAAGCTGTCCAGGCTGTCACCAACCTGCGGGAACTGGTCAAAGAGCACCTGCGGGAAGGTCGGGCCGAGCGGATTATCCACGGTTCATCAACTTCACCCGGTCATTCAACCGGAATCCGTCACTGAGTTTTCAGCGGCACCGCAACCCACCGCAGTTGTCGCACCGGCTTTGCGGCTGCCTGCTGAAAATATTTTGGAGGCCAGACTTATGGGATGGGCAAGCCGAGCCCGGAAAAATCAATTGGCTGGGATGGATGCCCAACCACACGAAGTCATTTTCTTTCGCAAACTCGCCAAAGGGATGGGCAAGCCCAACCTTGAGTTGACGCCCCAGTTACTCAACACCGTTCGGCAAATCATTCAAAAAGCGATTGAGGAGCACGAGAAAAAAGGGTTTGAGTTCATGGGGTTTGATGATTCGGGGGGTGCATCATTTCGAGCAACAGGCCGGGTCAAAGTTAAGGGCAAAACCGTCACAATTGAAACAGAGGAGCCCCATCTGTGACCTTTTTATTTTTATTGAATGGAACGGCTGAAACACAACCAACTGGGGGTGAACCAGGCCATGAGCTTGGACCTCTCGCCATTCCTTGAACGGTTCGCGGGCATCATCGCGGATGCTTTCGAAACCACCCTGCGCCGGGAGCTGGACCGCCTGGCCAAAGAGAAACCCCGCCCACGATTGTTAAACGTGGCAGAGGCAGCGGAGTTTTTACGGATAGACCAAAGCACTCTCTATCGGTTTGTGGCTGACGAGGAAATCCCATTCCGGAAGGTCGGCACCAGGACCGTTTTCCTTGAATCAGAGTTACTTGACTGGACCGCTTCGGACAGGATGGAGGCGGACCGTCCGAAACTCACCATCAGACGTGGAGGCAAACAATGACGTTCCTTTTCTTCTTTCTTCTTTTATTTGCTATGGCGGCTCTGGGCTGGTTGGGACATATCGAATATCTCAAATGGACCCAGCCAGAGACCGAAACTGAGAACACTCGCTGTGAGGTTTCCAGACCCTATGAAAAGGGAGTGGTGGCCGAATACAGGATCCAACGGACTGCCGACGGTGAAGCCCATCGGCTGGTGTTGCGCACCGATGGCCGATTGGTTCGCTGCAATGATGGCCGGGTGATTGCCAGTGGGGTTTCAACGGGGACAGCAGAGGCCATTGTGGAACGATTGCAGGCCGCGCACCAGCACGCAGCGGAATTGCGGGCCTGACCAGGTTTGCCCGTCAAAGTGGACCCAACCCCGTTTTCTTCCTGGACGGCACCACAACGGGCAAATAGCGGGCGGGGCTTCGGGGGGAGTCCCGCCCGTTTTTTCAAAGGAACCAAACCATGAAACCAATTGAAATTTCAAAAATCCGGATGGACGGCGGCACGCAATCACGCGCCGAAATGAATGAAACCGTGATTGCCGAGTACGCCGAAGCCATGCTTGAGGGAGCGGAGTTCCCACCCGTCAAACTGTTCTACGATACCCAGCATTATTGGTTGGTGGATGGGTTTCATAGGGTCAAAGCTGCCCTCAAAGCAAACCTGACGATGCTCCATGCTCAGATTTCAAACGGGAGCCTGCGCGAGGGCATTTTGTGGGCGGTCGGAATGAATGGCCAGCACGGATTGCGCCGGACCAACCACGATAAGCGCCATGCGGTCATGATGCTGTTGAATGACCCGGAATGGTCAAAATGGTCGGACCGGGAGATTGCCCGGCGGTGTTGCGTTGGTCATCCATTGGTTGCAGAACTGCGGGCAAGTCTCGATGGAATTTCTTCCATCGAGAAATCGGATGAGCGAAAATTCACCAGCAGGCACGGCACCACCGGCACCCGCAAAATATCCCCAGGGGTGAAGCCGAAGGCAGTTGATGAGGTGCCATGCGATACGTGCGGAGAGATTTTTGAGCGGATAGTGTGGCATTGCCCCACATGCGATGCCCACTGGCCACGAGGACAGGATTTTTGCAAAAACTGTCACAAACCGGCTTTGGTGGGCGGAAATAAAGCACCGATTGCCCCCGTCAAACAAAAGCCCCCGAATGACCTGCCCGCCAATTTTATTTCCCCGGCACCAGAACCGGAACTGGTTCCAAAACCGGCTGAAATGGCCGCTGAGAGCGATTCCCTGCCGGATTTCCCGGTAGACGACTTTCCCCAGACTCTCAAATCCAGCCGGGTGGAAAACTTTTTGAACCGCACCTTGCTGGACTTCGAAAAGCTCTCCCTCCATGACCGCACAGAGGCCGTGAGAAGCCTGCTGGCAACGTTTGGCGAGTATCTGCCGGTACCTGCCGACCATGCGGAAGAAGCCGTAGAACTGCGCGCCCTCTGTCGCCAGTTTGAACAGAAAAATGCCGAACTCACACAAAAACTGGAGATGGAGGAGTTTCGCACGACCGAATTTGAGCAGGCACTTCAAAGCGCAGTTGAGGAAAACAAACGCCTTGAACAGATGGTCACCGAGTTGCAACGAGGGCTCCATGAATCCAGACCCGTCAAGCCAGCGGCTGAACTGAAAGCGGAATTCCTCTTGCTGGCAAAGGCGTTACGAGATGAATTTGACCGGTTGAAATTCGGTTTTTGGGGCAATCCCAATCGCAACGATGTGGCCACGTTGGTCAACCATGCTGAGGTTTTGGAACAATTTGCGGAACGAAACCTGTCCGAACTTAAAACCTCAAAAATCGTGCAGGAGACAGCCGAATCCGTCTATCTCAAAACGGCCCAGGACCATTTGGCCAGGGTTGCCAAGCTGGCTCCTTCCTACGTGGTTCCCTACAACTGGTTTTTTGACCGGGATTACATTGGTGAACTGGACCAAAGCCCCATTAACCCACTCTCTCACACGCATGACGCGCACGCGCATGCATGCGCGCACGCTCTCTCTACAAATAATTCAACTCATGGAAATGTTTTCTTGAGTGAGGAAGAGAGCACGAGAGAAACCAAAACAAAGGGAAAACGAAGAACGGACCACCTCATTCCTTTCCCGGATGCCTTCCAAGTCACGTTGGAAATGCGGGAATGGGCCATCAAGACCTATCCAAACCTGAACATCGAAACCGAAACAGAAAAATTCTGCCTGCACCATTGCTCAAAAGGGTCGAAGTTCGCCGGCCTCAAAGGATGGCGCATGGCCTGGATGAAGTGGTTTCACAACGCTCCGAATTTTCAATCAATGAGAGGTCAAAATGGAACCAATAGCCAAGGTTATGAAGACGCTGGTACCAGAAACGCAAGGCGACTCGCAGAAGCGGACCAGATTGCCGCTGACCTCCGTGCCGAAGCCGCCCGAATCCGAAGCCAAAACCCTTGAGTATCAGGCGGCCATGTTGGATGTGGTCAAACGGGCTCGGCTTGCGGCCTTGGGACAGGCACTTTCCGGAACCGAATTGAAGGACACTTCCAGGGCCTGGACGGAAATCCTGATGGGCATTGTTCCGTTGGAGCGATTGAACGAATGCTACCTGACAGCCATGCGCAATCGAAACAGCACCTTTCCTTTGAACGCCTCCGAACTTTGCACAGCCTGGAGGGAAATGCAGGCCATCGAAAGATTTGCCCCTAAACCCCAGGTTGCTGACTGTGAAATTTGCCGGGGAACCGGGTGGGAACAGATGGAAAACCGAGCGGTACGGCCATGCAAATGCCGTCAGTCAAAAACAGCCTGACAACGAATCAGGGAGGCAAAACCAATGGGTGAAAATACCAAAATCGAATGGGCTCATCACACGTTCAACCCGTGGGTTGGGTGCGCCAAAGTTTCGGAAGGGTGCCGGAACTGCTACGCCGAGGCCCTCGCCAAGCGGGGAGGTTTGGCAA